>CAUTQZ010000023.1:0-2548 GCA_963540875.1 uncultured Acholeplasmataceae bacterium | reverse complement strand
TTACCACTTTCAATAATTTTTCCATCATCCATAACTATTATTTTATTTGCATCTTTTATAGTATTCAATCTATGAGCAATAATTATAACAGTCTTATCTTTTATCAATTCATTTATAGCCATTTTTATTTCATGTTCACTATCAGCATCAAGAGAGGCTGTAGCTTCATCTAATAATATAATTGGAGAATTTTTTAATAATGCTCTTGCTATTGAAATTCTTTGTTTTTCTCCACCTGACAATGTACTTCCCTCTTCACCTATATAAGTATCATAACCCTTAGGCAATTTAGAAATAAAATCATGACAGTTTGCTATTTTTGCAGCATTCATAATTTCTTCTCTACTAGCATTTAAGTTACCTATTCTAATATTTTCATAAATAGTATCATTAATTAAATAAACATCTTGAAATACCATACTTATATTTTTTAAAAGTGAATCAGGATTAACTTCTTTTATATCCTTTCCTCCAATTTTTATACTTCCCTTTGTTGTATCCCAAAATCTTGCTATCAAACTCATAACAGTTGATTTTCCAGAACCAGATTTTCCAACTAAGGCAGTTATTTCATTATTTTTTGCTGTAAAATTGATATCTTTTAAAACTTTTCTATCTTCTGTATAAGAGAAGTCAACATCTTCAAAACTTATATCATAGCTTGAAAAATTAAAATCTTCATCTTTATATGAAATAATTGGATAATTTAAAGTATCAGAAATTTTAGCAACTGAAACAAATAAATATCTTGTTATTGAATAACTAGCTGAAAAATTTCTTATAACATTAGTAAGTGTTAAACTTAAAACTATAAAACCTACTAACATTTTAGCTTCCAATTCTCCATTCATAAAAAATCTAACTGCTAATAATAGAAGAATAGGGAATAACAAGTCTATAATTATTTGAAATAACAAAACATAAGGAACAGCAGCAAGTTCCAATTTTATAGAATATTTTTTTAAATCTCTAAATCCCTTTTCTAATCTTTCAAATTTATCTCCTATAACTCCAAAACTTTTAAAAACTTCAATACCACTTATATATTCTATAATAGTTGAAATTAATTTAGCAGATACTGTTTTCTTTTCCACTCCAATTTTTTCTAATTTTTCTCCACCAACTTTAAGAATAGGTATAGTTAATAATACAACAATAATTTGAATTATAGCAAGTTTAAAATTTATAAAGAAAGTTATAAGTAACAAATAAACACTCAAAACTAAAACTTTTAATAAATCAGGAATATTATGAGTTATAGCTTGTTCAAAATCTGTTATATCCATAGTTAATATATTAATTAAATATCCTAAATTATGGCTATTAAAATAACCTAAATTTAATTTTTTAACATGGTCACCCATTGCTATTCTTAAATCCTTTGAGGCTGTACTTCCAGTTTTTTGCATTTTAACCATACCCCAACCACCAAAATGGCTTTTAAAAATAAGGGCTATAAGCAAAAGTCCAGAATACCAATAGATTTTATTCATAGTAAAAGATTTTTCTATCAGTGAATATATTGTTAAAAATAAAATAGTGTAAATTATCATATTAAATAAAATATCTAATAACTGATAATAAGTAGCTTTTTTTACAGGAGTGTAATCTTTATCTAATAACATTTTTAAATTATTTAACATTATTTATTTCACCTCCCAAAGATGTTTATACAAGCCATTTTCTTTTGTAATTAAATCTTGGTGTTTTCCACTTTCTACAATTTCTCCCTCATTTAACACAACAATATTATCAACATCTTTTATAGTATATAATCTGTGAGCTATTATAATAGCTGTTTTATCTTTTAATAAATTTCTAATAGCATTTTGAATTTTAGCTTCATTTTCTATATCAGAATAAGCTGTTATTTCATCTAAAACAACTATTGGGCTATTTTTAAGTAGACATCTTGCTATTGAAATTCTTTGTTTTTCTCCACCACTTAATTTTATATATCCATCACCAATAATGGTATCATAACCATTTGGCAAGCTCATAATAAATTCATGAATTTCAGCATCTTTTGCAGCCTGATATATCTCTTCTTTTGTCTTATCAAGTCCCATTTTGATATTTTCAAAAATTGTATCTGTCAGCATAAAAATATCTTGGAATACATAAGAAATATTAGATAATAAATAATTTACATCTATATCCTTTATATCAGTATCTCCAATTTTAATACTTCCCTTTTGAATATCCCAAAATCTACCTAATAGATAAGCAATAGTTGTCTTTCCAGAACCTGATGGTCCAACAAGTGCAGTTATTGTATTAGGTCTTAAAATTAGGTTAATATTTTTTAAAACATCATTTTTATCATAAGAAAAAGTTACATCATTAAATGAAATATTTTCTTTAAAATTAATATCTTTTAAATTTCTTCCATCATTTTGAATTGGAAATTCAATTATACTTCTAACATTATTTGCTCCTGCTAAAACAAAAGAAAAAGTTCCAGCAAATTGCATTAATGTTTTTAAAGATGTTAAAAATGTATAACTTAAAAGTAAAAATATTAAAAATGTTGAAATATTAATTTTAT
>CAUTQZ010000022.1:0-2713 GCA_963540875.1 uncultured Acholeplasmataceae bacterium | reverse complement strand
CATAATTTGTTACATCGACCCTAACACCATTAATCATAGAAAGTTTTTTATTATCAAATTCGCTCCATTCATTTGGTACTTTAAGTAAGGGATCCTTTATTTTTAACATTATTTTTTTTATTAAATCATTATTATTTTTAGGGTTAAACGAATTAAATACATCAACATTATTTACATGTAATACTCCATATAACCATTGGGTTAGTTCACCTTTTGGCTTTGTTAGGCAAGAATAATAAACATTATTACCAACAGATATATTCGACGTATCCGTATCAATATTTATACTTTGCGATAAAATTTCTAAACTATTCATATCATTACCTATCTAATAAATTCCTGTAAGGCATTGTGCTCCACAATCATTTCTCTCCCAATACCTAAAATTGCTTTATCAACTGCTGTAAGTCGAACTGAAAACTTTGCTCGACTAATAATTCTTTCAAAAATATAAAAGCCAATATAATAACCTAAATCACTAATAGATAAAGAATTATCTGTTTGACTATTATATCGTATAACAACTTGATTAATTAAATCTTTAGCAATTGGTAAATAAAAACTACCTAATTCCTGAATTCCTTGATTGATACTATCACTATTTTCCAATTTTGGATTTGAGAATATTTTTATAAAACAATCAAATAATATTGCTCCAATAAAATTACCTAAATCCTCTCTGACATCACCAAGTTTTAACTCTTCAAAATCAATTAACCATACATTTTTATTATTATCAATAATAAATTGATCTAACCTCATGTCACCATGACATAAAGAAACATCCTTAATTTCATATTTTTTTTCCAATTGTCGGATATGTTTACACAATTCTTGATCGTTTTGCAATAATGCAAAAAGTTCTAGCTCTGCTCCCGTACTATTACAGAATTCTGAAATCGAAAAACAATTAAACATGTGAAGATATTTTTTTAAAAATGTATCTTGTCTAAAAAATTGAAGATCAAACTTTTTATAATTAATTTTATGTAATTGAGCAATAATATCTACAGCATTATCAATTAAGCTAAATTGAATATTTTCAAGATTATTTGATAACTCATCTTGAAGAGTTTTATCATGTTCTATATATTCATAAAAAATTTTCTTACCTTCATTCTCATAGTTTAAAATTTTAGGAGAATGCAAAAAGTTAGAATCCTTAATAATTTTATCCCAAATTATTAAATTTTCAAACCTTCTTTCTTGATCTTCACCTTCACCATTAAGCTTTTTTATTAAAATGTAATTTCCATTTTGAAATTCTCTTTTTACAAAGTTTCTTCCGGTACCTAATTCATCATTCATATCTACTTCTCCTGTCCACTATTTTCAGTAATTGTTGGCACCTCTCATAAAGGTACAACTCCTCAATATAACTAAAAACTTCATATTTGTTAAGCGCTAAACTAAATACAAAACTATCCTCAGTAGTAGAGTTTATCGTACTCCAACAATAACTTAGCACGCCAGGAGCACTCCCTCCTTTAAATATTAACTTACGTATCCCTAAATCATTCCAAGGAATCCATGTTTGACAACTTATTATTTTCATAGAATAATTAATTATCTCTAGTGGTATAAAGTATCCAATTCCTTTTTTCCAAAAAACTTCCGTTGTTGCTTTTTTTCGTATCTCTTCCTCACTTAGATTATCCTTATACCATGCTAAACTTAAAACTTCTTTAGTTAAATCTAACTTAACTGAATTAATATTAATTTTTAATTTCTTAGCCCATTCATTTAAATATAAATCTATCTTTTTCTTTCCTAATCTACACATCAAAATATCGATAGCTGAATTATCAGATACAATTAGCGATAAATATAACAAATCTCTAATTGATATCTCCTGATAAATATCTTTAGTAGAAATTCCTAAGCTTAAATAACTAATATCTTCTGCTTTGATATAATACTTATCATTTAACTTAATATTTCCTTTTTTTATTTCTAGAAATACCATCGCACTAATAACTAACTTTGATAGAGAAGCAACCTCCATATTTTTAGTAGTATTTGAACATCTAATATTTTTTTTACCACTAAGATAAAATTGAAATTGCCAATTATTATGGCTTAGCTCTGACTTAAAGGCGTTCAAATCATAAATGTCATTGACCAACGGAGTAATTTCAATATTTGAAATTAAATTACTTTCATCATAAGAAAGAGTTAGCTCTCCTCTAATCTCATTATCAACAATAAAAATTCTATTTAAATCATAATCTAATGAGTACTTTGGTTTACCAATTCTAAGTTTCTTTATTATATCAACAAATCTATTTACCCTATTTTCTTCAATAATTTTATAACTTAATAAAGAAGAAATTTCTAGAAGAGTGGGCTCATCTTTTTTTATCAACATCTCATAAAATAAAATTAAACTTTTATTCATACTATAATTACTCTTTATGCTACGTATAAAAATATAGTAACATGATTTATAAACTAGTCTTTAATAAAATAGAGGCCATCATAAGAGAAAGCCTCTAAGATTAAAATTTAGGTTATCCTAAATTGACCATGGCGTCACTGTAACTGTTACAGAAACAGAAATAGAGATTGTTACTGTAGTTCCTACATTTCCTACTTGATTTTCAGAATCTAAACTTTTCTGAATATCTTCAGAAGTTGTATAACGCGAATAGTTATTCAACAAAAGGCTTTCCATAGCATTTCCCTCCCCAAAAAATTATCTATAGAGTTATTA
>CAUTQZ010000021.1:0-2919 GCA_963540875.1 uncultured Acholeplasmataceae bacterium | reverse complement strand
AATGGGAAGGATTAATTTATGAAATACAAAACAAGCTTAACCGCTACTACACTAAAATCTAATGAAAACTTAATTGGTATTGGCAGTAAACAATATACAGTTAATGATGATGAATTCAACTTATCACTAAAGATTCTAGAATTTCTACTTACAGAAAAAGATGAAGATGAAATCTTAAACTGGTTGGATAGTAATAATATTGATAAGTCGGTTTTTAAAAAATTAGTAGCTAATAAATTAATCACTACTAGTGAAGCTGTTTTCCAAAAAGAAGATACTATGAAATTTAAAAACGGACTTTATCTGGACCTAATAATAAATAACGTTCAAGATGTTCTAACTAAATTTAAAGAAACAACCTTTGTTGTTATTGGTTGTGGTGGCATTGGAAACTTTATGAGTTATGCTTTATCGGTCTACTCTCCTAAAAAATTAGTTCTTATTGACGGTGATAAAATTGAAAGAAGCAACTTAAATAGACAATTTCTATTTACGATAAACGATATCGGAAAATACAAGTCAGAAGTAATTGCTGATGCACTAAAATTACGTAATCCTAATCTTGATATTGAAGTATATACAGAGTTTATAAATACTAATAATATCAATAACATTCTTGAGGGCAAAGATACTAATTCAATGTTTGGGATATTATCTGGAGATGACGATACTGCTGTTTCAATATCATCAAAATACTTTCTCGCCAATAATGTTCCTTTTGTAAACATTGGTTATTTAAACGATATTGCTGTAATCGGTCCTTTTGTTATTCCTCACAAAACTTCTTGTCCTTTCTGTTATGGAACATTCTCAATCAACGGCGAGATTAATTCTAATGATGAAACAATGGCACAGTTGCATAAACAATATGCCTCACCATCAAGTATTATTAATAATTCACTAGCATGTGATTTAGCGCTATCGGATATTATTCAATATTTTGCAGGTAATAATGATAGTATAAAATCCCTTAATGCTCGAGTGGGGATTAATAGTAACTCCTTTGAAAAGTATGTCCTACCTAATACCAAGGACCCTAACTGTAGTATATGTGGTGGTACACTAGATGATTAAAAAACAAATTTTTCATTATCTATTTGCAACTTTCTTAGTTACAGTTGCCTATACACTACCTCATTCAATACTTACAGTCTTATTACTAGAAAAAGGACTATCAATTTCTCAAATATTAATAATACAGTCTGCATACAGTCTAGCAATTATATTGTGTGAATTTCCAAGTGGAATGCTATCAGACAATTGGTCAAGAAAGTATTTATACTTATCATCAAGAGTTTTATTAATAATTATGTTTCTTATTGTCCTTATATCTTCCGACTTCTATTTTTTATATTTAGCTTGGTTTATATATGGGATTGCAGCAGCATTTGAAAGCGGTACTTTGGATTCCTATTTAATAAATAAATTGAAACGTTCATCTAATGATAGACTTATTGAATCTTTTATTTCTAAAGATAATAAAATTCAATTTACATCTATGATTATCGGTAGTGGTATAGGTGGTATTCTATATTTTATAATAGGTATAAAAATATATATTATTGCTATAATATTAGTTTGTTTATCTATTTTTGATATTGGCTTTTTCTTCCAAGAAGATAGAGATTACTATAAAGAAAAAATAAATATAGATACTTTTAAGAAACAAATTTCTATAAGTTTTAAAGAGCTAAAAGAAAATAGTATTCTTAGAGTTATTATTGTTTTTGACTTATTAACACAGTTATTTTTTCAAGCACATTTTCAATTGTGGCAACCCTTTTTATTGGAAAAAGGTATTAATAAACAATATTTCACAGCTTTCTATTTTCTTTTTCAAATAATCAGTATCCTATCCTATTCTATACATACAGACAAACTACAAAAGTTAGTTAACTATCGATTATTTCTCTTATTAGTTATTGCCTTGCCTTTATTTTTCTTATCAAACTTGCCCGTAGTTTATCTTATGGCCTATATTTTATATGTCTTTATATTTTATATAATTCAATTTGTCCTAAATATATATTTTAATAAACAGGTGTCAACGAAAACAATATCTTCGTTAATATCTCTCAAATCAACAATCTCTAGGATAAGTGGATTATTAATTTTATATGCTTTAAGTTTTTTGCTGAATTATATGAGCGTTAGTCTTGTAATAAGCTCAGCATTCATTCTCTCCCTTTTATCTATATTATTGTTATTAAATTACTTTATTAAAAATTATATTTAGCTATGTAGTATTTTCTTCAAAACAAGGTCAAGAGACCGAAGAAAAGTATCTTCACACGGAAAAAGATTACCAAACTGTTTTAATCTATTTAAAAGCTAAGTTTGATTATCAAAATTCAATTGTTCTCTATATTATATTTTTCCTTTTTAAAACAGGTATGAGATTTGCAGAATTGGTTGGATTAACTTGGGAAGAGATTAATTTTGAAAAAGAAGAAATTAGAACATATAGACGTTATAATACTGCTACACATCAATTTACAGGACCAAAGAATAAAACTTCTGTAAGGAGTATTCCAATAACTGCTGATATGTTAAAAGTATTTGCTTTTTTAAAGAAAATGCAAGAAAAGACTAACAAAGAGCTAGGAATTAGTAATAAAAATAATCTGGTTTTCCAACATTTTGGCTATGTTCATGATATACCAGATATTGCAACTGTCAATAAAGCTATGAAAATAATGCTTACTGAACTTGACATTTACCCCATTATCACAACAAAAGGTGCACGCCATACTTATGGTAGCTATCTTTGGCATAATGGGATTGACCTTGGTGTTATTGCAAAAATATTAGGTCATAAAGATATTTCTATGCTAGTTGAAGTTTACGGACATACCTTACAAGAAAAAATTGATGAGGAATTTCTAGCTGTTAAATATTTATTATAAAATCGCAACAAAT
>CAUTQZ010000020.1:0-3465 GCA_963540875.1 uncultured Acholeplasmataceae bacterium | reverse complement strand
ATTTAAGAAATATAAATAAAGCTGAACTTGTTGCAAGAGTAGCAGAACTTTCAGCGCCTATCTATGGTGGAGAAGAAGTAAATCTAAAACTTGGAAGTCAAGGACAATCAAATAAACCAGAATATGCACTAGATGCAAAGGCACTAGGTTCAATTTATGCTGGAAGAATAAATATAGTAGTAAATGAAGATGGAGTGGGAGTAAAAACTCAAGCTCCAATATATGCAACAAAAGGTGATGTTGTAATATCTTCTAAGGGTAAGGTATATTTAAAAGATACACAAGCTAAAGGTGATATTAGAATATCTTCAACAGAAACAGAAATAAGTGAGAAATTAATTTCTGAAAATAAGATTAGTATAGAAAATAAAAAACTTTTAAATAAAGGTGAAATAGTAGCAAATAACAATGTTTCTATTAAAGGAAATATTGAAAATAATAAATTAATTTTTACAAATAAAGATTTAAATATTGAAGGAAATTTAAAAAATATTGCTGATATTCAAGCTAAAAATAATATAGAAATAAATTCTAAAAATATTGAAAATGCTGGACTTATTGTTGCAGATAAAAAAGCACATATAAATTCTGATAATATAAATAATACAAATAAGTTAGTAGCAAAAGATACTTTAGATATTAATAATAAAACATTAACAAACAGTGGGAAGATTCTTTCAGGCAAGGAAACAAAAATAGTAAATCAAAGCCTTAATAACTCAGGAGATATAACAAGCTCTGGTAAAAGTGATTTAAAGGTAAGAAATCTAACAAATGATGGAAATATTTTATCTGTTGGAAATATATCTATTAGTCAAAATCAAAAATTAACAAATAATAATCAAATTCAATCTAGTGAAAATATATTGATAAATTCAAAAGATATTGTGAATAATAAGACAATGTTTTCTAAGAACAAATTAGAAATAAAATCTAAAAGTTTAAATAATAAAAATGAAATTGTAGCTATTGGAAAAGTTCAAATAGATAGTGATATTTTAGAAAATGATAAAACTAATGGAGTCATTTTTTCAAAAGGAGAACTAAATTTAACTTCAAATAAGATAAATCTCACAACAAATATAGGCGCAGGCAAATTATTAAAAATACAAACAAATGAATTAGAAAGAGATAACTCATATATAACTAATAGTGATTTAGATATAAAAGTGAATGGAAACTATAAAAATGAATATGAATTAATTGGAAAAAATTTAAAATTAGAAGCTAATAATTTAGAAAATAATTCAATAATAGCAAGTAGTGGAAACACTGAAATAAAAGGAAATAATAGCTTTAAAAATAATGAAAACTCACTATTGTATGGAAGAAAATTATTAAAATTGGAAGGTAAAGATTTTACGAATAAAGGGGAAGTATCTTCATTTGGTAATTTAAATATGAATTTTACTGGCGATATTACAAATTTAAATACTATAGAAGCTGTTGGAGATGGAGAAATAACAGCCAATAATTTTACAAATAAAGGATATTTAACAGGAGGATATAGTAAAAAATGGGTAAAAGGAAGTGAAAGTAATATTGATATAAATAAATTACCTAAAGAATTAATTAAAAAAGTTGATGATGAGTTACAGGAATTGCTTGATAATACAGATGGAGAAAATGTATTTTGGCATGGTAATAATAGACATTTATCAGATGCTGAAGAAGGAATAAGTCATTATGTGGCACATAAAGCACATCTAAAGATAGGGGAAAATTTAACATTTAATATAACAAATAGGCTTTTAAATCAAGAAGCAGATATTTTAGCAGGGAAAAATATTATTATCAATGCAAAAGAGCTAAATAATACTAGAGAAGGCAAAGATATAGACATAACTCTTAAATTTTCAAGGACATATAGTCAAAGAGGAGGATCATGGCATCACCATAAAACAGAATATCATGATCATTGGGTACTTAAACCATATAAACAAACTCTATATTCAGACAAGCCAACACAGATAATTGCAGGTGGAAATCTCACTATCAATGCAGAAGAAGTTGGTAATGGAGAGTATCAAGATCATAAATCTGGATATATTAATGATGTAAAAAAAGTAGAAAAAGATAGCAATATTAAAAATACAAGTATAGATGACACATTTAAAATAACTAATAATTCAGTAGTAGAAAAAATTAAAAAAGATTCAGCTGTTGGTGTAGAAGACTATATAGAAATTCCAAAAAATGACAATGGAATGTTCATAGTAAATAAAAAAGCAGATAATCCCAAATTTTCATATTTAATAGAAACAAATCCTAAGATGATAGATAGAGGGTTCTATTTAAGTTCGGAGTATTTTTTCTCAAGAATAAAATTCAATCCTGATAAAAATATAAGGCTTTTAGGAGATTCTTTTTATGAAAATAGATTAATAACAAGAGCAGTATTAGAAGGTACTGGAAAAAGATATTTGTATTCAAATAATGTAAATGAAGAAAGAAAAAAACTATTTGATAATGCGATAGCAGCTCAAAAAGATTTGAATTTATCTTTAGGAGTAGCGCTATCTAAAGAGCAAATAAATAATTTAAAATCAGATATATTATGGTATGTGGAAGAAGTAGTCAATGGAGAAAAAGTTTTAGTACCTAAGCTATATTTGAGTAAAAATACTTTAAAATCTATTGCTGAAGAACAAGGTAATATTATAAAAGCTGGAGGAAATTTTGTTGTAAATAATGCCTCTATTGTAGATAATAGTGGAAAAATAATAGCTAAAAATAATGTATTAATAAAATCTAAAAATATTTATCAAAATGCAGCATATTCAGATACAGGAATTTATGCAAACGATATAGCTTTAATAGCAAAGGAAGATATAGAAAATATCGGTGGAAATATAGTTGCAGCTAATAATGTTTCAATATATAGTGAAAATGGAGATATAAAGAATAGTAAGAAATTATCTATACATGAAAATGATTATCATGATGTTTACACTGATGTTAGAGGAAGTGGAAATATTGTAGGAAATAAGATTTCTATTACAGCTAATAATGTAGAAAATACAGGAGCAGATATAAAAGCTCAGGATAAAATAGAAATAGGCGCAAAAAAGAATCTAGTTATAGGAAATCTTGAAGCTATTGATAAAAAAGTAAGAGATGGTGGAAAAGATTATATATCAGATGAAAAGAGAACTAATATAGGAAGTAATTTAAATGCTAAGGATATAAGTTTAACTTCATTAGGCGATATAGGAATAACTGGTTCAAATATAGTTGCAACTAATAAGGCTAGTATACAAGCTAAGGGAGATATCTCAATAGTAGCTGGAAAAGATTCTGTTTTACATAAGGAAAAACATAGTAAGAGTAAAGGTTTTGGTCGTTCTAGCTCAGAAGAAAGTGTAGCCTATGCAACTCGTAATGTAGCTTCTAATGTAATAGGAGATAAGGTAAATATTACAAGTGGTAAAGATGTTAATATTTTTGGAAGTAATGTTGGAGCTA
>CAUTQZ010000019.1:0-3518 GCA_963540875.1 uncultured Acholeplasmataceae bacterium | reverse complement strand
TAATCAGATAACTGACGATAATCTTCTAAGTATTTTTGTAAATAGTAACCTTGAAAATTATCTGCTCCTAAAGCAATTACAAAATAAAATCCTAGTACAAAAAGTAATGGACTAAACATTAGTACCACATTCCTAATAACATCATTATGGTAGATGTCTGATTTTCCCGATCCTGGCAAAAAGAATTGAGCGATAAAAAGCAGTAAAACAACTATCCCACCATACTTTTTAGAAAAAGTCACAAAATAATCTAAAAAGCGGGCTAGAGGATTATTGAAAGACTGTTGACCGTAAAGAGCTTTTAAGGTATCTCGTTTGAACCACTGGTATCGCTCTAAAAAAATAAATAAAAAGACTAAACCATACAAAATATTTGCTAAAATTTTTCCCAGTACCATTGTAGCACCTGCAATTGAAATTAAAGTTGTTTGTAATGCTAAACCAAATACTAATAAAAAAATATCTTTATTATAATAATAGTACGAGAGAATGCGATTATTCTTGATTTTTCTTACATCAAGTAAGTATCTAACAACAGAATATATATTAACTACCATAATAATATAAGATAAAAGAGTAAAATCTATTCCTGCATTATTTTTAAATACACTTATCCCACCATGTAAGCAAACGCTAAAGAACAATACAGTAAAAAATCCAATAATTTTTCGCCAGTAACCTTTTTCGTTAATATCTTCCATTGATGTCTGGATATATTTATCTGTCACCAGATTCATGCTTTCTTCTAGTGAAGCATTAAACAGTGTTTTTTTCATTAAATCTCTCCCTTATATATGTCATTTTTTCAACGATTCTTTGTACATTTTGGATTTTTTACCGTACCATTCTTCAACAGAGCAGCCAGATAACTGACGATAATCTTCTAAGTATTTTTGTAAATAGTAGCCTTGAAAATTATTTTTCCATAATGAGATAGTCAAATAATAGAATAAAATTACTAATAATGGAGAAAACATCCCAAATATCACTTGTATATTTGAAAGCCCTGTGGTATTTGATCGATGTACAGGGAGAAGAAGCCTAACTATAGCAAGTATAATGATTACTACTCCTCCATACTTTCTAGAAAATAGAACAAAGTAGTCCAACCACTGTAAAATTTTATTTTCTTGATGTGTCCCCTTACCAAAAATATCAAGAATTTCTTGTCTGAATTTTCTATAGCTATTAAGCATAAGTACTAACAATAACAAGTAATATAATAAAATAAAAATTTTATTACCCGTAACGTAAACAGAAAAGTCTATAAAAAGTAAGTAACATTCAATAATAAACAAAAACACTATAGGTAGCATATATTTATTAAAATAATAATATGTTAGAATATTTTCTTGATAAACTTTAGTACATAATTTTATTATATAAACTATTGAAATTCCAATACTCACTATAGCTATTAATATTGAAAATAGACTATTGTACATAGGTAAGTTATAAGTTGTTTCAATACTCATTATGCCAAAATTTACTAATAGTATAAAACAAAGTAAAGTGAGCAATCCCATCAGTTTCTTAAAAATTTTCTTTGTTTTTGCAGTATTTTTAGATACCTCTATATACTTATCTGTCACCAGATTCATGCTTTCTTCTAGTGAAGCATTAAACAGTGTTTTTTTCATTAAATCTCTCCCTTATATATGTCATTTTTTCAACGATTCTTTGTACATTTTTGACTTCTTACCGTACCATTCTTCAATGGAGTAATCAGATAACTGACGATAATCTTCTAAGTATTTTTGTAAATAGTAACCTTGGAAGTTATCCTCTACCAAAGCAAACATAAAATATAATGGTAAAATCATCATTAGCGGACATAGCCACCCTCCGATAATTTGTAAAGTATCAAATTCCCCAGCAGTTGCAGTTTCAGAGGGAGTATATTTAAAGTAGTTTCTTAAAAAGTACAAAATGAGAACTACCAACCAACCATATTTACGTGAAAAAACTACAAACTGCTCTAAAAATCGAGCAACTCTATTATTGTTTTTTTCACTTTGATAAAGAATTCTTTTTATTTTCTTTGATATTGAGACGACTCTGCTAATGATTATTGCCAGAAATAAAATAGGATATAAAATCAAGGGGAGAAAATTATCTGTTACACTCACAGATAAAACAATGAACATTATGATTATCTGCAATAAAAATACTCCTACTAAAGCAGCCATACTGTTATTATAGTAATAGTATGAAAGAATTCTGTCGTTTTTTACCTTTGCGATATTCCTAAAATAATTAATAACAATTCCTAAAGAAAGAACTATCCAAATAGGAGTTAAATTGGATTGCTTCATAACAACTGTATCAGCATGAGATTCTTCAAGAACTACGGCAACAACATGAAACATTAAAATGAAAAGTATCATAGTAAAAGATCCAATGATCTTTCGCCAGTAACCTTTTTCATTGATATCTTCCATTGATGTCTGGATATATTTATCTGTCACCAGATTCATGCTTTCTTCTAGTGAAGCATTAAACAGTGTTTTTTTCATTAAATCTCTCCCTTATATATGTCATTTTTTCAACGATTCTTTGTACATTTTGGATTTTTTACCGTACCATTCTTCAATGGAGTAGCCAAATTTGACACGGTATTGTTCAAAATACTTGACTACATAATAACCTTTATAAAATTCTATGAAGATAAAGTAAAGAACTAAGTAGCCTGCTGTTGGCATAAATGGAAAAATAATCGCATCAATTATCCGATTACTTGTTCCATCACTTATAATATTAACAATAGCAGCTCCAGCTGCTACACCACTAGTTCCCATAATCATAAGTAAATTTCCAACTTTTTCCGACATCAAATATGCTAATGAATTAAAAGTTTCTTTTGTCGATACAGAATTATTAATCCCTTTTACCAATCTTGGTAGTGTGTACCAAATAATAGCTACCATAACAAGGAGAGACAAGATAGCAATAATTTTAGAAGTTGATGATAGCATAATAGCAGTAAATATGGGAAAAATAAGCATTAGTATAAAAAATAAAATAGTCAAATATAAATTTGTTAAATACTTCTTTGTGACATTTCTTCTATTATACTTAACGGATAAGCCAAAATATATTAGATAAAATAACAATAAAAGGATTAAACTCCCCCACTGCCAACTAATTGAAGAAATTTCTGTATTTCCCTCAATAAATATCTCTACCATAATAGGGGTAAGTACAATAAAACCATATATTAATAAATTAATTAATAATATACCTAAAAAACGTTTATTATTAGACTTTTCCATTGAACGTTTAACAAAGGTCTCATCTACAATATATTCACTCTCTTCAAAACTAAATTTAAATAGTTGCATGTATTCTCCTTTATTTATTTTTCAACGATTCTTTGTACATTTTGGATTTTTTACCGTACCATTCTTCAACAGAGCAGCCAGATAACTGACGATAATCTTCTAAGTATTTTTGTAAATAGTAGCCTTGAAGCGTATCTACTACTAAGGCTAAACCAAAATAAAGGATGATAAAGAAAA
>CAUTQZ010000018.1:0-3551 GCA_963540875.1 uncultured Acholeplasmataceae bacterium | reverse complement strand
ACTGGAGAATGTTTTTATTATATTCTAAGAAATTAAAAATCTCTTTTTTTTCTTTAGGTTTCATACTTCTATTATACCTTTTTTAAATATTAAATCTAGATTTATACCTGAAAAATTCAGCTCGTGCACTAGCACGAATCCATCTAACTGCCGCTTAACCTGCATTGCCGTGCCTGTTTAGGGCTTGGCGTGGAAATTGCATAAAAGAGCGCAGCCGCTGTAGCGGCGCAGCGACATAAGCAATTTCCACGACAAAGGCATTGTCAGGTTGAAGCGGGTGTTAGAAATCTTTTTATCCGTATTAGAACATTCCGATAAATTCTTCCGGCAATAGGACTTTTATTTCTGCATTTTTGTAGTCTTCAATATTTCTGGTTATTATATATTCGCATTGATTCTCTACAGCTGAGAAATATTGTAATGCATCTTCAAAATCAGAAAATTTTGATTTTAGTGCGTCTAATACATTCTGGTGATCGATTGTTATTACAGTTATATACTTAACTATATTTACTATAAATTTTCGTGCCTTACTATTCCCCCCAGATTTTCTCAATATATAATAAATATTGGCGATACAATTCGATGAAATATTCCCGATAATAATATTATTTTCTGCCATTGCTAATATGATTTTACTAGCAGAAAAAAATGGTTCTCGAGCTAATGCAACATCAAGGATAATATCGGTATCAATAAAAACTTTTTTTATCATAAATATTTATCCTGCAATGCTTCACTGAGCATATCTTTATAAGATTTTCCATTGTCATGAAACATTCCCGAAATACTATTGGTTATCGGTGATTTCATTTTAGAAAAAGAAGTACCTATTTCATGATTGGTTACGATATTTTTCAGATACTCTTCTACAATTCGAGAAACACTCCTATTCTTTTTTTGAGCATATTCCTTTGCCTGTTCTATTACAGATTGCTCTATAGTCAATGTAAGCTTTGCCAACATATATCACCTCACACGTATAATTATAGCATATAAATACGTATAAGTCCATAAGTGTATACTTTATAATCAAAAAGGACATCTGTTTATCTTTGTAAAAAAAATTAATTCATATTCTTTATAAAACATATTATTAAAATTCAGCAGTTGAATAAAAAAATAATTTTAGAAAATACTGAATTAGTACGCAAATAGCGGTTATCTAATCTGCAATGCTTCTAGTCTGCTTGAAATCCATACTTAAATTTCAGCAGGCGATGTTAAATCTCTCACTGTTCGACTAGTATTTCTAACATTCGCTTAACCTGCATTTGCGGCTTTGCCGCAATGTCAGGTTGAAGCGAGTGTTAGGCGATATTTTGTCATAAATATATTATCACGTAATAATACTAAGAATAATATTCCTTATTTTATTTTTTAAATAACACAACTATTATTTTAAATTTATTTCAAAACATTCCTTTAATTTCCATATAATATGTTTTATGATTATCTTCTTCTTTGCATCAAATGTTATCAATATTTTTAGTCATATTAATTTTATCTTTATTATTTTTGTAAGGTTCAATTATACATTTCCTTATAATGATAATTATTAGACTTACTATTGTAATTACTGATCCAATAAGGCCTATTAAATTAATTGATTCGATACGAATGAGAAATTTTAACATAAAGTAGCATCCAAGTAGAACTGTTAAAAGCAATAATACTTTGACAATCACTACAATTCTATTTTTTTGATTCTGCGTGTTTACAAAATCCAGTTTCGCTTGTTCTTTTTCGAAATTATCCTTGTCTTTTAATTCTTTTTCTAGTACCGCAATTTTAACATCTTTTTCAGCACTCTCTTGTTCAATACGTTCTTTTTCGCTTTGCATTTCTTGTAATTGCTGCTGTTTTAACTCTTTTTCGTTTTGAATATGCTCAATATCACTAGTTTCAATCAAATTTAATACACAATCAACTTTATCAGATTGAATATCTTCTGGTAGTACAAATTTATTTCTCAATTCATCAATGCAATTTACAACTGCTTCTTTAGTCAAATTCCCATCTATAAACTCTTTGTTAAGTTTTACATAATTATCTTTTATTTTTCCACTGAGAATAGATGAAAGTACAATTTTAGCTTTATGTATAACATCGAAAGACATCAATTTATAAGAATGCCCAAAACTTTTATTAAGTGCAAACCAGAATAATTTAGTAATATCCTCTAATGATTTCGCTAATGGTTTTTGCGCAAATTTATCTTTATCAGAATTATTTATTACTGCAGCTTTATCTGCTTCTTGTATTAATGAATAGGCTTGGGATAATGTAGCTCGTGTACCTGTAATTAGGAAAAATTTTATATTTTGAATAGGCTTATTGTTTTCACCTTTCCGTAAAATATTAATAAGAGAAAGCATTGGTTCAAAATCTGACTGAACACAATACTTATTATTATTTTCATTGCTAAAATACTCTGCTAGATCACATTCAATACCCAAATTCTGCAATTTAGAATAAAATATCCCCTTTTTTGTAATAACATCACTTGGTTCAAAACAATCCTTTGTAACAAAAGCCATTGCTATAGTTCCATTGCTTATCATTTTCCCACTGACGATAGCCTCTGCATTATTAAAAAAATGTTCAATATCTCTTTTTACATTATCAAAGTATAAAAGTTTAATTAATTTTTCTTTTCGATTAATTTCACTTACAAGTGATAGAAAATCATCAGCCTGCTTCTTAAAAAATTCTCCATTATAGCCTACAATGTGAAACAAAATTTCTTGATCTAGATATAAAGTTAGATTGGTTTTCCAACTACCTAATTTTGAAGGATCCAACTCAGAAGTTATCCCAGTATAAATGATTAATCCTTCATTGATATCATCTAATTGTTTTTTAATCTTCTCATCTTTTGAACTTTCGATTACAAAAGAAGATATGTATTTCTGGAAATGACAGTCAACCTTGTCTCCCATGAGAAAACTACAAAATCCATCAAACACTTCGATTTTTTCTTGAGTAGTTAAATTTTTCTTTCTTTTATCTTCAATGTATCTCTCTAAATTGTCTATTATTTCATCATTAATAGTCTTATTATCTTCAAATAAACCATTATTTGAGAACTTTGGAAGTTTAGCTATATCTACCGAATAATATCCTTGATTATTTTTTGTGATTACCTTATCAAATTTTCTAAGACTTGATCTTATTATTGCAATTGGGAGCTTAAAATTATAAAAATCATTAATCCCCTTATAAATATCTTCCAGAAAAAAGTTATGTATTTTACTATTAATAATATAATGCTCAATAAAGGAACAGATTATATCAGACATCCCTTTTTTTTGATTAAACATTTGCTGAAAGACAGCCATAGATGCTAGATAATTAATCTCAGTTTCTTTTTCAATAATATTCATTTATATCTCCTATTTTTATTTTATTGTTTCAATTGTAGATACATGAATCATCCGCCTAACATTGTTTTAAACCGCAAGTTGCAACAGCAACTTGTCGGCTTTGAAAACGGTGTTAGGTTTTCATTCTTCTACCCAATCTTCAATTTTCAAATCGGTTACTCTTGA
>CAUTQZ010000017.1:0-3714 GCA_963540875.1 uncultured Acholeplasmataceae bacterium | reverse complement strand
AGACAAATGATAGAGATACAAGGATTAAATGTTATTTATAATAATGATTATCAAGCCTTAGCTAATGTGTCAATTACTTTAGAAGAAGGAAATATTATTGGTGTTATTGGACCAAATGGTGCAGGAAAATCAACTTTTATGAAGGCACTATTAGGGTTGGTTTCTTGTACAGGAATGATTACTATTTCACACGAAAGAGTTAATAGTTTACGTGGGAAAGTGGCTTATGTTGAGCAAAAAAGTCATGTTGACTATCATTTTCCTATTACTGTTAAGGAGTGCGTATCCCTTGGTACTTATCAACGAGTTGGACTTTTTCGACATTTAAGCAAAAAAGAGTGGGGAAAGGTTGAGAATGTTTTAAGGCAAGTAAAGTTAGAAGAATTTAGTAATCACCCTATTTCCACTTTATCCGGGGGACAATTTCAACGAATGTTAATTGCTCGATGTTTGATTCAAGAGCAAGATATTCTTTTTCTAGATGAACCGTTTGTTGGGATAGACCTAGTGAGTGAACAAATTATTATGAATTTATTGCAATCACTGAGAAGAGAGGGAAAAACGATTGTGATTGTTCATCATGATTTAAGTAAGGTAGTGGATTACTTTGATAAAGTAGTCATTTTGAATAATAAGTTGGTAGGCTATGGGAACGTAGCTACTGCTTTTACTCCTGATGCTTTAAAAAAAGCTTATGGGGATTCGATTGTTGTATTATAAGAGGGTATTTATGGAATTTATTAACGATTTAATGACCTATCATTTTTTACAAAATGCTTTGGTAACGGCTGTTGTTATTGGAATTGTTTCAGGAGCTATTGGCTGCTTTATTATTTTACGTTCAATGTCACTGATGGGAGATGCAATCTCACATGCAGTATTACCCGGAGTAGCTATATCTTTTATTTTAGGAATTAACTTTTTTATTGGAGCAGTTATCTTCGGTATATTAGCTTCTTTCATCATAACTTTTATTAAAGAAAATAGTGTTATTAAGGGGGATACAGCTATTGGTATTACGTTTTCTTCTTTTCTAGCGTTGGGTGTTATTCTAATAGAAGTAGCCAACAGTTCAACAGACCTCTTTCATATTCTATTTGGAAATCTTTTAGCCGTACAAGATAGTGATAAATGGGTTACTATAGTTATTTCAGGAATTGTAATAGGGTTTCTTATTATTTTTTTCAAAGAATTGTTAGTAACCTCTTTTGATCCAATTTTAGCGGAGTCAATGGGGATGAATGTCAAATTTTTTCACTATCTTTTGATGGTACTATTAACTTTAGTTTCTGTAACAGCGATGCAGAGCGTAGGGACTATTTTAATTGTAGCAATGCTGATTACCCCCGCAGCAACAGCCTATCTTTATGTGAATAGTCTTAAGGTGATGGTACTCCTATCATCAGGAATTGGAGCGATTACTTCGATTGTAGGGTTATTTTTAGGCTACACGTTTAATATAGCAGTAGGCTCTAGTATCGTTTTAACCTCAGCCTTTATCTTCTTAGTTAGCTTTTTCATATCTCCAAAACAATCTTTTATGAAGTGACATTAGGTAAACAATGTATCCTAATAGAAATTAGAACCTATTTTATTGTAAAAGTCTAAATGCTTAAGTATCTGGAATATGAAGAAATACGTTTGCATGTGCTAATAGTAATAAAGATATTAATACTATCAGTTCAGAAATACTTTATTTTTAAAATTACCAAGTACTGTCAGCTAGTTGATAACCATAGTTGTAGCGTAGAGCGTAGACAAACCCTCTCAGCAGTATAAATATTGTAAATTTAGAGTGTGTCTACGATTTGAACAAACTCTTAAAAATGCTGATATAACGGCGTTTCTAAGAGTTTTTATTTTTTTAACAAAAAGAAAAAAGATTGAAGAAAAATATCCAAAATGGACTTTTCTTCAATCTGACAGGTACTAATAAATACCTGTTTTGTACGGTATAAAAGCTGTATTTTCTACTAGCTTTCCTCGTAAAATATATCCTATATCTCGATAATTTGGTCAAATAGTGCTCTATTTTCGTCATAGAGATGATGCGTAATCATGATAACTGTTAGTTCTTTGGTCTGAAGCAGACGTCGTTCAATATTAATAGCGGTCGTTTTGTCTAGGTTTGAAACGCCCTCGTCCATGATGAGTATTGGCTTGTTACCAATTAATTCACGGGCAATAGAGATTCTTGCTCTTTGTCCACCAGATAAGTCATCGTTGTAGATTTGATTCAAACGTCCTTCAATAAAGTTGTCCACATGTGACAGTGATAAAGCTTTTTCAAACTGCTCTTTATCCACAGAACGACCAAGTGTCAGATTATCAAGCAAAGATTCTTTAAAAATATGTGGTTTTTGAGGAATCAAGGCAAAAATAGTTTGCAAACTTTCTAGCAGCGTATCTTTGTAATGATGATTATCAATCACAATGTCACCGTCATAGCGGGTCAACTCTCCTGTTAATACTCGGATTAATGTTGATTTTCCAGCACCCGATCCGCCAACAATAGCAACTTTTTCTCCTTTCTTAATCGTAATATTAGGATAGGTGATGCTATTGCCATTTTCAAAAGTGACACACAAATCGTGAATAACCAATTCTTGATTAAAGTTAGTTACAGTATCGAGATTCTCAATACTTACTTTTTTAGGATATTTCTCTAGCAATTTAAAGGTCGCTTTAAAGGTAACAATGTTATAAGCAGCTCCTCTAGTGTAGTTGAATAGGCAACTGGTTAGATTGGCAATTGAGAAAATAACCCCCGTAGTGATTTCCCCCTTAATGACTAGATAACCAGTAACCATAAAAATAATTACTTGTGCCACAACACTTGACATCAATGAAAGAGAATTAGCCGTACTAGAGCTTCTTGCCAACTTAACCTTGGATTTTACCACTGTGGAAAAGTCTGCTAAAATGCGATTTTTAAAGTAAGCAGTTTGATTATTGTGGAAAAAAATGTCAAAACCACTTAAATAATCACTTGTACGATTTAAAGCAACAGTCAAATCAGATGAAACAGCCTCCGTTTCTTGTGCAATATTATTTTCAAAAATTTTAGGAAGAAAGTAAACTAAAGCAGTCATTAAAATACTAACCGCAAGTAGTAGCCAATGAAAATAAATGATAGCAAAAGCGTTAAATAGCACAGTTATAATACTTTCAATGGCGCTGTATAACTGATTAAAACCGTTATCTTTTAATAAATTCATGTCATTAATTAACCATGAATTGTATTCGTCCTTGCTATGATGAGAGTTACCTGCATATGAATGACTAATTAAAGAATCTAATAAATCATTACGAATAAGATTGACTTCTTCCTGACACAGCTTTTCTTTCAAGGAATCTTTCCAAATCTGAAAAATACTGTATCCTCCCCAACAAAGAAGATCAATCACGCTCCAAAAAACAAAGCTATCCCATTTACTTTTTATCAATGAATCCAACATCCATGTCAAGGATAGCGAACTCATGACATTAGAAATAACCCAGAAAATGATGATAGCAAGCAAGAGTAGATTTTCTTTTTTAAATTTCCATAGATATCTCAGCATAGGCATCCATCTCTTCTTTTTTAATGTTTCGTTTATATTTATTATACAAAATAAATGCGAAAAAGCAAACGCTTGCACAAAGAGGGGGTAGGGAGGAGGGAGCTAAGAAAACTGAAAATAATCTATAATTCCCTTTTTGTGTTTATCTTTG
>CAUTQZ010000016.1:0-4441 GCA_963540875.1 uncultured Acholeplasmataceae bacterium | reverse complement strand
TTTAGAAAAACTAAAAAGGCTATTTATACTAATTTTACATTTTAAATTGAAGATGTTAAGTTTACAAAGCGACAACATTTAAATATCACTTCAGTGCCCATTTCTAAAAAACTCTAATTTAAGGTTTTTATTATAGAATCAGCCATAAATAGATGAATGAAACTATTAATGGAATTGTTAATCGTTTTATTGTATAATTATTGATGGGGGAAAAGATTTATGGTAAAAAAAACTCATGAAAATATATTAAATGCTGTACTAAGACTACTTTCACAAGGAATCAATATAAATGATTTAACATTAACTACAATTGCGACTGAAGCTAGAATCAGCCGACAAGCAATTTATAATAAACATTTCTCAAACGTAGATGAAATCTTTCAAGAAATAAAAGAAGGCATAGACAAATCAATATATGAAGACTTTGAACTTGCTTTAATTCAACAACAAGAAACTGTAGATATATATGAAATAATAGCAAATACCCTTCTTCCTAATATATACGCAAAGAGAGATTGGATACGCGTAATGTATTATAGCTCAAGTAATTTTCTTTGGAAAAACTATTTAAAAGAAAAATATGTTCATCTTATTTTAAAATATTATTCAAATCAACTTATTAACCATAGCAAGTATTTTACAGATAAGCAAATGCTTAATATAGCATGTGATTACATTATTTCAGTAATTTCAGAGTGGTTATTGGATGATATTCCACTTTTACCCAATCAATTCAAAAAAGAATTTTTATTACTTATGAACTGTTCTCCTTGTAATATGATAAATATAAGAGCTAAGGTATAATTGTATATTGATACCTTAGCTCTTATATTTTTCTTTATACAAACAATTATTAGTTATACTTTAATATTACTTTACCAAAGCGACGAGTGTTATAAGTCTTATTTACAAACTTCTCCCCATCATGAACTTTATAAACTCTATCTATCATTATAGGAGGTAACTCCTTTTCAAAAGAATTAATGGCCTCAGATAAATCAGACGTTAAACCTATACAATTTCCAATAATAGTTATATTATTAATCATTGCAGTAAGTATCGTATTATTTAAAATTCCATCCACTATATCTGTATCTTCTCTAAAACTTTGATGTTGATTTTTATAACCACAAGTTATATATTTACCATTCATATTAAGATGTCTAATAGAATTAGGCATATACAAATCAAAAAACGGATCAAAAATCGCATCATACATTTCAATTTCTTTATAATTATCCCAGTTGTTATCTCCTCGATTAACTTTTATTATTTTTGCTGGGGATATAAATTCTTCTTCATCTTCAGACCATTCTGATGTTGATAATACATCAGGAATAATTCCTTTTTTCAGAAGAGCCTTAATAATGAATTGAGAAGTATTGGAACGACCACTTGTAACTAATATTTTATCTTTTTTATTTAGTTCCATTTTTCTAATCATACTACTTGAGGTTTGAGCTCCAATTGAAAATGCAGCTGCAATTGCATCATCCATATCTGGATTAACCCGAATAACTTTGGAACGATGTAATTTTAACCACCCCTTTGAAGCTTCATTAGTAACAACACCTGGTGATATTTCTTCTTCATCATTACTACTTGGATAGTAACAATTTGGTATAACTCTATCTCCAACAGAAACATTATTCACATTTCTACCTACCTTTTCAACTGTTGCAACAAAATCTGAGCCAAAAAATTCTAAGCATTCTCCTTCATTTCCGAGCTTTTTCATATTTAAGGCAGCTTTTACAATTATCCCTTTATCACGATAATTACAGCTAAATGCATCAACTTTGACTAAAACTAAATCATCATTATTTTTATTATTAATATCAAATGAAGGTTCATCAACTTCAACTATTCCTAACGGAATCTTATTACCTGCAATTTCAATTTCCGGTAAATATTCAACAGCATTTTGACTTAAAATTTTTTTATTAATAATAGCTAATGTTTTCAAAAATATCCCCCCTAATATATAGAATGTCTCCTTTGTTTAACAGGTTTAAATAAAATAAAAATTATCGAAATAATAAGTATTATAATTGTGGATAGAAACTTCATATAATAATCTGATAAACTATCACCCTTAAAAATTCCTTCTGGACTTAACAGGGAGATAGGAAACCAAAATTTTAAAATTTTCAAATTATTTAATAACCCGGAAAAAAGAACAACTATTTCAATTATTACCGCTGAAAAAAACGGAGAGGTGTAAAATGAAAGAGTGTTTCCAAAAACAGTAATTATACAAAAAACTAACGATTGTGTAATAATCATCATAAAACATTCATGAAGGTCTATCTTACTATAAAGCGCCCATACCGTATAAATAGCAATTAAACCACTCCAAAAGATAGAAATTAAATTTATAAAGAAGCCAACAAGTACTTTTG
This sequence comes from uncultured Acholeplasmataceae bacterium, assembly GCA_963540875.1. Lineage (GTDB taxonomy): Bacteria > Bacillota_I > Bacilli_A > Acholeplasmatales > Acholeplasmataceae > CAUTNH01. The sequence continues at coordinate 2,039 of CAUTQZ010000016.1, read as the reverse complement.
ATAATAATACTTTTCCTCCTCTTTTTATCCTTGTTTGATAAAATAATTTTTCAGATACTCCCTTTCCCAATTGACTCTCTGTTGAAATTATATAGATAGCAGTAAATAAGCATATTTGAGAAGAGGTCTTAAAATAAGAAGCCATTATATCTTGCCACTCCATTTTTTTTACAATAACCTCAGCCCCTGTTGTACCTACAGCATCTATAATATCTTTAGCATAGTACGAACCAAGTGTAGCAGTCAGAGAACATATAGTTGTAATTATAAAAAGAATAAAAATTTTTTTACTTCTTAACCAATGATAAAAATCATACTTAAACATATTATTACCCGTTTTTCTTATTTTTTTGTATAGTACTATAAAATGCTTGATACATATTTATTTCTTTATCAATACAAGACTTTATAAGATGTGAAGTGTTTTTATCAATTAACTCTAAAACTTTTGGAAAATCCTCATGTTTAAAAGTAATTACATTTTTATCAGCTGTTTCTATAACTTTAATACCATATTTATCAAAAGCATCAATAAACAATTTGTAGTATTCTGGCTTATATAGCTCAATATGAGCCAATTCATCACTATTTAAAAAATCAACTAGTCTTCCCTTATAGAGTATTTTTCCTTTATTTATGACCACTAATTTATTTGCAATTTTCTGAATATCACTTAGATTGTGAGTCGAAATAACCACTGTTATGGTCTTCGAGATAGATTTTATTATGTCAAGTATCTCTTCTCGCCCAATAGGATCAAGTGCACTTGTTGGTTCATCTAAAAATAATAGTTGTGGTTCTAAAATTAAAGCAGAAGCTATTCCTAAACGTTGCTTCATACCTCTTGAAAACGAAGCTGCAATATTATCCTTATATTCAAATAAACCAACCATGGACAATAAGTTGTCAATAAATTTATAATCCGTTTTTTTCTTCCCTGCGACCCAAGCTGAATAATATAACACTTCAGTTGCTGTTAAAGTATCTGGAAACTCTGGTGTGTCTGGACAATAAGCAATTTCCGTATTATAAGTTTCTATCTTTCCACCTGTATAATTAATCAAACCCATTATTGAATGAATTAAGGTAGTTTTACCAGCTCCATTAGGTCCAATAAGACCAATAACACCATCATCTTTATTAATATTTATTGAAACATCGCTTAATGCTGATAATTTACCAAAAGATACAGAAATATCAACAATATTTAACAAAACATTTTTTTTCATTCTCTAACTTTCTAATCTCTGCCAATCAATAAATAGATAATCCCTCCAAATGGGATACTGAGACAAGAAACAATAATCCAAAGCCACCAAGGTAAAAATTTAGTTTCTTTATTATTTAATATATCGTAAACTAAAAATAAAATATAAGCTATCATTATAATAAGTAATGGAATTAGCAAATATATGTTCATATTACTCCTCCTAATGTAAATTATCTGATATACTATATGGGTTAATCATTGAACTCAATAATCTTTCTTTTAAAATCAATTGAAAATCAATCCCTTTGTTTAAATGATCAAAAATAGAATCTGCAATAATTTCACAGCGATTCTCTCCAAAACTTTGTTTCACACCTGCATTCAAATTTATCGGCTCATCAGCAATAGCTAGATTATACAGTAGTTTCTTTGCTAACTTCGAACATGCAAAATCTTCATGTTTTTCTTCAATTAGTTCTACGAGAATATTTTGAACTAAATTTACATCTTGTTTAAAGATATAAAATACTACTGCATCTGTTCTAGGATACAGTTTTGAATTAGATAAAACTTTAGATTGAAAATCAATGTTCTTCTTAACTAGTTGATTAGTTGCATCGCTCCAAATATCAATTGCATATTCAGGACTGGTTGAACCGATATAAAACCTTTTAATTTCTGGTTTATTATTAACTTTAGAATTATGATTAAACATAAAAAATCCCGGACTGATATTTGGTCTAAAACAAGGTAAATATAAGCTATTTTCTTTCACATAATTTGTTACATCGACCCTAACACCATTAATCATAGAAAGTTTTTTATTATC
>CAUTQZ010000015.1:0-5064 GCA_963540875.1 uncultured Acholeplasmataceae bacterium | reverse complement strand
TAAATCCAGCTAAAAAGCCCTATATCAGGTCAAGGGCTTTTTGTTGTATATTTTAAAGAAAAATCTAGGTTGAAAATACCTTAATATCGGTATTTATCACAGCTACCTTTTTTATAAAGAGCCACTTTCTTTTTATTTTACAGAAAACTCCTAACAAATGCGGAGATAGAACTTAAGTAGTTTTTATTTGCCTACAGCTCAGAAATCCATAAAATATCCTAATTGCTCAGCTTTGTAGATAGCCTCTTGCTTGTTATTTACCAAAAGCTTTGAATAGATGTGGTTCAAATGATTAAATACTGTTCTCCTACTAATTTGTAACGTTTCCTCTATTTCTTTTATAGAGAGACCTTTCTTACTCAAATTTAAGATAGCTATTTCCCGGTCGGTTAAAGATTCAACATAATCTTGAGATTCGATGTGTTCAAAATACTTTTCCCCAGAATCCACTTTTTTTAAGATAGAAATGAGTTGTTTAGGGTCTATATTTTTATCTACAAAACCGTATGCCCCTATTGTTTTTGCTCTCTCTTCATAGATTGACTTAATATATCCTGTCAGCATAACAACTTTCAAGTTAGGAGTAGACTGTATGAGTTCCTCTGCTATCTCCAATCCATTCTCTTTAGAAATATTTGTTAAATTAATATCAAGTAATATAATATCGTACTTAGACAAATCAATCATCACATCGTTAAAATTAGAAGTAATCGTATCTATGACATCTACTTCATCATACTGTTGGAATAACAGTTGGATACTCTTCGCAAATAGTTTATGGTCATCAATTAATAAAATCTTCATAGCATAATTTCCAATCTATGGGAAGTAATATTCTGACATTGAATTGTTTATTATCTATTCGTAGCTCCATATCCCCATCAAAAGCTGCTAGTGTTTCTTGAAATGATTCCAAACCTCTACCATAATTTATAGATTGAACTTTTTCCATTATCTGATTACTCTCCTCAATGATAACAATATCAGATTGAACCTTTAAAGATAAATGAATATCTTTACTAACTCCATATTTTATAGCATTATTAATTAACTCTTTTATAAACCTGTAAACAATATCTCCATATGGAGGTGGGATTATTGTACTATTCGAACAGTTGAAATACAATAATTTATTACTTTTCCTTCTTTTGACAATATCATCAAAAAGAGACTGTATATTTTCTTTCATTGTTCGATTTGCAGGAACTATTGGGTGGTAAGTATCAATTTCATCTCTAATACCAGAAACTAAATCATTCAACTCATCAACAATGAAACCATGTGTTATATCACTATTTTCTAGAGAGAGTAAGTTTTTTATCGCTATGATATTTTGCAAGACATCATCATGCAAATAATTTGAGAACTCCACTCTTATGTTTTCCTCTGATTTCATAAAATAGTTCAGCCTTCTATTTTCATAGTCAAAATTTTGTTTAGAGTTTTCTAAATAATAAAAGATACAAGAAATTACCACTAGACAAAATAACATGCTTGCGTCAACAATTATAAAAAATAATAAAAAATCTTTAACTAGTACCTTTATGAGTACAACCCAACAAACGATAAGAAGTAGAAATAATAGTTCCATACGAGTTTTGTAGTTACCTAACCATCTTTGAGTCACTAAACTAAATTTATCATGTATGACCCTAAAATAGTATATTATACTCATTATAAGAGGAAACAGATACCACCCCAAATTATTAAAGGCTTGATTAACATCTAGTATTTCTCCATAAAATTCACTACCAAGTATTACCAGTAAAAGCAAAGAAAACAGTATCAATGAACGTCTTACTACTGATATTTGTTGCCTAAAATACCTATAATATAGTACTATAATCAATAACGGATAAAGGTGTAAAGTAGTAAAAACAATCAGGAATAAGAAATTAAATAAAACTCTATTAACTAAAAGGCTAATTATAGAAACAAAAATAATTATTAACAAGCACTTATCTAGCTTATCCTTAAATTGTTTCTGCCCATATAATATTAAATCAGTAATCTCAACGGTATAACCATAGAGCAATATAATTTGGAGACCACTACTAAAAAAGAGAGGAGTTCCCCTTGATAGCACAGATACTAAGTATTGCCAAATTGTTAAGGAGATGATAGAAATAATTCTTTTAAAAATATCATCTTGTTTTTGGCGTAATATTGTTGCCAGCCAAATAAAAGCTGTAAAAATAAGAGTCATTACAAGAGCTACTTTTTCAGAGAAAAGAAGAGACAAGTTCTCTCGATTATAGACCAAAATTAACAAGGCTATTAATTGTTGTAACAAGATTATTGCAGTCCCCAAAAATTTACTCTTTGTTATTTTTTCTATTCCTATCATATTATTTACTTAATCATTAAAGTTAAAAGTTTTTAGAATTAATTGTTGATTATTGACTTCACTGACCGCAATGTCAATAAATAAAATATGCCGTATATTATTAAGAAGAAAAACAGACAAAGCAATAAAGATAACATTATGATATTGCCTGCTACCAATGTATCCATAAATAAATATTTATAGAAAATAAGCAACATACTACCATTTACAATCCCAATTAATACAGGAATAAGGAAAAGTATTCCTGTTTCATATCCGAGAATCCGGTTAATCAATTTTTTACTATAACCTAGCTTACTTAGATAGCTATATTCTTCTTTATTTTCCATGATTTCTATAAGGCTTGTAAAGTATAGAATACTACCTGTACAAATAATAAAGAGTATGGATAGGAAAGTTATAAAGATATAAGTCGCAATATTAGCAGTCTTTACTGTGTGTTCCCTACTATAACTACTGATAACATCAGGAACCGTACTAAACTGATTGTAAAATGTTTCGCTTGACCTAATAGAATTTCCATTAAAAGTCCTAATTGTTATTTCTTTTTCTGGAAAACGAGCACTAAGTTCAGCATATAATTTATCAGAAACAACCAGAGTCGTGACACTTGTAGAAAAACTAAAAACATTATTCGTTGATACTTGTTTTACAGTAACATCATATGCATTTTCCAAATTAAAGGTTTTCCCGAGACTAATTTCTGTTGGATAATAATTTATTAACAATGGTAATGACTCACTACCTTCAATAGAACTTGTTCTCCCTTGAGCCTTCATTAACTCTTTATAATTACTGTAATTAATTATATCAAAATAAGGAATTGTTTGCCCAGATTCTGTGATAGTCACTTCTGGGTTAGAGTTCAATCTCAATAAGTCAACATCAACTAAGCTCACTTGCCCATTCTCTAAAATATTTGTAACATTGACTTGACCATTTTCTGATTTAAGATTATATTCTATGGCAGATGGAGTCAATCTTTCTATTCCATTAAGAGAATAAGCATAAAGCATTACCATAATTCCAGTAACTGAAACGGTTAATGTTAAAAGCCCCCCCAAGACTGTTAATAATTTATTTTTTGTCGCAATACGATAGTTAAATTTAGGATAGATGATATTAGAGAGAGGACGATATAACCTTTTTTTATTTTCTTTTAACAAAGAAATTACAAAAGTCAATCCATATCTGATTGTAAAAATTGTTCCTAAAATAACTAAGATAATTATCAAAAGAGAAATTGGTACCATCCCTATACTTAATAGCATATTTCGTGTGGATGAAAACACTGTCGCCAAACATAAAACATATGACAATAGCAATGCAGTAATAGCAATAATAGCTCTAACTTTTCTTATCCTGATTTTTTTCTCAGCCTTTCTTGAAAAATTAACAAATTCAATCAAAGACTGTTTAGTAATGATAAGTCCATTTGTGATGAAATTAATCAGAAAAACCACGACTAATATTCCTAAAGACTCTATAATCTCATTAACTGTAATAAACCACTGAACTTCCATTGTAAAATCCAATAGATGAGTAATTACCAGTACAGCTAAAAAATATAAAGTCGGTCCCAGCAATAAACTTACCAAGTAACTCAGAACTAGAATAACAAGATTTTCTAAAGTTAGTAATTTTGTTAATTCTCTTTTTGAAAACCCTAGTATTGCTAAGACTCCAAGCTCTTGACTGCGTTTTTTTACAAAGAAATTATTGAAGTAAATTAAGAATACCACCAAAAATACAATCAAAAAAACCAATGACCCATTAGCGATAACTAGAGCTTGACCACTATCCCCAATTTTTTCCGCAATGATTTTATCTGAGATAAAGTTTAGAAAAGCTATAAAAATACTTAATAAACCAATCGTAGCTAGAAAATAGATACGATATAACGAAAAATTTTTTTTAATGTTAGATTTTGTAATTGACCAAATCATATTACTCTCCTCTATCGGATAAAGCTTGACTAATTACATCGTAAAACGACTCTCCACAATCTTTTTTATCAATCTCCATGTGAAGTTTCCCATCTTTGAGGAGTATAACTCTGTCGGCATAAGAAGCTGATAAAACGTCATGAGTAACCATTAAAATAGTTACCTTTTCCGTTTTATTGATTTCACTCAAAATCCTCATTGTTCCTTCAGAAGATTTCAAGTCAAGTGCTCCAGTTGGTTCGTCAGCAAAAATAATCTCTGGTTCTTTAATGATTGCTCTGATAATACTGACCCTCTGTCTTTGACCTCCAGAAAGTTGATACGGATATTTCTTTAACTGTTCATATAAATTAAATCTTTTTGCATAGCTATTTATCAAATCATCAATCTTTGAAGAATCAATATTTTTTAGAGACAAAGCAACAGAAATATTCTCCCTAATGGTTAGACTGTCTAACAGCATATAATCCTGAAAAACAAAACCAATATCATTTTTTCTAAAATTAGTTGCCTCCTTATCAGAGAATGTGCTAATCTCTTTACCCGCACAATAAATATTCCCACTATCAATTTTATCAATAATTGAAGTAACATTTAAAAGCGTCGTTTTCCCACTACCGCTACGCCCCATGACAGCTACAAATTCTCCTTTTTCCACAATCAAATTGATATGGTCTAGAGCATAATTCAGTTGATTGGGATATTTTTTGCAAACATCTTTTAATACTAATTGTTTCATTTTACCTCTTCCTCCTGATATTTATTCATATA
>CAUTQZ010000014.1:0-6324 GCA_963540875.1 uncultured Acholeplasmataceae bacterium | reverse complement strand
ATATTGGTTTAAGAAATGCAAGACTAAATTTTAGACAACAAGAGGAAAATCATATCATGGAAAATATTATCTATAATGATTTACTTCGTAGAGGCTATAATATTGATGTTGGAGTAGTTGAATATGATATGAAAGAAGAAGGAAATAGAAAAAAAGTTCAGCTTGAAGTGGATTTTGTAATAAATAAAGGTCATAAAAGATACTACATTCAATCAGCTTTAAATTTAGATAGTATTGAAAAAAGAGAACAAGAAATATTATCGCTTAAAAAAATAAATGATTCATTTAAAAAAATTGTCATTGTTAGAAAGCATATTATACCAAGATATGATGATAACGGCATTTTATATATTGGTCTTGAAGATTTCTTATTAGATGAAAAAATTATAGACTTATAAAAACTTTTGTTTTTTTAGATGATTATGTTTTTAATTATGATTGGCTAATTAAAAGCATTTAAATGCTATAACTCGACTTTTACAGTTAAAAAAAGTAACTGTTATGTTATAGACTGTTTATTAATTAAGGTTCTCTTAAGATGTTAGGAGAGCCATTTATAATTATTAAAAGATTATCTATATTTAACTTAATTTTTTTATCTTAAAATAAATTCGTTTAAAACTTTTTAAATAAATGATATTAACTAAAAATAGATTAGAAAACAAAAATAGTTTTCCATAATTAGATTTATAATGAGCATAATTGTTATTATAATGGAAACTGCGCAGTATAATATTAGTAAATAATGAGGTGAATGTATGATTATAAGAGAAAAATATTTAGAAAAAATAAGACCTTTTTATGAAAGCGACCTAGTGAAAATTATTACAGGCATTCGAAGATCAGGAAAATCAATTATACTTAAAACAATTTATAATGAAATTAGCACTAAAACTAATAACGTTATTTTTCTTGACTTTGAAGATGCTAATGATTTGAAAAAAGCAGGTAGTGTAGAACTATTACTTGATTATGTTAAAAATAATATGAAAGATGGTAAATGTTATATTTTTTTAGACGAAGTTCAAAATATCGAAAACTGGGCTCTCGCAGTTAGAACCCTAAGACTTAATAATAATTCAGTTTTTATTTCAGGATCAAATTCTAAGCTACTATCAACTGAATTTGCTACTGAATTATCAGGAAGATATGTATCATTTAGAATAAGGCCATTTATCTATAAAGAAATATTAGCTTATGCAAAACAAATTGGGCGAACATTCAGTATAACTGATTATTTAATATGGGGCGGTTTTCCTAAAAGACTGGATATGCGTACTGAAGAAACTACAAGAAGATATTTAAAAGACCTAGAAGATACTATAGTAATAAAAGATTTAATAAAAAGATATAGTATCAAAAAACCTGATCTATTTAGAAAATTTGTAAATTTTGTACTCAGAAATAACGCCAGAATTTTATCTGCTAGATCAGTTCATAAATATTTACTTAGTCAAGGGATTGAATGCTCATCCAATACAGTACTATCATATATGCATTATTTAAAACAAGCCTATGTTATTGAAGAAGTTCCAAAATATTCTATAAAAACAAAAAGAGAACTAAATTATAATAATAAAATATATAATTCAGATGTATGCTTTAATTCTTTAAAAGCTAGTAATAATAGATTTGATTTAGATCATAATCTAGAAAATATTGTTTATAATGAACTTTTATATATGGGTTATGAATTAAAAGTATACGATAACAAAGGCAAAGAGATAGATTTTTTAGCAACTAAAAACGGAAAAAAATATTTTATTCAAGTAGCATATAGTGTTGTTGATGAAAAAGCATATACAAGAGAATTTTTAGCATTTTCTGATATAGATAACATTAATCAAAAAATACTAATTACAAATGATACACTTGATTATTCTACATCAGTTATTAGACATATTAAACTTGAAGACTTCCTAGTAATGGAGGAATTATAGAAATACAGGTAAGTATTTTATTAAGGAAATTATAATTTCTTTATGCTTATCATTTTTCATATTTTATTTTAAAACTATTAAATTTTTGTTTAGATTTAATACTATAAATTATGAATTATTAATACTAAATAAGCGCTATTTATATTTTAAAAATTCTAATTTTATTTAGAAATTTAAACATTTGCATTAACTGAAAAAGGCTAAACTATCAATATTAGACAAAACCAAATTTTAGTAAAGGAGTATTTACTGATGCTCCAATAGGTAAATCTATTTTAACTAAGTATATATGAAGCTATCTTATTTTACCTTTTATTTTATCAAGCTCTTTTAACCTCTCAGCTAATATTTTTTCATAATTAGAAGATGCTTTTGGTTTATAAAAAATAGTGTTTTTTATCTCATCTGGTAAATAAGTATCACTAGTAAGTGCTCCTTTAAAGTCATGCGGATACCTATATTTATATTTACCAATTTTAATTAAATTATTATCAAGATATTCAGGGATTTTATAATCTTTAGTATTTAGGGCTTTATCTATAGCAAGATAGCTGCTATTTGATTTTGGTGAAATAGCTAGCTCTATAACAATATAACTTAATATTATGCTAGCCTCAGGTAGACCTACTTCTAGTGCAGAATTTATTGCCATATATGTTTTTTGAATTAAGCCACCATTAGCAAGGCCAATATCTTCATATGCAATTACAAGGAGTCTTCTAGTAATACTTTTTAGATCTCCTATATTAATTAAGCGTGATAGATAATACAAAGCAGCATCTACATCAGAGCCTCGAATTGATTTTTGTAAAGCAGATAGTAATAAATAATAATCATCAATTGACCCAATATTATATTGCATATTAGGTATTACCTTATTAACCATCTCTAAAGTTATTTCATCACTATCTTTAAGATATAGTAAAATAGCTTCTAAATAATTAAGTATAACTCTAGCTTCACCATGCGAGTTTAGAATAATAAAATCAAGGGTATTTCTTGTTATTTTTAGTTTAGGATTTATTTTATTTAACATATTCATAAATACTAAACGCAATTGTTCTTGGTTTAATGAATTAGTCTTTTGAATAATAAGCCTTGACCTAATTGCTTTATTAACACTCATATAAGGATTTTCTGTAGTAAGAGCAAATAAAATTAACTGCCCACTATCTAGTTTATCCAATAATAGATCTTGCCTATCTTTATTTAAGCGGTGGAACTCATCAATAATTAAATAAATCTCACCATCTTGATTTATGATAGTTAATATATCTTGTTTGTTAGCATTAGCTCCATCTAAGAAGAAATACTTTTTATTAGCATTATTAAGTAAAACTTTAATAATAGATGTTTTGCCTGTTCCAGGTGGTCCATATAAAAGAGTAGAAATAAAATGGTTTCCATCTAACATTTTCTTTAGAATACCATTATTTCCTACAAGATGTTCTTGACCAATAAATTCTTCTAATTTAGTTATTGGGTATTTATAACCTAACTTCATTAAAGGAGTTTTTCAATTTCCTTAGCAAAACTACAAGGCGCTTCTTTTGGTTCAAATCTAGCAACAACTACGCCTTCCCTATTAACTAAAAATTTAGTAAAGTTCCATTTAATTCTCCCGCTAAATTGTTCTTTTAAATATTTATATAAAGGGACTTCTTCCTTACCATTTACCTTTATTTTATCAAATTGCTTAAAGGTAATATTAAATTTAGTAGTACAAAAAGAATGGATTTCTTCATTAGTACCTGGTGCTTGCATAAAAAATTGATTACATGGAAAATCTAGAATTTCAAACCCTTGGTCTTTATATTTTAAATAAATCTCTTGCAGTTCATTATACTGTTTAGTAAAGCCACATCTAGTAGCAGTATTAACAATTAGTAATACTTTCCCCTTGAAGGTCTCTAATTTTACCTCGTTATTATTTTGATCTAAGACACTAAAATCGTATATATTCATAATTTTGCTCCTTTCAAAAATTATTTAATTCACATATATTCCTTTTTAAATGTTAAATTTATTTAGTAATAATAAATATTATATTACCTAAGATAATAAAATTATTTTTTAAATTTTTAATTATATTTTTCACTAAATAATATATATAATTACTTATCTTTATAAATAGTGATAGATATTATTTTTTAAATTACCATTTTTCATAATGTTATTAAACTAAATTTATCTATCTTCTCCAACCTTTTGTACTGCTAGCTCAAGTTCTAAATCGTGTAAGCCATAATAAGCTTTTTTTAAAAAATCTAGCGGTACTTTTTTTAACACTTCTGAACTTGGGATATTGTAGTACCACTGATAATAAGCATAAAACTCACCTATCCAATCTGGGATAAATCCCCTAATTGCAATGCCAGCTTTTAAAACATATTTTTCAGTTTTTCTAAAGTAGTCCCATAGCTCTTTAGCACTCATAGTATTTACATAAGCTTGTGCTTCATCTATACTTTTTCTTGTTTTACTTTGCATATAAGTCTTAATAAAATCATCAGTATCTTTATCAGAAAAATTTTGTGCAACAAAATCAAAGAGTTTGCCCTGATTTTCAACTACTTCGTTTAGATAATCTATATGATATGCTCTCATTATAATCACTCCTTAAAAAGAGTACTAAAGACCTTTGATACTTTATTAGCATCGGAATCAATAAGCTCTTTCATTTTGTTTCTTGCAGTAATATCTCGTTTATTATATTTTTCGTTAAACTCATTATATTGAACTGATATTAAATCATCCTTTAATTCATTAAGTTTTAAATAAGCTAATTTAGACTTAATACAATACTGAATACCTAAGCCCCCTAAAGAAAGTAATTCTTCAAGAATATCCATATCAACATTATCCTTAACAAATTCCTTTGCAATATAGAAATAAGAGGCATTAGCACGCCATCCTTTAATAACATCATAATCATTGGTGTCAACACCATATTTTTCTATGAACTTCTTAGCTAGTAGGCGATAACGTTTTGAATCACTTGCATCTCTATGTTTCATTAGCTCAGCAAGCCATGCTAAGATTCCTTTTTCTTGAAGATCTAAAATTTTAAGTCCCTTAGTATCAAGCTCATATTTATGAACCCAACCATTTTTATCATTTGGGTGGCATACAGCCCATTCTTTTGCAAGGTCTAGACTATCAGTTAAATAAAATCCTTGGCCGTAGTCATGCTTTTCGTCGCCCTTACCGTATGTTGGTACTACATTTTTATCAGGAGTACCATGAAATAAGATTAACTTGTTCATTTTTATATTACCTCCTAAATAATTTTTATTGATAATTTCAAAATATTTTAAGTTTTTCTAACTTAAATATTTAAATATTAAAAAGATTATAACAATATATAAATATTCTTTTCATTGTCAACAAGAATTATTTAATATAACTTGTATTGATCTAATTTAGTAGAAATATTATAAACCAAAAAAGTTTGAAATTAACTACTAGGTTCATAATATTATTAATTAAATTTTTTATTATTTATTCACCAAGTTATAATTTTATCAACAATTTCTTTTTGTTCAGTTGATGTTCTTCTCAAATATATTCTGGTAGTTTCGATACTATCATGCCCCATAAGATCTGCTAATAACGATATATCATTATACTTATTAATAAAATTTTTAGCAAACCTATGTCTAAACGAGTGAGGATAAACAACTTCTGAGTTTAGTCCATATTTTACGGCTAGTTTTTTTAATTGAATTGAGATACCTCTTGTACTAATTATATTACCTTTATTATTTAAAAATATGTACCCTGATTCTTTTTTTATATTCTGAAGCCAATTTAATGTTTCATTTTTTAATAATATTGGAATATATATTCTTCTTATTTTACCACCTTTAGAATATAAATCAATATACCCTAGTTTTATATGTTCTAACTTTATTCTTATTAATTCACTTATTCGAGCACCTGTTGCTGCTAAAAAACGTACAATAAAATACCATTTGTAATTCCCATCCTTTTTTAAAGAATGTTTTAAATATTCATAATCAGCCTCACTAATTACATTCTCTAAAAATGGTTTTTGTTGGATCTTAATAGCAGTAATTTTAAGTTCTTTTTTATTTAAATACTCTAAATACTTATTCATTGCTTGAATACGTAAATTAACAGTTTTTACTTTAAAATTTTCTAGAAGATAACCTTTAAAAGCAAGCAAATTGTCCTTGTTTAATTTTTTAAATAGCTTATTATACATATAGACAGTATACTCATAAGCAGATATTGTATTAAACGATAAATTCTTATCTTTTAAATAATTACTAAAACTTTTTATCATTTCTATTACCTCCATGTTTTATAATTATTACATATAAAAAAGAAGATAATCAATTTGTTATAAGTCTTATTATAA
>CAUTQZ010000013.1:0-10359 GCA_963540875.1 uncultured Acholeplasmataceae bacterium | reverse complement strand
AAATAAAAGAAAAACAATATCTAAATGCAATTAAAGAATATCAAAACAAAATAGCTTTATCAATTTGTTTTTATAAAAGATTGGTTAAAATAGAATATGAAGTTATTTCATAGTACAAGTTATTGAAAAGTAATAGTTAATCAGATTGAAAATAACTAATAATTTTGAAAAAATACCATTTTTTGGTAAAATATAGGAGGATGTGATAAAAATGGCAAAATGTTATATTAGTGGTCGTGGACCTTTGTCAGGTAATAATCGTTCTCATGCTCTAAATGCAACTAAAAGAAAATGGAATGTTAATTTGCAAAGAGTAAAAATTGAAGACGAAAACGGCAAAGTAAAAACAGTAAAAGTATCTGTAAGAGCCTTAAGAACTGCTAACAAAACTACAAAATAAAAAGGAATTTTTTAATTAAATTCCTTTTTTTCTTTATCGTTATTAGTATATTTTTTACATAGTTTTAAAATTATTTCATCTTGTTCTTTTAAAATACATACTACTTTTTCTTTTAATTTATTTAGCTCAGTTAATTTTTCATTACTAAGATATTCTTTTAGCGCATCAAATTGTTTTATTATTTCTGCATTTTTATCATTTGCACTTTTTTTCTTTTTATTTACAAAATAAATACTTAAATATACAACTTGTAGTATTAAAAGAGTACTATTGATAATAATAACAGAAATTAGTGGCGATGGCATCACAGCCCCATAGATTATAAAAAATAGACAGCCAAAGATATTAATAAATCTAATAATTTGTTCTTTTTTAGGAATAAATGAAGCCAAAATAAATACTCCAGCAGCAATTCCTATTAGTTCTTTCAGATCAAATTTTTGACTATTTTGACTACTTAAAATTATATTTAATAAATTCATAAAACACTCCTTTAAAATCCTAATGCAATAGGATATAATAAATATCTATCAATAATTTCTTGTTTTTTAAAATACGTTATAACCTCAGGTGCACTGGCCAAATTATCAATAATACTTTTGTCTAAATTAGTAATATTAGAATAAAATTGATTATTATAAAATACAGAATTAGTTAAAGTTTCTGGACAAAAAATGGGGTTATCTACACTATTTTTAGGCAATCCTTTTGGATAATAGAATAAATTATTAACTGGATTGATATCTTCTTCACGCATAATATCAGGTGCAATATGATATGTTGATACTTGTGAGCTATTTAGAGAATAACTTTGATTAAAATCTATTTTATAAAGGCTATGAATATTATTTTCATTACTAGGCTTTATAAAAGGTGATTTAGCAGGAATTAAATAAAAAATACTCTTATTTAGCATTTTCTTTTCAGTTAAATAATCTATTAGTAAACTTAAAGCTTTTTCTATTTCTAAAGTAGCAAGATAGTATTTTTGATAATACTTATCCTTAAGCATTATTTTATCTACTTTAGCAATATCTATATCTGAATAATTTATTTTATTACTATAGGCTAGGGTATAACTATTTAGTTGTGCTTGCACAAAATTATACTTAGAATTTAATTTATCTAATAAAAATGTAATAATACTTTGATCAGTATAAACATTAGCTAGTTCTTTTAAAGGCTTTTTTTCTTTTTTATTAATTTCAAATATATTATTAGCGCCATATACTTCATTAAAAGTTAACAAATTTTTAAAATAACTACTTTTATTAAATTCTTCTTCATTAAAGCCTGATATATAAAACTTTTTGTAAGGATACCTTGCTGTTGTTAATTTTTTGGGTAGTGAATACATAAGGCTATCATATTGATCGTGGGATTTAAAATTTCTTAAATTATAATTTAGTATCCCAAAACTAGGACGTGCTCCTAGTGGTATAAATGACTCTTGATAATAGCTAGGCTCTGATGTAAAATAATTATTATATTCACTAGCATGACCATACATTAGTGATAATGTAGGGTAGAGTGTTTTAATAATATTTTTAAACTCATCTTTATCAAGCGATGTTATTTTTTCATCATGATTAAATATAATTGGTAAAAGACCAGGTATTTGTAAAAGAAAATAATTATAGCCTTTAGCATTATTTCTATTTGATTCAACACGATATAATGGTTTTAACTTCTCACTAGGATCACTGCTTAAGGGATTAAAATTATCTATGATAGGCTCTAGTTCTCTTAGCTCTTCAAGTTTATCATATTCATTATTTATAATACTGCTAAAGCCATAGCCAGAAGCACCATAGGTATTTATCGAATAAGAATTTTTGATAAGACCTTGTAGATGATAGTTATTTTTCACCTTACTTTTAGGCATAATGAAGCCTGCGATTAAAATCGAAGTCATAGCAAATAGAATATATATAGTTGATGTATAAATACTTTTTTTATATCTAAATAATACCTGGTGATCAATTATGTATTTATTTTTTAATAATAATATATCCATCACAATTAAAAAAGTAATTACTATAAGATAACTTACTACTAAAGTAGTAATAAATACTGGGGCTATTAAATATCCTTTTAACCATGTATTTCTTAGGTATCCTAGTTGAAAATTAGCACCAGGAAGTTGTTTTGCAAAGTTTATTGAAATAGTTGCCAGAAAACTAAAAAATGAAAAAATAATTAAATCAGAAATAATTTTTTTCTTTAGTGATAATATAAGACTAGATGTAAATAGTACCAGTAGAATAGTAATTAAGAATATTGGTTGATAAATCATTATTTTTTTAGTTAATTGAAGCATAAAAACAAGCTCCATTACTAAATAACAAAGCATAGTAATAAAACTATTTAATAATTTTTTAATAATACTTGGTTGTGCTATATTCATATATATATTATATCGTTTTTTACTAAATTATTTGTATTTTTAAATAATTAGTATCAATCAATAAAAAAAGCCTTTTACAGGCTTTAAATTACTTTGGAGCAGGCGATGGGAATCGAACCCACATAGTCAGCTTGGAAGGCTGAAGTTTTACCACTAAACTACGCCTACAAAATAATGCTAATATATTATAAACTTTTTTTAAATTTTTTAATAATATAATGCTTTTTTTAATCAGGCATGCTTTTACAATATAAAATTATATAGCATAATTTCTCATTTTGTTTCTATAGCCATACCCCTAAGAAATTAAAAGAGCTAAATTTCAAAAAAATATTTTATAAAAGAAGGTAATCAAACGGTTAGAAATTGATACCAGTTGAAATTAAGAGCAAAAAATGGTAATAAACAAAGATTAACAGATGCCTCATCAAATATAAAAAATATTAGTCTAACCTTTTAAATTTTAGAAAGAAAAAATATGAATCAGATAAAATTTAGACTGTTAAAAATGCTGAAATTCATACCATAAACGCTTTAAATAGTAAAGTTAATAAATTACATTACCTGATAAAGCAAAGCAATTTAGGGGCATATTTAAAGCCCCAATTAAAACATTTAGTAGGGGATTATAAAAAATATGACTAATTAGAAATTAAATGGTTAAAAGTTAATTTTTAAAGCAATATCAAATGATTTTAGATTAACTACTTCATAGTACTTAATAGATGCTAAGATAAAGAAAATATATGTAAGTGTAAAGATTTATAAAAAAGTCAACACATTTATAAGAAATTTAGAAATTAAAAAGTAATATATTATAAACTATATTTAACAAAATAATTTAGATAATTTTGGGCTCTAACTTATTTTAACTTTGTTTAAAAACTTTTAATAAATATTTATTTATCTTTAATTTTATTAGAAGATTACTATTAATTATTATATTTATAGCTCCTCTAACAAAAGGAAGTCTTCTAGTTTAATATGTCTTATAGCAGATGTAGAATAATCAATAATATCATTAGTAATTAGGATTTTTTGATGTCTATTAGCCAAATTATCAAAAGCATTCATTTCCCTTTCATAGGTTTGCTCTCCTGCTACGCTATACGCTACTTGAATATAGAATATTTTATTATCTTTAGATGCTTGAAAATCGATTTCTTTATCATTGTTAATAAATACTTTTAAATCATAGCCCATATATAATAATTCATTATATACAATATTTTCTAGATTATGCTCTAAATCAAATCTATTATTATTTGCTCTAAGTGAATTTAGGGCTACATCACAATTGTAAATTTTGCCATAATACTTTAGTTCTCTTTTAGCCTTAGTTGAAAACTGAGGGATCTCATCTATAATATAGGCTTCTTTTAACCATTCTATAAATCTTCCTACTGTCGATAAGGCAAGATCCGGAAAATCTTGTTTCATATACTTATGAATAGATCTAATTGAGAATATCCTAGCATTACTTGATAAAATAAAATTAACTACTTTTTTAAATGCAATTTCTTTTTTTATTTTAAATCTTTTAATTAAATCATTTATTACTATCGTAGCATCTAAATCAGTTAGATATGCTTTGGTACCTTCTAAAGTAATATTGATAAACCTACCTGGAAAACCTCCCCAAATTAAATAATTAGAAATACTAATATCTAAATTAGCCTCTTTAGCATACTCAATAATTTCTTTATAAATAAATGGTCTAATACGAAAAGATACAAACCTCCCACTTAAAAGGGTTAAAAACTCTCCTGATAATAATTTAGAATTAGAACCAGTAATAAAGATAGAGCAATTAGCTAATCTTAGATCTTTTATTGTTACCTGCCAATTTTCAATCTCTTGAATCTCGTCAAAAAAACAATAGCATTTACCATCTTTACGGTTATTCTTTACAAAGTTAACTAATTCCATAAAATTACTAGCTTTTGAAAAATCACTAGTTTTTTCTAAATTTAAATAAATAATATTATCTGTTTTAGCACTAATTTCTTTTATTATAGTTTCTAATATTACCGACTTGTCTGCCCTTCTAACACCAGTTAATATTTTAATTAAATCGCTTTCATAAAAACCCCGAATTTATTTAAGGTATCTTTCTCTTATTATCATTTTATCACCTCGTTATTTATTAAATATAGTATACACTACACTTATTAAAAAAGCAATTATTATGTTTTATTAAACGATACACTTTTTAGTTTTGCTTAAAAGTGTATCATTTAAAAATACATCTAATTTTAGTTTTTATTATTAGTTTGGAAAATAAAATAGTCTTAAACGCACCATACGCTATATATAATGAACAACTTAAACTAGGGTTATATCTAATTTAGATAATTTTACAACAAAGTAAAACTACGCCCAATAAGGCGTAGTTTTATTCATCATATAATTCAAATTTAATTTTAACTTCTTTTTTATAAAAGCATAAGCAAATAATACCTTTTCTTCTTTTATCTTTAATAAAATCTAAATAATTATTTGCTTTAATTTGACTAATCCCTTCATTAAGTAGTTTATTTATCTCTTCTTTTTTACTTGCTCTTTTAACCTCAATAATATAAGAAAAAGCACCTGGTATATTACTATTTAGGGCAATATCAAATCTTCCTAAGCCTGCTTCTTGATTTGATTTAACTTCACCTAAGCCTGATATGGCTAAAAGAGTTGTTAGTAAAACGTGATAATTAGACTCATTAGTATTTATTGGAAAATCAAAATATGAATAATTGTTTCTTATTAGTTTATTTAGAGATGGTTCTAATAATTTTAAATTACCTTCACTTATTGCTTTTTTGAAATTAGTATAATCTTCATTTACGCTAAATAGTCCATTTTCAGTAATTTCAGGAAGTGATGTAAGTACTTCTTGATTAACTATTTTTAACTCACCTTGATCTTCCTTATAGTTAAGAAAACCAGTTGCAATCATAAAATCAAGTAATCTTTCAGGATTATTTAGATCTTTAATCATTAAATTTTTATATTTTATATTTGAATGAAATATCGCTTTTCCTTGAGCAAGATTAATATATTTTTTCTTAATATCTTCTTGAGCTCTTTGAAGCAAATTATAAATAATCTCGTTATTAGCAGTTTCACTCCAGTAAGACCTTATAGTTTTATAACGTAAATATTTTATGATTGACCAAGGATTATATATTTCATAATTACCAAAATGATATCCATCATAGTATTCTTTAATTAATTTTTTATCTGGTTCTAAATTATAATATTTTAAAGCCTTATTAACTTCATCTTGGGTAAAACCAAAGGTATCACTAAAATCATCAGTAGTTATATCATAAACTGTTACATTATTTAAGCCAGAAAAAATATTTGCTTGTGAGATACGAGTTATACCAGTAATAACAGCATTTTCTATATAAGGATTACTTTTTAAAACAGATGAATAAAAGATTCTAAAAAAATCAAGTGCTTCATCTACATAACCTTTTTCAAGAGCATTTAGTAAAGGAGCTTCATATTCATCAATTAAAACTATAACTTTTTTATTATAGTGTTCATAATAGATTCTTGATAGTGTAAATAAAGCAGTAGACAATAATGAATAATCACCCTCTATTATTTTTTTTAATATATCTTTTGTAGTATCCTGTAATTTAATATTTAAAAAGTTTATTTTTTCTATTATTGTAACTAACATATTTTTTAAATTATTAAGCATATTCTCAAATGTATTACTTTGAATATCTTTTAAGGACATTTTAATAACTGGATATTGTCCTTGTTCATTAAAGGCTTTGCTTTTAGCAATATACAGATCTTTAAACAGTAATTTATTATCGTCTTTATTTTCTATATTATAAAAATAGTCTAAGGTAGAGATGAATAATGTTTTACCAAACCTTCTGGGACGTGTAAAAAGGATAACCTTATCATTACTTTCTATGATATTCTCAATTGCTTTAGTTTTATCAACATAATAGCTGTTATTATCAATTATTTCTTTAAAATCTTCAGTTCCTAATGGAATCTTTTTCATTAAATCACCCCTTTACTTTATTATATCTAACTAAGATAATTTTATAATACCTTAAAACTACGCCTAATAAGGCGTAGTTTTATTCATCATATAATTCAAATTTAATTTTAACTTCTTTTTTATAAAAGCATAAGCAAATAATACCTTTTCTTCTTTTATCTTTAATAAAATCTAAATAATTATTTGCTTTAATTTGACTAATCCCTTCATTAAGTAGTTTATTTATCTCTTCTTTTTTACTTGCTCTTTTAACTTCAATAATATAAGAATATAGCATTTTATTATTACTATTTAAAGCAATATCAAATCTTCCTAAGCCTGCTTCTTGATTGGATTTAATTTCTCCTAGTCCCGTTAGGACTAAAAGGGTTGTTAATAAAACGTGATAATTAGACTCATTAGTATTAGCTGGAAAATCAAAGTATGAATAGTTATCTTTTATTAGTGCATTTAAAGATGGTTCTAATAATGCTAAATTACCTTCACTTATTGCTTTTTTGAAATTAGTATAATCTTTATTTACTTTAAATAGTCCATTTTCAGTAATTTCAGGCATTGATTTAAGTACTTCTTGATTAACTACTTTTAACTCATATTTATCTTCATTATAATTAAGAAAACCAGTTGTAATCATAAAATCAAATATTCTTTCAGGATTATTTAGATCTTTAATCTTTAGATTTTTATATCTTATATCGGTATGGAATATTGCTTTCCCTTGCGCAAGAGAGATATATTTTTTCTTAATATCTTCATCAGCATTTTGAATGAGATTATAAATAATTTCGTAATTAGCAGTTTCAGTCCAGTAAGACCTTATACTCTTATAATGTAAATAATTAATTATTGACCAAGGATTGTATATTTCATATTCGCCAAAATGATAACCATCATAGTATTCTTTAATCAGTTTTTTATCTGGTTCTAAATTATAATGTTTTAAGGCCCTATTAACTTCATCTTGAGTAAAACCAAAAGTATCACTAAATTCATTAGTAGTTATATCCTCTACTATTATATTATTTAACCCAGAAAATATACTTGCTTGTGAGATGCGTGTTATGCCTGTAATAACTGCCCTACCTAGATAAGGATTACTTTTTAAAACAGATGAATAAAAGACTCTAAAAAAATCAAGTGCTTGATCAACATAACCTTTTTCAAGAGCGTTTAATAAAGGTGCTTCATACTCATCAATTAACACTATAACTTTTTTATTATAATGCTCATAAAATAATTTAGCAAAAGTAAATAACGCAGTAGCTAAAGTATTTTTATCACATGCAATCATCTTGTCTAGTTCCATCTTATCAATTTGATCTAATTTAAAGTTTTTTTGAATTTCTTGAATTATAACTTGTAATTTATGGCTTAATAGAGAAATTAAATCGTTAAATGTTGTTCCAGAAACATCTTTTAAAGAGATACTAATAACCGGATACATTCCTTGTTTACTAAATGCTTTACTTTTAGCAATATATAGATCTTTAAAAAGTAATTTATTATCATCTTTATTTTCTATATTATAAAAATAATTTAAAGTAGATAGAAATAAGGTTTTACCAAACCTTCTGGGGCGAGTAAAGAGAATAACATCAGCACTGCTTTCTACAATACCTTCGATACCTTTAGTTTTATCAACATAATAATAATGATTTTCAATTATTTTTTTAAAATCTTCAGTACCCAATGGAATCTTTTGCATTTAATCACCTCTTTTCTTTATTATATCTAATTTAGTTATTTTTCATATAATTCAAATTTAATCTTAACTTCTTTTTTATAAAAACAAAAACAAATAATTCCTAACTTAGTTCTATTTTTAATAAAACTAATATAATTTTTATCTTTGATTTGTTTTAAACCCTCATCTAAAAGCTTATCTATCTCTTCAGGAGTTTCGGCTCTTTTAACTTCTATTATATATGAGTAGTTTTCTTTATACTTACTAATTAAGGCTATATCGAATCTTCCAAGACCTGCTTCCTGATTTGATTTAACTTCTCCTAGATCAGAGATTGCTAAAATAGTAGCTAGTGCTATGTGATAATTAGACTCATAGGTATTTTTAGGAAAATCAAAATATGAATAAATATCTTGCATAAGTTTATTTAATGAGTCTTCTAATTTTTTAATATTTGCTTGTCTAATAGCTTCTTTAAAACTAATATAGTCTTTACTTGAAGGGAATAGTCCATCTTCAGTTAACTTAGGAAGTGAGTCTAATACTTCTTTATTTACTACCTCGGTATATCTTGTTTTAGGATTATAGTTAAGATATCCTGATGCAATTAGGATATCAACTAATCTATTTGGATCATTTAAATGCTCAATTTCTAAATCATTAAAGTATACCTCATCTAAAAAGATGCTACCTCCTTTAGCAAGCTCAATATATTTTTGTTTTACTTCATCTCTTGCATTTAAAAGAAGGTCTCTAATTAGTTTTAAACTTGATGTTTTAACCCAGTAATTCCTTATTTCTTTTTGTTCTAAATATTTTAAAACTGACCACGGATTATATAATTCTTTATCTCCGTAGCGATAGCCATCATAGTATTTTTTTATTAAAGTAGCATCTGGCATTAAATTATAGTAATTTAGTGCTTGATTAACTTCTTCTTCAGTAAAGCCAAAAGTATCATCAAATGATTTTTCTTCTATACTATAGATGCTAATATTATTTAAACCCGAGAAAATAGTTTCTTTTGTAATACGAGTTATACCAGTAATAACTGCTTTTTCCAAATAGATATTACTTTTTAATACAGATGAATAAAAGATTCTAAAAAACTTTAATGCTTCATTAAGATAACCATCTTCAAGAGCGTTTAATAAAGGTGCTTCATACTCATCAATTAACACTATAACTTTTTTATTATAATGCTCATAAAATAATTTAGCAAAAGTAAATAACGCAGTAGCTAAAGTATTTTTATCACATGCAATCATCTTGTCTAGTTCCATCTTATCAATTTGATCTAATTTAAAGTTTTTTTGAATTTCTTGAATTATAACTTGTAATTTATGGCTTAATAGAGAAATTAAATCGTTAAATGTTGTTCCAGAAACATCTTTTAAAGAGATACTAATAACCGGATACATTCCTTGTTTACTAAATGCTTTACTTTTAGCAATATATAGATCTTTAAAAAGTAATTTATTATCATCTTTATTTTCTATATTATAAAAATAATTTAAAGTAGATAGAAATAAGGTTTTACCAAACCTTCTGGGGCGAGTAAAGAGAATAACATCAGCACTGCTTTCTACAATACCTTCGATACCTTTAGTTTTATCAACATAATAATAATGATTTTCAATTATTTTTTTAAAATCTTCAGTACCCAATGGAATCTTTTGCATTTAATCACCTCTTTTCTTTATTATATCTAATTTAGTTATTTTTACAATAAATTAAAACTACGCCCTTAAGGCATAGTTTTATTCATTATATAATTCAAATTTAATTTTAACTTGTTTTTTATAAAAACAAAAACAAATAATTCCTTTATATTGTTTATCTTT
>CAUTQZ010000012.1:0-21037 GCA_963540875.1 uncultured Acholeplasmataceae bacterium | reverse complement strand
TAAGATAGTCTTCATTTTGATAATCTTGAAGTTCTCCTTCATCATAATCATCAAACGTTTCTACTTCGGTATACTCTGGGTCTTCGGGCATAATAAATTCGTCTGGCATAAATACATCTCCTCCTTACCATATGTAGAATGTATCCTCACTTTTTACTTTTTTTAAATTTAAAAAAACATAGTGTCATTATATTATTTTTTTTTTTTTTTTTCTATAATGGTTTTATTACTAAATTTAACGGAGGATAAAATCCTTATATATTTATAATTTTTATAAATAAACGATTTAAATAGTGTTCCCTTGATTTTTCATTTTTTTTACTTTTTTTCATCTATAATTTTGATAAAATAATACTAATTTAAATAATCTATTTTAGCGCTAGTTTTTAAATTTATCAATGTATTCTTTAAAGTAAATTAAATATTTTTCATAAGCAGTTCCTTCTAATTTATTAAAAGGAATAAATAATAGCGAAGCGCCATTAATACAATATCTAAGTGACCCTTTATCTTTAGGACCATCATTAAATACATGTCCTAGATGTGCGTTTTGAATAGATGATCTTACCTCTACTCGTGGCATATTAGCAATAGAAAAATCATCAAGATAAGTTAGTGAATTAGTAAAAATAGTTTTAGTAAAACTAGGCCATCCGCAACCAGCATCGTATTTATCTTCTGATAAAAATAACGGCTCTTTTGAAACTTTATCAATGTATAATCCTACTTCTTGGTTAGCATTCAGTTCACTTGAAAATGGTTTTTCTGTCTCATTTTTAAATAGCACATTATATTCTAGCTCTGTTAAACCTAAAGAGTTAATTTTTTCTATATCAATCTTAGAAAACTCAGTTATTGGCTTATATACCCTACTAATATCAATATGACAATAACCTTCCTTATTTTTGGCTAAATAATTTTGATGATAGTCTTCAGCAAGTACAAAATTATTTAACTTTTCAATAATAACATATGATTTATTTAGATATTTTTTTTCATAAAAATCATTAAATAATTTAGCAATTAAGTAAATATCTTCATTTTGCTCATCATAGAATATAGCAGTTCTATATTGTTCTCCTTCATCAGCTCCTTGTTTATTAAGGCTAAAAGGGTTAATTATTTGATAAAAGCGATCAATAATTTCTTGGGTTCTAATAATACTATCGTCATATTTTACCTTAATAACTTCAGCATGTTTTGTCGCTTTTATTAGGGCATAGCTTGTTTTACTACCTATTCCATTAGCATAACCAGTAGCAGTTTCTTTAATTCCTCTAAGCCTTGAAAAGTATGCTTGCATCCCCCAAAAGCAGCCTCCTGCTAGATAAACTGTTTTATTCATAAATACTCCATTTAATTTTATTTACTCTTTTCTTTTTTATTAAACCCATCGAATACTCTTTTAATACGGGATAGTTTAGAATATCAGAACACTCAATACTTATTGCTCCGTATTGTTTAGATTTAATTGATTTAAGTTCCATATCATTAGTATAATAATTTCCTGTATAAATGTGGACTAGGATTGAATTAGTTTTTAGTTTTAAATTAAGATCACTTGCTTTTAAAATAATCGTTTTATTCTTATCTAACAAATAAGAATTATCATAGCCTTTAAAGTTTTCATCACTTAATGCTATTTTTCTAAGTTTATTAAAATCATAATAAGGATCTATTCTATCTATCGCTATAGGTAGCAGTTGGTCATCTAATTTAAGCATTTTTTTGCTATTAAATTGTAAAAGATGGTCTTTAATTGTACTACATCCTTTAAGATTAAAACTAAGGTGTGTGCTTGGATTAATATAAGTTAATTTATCAGTTAGTGTTTTGATCTTTAATATTAAACTATTTCTAAATAATTTATAAATTATAAAAAAATTAAGGTTAGCACCATTAAGGTAGTTAAGTATTTGAGCTAAGAATATAATTTTTCTTTTGCTCTTTTTTATAACCTTAAAGTCCTTATTTTTTAACGAATCATTGCTGCTATAATGGAGGTTATGTTTAGCTAAATAATTTTTTTCTAAATAATAACTTTTATCTAAAATATCTATTTTAGCCTCACTAATTCGCCCGATGGTAGGACCTATAATGCAGCCTAAATAATCAGGGTTATCATTATATTTAAGGATATCTTTATACCCATAAGTAATAATTCTTGCATAAGGTTTATAAGTAATTGAGACGACACTTGCACCCATATTTGAAAAGACCACTTTTAAGGTTTTATTTTCAAGGATTAAATTATTAGCAATTGTTTTTTCCATACTTTATTTTACCACTAATTTTAAAAAAAGGACTACAATGTAGCCCTTAAAAAATTATATGTGCATAAGCCAAGTTCTGTTCCTATTACTAGGTGTAGCCATTTATCTAGATATTATCTCGGTAGTTATTTCATTTCATAACATCCCGTGCCCCGACCAAAATTTGGGTTGCTAGCTTGAGGGGTTTACCGCGTTTCACCTATTTATTACTAAATAGCTCGTCTCTGTGGCACCTTAGAAGTCCTAATCCCATAGGGATTATTTCTTGCCGTCATATATTACTATATGCCCTAGGTTATTTATTCCCTAGGCACAAACACTACTATCATCGCAGATAGTGCTAGCCTGGACTTTCCTAACGGATAAAATTTATCCGCTTAGCTACCTTCCATACAATTATTTATTTAATCCAAGATCTAAATTGAGCCTCTTCAATATAACCTACTTGTTTATCTACAATTTCACTATTATTGTATAAAAACATTGTAGGAACACCTCTAACACTATACTCAACTGCTAGGTCTCTAAACTTATCAATATCAACTCTTAGTATTGTAATATCATTAGCAAAGTGTTCTTTTAGCATAGCACCTAATGCTTGACAAGGTCCACACCACGTAGCGTGGAAGTTAAGAACCATTTTAGGATTTTCACTAAGATAATCTTTGATTGTTTTTTTACCATCAAATTCAATAATCATTATGCGACCTTCTTTCTATGTTTAATAATGTAATAAATTTCATATCCTATCCATGCAATTGATCCTAAAAGCAGTAATAATCCAATAGCCCAGAAAGCAATATTATAACCATCTTTCGCAACATCAGTATGAGCAAAGTTTGCTATATGGAAAGGGATTAAGAATAAAATAGCAAATGATAAAAGTGCACTTGAAAGATATGCTAAGAAGGTAGTTGCTAAAATAATAGAAATAACTGGTAGAATAAAGCCAAGATAACCAATAACATATTCAATCTTACTTGCTGCTTGGAAGAATATAACAAATAATGCTAGTGCCATTACTGGGAAAAATGCCCATTTACGATTAACTCTTGACTCACCAAGAAAGGCTTTAAAATGAAGCAGTAGTGCAAGAATAATTAGTAAGAAAACTAAGATAAATATTGATGAAAACTCATATGGCATTGTTCTAATAACGGTTCCAAATTCTTTAGAACCAACTTGCTTTGAAGTAATAATAAACCTTGATACTGCAGGAATAGTTTCCGAAAATAAAATAACTGACATTCCTACTAACTCACGTCCACCAACAGAGACAATAATTGCTGCGGTAAATACAAATAGTGATGATATAAATAAGCCTACCGTTAGGGCATCTACTTTACCACCACGATTATGAATACCAATCGATCTAAGAATAATTGCAATAATCGCAACTACGCAAACAGAAACGATAGTAATAATTCTTAATGTGTCTTTTCCTTTACTAGTCATTTTTAATTCTCCTTTTCATGTAATAAATATATATTAGATACTGGTAATGTAAACATAAAGCCAGCTCCAACATGTGGAATATCGCTAAGTATTTCTCTAATACTTTCTACGACCTCAAGAACTTTTTCTTTTTTCATAACTGACATAATAGTCTTGTTATGCGGATTTGAATCCTCAAGATTACCTGCATACATCCCAATTTTAAAGATATCTCCAATCCCATCTTTAATAAGTGCTTGGGCAAGACCTTGGGAATCAAGGACAGTTGCTCCTTTAATTTTTAAGCGGATTAGCTCTTTTAGAATATCATCTAGATAATCAAGTTCATTTAAAACAATAAATAATACTTCCATATTCCTCCTTATATTATATCAAAAAACTAAATTACTATATCTATTATGTAAAACTATCTAGCCGGTCAAGACCGTTAATCTCATTGGCTTTTTTAATTGCTAATTTAGCAAAAAGGGGACCAGTTATTTCAAATACTAAAACCGATAATAAGATAATAGTCGCTACGATATCACTTAGCTCTACCTTAACTACACTTTTAACAATCAAAACTAATCCGATAGAGACACCACCTTGTGGGAAAAGAGCAAAACCAGCATATTTTCTTACCGTTTTTGGGGCTTTTGCGATACTTGCACCGCTAAAACAGCCAAAGTATTTTCCTAAACCACGCCCTAACATATAAAGAATAGTGATAACCAAAATAATGCTACTAGATTTAACTATGTTTAGATCCAAAGACGCGCCTGCTAGGGTAAAGAAGAGAATAAAAAATGGAGTAGTAAAATTATTAACTGAGTCAAATAAAAGCTTAGGCTTTTTCACAAAATTAGCAATAATAGCACCTAACATCATATTAGTTAATAAGGGTGAGATTGTAAAACCATATTTATGATCTTTAAACACTGCATTAAAATAATAACTAATAGCCAAAGAGATTATTATCATAGCAATTGCAATGGCTTGGGTTTCTTCCTTATCTTTTTTAGTCTTTTTAAAATATAGTTTTAAGATATATCCTAAACCTGCACCTAGGGCAAGAGAGACTATAATTTCAAGGAATGGTTTAAATATCATATATACTTTTGAAGTATCTACACTTGCTTTACTTGGCATTATAATTTGAACAACTGAAGCAATAATACCAAAAGCAATAATACCAATAATATCATCTATTGCAGTTACTGGTAGTACTGTTTTAGTAAGAGGTCCA
This sequence comes from uncultured Acholeplasmataceae bacterium, assembly GCA_963540875.1. Classification (GTDB taxonomy): domain Bacteria; phylum Bacillota_I; class Bacilli_A; order Acholeplasmatales; family Acholeplasmataceae; genus CAUTNH01. The sequence continues at coordinate 16,084 of CAUTQZ010000012.1, read as the reverse complement.
TAGGCTCTATATTGTCTCATCACTAAAAGAGTTGCTGCAGGAGCAGTTGATGCTGATAATGAGGCAAGTAATAGTGATAAGGCTATATTTTCTAGGCCAAACGGTTTATATCCTCCCCCCATTATTGATGGTTTTGGAATAAATAAAGTTAAAAGAAATACTCCAATTAGTGCAAATAAAACTTCTAAAATCGCAATATTAAGGACACTTTTGCCCATTTTTTTAATACTTTTAGCTGAAAACTCTACTCCAATTGAAAAGGCAATAAAGGCTAAAGCAATCTCAGATATAAAGGCTAAATTAGTTGAGTCCTTAGCACTAATAAAAGGACTAAATTGATAACTACTTATAAAATCATTAAGATTAAAAAAATAATTTTCCTTACTATTATTTAATATATCTATAATAAAACCAAGTGATGGACCTAAAAAAAGACCTGCAATAATATAACCAGTTACACTTGGTAGACCTATTTTTTTAGCAATTCTGCCGCCAATAAAGCCTACTAAAAGCGCTACTGCAACTTTAAATACCATTCCTTGGATTCCATTAAAAAAAGTATCTAGCATCTTTACACCTCGCTATTATTATATCACTATTTTAATCTAATTTTTTAAAATAATTTATTTAACTTTCCAATATATGAAATTTTAAATATCATTAAATAAAGATTAAATTCATTTTTTGGTAAAATAATATTATAGAATATAAATAAAATAGGAAATAATATAAATAAGGGGGATTTTAATGCTAAAAAAAATTATCTTAATTATAACCATACTATGTTTTCCCTTACTGTATGGCTTTCAAAAAATAAGTAATAATCTTATAAGAAGAGATAAAATAGCCTCTATAAAAAAACACCTTAAAGATTATCATATAACCGTACTTAATAATCTAAAGCAATATAAAATAAATGAAAATAGGGAAAATTTATTTATTTTAGATGAAGCAAACGAAATAACTCCCTATAATGGACAATTACTAAAAAGAGACGATATACTTTTTGAAGCTATAAATAAAAATACAGAAAATACTACAAATAATAATATTACTTTAAGGAAAATAAAACCTACTGAAACAGTTATATATAATTCAAAAGAATATTTAGAAAAATATTACACAGGTAATTTTAATCTAGTTAATACTTGGGAGATAAAAGAATCTAAACTTTCTTCTGATAACATTGAAGAGATAGGAATTAATAATCCTACTGAAGAGCAATTAACAAGCATTTGTGATGATATTTTTGGCCACGGAGATAGAGAATATCCCGGTTGCGGTCCAAATGCTTTACTAAGAATAATTGACCATTTTGCTAAAAATATGGGTTTTTTTAATTTTTATAATAATAATTTAATTATGCAAGATAGAAAAAAAATGGCAAGAGAAGTTATCAAAAATACACCTACAAAAAAATTGAATCCTAATTCAATTCAAACAACATCTAGCCAATATGTAAAAGGAATTCAAAAGTTAGTAGATAAATTCAATTATGAAGATTTTTTAACTTACAAACGAGGTAATATTTTTCAAGATAGAGAAAAAATGATACTAGATTCACTATGCGAAGGTTTTCCAGTTTCGATTTGGACCTTTGAAACTTGTTTTCCATATCCTAATCATTGGTTTAATATTTATGGATACGAAGTTTGGAAAGATTCAAATAATAAAGAATCTATTATGTATAAGATAAGACCAAATTGGAATAAGAAAGATGACTGTTTTGCCGACGCATCGCAGTTAAAAGGAATTTGGGGGGCTGTGTATTTTTCTTTTAAAAAAAATAACATTAGAAACTTTTCTAGTAAAAATTTTAATTTAGGAAAATTTTACAATAAATATGAAATTAAAAATCGTTATATTTCTAATAAACAAGGCGATTTATTACAAATATCTTATTTAAATACAGGGTATATAAAACCTTATTATGAAGATAAAATAAGATTCCTTACTATGAATGCAGGAAAAAATAACCAAGAAACATATTTTAAAATTAAACCATCATTTAAATTAAATAAAGTACGCTTATCTTATTCCCTTTGGAGTCAATTTGAAAAATTAGGTAATTACAAAAATGATTATGTAAAAATATACAATAATTCAACATATAATAAATATACTTATAATATATCATTGAGCTCTATTTCAAAAGAAAGAGCAAAATGGTCTTATATTGAAATAGATCTAACTAATACAAATGCAACACACTTTTTAATTGAAGTTTTTTTAAGTATTTTAACTAATGATAATTGCGGCCGTTTTGTATTTGATAATTTAATTTTTTATGACTAAAAAAATTATAATTTGGACTATATTAAATATATTTCTATTTATATTAACTATTTTTTCATACGAATTTATTCATTTTTTGTATAGAATGGGCTTCTTTGGCACCTATTTAAAAAGTGGCACTTACGTTATTGAAAAATCTACTTATCTTTTTGATAAGGATGATAATAATAAAAACCAAGAATTTAAATTTAAAAAATTTATTTTCAATATAACTGAGGCTAATAAGAATGCTTACGAAAATAGCATTAGAAATAATTTTTTAAAGCATGAGTCAATGTTTAAAAAAATAAGCTATTACGAATTTAGTGCATATTTTATTGATGAAGAAGATAAAAAAATTGAAGTTTCTATTATTAAAACATTTAATCTTGAAGGAAAAAGAAATGCACCGATTTCATTAGATGTCATTATAAAAGGTAAAAAATACGCTAATCTTTTACACTTATATAAAATTAGAACCCCTTTTGGTGAACCAGCCATTAAAATAAATAGAAAAATAAGAAAATAATTGATTTTACCTTTTATATTTAGCCTAACAAAATAAATACTTTTTTAAAAATTAATAAATGAAGATATACTATACATATACTCTTATATTAAAAATTTATTGTAAAAAAATTTAAAAAAAATATAAAGTAATTTAGAATTATATAGGCCAATTCTAATATACTACCTTCTTCATAAACAATATTTATATAATAATAAAAGTAAAATATTTTAAAAATAGCTAACTATATAGCTTATAATCAACAAAAACTAAACTAATATTACAAATATGAATATATCTTCTATTATATTTATTCAGTAATAATTCAATTAAGCGTATTATAAAGCGATGCTTAATAAAGCATAACTAAATAATTAACATTTTTTTATAATATATTTATATAATAAATAAGAAATAATTTATAGAAAGGAATAATTAAATGGATATATTATCGATTATTCGCCATAAAAGAGATGGCAAGATTTTATCGCCTGAAGAAATTAGTTATTTTATTACTAATTATACTAATGGCAAAATTAAAGATTATCAAGCCTCAGCACTTCTTATGGCTATTTATTTAAATGGTCTTACTGATAAAGAGGCTACTAACCTAGCTCTTTGTATGAAGGAATCTGGAGATCAGATGGATCTATCTGTAATCGATGGCTTTAAGGTTGATAAGCATTCAACTGGTGGCGTTGGCGATAAAGTATCGCTTGTTTTAGCACCCCTTGTAGCAAGTTGCGGTTTAAAATTTGCCAAAATGAGTGGTCGTGGTTTAGGTCATACTGGAGGAACTATTGATAAACTAGAAGCAATAAAAGGCTTTAATACTACTTTAACAAGTGATAATTTTATTAAACAAGTTAATCAAATAGGGGTTGCGATTATAGGACAAAGTGAAAATATAACTCCTGCTGATAAGAAGTTATATGCACTAAGAGATGTGACAGAAACTGTATCTAATATTGGTTTAATTGCGGCCTCTATTATGTCTAAAAAACTAGCAGCTGGCTCTGATATTATTATTTTAGATGTTAAATACGGTAAAGGTGCTTTTATGAAAACCGTATCCGATGCTTCTAAACTAGCAACTCTTATGGTAGCCATTGGTAAAAATGCTGGTAAAAAAGTTGAAGCTATTATAACTAGTATGGAAGAGCCTCTTGGTCATAAAATAGGAAATGCCCTTGAAGTATACGAAGCAATCCAAACCCTACAAAATAAAGGACCAAAAGATTTAAAAGATGTAGTTATCACTATCGCTAGTGAACAATTAGTTCTAGCAGGTTTAACTAATACAATTAAAGAGGCTAGGGAATTATTAGAAACTAAATTAAATAATGGAGAAGCACTAAATAAATTTAAAGAATTTATTATTGCCCAAGGGGGCCAAAGCGACCAATTAGATAATCCAGAGACTTTAATTAGTAAAAATGTTTATGAGTATAAAGCCAAAGAAGACGGGGTTATCTCATCATTTAAAACTGAAGAAATAGGCAATATTTGTCGTTTACTAGGAGCAGGAAGATTATCTATTGATGATGTAATTGATCCTTTAGTAGGACTAGATCTAGTTAAAAAATTAGGGGCTAAAGTCTCAAAAGGAGACACTATTTTAAAAATCTATCATCAAGAGGGATTTAATCTAGACCCAATACTTAAATTATTAGATAATGCCATTAGTATTAAAAAAAGTGCTAAAAAAGCCAAACTAATTGCTAAAATTATTAAATAAACTATAATATATTTAAAGATAACTAGGGGTGCCATTATGGCTGAGAGGTATAACCAACCCTTTGAACCTGTAAGTTAAGACTTGCGTAGGGAAGTTATAATACTTCTTTTTACGCAGAAAGGAAGTATTATGAAAAAAAATCTACTTAATTATTTATTTATTCCTATTTTATTACTAGGAATATCAATTAGTGTATATACTATCTTAATTTTAACTAATAACTATCCAATCTATAGTCATATTAAACAAATATTAAATGGTACAAAGTTATTAGTCCCTGTCTTAGTTCCTAAGATAATTTTAATTATTTCTTTAATAGTTAATCAATTTAGCTTAATTTTATATTCAATTAGTTCAACTAATTTTATAAAAGATAACAATAAGATAAATACTATTATTAATAATATCCTTATATCTTTTTTAATAATAACTAATTTTATCTTTTTAATGTATATCCCCTTAAAAAATAATAATTTAATTAAATATTTATTAGTTATTTATTTAAGTTTACTATCAAGTGAGCTAATTAAAAATTATGCTTCTTTATTAAATAAAGCTAAGGCTAAATATATTATTACTACTAAAATGCTTATTGAAAATAGTATCGGTGTCGCCCTTTGTGTTATTCTTTCTTTTATGGCTGATCTAATTAGTCCAAGGTTCCCTCAAATTATGGGTGGTTTTAGGTTATCACTAACTGTAGTTCCTATTTTAATAATTGCCTTTAGAAACGGATTAATCTCAGGTATTATTACAGGCTTGGTGTATTCTATCTTTAATGTCTTTCTTGATGGTGGCATTTATCATATTGGTTCATTATTTCTTGATTATTTAATTCCTTTTAGCTTAATTGGCTTAGTTGGTATTTATAAACATCTAAAAAAAGATAATCTCTTTATAGCGATTAGTCTGATTATTTTAGTCTCAATTATTAAATACATCTCACACTCATTAAGCGGAATCTTATTTTTTAGAGCTTGGGCACCTAGTGGAGTAAATTATATAATCTATTCATTCATCTTTGTTAATATGCCTAAAGTATTTATTGAAATGGTACTTCAAATAATAATTATTAGTGCAAGTTATAAATATTTAATAAAAAATACTAGTAACTAGTAAGTTTTAATTATTAAATTAAGATTTTCTTTAATAATTTTTAGGTAATCTATTCGGGGCTTATATTGATAAGGAATTAAAAAGAAGCTCTTTTTAAACTCTAGGTAAGGAATTGATTTTCTTTTTTTATCTAAATAATTAACTAATCTATTATAAGGACAAAGATAGTATTCACTATATTCTTTAAAATTAATAATTAAAAAAGAAATTCCAAAATGATTATATATATTTTTTAAATGCTTTATCTGATGTGGGGCTATATTAGATAGGGGAAAAGATGTTTTTGATTTTGTTTCTTTAACATCAAAATCAATATAATAGCCCTCAAAAAGACCATTATAATCGGTGGTGGAGGCTTCCTTAAAAAAAGCATCGGTAATTCTAGCTTTTGATTTAGTATAATTTACTCTTACAATTTGAATAGGAGTAGGCTTTTTATAAATTACTGCTATATCATTAGTTAAATAATAAAGATTAGTTTCTTTAATATCAGCCTCAAGCGATAGCCCTAAATTAGCTTTCTTATAATTTTTAAGAACCTTATCTTTTGAATTATTAAGATTAACTTTTTTTAAATTAGGATAATTTATCATCTCTAATAGATAATAGAGAAAAAAATAAAATTTACTTTAAAGAGGTATCAAATGAATGTAAAAATCTTCGGCCTAGGCGGTTTTGGTGAACTAGGCAAAAATATGTATGCCATCTCAATAGATGGAAAATACTTTATTATTGATGCAGGGCTTAAATACCCGCAATCAGATCTATATGGAATTGATGAAATAATTCCAAGTTTTGATGTATTAAAAAGAATTAAAAATAATGTGGTAGGAGTATTTATCTCTAATGCTCACGAAGAACATATGGGCGCACTATCATATCTTTTAAAAGAATGTCCCCTAAAAGTCTATCTTAGCCCCCTTGCAAAAGAAGTTCTAGTCGATCAATTGCAAGATGATAATACTAAATATAATGATAGCGATATTATTACAATCGATCAAAACTCTAAATTAGCATTTGGTGATGTTATCGTAGAATTTTTTAAAACAACAAACAACATCCCCGAATCACTTGGGATAATAATTAAAACAAAACTTGGTAATATTATCTATACCTCAGAATACACCTTTGACCAAGGGGCAAATCCCTTATATCAAACTGATTTTAACCGCATCAATAAATTATCAGGTGAAAATAACTTAGCCCTTTTGCTTGAAGCAAATGGCTCCGTAAGAGATGTCCAGGTTGGTTTTGATAAATTATTTAACTATGAAATCGATAATATTTTCCAAGATAGTAAAGGGCGCATTATTTTTACCCTTTATTCATCAGATTTGTTGAAAATTCAAAAAATTATTAATACCTGTATTGAATACAATAAAAAAATTGCTATCCTAGGTAGGAAAGCACAAAGACTTGTTGATATTGCGATTAGGCATAAATACTTAAATATTCCAAAAGAATTATTTACTAAGTTATTTTTTATTGACCCTAAAGCTAAAGAAGAATACGACCCTTCATTAGTAGTATTAGTAACAGGCTCACGCCACGAACCTTTTTATATGCTTCAAAGGATGGCTAGAAAAAATGATAAATTAGTTCATCTTAATAACAAAGATAAAGTAGTAATGCTTACTCCACCAGTACCAGGTACTGAAAAAATAGCTTCAAGAACACTTGATATTTTAGCACGCTATGATGTATCAGTTCATGCTATTAAAGAAGATCTTCTTGCATCATCTCATGCTTCATCGGCTGAGGTTAAAATGATGATTAACCTTTTTTCACCTAGGTATGTTATCCCTGCTATTGGCGAGTTTGCCCATCAAGTCAATGTTAAAAACTTGGCTAAGGACTTGGGATATGAAGAGCACTCTATCTATATCTTAGAAAATGGCGATGTGCTAACATTTTCAGATGATAAAGTACTCTTAGCAAAAGGTGAAATCCCTACAGGTGATGTCTTAATTGATGGTACGCCAATAAATGATAAAAACGATGCTATTATTAAAGATAGAGAACAACTAGCAAGAGATGGGGTAATCTTTTTATCAGTTTATTTATCCAAGTTTGAAAATAAAGTTAAATCAGATATTATAATTGATTCTAATGGTTTTTTTAATCCTCCTACTCATAATGAGTTTATGCTAGATTTAAAAAATAATTTTAAAATTCAAGTTGAAGCAATGCTTAAAAAGCCAAGACGTCTTTGGAATGATATTAAAAGAACTATTAGAAATGATCTAAATAACTTTATTGAGAAAAAATCGCATCGTAAACCATTACTTATTGTGGTTATGAATGAAATATAGTAACTTAGCAGCTAAATGAAACTATTTAATAATCAATCCGTTAAATATATAATAATCATTTCTTTAATTAATACTTTATTTTTACTAACTAACATTATACTTTTATCTTTTAATATATTCTCTAAAAATAATAGCAAAATATTTTATAAAAATATAAATAGCATCGTTGAAATTAAAGCACACTCAAATGAGATGGGTAGCTCATTTGGCAGTGGAGTTATTTATAAAGATAGTGGTTATATTTTAACAAATGCTCATATTATCTCTTTTTTTAAAGATGGCAATCCAAGAAATTTTGAAGAAGTAAGTATTCGTTTTACAAAAGATGATAATTACACTAAAGTGCATATTTATAAAGTAGATTATAAAAATGATTTAGCAATTCTTAAAATAGAAAATAATCATAAATATCAAGCAATAAAATTTAGTAGTAAAAAAATATTATATGGTGATAATGTTTATGCTATAGGCAATACATCAAATTATGGTCTAGGTATCTCTAGAGGAGTAATAAGTATTCCAAGACTTTTTATTAAATATGAAAATACTACTAGAACTGTAATTCAAGTTGATATAAATATATCATCAGGTAATAGCGGTGGCGCCCTTCTAGATAATAAAGGTAGTTTAATAGGAATAACCACTTTTCGTACTAAAGATGAAAAAGGTAAAATTAACTACGGTTTTGTTTATGCTATCCCTATAGATATAATAAATGATTTTATAAAGGAGTAAAGAAATGAGAAAAATAGCCATTAAATTATTTTTAATTATGTTTATATCTATTCTATCGCTACTTATTTTTTCAATTGATAATATTAATACCTTTAGTGATCTCCCTCTAAGAGAAGTCTCACTTGATAAAAATAAAATTAGTGACAGCTCATATTTTGAAGATTTTGATTCGTATGAACTAATTCATAACAAAAAAAATAAAGTTATAGAATTTAATGGCAAGCAAAGTATTCCAATTACAGATTTATATGAATTGGACTTAATCAATTCTTATGAACTTAATAAAAAAATAATAACTACCTATAAATGTATTTATGACTATAAAAATGAAACTGTATTATTAAGTGTTTATAAATTAGAAAATAACCAATCAACTATTGTCGATCAAATGGAGGGAAAATTAGTAAAAAATAAAAATAACCAGTTTGATGTTATTTTTAATATAGATGGTGAAACGCTTTTACTAAGTGAAATGAGTGAGGCTGGACTAATTAATAATTGCGGTTTTTGGTCAAGATTAAAAAAAATATGGAATACCACCATTGGTAAAATTGGAACAATTGTTACAGTTGCAGCATGTGTTACGGTAGGAGTAGTATGCGCTGTTATACCTGGTGCCCAACTAGGTACAGCATTAGCAATTGGAGCAGCAGTAGGTGTATTAGGTGGTGGCTTAACAGCAGGCATAGCTTCCTATGTTCATGAAGGTAGAATTGATTGGCACGCGGTAATAGATTATGCAGTTGCAGGCGGTGTTATTGGAGCAGTAAGCGCAGGAGCAAGTTACAAAATAACTTGTGTTTTTGTAAAAAGCGCTCAAATGAAAAATATATTAAATGCAGCAGATAAAAATCCGCATTCAACTACAACATACATTGGTAAATATATAAAAGATTCTCCAAAGAGCTATGAAGCAGTGGCAAAGGCAAATAGAGGTAATTTCTTTCAAATAGATAACTATGATGCTTTATTAAAGAAATATGGAGAAAAAGCAATGGATGAAGTAAATAAAAATTTTATAATAGCAAAATATAAAGCAGGAAATAGAATAATATCTACAGTTAATCCTACTTTAAACTGGGGTGGTGGTTTTGCATTAGAATTAAATTGGTTAAATGAATTAGGAGTAAGTGATTGGAAAAAAATAGGGGAGCGACTATGGGAACTAATAAGATAATTCATTATGATGAAACTATAGATATTATCAATAAAGTTTTTTTTATTGTTAAAGAAGACTTAATAACAATTATAGAGGATAAATATTTTGCAATTTATTTTAACTTTAATGATATTAAAATTAGAATTGAAACTTATCGTTCTATATACTATCCAGACGATGGCGTCTATTATGAAATAACACTACATAAAGAAGGCTTTGAAGATACTGATTTTTGTATACTTTACGCCTATTATGAAAATAAATCTTTTAACTCTAAATTCCATTATAATTTAGTTTACGAATACTTTAAACTTTTAAAAAATTATATTATTGAAAATAAATTATTTTTTTTAAAATATGACTCAAATTCTAAAAAAGATTTTTTATATTTCCAAAATACAATAAAAGAAGTTCCAACTATTATTAAAGATTATGAAACATATTACTACCAAGTATTTGGTTCTAAAGCAAAAAATATATTAAATAATCGTCCTATATATAAATAATTATTTTACAAAAATATATATTAAGAAAAAAATGGAAGAAGTAAATAAAAGTTTTATTATAGGAAAAGTTAAAGCAGGTAACTTTATTATAAGCACTACAGATCCTTATGGAAAAATTTCTGGTGGATTTGCTAAAGAAATAAATTGGCTTAAACAATTAGGTTATAATAATTGGCAACAAATTGGTGAAAATTTATGGCAATTAATAAAATAGAACATTTAGACGACACAATATCACTAGTCAAATTGGTTTTTAACATTAAAGATGAACAGATTAATATCATAACCAAAGGTAATTTTTTCTCTTTAAAATTTATTTTTTTAGATATTACCATAACATTAGCAACTTTCTTCTCATACGACTGGCCAAAAAAAGGTAATTACTATGAAATTAATATAGAAAAAAAAGGCTTTACTGCTGTTGAATTTTATGATTTATATGCTTTTTATGAAAATAAACCATTTAATCAAAAATTTCATAAGAATTTAGTATTAGAATATTTTAGTAAACTTAAAGAATATACTATAAATAATAAACTTTTTTTTATAAAATTTGATGAAAAAACTAAAAAATTATTTCTCCATTCCAATAAAATGATTAAAGAACTTGAACCATATAATTCAACAGAATCTTACTACTATGCAATATTCGGGGTAAATAGTAATAAACTTTTAAAAAAACACCTAATATATGAATAATATATTTATTTAAAATTGTATAAAACAATTATATTTAACCAAAAAAGATATTTATTATATAATATTTTATGAATTGCCTTTATTTTAGTTATTTTCTTTAGGTTTATTATTATTATAAAAATTACTACCATAAAATTTAAAATAGTATAAAAATTATAAATTTTATTAAATACTAATTATACTAATACTAGACCGCTATATGTTTCTATTTCAAAAAATAATATAAAAAAGGAGTAAAAAAATGAGAAAAATAGCCATTAAATTATTTTTAATTATGTTTATATCTATTCTATCGCTACTTATTTTTTCAATTGATAACATTAATACCTTTAATGACCTCCCCCTAAGAGAAGTTTCTCTTGATAAAAATAAAATTACTGATAGCTCGTATTTTGAAGATTTTGATTCATATGAGCTAAAACATAACAAAAATAATAAAGTAATAGAGTTTAATGGTAAACAAAGTATTCCAATTACCGATTTATATGAGTTAGACTTAATAAATTCTTATGAACTTAATAAAAAAATAATCACTACCTATAAATGTATTTATGACTATAAAAATGAAACAGTATTATTAAGTGTTTATAAATTAGAAAATAACCAATCAACTATTGTCGATCAAATGGAGGGAAAATTAGTAAAAAATAAAAATAACCAGTTTGATGTTATTTTTAATATAGATGGTGAAACGCTTTTACTAAGTGAAATGAGTGAGGCTGGACTAATTAATAATTGCGGTTTTTGGTCAAGATTAAAAAAAATATGGAATACCACCATTGGTAAAATTGGAACAATTGTTACAGTTGCAGCATGTGTTACGGTAGGAGTAGTATGCGCTGTTATACCTGGTGCCCAACTAGGTACAGCATTAGCAATTGGAGCAGCAGTAGGTGTATTAGGTGGTGGCTTAACAGCAGGAATTGCTCAATATGTTCATGAAGGTAAAATTGATTGGCGCGCCGTAATTGATTATGCAGTTGTAGGCGGCGTTATTGGAGCAATAAGTGCAGGTGCAAGTTATAAAATAACTTGTGTTTTTGTAAAAAGCGCTCAAATGAAACATATATTAAATGCAGCAGATAAAAATCCTTATTCTAAAACTACATATATTGGAAAATATAAACCTGGCCAATCAACAAGCTACGAAGCTGTAGCAAAAGCAAATAAAGGAAACTTTTTTCAAATAGATAACTATGATAACTTAGTAAATAATTATGGACACAAAGCAATGGATGAAGTAAATAAAAATTTTATAATTGGAAAAGTTAAAGCTGGTAATAATATTATAAGCACTACAGATCCTTATGGAAAAATTTCTGGTGGATTTGCTAATGAAATTGAATGGTTAAAACAAATGGGTTTTGAAAATTGGGAATATATTGGAAATAATTTATGGAAACTAATAAAATAACTTTTTTAGCACAAACAAAGGAAGTAGTTAAAAATATTTTTAATATAAGTTGTGATGACCTTATTATTACTACTTTTAATAAATATTTTATACTAGAGTTTAATTTTCACAATCTACTGATAACTATAGAAACAAATAGTAATAGAAATGAAAAAAATAAAGACTATTATGATATACTTATAGATAAAAAAAGTTATCTTACTACTTATTTTTCTTATTTATATCCTTATTACGAAAATAAACCTTTTAATTATAAATATAATATTAAATTACTAACAGAGTATCTAAATAAACTTAAAGAGTATATAGAAAATAATAAATTGTATTTTATCGAGATTAACCTAAAAGATGGCATGCGAGTTTTACATTTTAATAATACAGTAAAAAAAATTCCTTCAATAAGCAGCTGGGACAAGGAACCTTTTTATATTTTTGGTAAAGATGGAAAACGAATTTTAGATAATCCTCCAATATACCAATAAATATATTTGATTCATAAATAGTTTAATTCAATAAAATGTACTATAATTTCAAAGGAGTAAAAAAATGAGAAAAATAGCCATTATTTTTAATTATGTTTATATCTATTCTATCGCTACTTATTGTTTCAATTGATAATATTAATACCTTTAATGATCTACCGCTAAGAGAAGTCTCTCTTGATAAAAATAAAATTAATGACAGTTCATATTTTGAAGGTTTTGATTCGTATGAACTAAATCATAACAAAAAAAATAAAGTAATAGAATTTAATGGTAAACAAAGTATTCCAATTACAGATTTATATGATCTGGACTTAATCAATTCTTATGAACTTAATAAAAAAATAACTATTACCTATAAATGTGTTTATGATTATAAAAATGAAACTGTATTATTAAGTGTTTATAAATTAGAAAATAACCAATCATCTATTATCGATCAAATGGAGGGCAAACTTGTTAAAAATAAAAATAATGAGTTTGATGTTATTTTTGATGTAGATGGTGAGACTCTTTTACTAAGTGAAATGAGTGAGTCTGGACTAATTAATAATTGCGGTTTTTGGTCAAGATTAAAAAAAATATGGAATACCACCGTTGGTAAAATTGGAACAATTGTTACTGTTGCAGCATGTGTTGCTGTAGGAGTTGTGTGTGCGGTGATACCTGGCGCTCAACTAGGCACTGCATTAGCAATTGGTGCTGCAGTAGGTGTATTAGGTGGAGGCCTAACAGCAGGAATTGCATCATATGGTCATGATGGTAAAATTGATTGGCACGTTGTAATTGATTATGCAGTTGTCGGCGGTGTTATTGGAGCATTAAGCGCAGGTGCAAGTTACAAAATAACTTGTGATTTTGTAAAAGCGCTCAAATGGAAAATATATTAAATGCGGCAGATAAAAATCCATATTTAACTACAACATACATAGGTAATAAATGTATCAAAGATTCTCCAACGAGCTATGAAGCAGTGGCAAAGGCAAATAGAGGTAATTTCTTTCAAATAGATAAGTATGACAAATTAGTAAAATATCACGGAGAAAAAGCTATGCAAGAAGTAATTAAAAGAGCCTAAAAAATATAAAATTTTATATTATCTCGTATTTAATTCTAACTTTTTTTATAAACTTAATAAAATATTAAAAGATGTTAAATTAGATGATATATCACAATACGAACAACCTGACAAATATATTGTTAAGACTAATTATTACTTTGATTTGTATGAAACTACTGTATTATTTATCCATAACTTCTTTAAAGAGTCTAAATTTAGTCTTTTAAACAACCAATTGGAACTACTAATACTCCATCATCTCTTTTATATCCATATTTAGTAGCAGTAATAATTATCTTTAAATCTGGGAGCCTTAACTGAATTTGTTTATCCTTTTCGTTAAACTTTTTAATTAATTCTTCAATTTTCAAAAGATGTTTTGCTCCTTTATCTATTTCATTTTGACCAAGTTTAAATTCAATTAAAGCAAATCTTCCATCTCTTAAATGTAGTACTCCATCTGCTTCAAGTTGATATCTATCTCTATAATAAGAGAAATGTCCATTTAATTTAGAAGAATATATTTTTAAATCTCTTATACATAGAGATTCAAATAAAAAGCCTAATGTTTTATAGTCTTTATGTAAACTTTCAGGTGATAGGCCAAGTGAGGCTGCTGCAATTGATGGACAAATAAAATTTCGTTTTTTACTTGATCTTATAACTGTTTTAGGCCTAATTGCAGGAGACCAAGCATCAATGTCTTCGACAATATACAACCTTTTTAAAGCATCTAAGTAATCATAAAAGGTATTATCGGATATTTCATAATTTGCACTAACATCTTTATAAATAGTTTTTAATTCTGTTAAAGTACATATATTTCTTGCATATGATTTTAATATTGTTAATGTTAGATCAGATTTTCTTTTTACTTTATCTATATTAGAAATATCTTTATTACATATTTGATAAACTAAATCAGTTGCAACTGCAAGTTGATTTTCTTTTTTAGCAATATTAAAGCATATCGGCCACCCACCACGACAGATAGCAAAAACTAAATCATCAAATGATAAATCAGATGTTGCACCGTTAAAATTATTGTGCTTATTAAATAAATCAATAAGAGATACGCTGCCATTAGATTCATTAGTTTCATATAGGCTTAATGGATACATTTTTAAAGTAGTTATTCTTAATGTTCCGGTATGAGTTACATCAACTTGAGATGATGTTGATCCAGTTAAAATATATAATCCTGTTTTTTGTTCATCATCTATAGATTTTCTTATGGTACCCCATATTTTAGGCGCATCTTGCCACTCATCAAATAATCTTGGTTTAGCACCTTCTAATAGTTTAGTAGGATTAATATTTGAAGTAATTAATAATTGTTCTCTTTCTTCTTCATTTTGAAATTCTATAAAACTGTTAGCATATTGCTTTGCACTTGTAGTTTTACCACAACCTTTAGGGCCAACAATTAAAACTCCTCCAAAGGTCTCTAATTTATTTTTTAATAATGTATCAGTTACACGTTTCTTATACTTCATTTTATCACCATAAATAGTATACCATAAATATAATATATTTATATTATTTGAGGTTTTTTATTTCTATTATTTGAGGTTTTTTATTTCTATTATTTGAGGTTTTCTATACTTAAATCATAATTCAAAACAAAAAGCTATTTTAATTTCATACCCCTACGAAATTAAAAGAAGCTTATTTTTTAACTCCCTATTTCAATTTAAAAACATTTACTTAACTACTTATTTTTAATGCTCATACATTAGTTTATACACAAATTTTAAATCAGGCCTAAATAAGAATAAAATAAATTATAATTTAAGAAAATAAACGCAGCTCGAAATAAAAAGGCGGAAATCCACCTAAATTATTTATGTTTTGTTGAATTAAATTCGATTTGTGATAAAATAAACACAGAATAAAAAGGTGGAAATCCACCTAAATTTTTCATAAGGAGAATAGTATGATAATTAATAGAGATTATTATCTAAATAAAATAATAGACAAAAAAGAAAATGGTAAAGTTAAAATTATTACAGGCATTAGAAGATGCGGTAAATCATATCTTTTATTTAACTTGTATCAAGAATATCTAATAAAAAATGGTA
>CAUTQZ010000011.1:0-21494 GCA_963540875.1 uncultured Acholeplasmataceae bacterium | reverse complement strand
TGATATTTTAGACATTAAATTATAGTATAGGGTATAAAATTACAGTTTCTTTAATGAATTCATTTATTATATTAATGTAAAAGAAAACTTAAAAATTCATGTAAAATATTATTTTAAAGATGTAAAAAAAGGCATAGTGTTTGATGATAAAATATATTATAATTTTGATTATGATATTATTCTAACAAGTAATTTTAGTTCCGACTCTTTTATAAAATTAAAAAAACATAAAGCTATTCCTTATAGCATTAATAAAAAATTCGAAATAATATTTTATTTAAATTCTAAACAAGCAATAGAATTACAGGATTTATATGTTAATGGGAAAAATATTTTTAAAAGGGAAAAAGCGATAAAATTTAGTGCGACAATTTTTTTCTAAAAGAAATACTGGTTTCGAAGAATTTCAAAATATAGAGTTAAGTATTGAAATTGAAGCAACTTCAGAAATAGATATGCTTTATACTATATCAATAGAACCTTAAAATAAAAGATGATTACATTTTGCTTGTAATCATCTTTTTATTTTACAATTTTTTAGTAGTAAGGTTAGGTAAGAAATTAGTAGGTTGAACTTGATTATCCTTGTTAATATCAAAGTGAAGCGTTAAAATTTCTTTAGGCTTAAATGTAAGGGTAATACTATCATTTGAAGTATTTATTTTAGCTATGAACTCTTCATTTAGATTAACAAGTGACGGATTAAGTAGTAACTCATTATTAAAGTTAAAGGTTGTTTGAATTGCTTGTTCACTAATATTATATAACCTTAATATAATACCATCTTTAAGGAAGGCTTTTTTAAATGATGACATTACTATTTTAGGATTTTCAATTTTAATAAGAAAATTACTAAACGGAAGGTGTCCCTTATGATGTTTGTTAAATTGAACTCCGTATGGTCGTCTAGCATGGAATTTATACGCATCTTGAATGGCTTGATCCTCATCACTAATATCAAAATATCTTAAGGTATATTCTACCTCAATATTTTTTTGAAGTTGTGAATCAGGTGTTGGGAAAAAGCCCCAATCGCCCATTTCTGCAACACATCTAATAAGTGTTAGGGCCAAGTCTTTATTTGGAGTTTGTCTAATAACCTCATATTCATATAGCCCTTTACCAGAACAAATAAAGCCAACTTTGTCATTCTTTAACATTACAAAATTATCAAAGCGGTTGGTTGTTGAAGGGTTAACCCAACCAGGCCATTGTTCAATATTTCTTTTTACTAGATCAAATTGACCTTCGCTATAAACATATGGAGTATCACTAATACCATGTTCAAAAATTACTCTTAAGCGATAGTCTTTAATATTATTTAAGATTTTAGTTTTAATTTTAGGATATCTTAAATTTTTATATAAGGTAATAGAACTTACTATTTCTAATCGCTCATATTTTCTAGTAACTTTTTTATTATTAGCATTGCCTGGTACTTTCATAGTAATGAATATTTTAACTTCATCTTTTACAGGACTGCTTTCAACTTTTTTAATTTTTGCTCTTAAACCTTTTGAATAAATTTTAATATTATCACTATCAGGTCTGTAGTTGTACTCATCACCAATATCTGGAGTATATTCAAAATAACCTAAATTATTTAAAGTAATATTTTTTTCTTTATCTAATATGTTATAAGTACCATCAGAATTGATAGTCATTTTAATAAAATCGTTCTCTAAGATATTAGATCTTCGGTCGAACTTAATTTCTCTTTTTTTATCTACGGGTTTAATAAAATAACTCTCCCATCCTAGTGGAGGAATATTATTAGTTAGAATCTCTATATCAAAAATTGATGAAAGATGAACTTCTCTAAAAGATTCTTTAGGGATATTATAGATAAAATCATTACCTCTTTTTTTATAATTAAAAGGAACTTTATTTCCCTTACTGTCAACAATTTCAATATCTTTAACATTTTCTCTTACAGGATATGCAATGGTAGCAAAAGCATGGTTAGAGTTAATATAAGGATGTTTATTAATAACAAATAAACCTTCATATTCTGTAGGATTATCCATTGATTCCACAATACGGTAAAGCGCTTCGTCTCTTATCATAGTTGCCATTTGATGAGCTTTTTTGTATCTTCCTTCTACTTCACGGTTTACCTCATCTACACTACATGAGCAAACGGAATCATGAGGATGATTTTCAATTAGTTTTTTCCAAGCATATAAAAGTTCACTATCATCATGGATACCAGTATATAGATAAGATAGAGCAGCAATAGGTTCAGTTTCTTTTTCTAATCTATTTTGGCATTTATAGTTTAATTGTTTTAAATCAACTCTAGTTGATGCAGTATTAATTAATAAATTATAACCAGTAGTATATTGACCAACAATTTCTCCTTCAACATGTCTATTTTTAAATTTATCTTTATTTGCAAGGACCACTTTAATATAGTCTTTGAAGTTAGAGTGAACAAAGTTATATTCAGGCAGTCTTTTATTTAGTAGTTCGATAATAGAACCGATGTTTCTTCTAAGTGGAGTATGGTCGCAACCATTAAGAGCTAATAGATCATCTATTTTAGAAAACTTTTCAGCCTTAGCAATTACTCCTTTGAAAAACTCAACAATAGCATCGTCGCTATCAAATGGAATATCACAAGAATTACAATACCAATTAGCAAAAAAGATAGCAGCAACTTCTGAACCATCTGGTGAGGCCCAAATAAGCTCTGATTGGTTAATACCTTTTTGTTCGACAATAGTATTATTAAAACCAACCTCATTAAGTCCACGACCAAAGGCTGCACAATCAATATTAAACTTTTTTAGAATTTGTGGAAGTTGCGAACAATTACCAAAAGTATCAGGAAAATATCCAATCATTACAGGTTCTATTCCTAACTCTTTAGCATAATGAAGACCTAATTGAAGGTTCCTTATATTAGCCTCACCGCTAGTAAGAAAGGCATCTTGAAGGATATACCAAGGACCTGCTTGAATAGTACCTTTTTTTAAATGATCAAGAAGTCTTTTTCTTTCTTGCTCCTTAACCTCAAGATAATCAAAAATAGGAATCATTTGTCCATCAAGGTGAAATGATTTAAATTTTGAATCATTTTCTGCCTGCTTCATTATAGCATTAACTAATTCAATTAAATGGTATCTATGTCTTTCAAAAGGCATATACCATTCTCTATCAAGATGTGAGTGGCTAATTATGTGTATAGTTTTTTTCTTCTTGTCCATAATACTCCTTTAGTCTTCTAATTTTAAGACTACATATGGTTTTATATACTCTAATCTGTTATAATAATTTTCATATTTTTCAATATCGTTTAACACTATTATTGTTTTCAATTTATTATTTTTTGGAAAAAGATTAGGATATAAGTCCTTTTTCTTATCGCTATAATATAATAAAGTTTCACAATTATTACTAATTACATCTAAATAATCTAATAAGTATTTCCTATTATTATTCTTAAGCATAGTAGTTATAGGATAACCTAATTTTTGTAGCGAAGCATAAATATCACATAATTCTAATTTATTAATCATACGATTATTTGAAATAAAAATAATATCACTTTCAATATTTATATTAAATAGCTCCATTAAATTTGTGTTTAATAATAATTTATGATTTAGTTTTAAATGATGAATAAGTATTAAAGAAATAATTATAACCATTTGATTTGGCTTATAGTATATATCGGAGATATAGTTAAAGATTAAATTATTTCTATAATATATTTTAGTATTATTCCTAGAGATTGTTTTACTACTAATTTCATAGTGATAGAAACTATTTTCTAAATCAATACTGACCATATTATATATTATTTTACTAATTTTATTATCATATACTATTTTATTTTTAATAGAAACTAATTTATTAGTAATTTCGGGATAGATGTTTTGGATAAAAGAAAATTTATAATTCTTTCCTTTGATTATTTCTTCAAGAAAGTCTATCTCATTTAAGGGATTATTGGATGAGTTAATAAGATAATATTCTTTTAAAAATAGCCATAAGTGTTTTGTTATAGAAGCCCCTAAAGGCGAACTAACTATAAAGGTATTATCTAGTTTAGTTTTATTTATCTTTTTAATTAACAGTCTTTTTTTAATTATAAAATAAAGTTTATCAATGGGAGTAAATGTATAAAATAATAAACGATAATTTAATAAATTTAAATAGCTAATAAATATAATGGATAAATAAGAGTCAAAATATAATGTAGAAGACAACAATATTAAATAAATAACCACTAATTTAATGCTTACAAAAAAAGAATAACTTGTTTTAAAAACTGAGCATAGCGGTTTTGTTTTATAGTATCTTAGTTTTAATAATAATAGAAAAACAAGAAAAAATGCAATTAAAAAAAGAAAGATAAAATAATTATAATAAAAATAATATATGTAGCCTAATACACCAATTAAAAGTAAAATTATTTTATCTAAGAGGAAAAAATTAAGTAATAATTCATCTCTTAGTAAACTTATTTTGTAGTTAACTTTCTGATATAAATAAATAGTAGCTCTATATTCTAGTAAAGAATTTAAAAGGATTAAAATCAAAAGGGCGGGAGCTACATATTGATCAAGATATTCATTGTAAATTAAAAAATCAATTTTATCTAATATTTTTAATAAATTCATTTTTTGCCCTGCTTCTTTTTAATATCTTCATCAATTAATTCTTTAATAATTTGTTCTTCTTCAAGTTTTTTAATTCTAAGATATTCATTAATTTGTGCTTTAACTGTTTTATTAAATATTTTATTACCTAGCGCCTCAATAATTAAAAACGAAATTGAAAAGATAAATATTAAAAGTACTACATCAAGGATAACTAAAAAAAATATTAATCCAATATTAATTAAGATAATTAACATCATATATCCAAACCGTGCCCATGGGATTGTAAAGGAGTATTTTATGGCTCCTAGTGAAGAAATATCAAACTCATTAAGAAAATAGTATACAAAGTTAAAACCTATAAAAAAATAAATCAAAAGGATACTACTAGATATGATAGTAATAAATTTAATATACGGGTCTCCAATAAGACGATAACTAATCAAAATAGAAAATGATAATAATAAAATTGCAATAATATAAATAAGTGAAATAAGAAAAGAAGATAAAAAATATTTGGCGTATATCCGCCAAAAAGTAGGGATTACCTTTAGTTCTTCTTCCATTAATGTTTGTTTTAAATAATAATTACTTGCTCTTATAGAAGGACCTAGTCCAAATATGCCAAGTCCTAGGGCTGTGCCGAAGATAAAACAAAAATTAAGAACTGACAATTTAGCAACCCATTCAAAAAATATATGAATATTACTTTTAATATTATCTTTTGTTTTCATTGGTATTATATTGAAGTTCTTGCTCCATTTTATGTCTAATATCTACTCCCTTTAGTTCTTCGATAATTGCAAGAGCAAAATCAAAAACTTTACCAGGGCCAAGTGAAGTTATAATTTTTTTATCAATTACTACTCCATCCATACTTTTATAACTAGGTGATTTTATATAGTGTTCAACACCAGGATAGCAGGTATATTTAGGTGGGAGTAGTCCAGCGCAATCTAGTATTAGTGGCGCTGCACAAATAGCAAAAATATGTTTATTATTTTCAAAATACCATTTAATTAAATTAATTAAATAGTTGTATCGTTCATCTTTGGTATTAATAAATTCAAAAACCCAGGGGCCACCTGGAATTAAGATAAAATCATAATCATATGGATCTTTTAAATTTTTATATTGTAAATCAGCTGAAGTGATTAAACCTGTTTTTGATTTTACAGATGGACCATCAAGTGATATAGTGTATGTTCTTATGTGCGCTCTTATTAAAACATCTCTTGAAACTAGTGCTTCTGCATCTTCAAAGTTATTTGCTAAAACTAATAAACCACGCATAGTTATAAATTAAGATAATCCTTAATAAATTCTGCAATCTTTACGCTTGCACTTTTTTCAGTTTCACTATAATCAATAGCTTGGTTAGTTGATTGAATGAGGTCAGAGACATATTTAAATATTTCTAATTTTAAATTATACTTTTGAGCAACATAAAAATAACTATAACCCTCCATATCGGCAAGGTATTTATTCTGGTTAGGAATTATAGTTGTTTGAAATGTTGAACTACTAAATAAAGAATAACCCTCTAGTTTTAAAGAACTACTTAACTTAGTTTGCTCAATACCTGGTAAGTAATATTTTGGATATGTAAGCAGCGGGCTTGTGTGATTTGCATCTAGTAAAAAAACATTATTTGCATAATAAAATTTATGTTTAGTTAAATTATAAGCACCAGCAAAGCCAATATTAATAATTTTTTCTATATCTTTTTTAGTTGCTAAAAAATTAGTTAACTCAAATAACGCATTAGCAATTCCGATGTTTGTAATAATTAAATAAATTGAGTTATCTTTATTTGAATAAATATTTTTATTATCTAATAATTTTAACTCTAAAGATTTGATTATATCCTTAGCCTCGTCATACATAGCGCAGCCAATTAAAATTTTATTCATTTTGATTTGCCTTTTTAATTTTTTTACGATTGAAAAAATAAAATACTAAAAAGATAATTAAAAGTGATAAAGCAAGAAAACCTCCGAACGATAAACCAGTAATCATTTTTTCTTTATTAGTTGGTTCTATTATCTTTTCACCTTGAAATACTGAGTCTTCAAATTCCTTAATATCTTGTTTTAATTTAATAACTTCTTTATTGATAGCAATTTGGGTTGAGTCATTATTTTTATATACAAGTTGAGCGTCTTTTATATTTTGTTCATACTTATCATATTTAGTATCTATTAGAAATGATCTATCAAAGCGATTAAGTTTGGGATCATCAAATGATGTTTTAGAGACTTCTTTTAACTTTGACCTAAGTAAGGTAATTTGTTCTGCTAAAATGTCTTTATTAGTATATATAATTAGTTGAAGAGTAGCAACTACCTTAGCATTTTTATTAGTAAAAGTTAAAATGACTTCTTTATCTTCGAGATTATCAGTAAGTATAAAGTCTATATACACCCGATTTTTCTTTATAGTTGCATTGATGGTTTTGCTTGAAGAAGAAACATTAATAATACCATTAGTTTCATATGGAGTAATTTTTTTAAAATTGATATAAAAGTTATTAGTATAGAATTTAAGATGATATTTAGCGCTACTAAATTCTAATTGATTTACATCAGGAAATATTTTGTCAATATTATTATTAAGACATCCAAAAAGTGAAAAAAGAGCTATTAAAACAAATGTTATTTGTAGTAGTCTTTTAATTTTTTTTATTTTAATCACTCCTTTTCGTATAGTAATATTATACTCTAAATAGTTAATGTTATTTATATATTGAACTAATAATAGCAAATATTGTTATATTTATTAAAAAATTATGGTATCATTAAATAGTTAGAGGTTAAATATTTTTTCATTTAACTATTTTTCAAGAAAATACAATTAAAATGATATAATAAATATACTATATTAAGGAGGAATTAAGACAATTATGAAACGTAAATGGACTACAAGAATTATTGGATATATATTATTTTTAGGTTTTGCTAGTTATATATTATTTATGGTTGCATCTAGGTCATTTGAAGCAAGAAAGGGTAAATATCAGCAAAATCAAATTAATAGAATTTATAAAACTAATGGTAAAACCGAAGAAGAAAAAGAAATTAATTTTAAAAGATTTATCTTAGAAAATGTCTCGCTTAATAACGGAGTAATTGACTTTAAACCTATTTTTAGTTATAAAGTATCACCAGAAGAACTAAAAGATAAAGAAGAAGATATGCAATTAGCATTTGATTTAAGAATTTATCGTGTAGGATTTAAAAATAAAAGTATTTACACATCAGGTTATATTATTGTTTTTAAAGAATTAAAATATCGTAAACTTAAGGGTGGCGATTTTTATGACCTTATGTATAAGGGTTCAATTGAAAACAACATTCCTTCAATTATGGATAAAGACTTTGAAAAACATAAACACAACCAAGACTTACTGGATTTAGGTCGTATTAGAATTAGTCTAGTATTTGATAAAACTCCACTAATTTTATCAGGTGATAGTAAAAATAAAGGAGTAGCTTCTGCGTTTGTATCGCCGGCAAATATTATCTTTTTTGCTGATAAAGCCTCTTCATTATTAACAAGAAATTTAAAAAAAGGTGAACAACCATCTGATGAAACAATTGCTAAAATTACTAATATTAAATTAACTCATATTACAAAAGAAGAACTAAGCAACCTTGCTAAAAATAAAGATCATGTTCTAAAAGAGACTCCGCTTGCAAGTATTTCTGAAGATATTGCTAAAGATGATGAAAAAGCCCCTAATAAAGTTGGAGGTCTTGATTTAGCCTATTCTAAATTTAGGATCGAGAAAAAAGATATTGATGAGGCAATCTCAAAAATATTAACTAAGAAACAAGGTAAAGATTTAATAGAACACACAGAATTAGAAGGAATTAAAGGAATTAATATTACCCCTAATTTGAAAGAATATAATACACAACCAATTCTTATTACTGTTGGTGCTATTCTTTTAATTATTGTGGCAGGATATTTCTTATTTGGACATAGATTTGTAATGGAGATAATAAGAGCTAAAAAAGAACAAAAGAAAGCAAATAGCGAAGAAGAAACATCTCAATTAAATTTAGATGATGTTGAAGATGCAACTTTTACGGAAGCATCAAGTGAAGAACAGCCACTAGAAGATCAAACTACTACAAATTCAGAAGAACAAGCTAAATAAAAAGCTTAGTACCTTAAGGGGGGGATATCTCCCCTTTATATAGGGGTATGGTGTCAACGGCAGCATGCGAGTCTCCAAAACTCTTGGTGTGGGTTCGAATCCTACTACCCCTGATTTATTACATTTACTGGGCTTTATGCCCTTTTTGTTTACAGGAGGTCTTAATGAAATTACTAGAAATTAAAAACTTAGTGGTATCAGTTAAGGATAAAGAAATTCTAAAGGGAGTATCTCTTTCAATTAACGCTGGCGAAGTCCACGCTATTATGGGACCTAATGGTTCAGGTAAGTCTACACTTGCTAATATAATAATGGGCAATCCAACTTATAAAATATTATCAGGAACAATTTATTTTTTAGGGCATGATATAACTAACATGGAAGTAGATGAGCGAGCAAGACTGGGCCTATTTTTAGTAATGCAATATCCTTCAGAAGTTAATGGGGTATTAAATAGTGATTTTTTAAGAATGGCTATAAATGCAAATAGAAAAGAGCCAATTAATTTATTTGAATTTATATCAAGTTATGAGACTAATAGTAAACAGGTAGGTATTAGTGAAGATCTTGCTAAAAGATATTTAAATGTAGGCTTTTCTGGCGGTGAGAAAAAAAGAAATGAGATTCTTCAAATGCTTATGCTTAAACCTAAATTATCAATTGTAGATGAGGTTGACTCAGGACTTGATGTAGATGCTTTAAAAATTGTAGGTGAAAATATTGCTAAACTAGTAAGTGATAATAAAATGTCTTCTTTAATAATAACGCACTATGAAAGAATATTTGAATATGTAAAACCTAATTTTGTTCATATTATTAAGGATGGTAAAATTATTAAAACTGGTGATTATCAACTAATCAAAGAAATAGATGCAAAGGGCTTCGATTGGCTAAATGGCTGATTCTAGTTTAATCAATCTAAAAACTGATGAGTATTCTTTTAATGAAGAAACTAATTATTTTATTTTAGATAATAAACTAACTAAATTAAATTTAAAATACAATGGTATTGATAATACCTCTTTTTGTTATGGTAAAGATATAAAAAATTTAAATATTATTTCTAGTATAAATTCTCCTAATACACATAAACTTAATTTATATTTAGTAAATATTACTAATTTAGTTATTGATATTAGTGCTTCATGTGAAGGTGCTGTATTTCAATTAAACATACTAGTAATTACTAAAAAATTAAAAAGTAACATTTTAATTAAGACTAATAATAATGAGTGTAAAACTAAATTAGTTGTTAATACGCTAGTACTTGCATTTAATCAGGTAAGCGTAAATGTTGAATGTATCGGAACTATTTTAAATAAAATGAAAGGTGCAATAAATAAGCAAATATTAAAAGGATATAATTTTAATAAAGCCAATATTCAACTAACTCCAATTCTAAAAATAAACGAATATGATGTGAGCGCCAACCATGGAGCAGTAATTGGTTCTGCTAACGATGAAGAAATTTTTTATTTAATGTCAAGAGGTTTAACAAGAGAAAAAGCACTAGAGTTAATACAATATGGTTTAATTAAACCTTGGCTTAAAGAAATAGGAAATCAAAAATTTTGTAATTTAATTATTAAAGAACTAGGCTACAATGAATAAGTATAGAAAATATTTTAAGTTTTTTAAAGTTAATAAAAAAGTTATTTATTTAGATAGTGCAGCGACTGGATTAAAACTTACTAATAGTGTTAAAGCAGAATCAAAATTTTTATTAGAAAACGGATCTAACATTGGACGAGGGATGTACGATTTAGCACTAAAGGCTACTAATATGTACGAGGAAGCTAGAAATAGTATAGCTAGGTTTTTAAACTGCGCTCCCGAAGAAATAGTATTTACTACTGGTACTACTGAAGGACTTAATATTATTAGTTATATAGTTTCACATAATATAACTAAAAATGATAATGTTATCATATCAAGACTAGAGCATAATTCTTCACTAATTCCATGGCTTAGATTGTCAAAAGAAATAGGTTTTCAATTAAAATTTATTCCTTTTAATAAAGATGGTCTAATAATAGATGAGTTAGTTAACTTAGTAGATAATAACACTAAGGCAGTTATTATTTCACTTGCATCAAATGTTTTAGGAACTACACCTGATTTAGTAAAAATAAATAATATTTTGCAAGATAAAAATGTTCTTCTCATATGTGATGGTGCACAATACTTGCCTCATAATAAATTAGATTTATCAACATCTAGAATCGATTTTTTGGCTTTTAGCGGCCATAAAATGTATGCTCCAAATGGTATTGGCGTATTATATATAAAAAATAACCCTAGTTTAAAAATGCTACCATATAAGGTTGGTGGAGGAATGATTGATGGATATTTAGATAAAGATATACCAAGATATTTAAAACCACCTCACCTTTATGAAGCAGGAACTCCGCTAATCGGACAGGCAATAGGTTTAAAAGAGGCTATAAATGTATTAGATAAAATAGGTCTTGATACTATTAAAAATATTGAATGCGAACTTTTAGAATATGCAATGAAAAAATTATCTAATATTTCCGATATAGAAATAATTAATCATAAAGCCCAAAGCCCTATTATTTCCTTTGTAGTCAATAATATCCACTCACACGATATTACTACATATCTGGCTAATAAAAATATATCTATACGTGCAGGATTTCATTGTGCTGAAGAACTTTTAAAAGAACTAGGCTATAATATGGGCTGCTTAAGAGTATCATTTGCATTTTATAATACTAAAAAAGAAATTGATAGATTTATACAAATACTTTTAGAAGCAATTAAGTATTTTAAAGGATGATTTTATGAATATAGATAAATTATATAGAGAAGTAATACTAGATCATGCTACTAATCCACGTAATAAACTTAATGAGCAAATAGTAGAATCTTACAAGCAAAAAAGGGGATACAACCCATCTTGTGGTGATGATATGGTTATCTTTGTAAAAATTGAAGGCAATAAAATAACTGATATTATTCACCATTCACAGGGTTGTTCAATTAGTATTGCTGCTGCTTCAATTGCCTCTCTTGCATTAAAAGATAAACTTATTGATGAAGCAAAGTTAAGTATTAATAATTATTTAAACATGGTACAAGGGCATGATTATAAAAAAGAATTATTTAAAAATGAAGAACTAGCATTTAGCGGGATTAAAGATTTCCCTGCAAGAGTAAAATGTGCCTCACTTGCCTGGAAAACGATTCTTGAGATAATTAGTTAATTATGAAAAAAAATGATAAAGATATTATAAGTGAATATAAATACGGGTTTAACACCAAACATAAAAATATCGTAGATACAGGTTATGGACTTAATGAAAACATAGTAGCTAAAATATCTAAAGAAAAGAATGAACCTAATTTTATGCAAGAGATTAGAAAGAGTGCATATAAGGCCTTTTTAACGCTTGATAATCCTAAGTGGGGCCCTAATTTAGATAAAATTTCATTTGATGATTTTAAATATTTTCTAAGAGCAAGTGAGAATGTTTCTAAGCACTGGGAGGATGTCCCCAAAGATATTAAAGATACTTTTGATAAGTTAGGTATAATTGAGGCTGAACAAAAGTTTTTAGCAGGAGTATCAACCCAATTTGAATCAGAAGCAGTGTATCATAGCGTTGCTAAAGAGTTAAGTGATTTAGGTATTATTTATCTAGATACTGATAGTGCACTAAAATTATATCCTGAATTATTTAAAAAGTACTTTGGCACTGTTGTTCCTTTTAATGATAATAAATATGCTGCCTTAAATACATGTGTTTGGTCAGGTGGTTCTTTTATTTATGTTCCTAAAGGAGTAAAATTAAAAAAACCAATTCAATCATATTTTAGAATGAACTCAAAACAATTCGGACAGTTTGAAAGAACTTTAATTATTCTTGATGAAGATGCACAAATAAATTATGTTGAAGGCTGTACAGCGCCAATATATGAAGAAGATAGTATGTCATTGCATGCTGCTGTCGTAGAGATATACTTACATAAAAACGCTCACCTAAGATATACCACAATACAAAATTGGTCAAATAATGTAATTAATTTAGTTACTAAAAGAGCAATCTGTATGGAGGGATCACATATGGAGTGGATAGATGGCAATATGGGCTCAAATCTTAATATGAAATATCCTGCTTGTATTCTTAAAGGAGACCACTCTAAAGGTACTATGATTTCTATTGCAGTTGCAAATAACAACTCAATTCAAGATACTGGGGCTAAGATGATACACCTAGGTAGTAATACATCATCTTCAATAATATCTAAGTCCATCTCATCTAATCATGGCTGGGCTAACTATCGTGGTATTGTTAAAATAGATACAAATGCTAAATATTCCAAATCACACGTTGAATGCGATACACTGCTTTTAGATGATAATTCATACTCTGATACTTACCCAACAAATATAAATAATAATAAAACTTCATATCTTGAACATGAAGCAAGTGTTTCAAAAATAAATGAAGACCAATTATTCTATTTAATGTCAAGAGGGCTAAGTCGTGAGGAGGCAACCCAACTAATTATTATGGGTTTTATAGAACCGTTTTCTAAAGAACTTCCGATGGAATATGCCGTTGAACTTAATAGATTAATTAAACTAAATATGGAAGGCTCTGTAGGTTAAGAAAGCGTTTTCATAAAAAAAATAAAAAAATAAGTTATAATAATATTAAATATGAAAAATAAAAGGTGAGAGGATGGCAACATTAAAATTTCGTAAGGTTGATAAAATTTATCCAAACGGCGTACAGGCTGTTTTTGGCTTTGAATTAGATGTTAAAGATAAAGAATTTATCGTTTTTGTAGGTCCTTCTGGATGTGGTAAATCTACTACGTTAAGAATGCTTGCAGGTCTTGAAGAAATTACTTCAGGAGAAATTTATATTGATGATGTATTAGTAAATGATGTTCCACCAAAAAATAGAGATATTGCTATGGTATTCCAAAGTTATGCGCTATACCCTCACATGACTGTAAAAGAAAATATGGCTTTTGGTCTTAAACTGAGAAAAACACCTAAGGCCGAAATTGAAAAGAAAGTTAACGAAGCAGCAAAAATATTAGGTTTAAGTCAATATTTAAATCGTAAACCAAGAGCATTATCTGGTGGTCAAAGACAAAGAGTAGCACTTGGTCGTGCTATTGTAAGAAATGCTAAGGTATTTTTAATGGATGAGCCACTATCTAACCTTGACGCGAAACTAAGAGTTCAAACTAGATCAGAACTTATTAAACTTCATCAAAAATTAGAAACTACTACTATTTATGTAACACATGACCAAATTGAGGCTATGACAATGGCATCAAGAATTGTTGTTATGAAAGATGGTTATATTAAACAAGTAGGAACACCTAAAGAAATTTATGATAATCCTAACTGTATGTTTGTTGGTGGCTTTATTGGAACACCACCAATGAATTTTATATTAGGTAAAGTTACAAGAGCAGGTTATTTTGAAGCCGGGGATGAAAGAGATTTATCTAAGTTTTATAAAATAAAAGTTCCTGCAGGAAAATTAGAATTTATTGAAAATAATGATATGTTTGAAAAAGAAATTGTTTTAGGCATTAGACCTGAAGATATTCATGATGATGAAGTAGTAGCTAAAACATATCCAGAATCAAGTCTTAAAGTTAAAGTTGAGGTAGCAGAACTACTAGGTGCTCAAACTCATATTTATTCAAAAATTGGTGAATCAGATTTCTCGGCTTCTGTAGATGCAAGATATGATATTAAAATGGGTCAACAAGTACAACTTACTTTTGATATGAATAAATGCCATTTCTTTGATCCTAAAAGTGAACTAAGATTAACTCTTGATGGTAATATTAAAGAACTATATCGTGTTAAAGAACAAATGGAAAGAGAAAGACTAGCTAAAGAAGCAATTAGACGCGAAGAAGAAGAAAGACTAAAAGAAAGTGATCCAGTAGCATATCAAAAACTTTTACTTCAAAGACAAAAAGAAGAAAAAGAAGCTGAAAAGAAAGCCTTAAAAGCACAAAATGCTGGCAAAGAAAAACCTACACTATTTCAAAGAATTATTGGATTGTTTAAACTAATGATTACTAAAATTAAAGAATCTAAAGAACGAAAGAAACAAGCAAAACAGGAACAAGATGATCAAAAAACTTTAGACGGCGTTAACACCGAAGATAAAGGAGACTAAAAAGGGGCTATCCCCTTTTTGTTTATCAATGATTAGTTATTTAGTCTCTTCAAAAAATAAAACTATTATTTATGAAAATTTAAATAAAATAATAGTAAACAAAAATATTAAAACTGTAATAAATGATTTATGCAAGATAAGATTATTTACCCATAGTGGATATAATGAAGCCATTAAAGATAGGTTTGGTCAACTTTCATTAATTCCCCTATACCTTGATAAAGAACATTTACTAATACCATTAGGTAATAATAATGAAAAAATATGGATAAATAAACTTGCAATTGAAAATATATCTTCAATTGATAATTTATCAATAATTACTTTAGTAAATAAAGAGACTATAATATCATCAAAAAATATTAAATATTTTAATAAACAATACATACTCTTAGATAAAATTAAGTTATTTAAGAAAAATTTATAAAGAGGTTTTATGATTTATGATGTAGTAATAATTGGATCAGGAATAACAGGCAGTGCTACTGCTTTTTATTTATCGCAGTATAAATTAAAAGTGTTAGTATTAGAAAAAGAATGTAGCCCTTCAATGGGAGCAACTAAGGCTAATAGTGCCATAATGCATGCAGGTTATGATCCAATACCTGGTAGTAAAAAAGCATTTCATAATGTAAGAGGAATTGAGTTAGCACAAAAGTTATGTCCGCAATTAAATATTCCATATCAAATGAATGGTTCGCTTATTTTAGAAATTGAACAATCTAATTTAATCGATAGGCTATATCAAAGAGGACTAGAAAATAAGGTGTTAGATCTTTCTATTGTAGACGATTTATTTCTAAAAAAAAATATTCCATTAATAAATCCACATATAAAAAGGGCGCTCTATGCTAAAACCGGTGGGATAATTGATCCTTTCTTATTTAACTATGCACTTATAAGTAATGCTATAAATAATGGCGTAGTTATTAGATTCAACGAAGAAGTAATTAGTATAATTAAGAATAAAGATAGCTTTAATATTAAAACAAAAAATAATGAATATTTTGCTAAAAACATAGTTAATGCAGCAGGAGTATATAGTGATAAAATAAATAATTTGCTTTCAAAAACTAAGTATAATATTACTCCTGTAAAAGGTGAATATTTCCTTTTAGATAAGTGTGAACAAAAAATAACAGATTATACTTTATTCCCCCTTCCTACTAAGTTAGGCAAAGGAATTTTAGTATTTAAATCAATTGATGGTAATATTTTAATGGGTCCTAATGCACTTCAGGTAGAAAGTAAAGATGATGTAAGTTTAAATGAAATTTCATTAAAAGAAATGTTTTTAAAAGCAAAAGAAATTATACCTTCATTAGAACTAAAAAATGTAATTGCTTCATTTGCAGGGTTAAGGGCAACATTAAATAACACAGATGATTTTATCGTCGGTAGAACTGATGTTAAAGGCTTTTATAACTTAGTAGGGATAAACTCACCCGGTTTATCTTCTGCTTTAAGTTTAGGTTTAGAAATTAAAGATTTAATTATCAAAGATAACAATTATGAACTAAATAATAGTTTTAAATTATACCCTCTTCCGCTAAGAGTAAATAAACTAGATTTAGCAAAAAGAGATAGTCTAATAAAAAATAATTCAGACTACGGTAAGATTGTATGTAAGTGTGAAATGGTCTCGCTTGGCGAAATAAAAGACTTTATTAAACCTCCTTATAATGCAAAAACATTAGATGATTTAAAACGATTAACTAGAGCAGGAGCAGGTAGGTGTCAGGCAGGTTTTTGTCAAAACGACCTTGTTTTGATTCTTGCAAGAGAGCTAGGCGTATCACCTTTAAAGATTACTAAAGCAGGGGAAAACACAAATATCTTAAAGGGGAAAAGATAATGGATTATGAACTAATTGTAGTAGGCGCAGGTCCAGCAGGACTTGCGGCAGCATTAGGTGCTGCTAAAAATACTAATAAAAAAATTCTTCTTATTGAAAGAAATAATACTCTTGGTGGTATCCTTAATCAATGCATTCACGAAGGATTTGGACTACATATTTTTAAAGAAGAACTAACAGGTCCCGAATATGCACAAAGATTTATTGACCAAGTTTTAAGTACTCCTAATATTGAAATTATGCTTAATACTAATATATTAAATATTACTAAAGATAAAGAAGTCTCTTTTATAAATGAATTAGGAGTTAATAAAGTTAGCGCCAAAGCAATAGTTATAACTACTGGTTGTTATGAAAGAACAAGAGCAAAAATTAATTTAGGTGGTAAGCGTCTTGCAGGTATAATTACTGCAGGTGCTGCACAAAAGTTCGTTAATATAAATGGTTATCTCCCAGGTAAAAAGGTTATTATTCTAGGTTCTGGTGATATTGGTTTAATTATGGCTAGAAGGTTAACTCTATCAGGAGCTAAGGTTATCAAAGTAATTGAGATAAATCAAGAACCAAGTGGTCTTGCAAGAAATGTTAAGCAATGTTTAGATGATTTTAATATTCCCTTAGCCCTAGGTTATAAGATTAAACAAGTATATGGAGATAAAAGAATAACTGCCATAGACATTATAAAAGTTGATGCGAAATATAATGAAATAGAAAACACGAAAGAACATATAGAATGTGATACGCTATTATTATCTGTAGGACTAATCCCGTACAATAAGTTATTTGAAGACTTAAATATTCCCTTTAATCCAAGAACTAACTCACCATATGTTTCACAAAATTATGAATGTACAATTCCTAATATTTATCTAGCAGGTAATAATTTGCATGTTAATGATTTAGTAGATAATGTCTCACGTGAAGCAGAACAAGCAGGTATAAATAGTATTAGTAATTATTCAATAACACGAATACAAAATAATGTAGAAGTAAATATAAATCCAGCTATCCATTATATTGTGCCTAGTTTAATAGATACTAATTTAATAAGTGATGTTATGTTTTCTTTTAGAGTTAAAAAATCTTCACCACAAGGCATATTTAGGCTATTTTTAAATAATGAATTAGTATTTAAAAAAATCATAAAACATTTAAAACCACAGACAATAGAGAATGTAAAAGTTGAAAAGCGCTACTTCTTAAACAGAGAAATTAATAAAGTAAATATCGAGGTTGATTATGAATAGTTTTGTTTGTATCAAATGTCCAATTGGATGTTCGCTAAATATTGAGAATGGAAAAATAAGTGGCGCAAGATGCCCTAAAGGGATAGAGTTTGCTAAATTAGAACAAGTCGTTAAAATGCGTAGTTTTACTAGTAGTGTAAAAACTAATATTGCTGATGTATTTATACCAGTTAAGGCTACAAGTTATATTCCGTTAAAAGATTTTAGTAAGGTTTTAAAAATAATAAATAGTATTAAAGTTAATCTACCTATTCATATGGGTGATATAATATATAAAGATATTCTAGGCTTAAAAGTTGATATAATTGCAACTAGAACAATTAGGGAGGATTATAATGAATATTACAAATAATAATATAGAATACTATTATAAAGAAAAATTTTTAAATGATAAAAAAGTATGTATTATCTTAGTTCATGGTATATGTGAGCATTTAGAAAGATATAATAAATTTAGAGAATTCCTTAATAGCAAAGGATATTCTACTCTTCAATATGATTTGCAAGGTCATGGAAAATCAACTGGTGATAGAGGTGATATTGAGCACTTTTATTATTATGTAAAAGAACTTGATTTTTTTGTTAATAAAGTTAAAAATGATCATCCAGACTATAAAATAGTAGTGCTAGGCCACTCTCTTGGAGGTTTAATTACTGCATTATATAGTGTTATTTTTCCTAATAAAGTTAACGGCTTTATTCTAAGTGGGGCACCCTCTAGAAGACTAACAAAAGTTTTTCCCTTAAGATTTTTACCTAATAAATTAACAAAAAAAATAAGAATTAAAACAGATTATAAATATAAATTAAATAAAGATTTATCTAACAATGAAGAATCTAATAAAGACTATGCGCTAGATCCACTTGTATTAGATGATTTTTCTGCACATCTAATAAAAGA
Source organism: uncultured Acholeplasmataceae bacterium (assembly GCA_963540875.1). Lineage (GTDB taxonomy): Bacteria > Bacillota_I > Bacilli_A > Acholeplasmatales > Acholeplasmataceae > CAUTNH01. Next base: position 2,540 of record CAUTQZ010000011.1, on the reverse strand, counting down.
GATGTTCACGAGAGGAACAAAATATTTATTAAAACATATGTGGCAGTTAAGAACACCTATTTTAATGTTGCACGGAAAAGATGATCCTATTGTGCCTTATACGCATTCATTAAAAACATATAGGCTTTTAAATGTAGAAAATAAAACACTAGAAATATTTGCTAATATGAAGCATGAGTTAATTAATGAAATAAATAACGATACAGTATATCATACTATAATTGAATGGTTAGATAAAAATTATGAATGAAAAATTTATTCTAGTTATAGACCAGGGAACCACTTCCTCAAGAGTAGTCTTAATCTCTCATGATGGCGAAGTTAAATATAAAGAACAAATGGCTGTTAATATATATCAATGTGAAAATGGTGCTATTAGACAAAATGCTAAAGAAATACTTGATACTGTGGAAATTTTAATAACTAGAATACTTGCTAAAAATAAAATATCAGAAAAGAGTATTATAGCTATTGGCATAACTAACCAAAGAGAGACAGTGGTTATATGGGATAAAATAAGTGGAGAACCACTAGATGATGCTATCTCATGGCAGTCTAAAGAAACTAGCGATATTACTAATAAACTTGTTAAAGATGGTTATACTACTTTAATTAAAGAAAAAACTGGGTTAACTATCAGTCCTTATTTTAGTGCTTCAAAGATTATGAGGCTAATAAGTACTCACGAGAATAACAACAACATTTTAGTAGGCACAATTGATAGTTATCTTTTGTATAATCTTTCGGAAGAAAAAAATCACTATACCGATTATACTAATGCCTCAAGAACAATGCTATTTAATATCAATACCCTAAAGTGGGATGAAGAAATTCTTTCTCTGTTAAAAATACCTAAAGATATTTTACCTAAAGTGATGCCATCTGATAGTGAGTTTGGTCATTTAAAAATAAATAAAAAACTTATTCCGATACTTTCACTTGTAGGAGACCAGCAATCATCACTTATTGGTCATCAGTGCTTTTATAAAGGTCAGGTTAAGGCAACATATGGTACCGGAGCATTTATTCTATTAAACACAGGTTCAACACCATATTATTCAAAAAATGGCTTACTTACGACAATTGCAAGTGCTTATAATGGCGAGGTAAGGTACGCTCTTGAAGGATCAATTTTTATATGTGGTGCTGCTATTGAGTGGTTAAAAGATGATCTTAATTTATTAAATGATCCTAAGGAATTAGGAGCAATTATTAACACAGCGCTAGATGATGATATTTATTTTGTACCTGCTTTTGTAGGACTAGGAACGCCATATTGGGATAATGAGGTTAGAGGAGCTTTCTTTGGATTAAAAAGAAAAACCTCTAAAGCAGACCTAATAAAGGCAACTTTAAGAGCAATAACATTTGAAGTTGAGGATGTTCTAAAAGTATTAAAAAATGAAACTAAATTAAAATTAACTGAATTGTCAACTGATGGTGGAGTAGCTAAATGCGAGTATCTACTACAAGAACAAGCAAGTATTTCTAATATAAGAGTTAACCAAAGTAGTGAACCAGAAATAACTGCACTTGGAGCAGGCTATATTGCAGGTCTAAAAGCAGGCTTTTGGAGTAGCATAAGTGAAATTGAACAAAATAAACAAATTAAAAAAATATTCTATCCAAGGTATAACGATAACAAAAGAAAAGAATTATATACTAATTGGCAACAAGCTATTAAAGCCAGTAGAACTTTTAAAATAAAACGAGGTGAATTGAATGCTAAATAAAAGTTTTGAAAAAATATTAAGTACTAAAGAGTTTAACTATTATTACTCAGATGCCCTTAATTCAGTTGCATACGAACAAATTACTACAGATGTTAATGGTAATGTAATAACTACTGATTATGCAATTTTTATTCTTATGCCACCAATAATTAAACTAATGGATGAATATTTAAGAATAGTTGATATGGCCCAAAAAGAAAAAAAGGAAGTTAAACAATTTTTAAATGATGAAAAAGATACGATATACTTACGAATAAGTGATGAATGTAGAAAATTTTTAGAATATTTACAAGAGCAAGGATACCCTAAAAATTTAAATGTATTTAAACCTAATCAGTCTTTAGCAAATAATCCTATTGTTAACACATTTAATACATACACTAATACTAAATTATTATTTAGTGTAAAACATAGAGAAACTCATTTATCTTATTATAGTTATCAAATTGATAATGATGCACTATATTTATATGATATCTATGGCTATAAAAAATCAAATACTGATGCCGTTGAGGTTAACTCTATTAGATTACTTCCGTTATTTAAACAAGTATGTTATAAGTTAATAGTAAGATTTAATAAAAAAATTGATAAAAAAAGAAACTCTAAAAATCCCTATGAAGGATTAATGAATTAAACTAACTTTTATTATTTTGCTTGAAGACTTTATTAGTATTAAAGTCTATTTAATAGACATTAAAAAAACCATAAATTAGCCTATACTAGTTTATGGTTTTTAAGTTTATATTTTAATAAGAAAACTTTCATTTTATTCCCTATACAAAAAGTAGATTTTTAATTAAACAA
>CAUTQZ010000010.1:0-48890 GCA_963540875.1 uncultured Acholeplasmataceae bacterium | reverse complement strand
TAAGATAGTCTTCATTTTGATAATCTTGAAGTTCTCCTTCATCATAATCATCAAATGTTTCTACTTCGGTATACTCTGGGTCTTCGGGCATAATAAATTTGTCTAACATATATAAACCATCTCCTTATTTATGCCGTTTTTTTGTATTTTTTCTAGAAAAAAGGCTGTAATTTTTTAGCATTATATATGTTTTTTTTTTTTTTTACAATGGATGTTTTTTAAGTATCAAAATTATATTTTTTTAACTGCTTATTTGTATTTATTATAAATAACTGAAGAAGATTATTTTTGATGCGATAACTAATCAAAAATAAAAAAAACGACTATCTCTAGTCGTTTAAAGTTTCGTTATTTTCTACTTCTTCAGTAGGTGTAGGATTTGATTCTGCTGTGACTTTATCTTCTGCAGAAGGATTATTTCTTGCCTCTCTAATTGATGAGATTGCTAACTCAGTTGGCGTCATTCTACCAAACATTGAAATATTTACTAATACAATTTCTCTTTCATTATCTACCTTAGAAACAACACCTGACATTCCTTGAAATGAACCATCTATAATATTTACATTTTGATTAAGTAGATAGTCATATTTTGCTTTAGCAATAAGGCCTTCTTTTAAAAGAATTCCTTTAATTTCATCTTCGCGAAGTGGAACTGGTTTAGTTCCTCCACCAGAGGAACCCAAAAAGCCGGTAACTTTAGGTGTATTTCTTACCATAAACCAAGATTCATCTGTAACAATCATTTCAATAAAAACATAACCAGGGAATATTTTTTTTACTTCTTTTTTTTCAGTGCCATCAACTTTTTTATGAATTTTAGTTTCTTCTGGCACGATTATTCTAAAAATGCAGTCTGTTAATCCCATTGTTTCGGCACGGCGCTCAATATCTGCTTTAACAGCATTTTCATATCCTGAATATGTTTGAACTATATACCAACGCTTGCCAAAATTTGGTTCTGGCATTTGAGTACTCATATACGAGGAATCCTTTCAATAATACCAATAATTACATAATCAAATAATAATAAAGATAGCGTTAGTATAACAACAAATAGTAGTGTTTTAGCTGTGTTTTCTATAAACTTAGCCCATTTTGGCCATGAGATAATTTTAACTTCAGGCCATGCTGGAATAAAGAAAGGAACAAGTACTAAAATTAAACCTAATAAAGATATAACTAAGAGAAAACTTGCGAATATAATTGCATTTTTTCCTTTTCCTAAAACAGGAAATGCTGAGTCAATTGTTAGAGTTTTATTTATTATTAGTATTGAGATAACAGATGCTACTAAAGCAAGGATACCAAGTAGTAGGTTCTCCCATTTATAATCTTTAGATAAGATCTCAATTAGTTTGGATTTTTCTTTTTTTTCTTCTTCTCTTTTTTTTATCGCCATATAAGCCTCCTAGGATTGTGTATGGAGTGTATGTTTCATACACTGTTTACAATATTTATTTAATGATATTCTTTTAATTTGTAGTTTTTGATCTACCATAATAGGATAATTTCTACTGGCACACTCACTACATATTAGAACTGCTTTTTTCTTCATAATAATCCATATAATTTTATCATAACTACAATTATTAGTCAAATATTTTTTTTTATTTATGTTAAATATAAACAAAACTTTAATATTATTTGATTTTTTATATTTAATAATACTAATTTATTATATGGAATTAGAACTTACTTTATATTTAAATTTAATAGTAATTATATTTAAAAACTTACACTAAATAATATAAATTAAATATAATATCCTAAATCTCAACTAAAATTTTAATACACACTTTTAACACAATTTAATATACACTTTTAAAACGTCGTTTACATTTTTTATTTGATTTTCCAATATCCTCCCTTATTGCTACCAACTCTTTTAATCATTTTCATCTGTTTTAGTTCGTCTATAATTTGACTTAGCGTAGTTGTTCCTAATCCAACTAAACTAGCTAGTTCCTTAATAGTTGCACTAGGATAGTTTTTATTGTCTCTAGAACTTTTTTATGATGTGGTAATAAGTTATCAGAATTTAGAGATTTTACTGAATGTATAAAAGAAAAAGGAATTGATACTATAATATAATTTTTCCCTATATCAAATGCTTTTTTACCATATTTGACTATTATTGCAAGATTACCATGACCGGTTTGTTCTACCAGACTAAGTTATCCTATTATTCTTTGTAAACTAGAATTTATAGGGTGAGTATAAAATTCCTCGAGACTATAGTCGAAAAGAAGTCCTCCAGATGATACAATTTCGATTTTATTATCAAATATATAAACAGCAGGAGGTGTATTTCTAATCCATTTATTATGCAAGCAAGCATTTATCCAAACCTCTTCAAAAGCATGAAGATCAAATAGTTGTACTTCTTTTCTTTCTAGTCTAGAAACTATATGAACTCTAGTTTTATTTATCGATACTATATAATCTCTAACCTGTTTCATTGCAACTAATAATCATTTAAATTCGTATTCGTTTCTTGATATCATATTAGTTTTATCTAGACCTGAAAATTTTACTACTTTTATTAAGATGTCATTTTCATCAGCCAAAAGATTTGCTAAATAATTATATTTACCATTTATTAGTAAGTGAATATTTTCTTTATAGTTTTCATTATTTATAGTTAATTTATTTTCTATAAACATTTATTTTAGATAATTAAATGTCATATTTTGATTAAATGCTTCTACGTTATCAATAGATAATTTTTGAGAAGCAAAAAAAGATCTGCTAGTAAATCTGGTTCAATTTGTTTATTTTCACTACCGTCTCTTATCAAATAATTTCCGCTAGATGAGTATGGTCTATTATTACCTTTAGCGTAAATTAGGCGTATAGAAAAAATCAGTTAAAATAAGAGCAACATAACAATATAGAACGACTATCTAAAAGAGAGAATGTTCTTATAAATAGAGGAAAGGTAATATGAAAACTAAGTGACTCAAGAGACCGAAGCGAGGGGGTTACAGATAGCCTATATAACGAACATAAAATTATCATAATTTAAATTATTACAAAAGAGCTTGAAAAATAGGGGCAAAGTGGTATAATATGAATATAAAATGCCCCCTAAAAGGAGAATCTTATGGAAAATAATTTTGAAAAAATCCAAAACTTATTACGAACAAAAGCCGAATTGCAAGCAAGACTCAGTTTGATACCTTATGATGGATTGGTTGAGATAAAAGATGCTAGAGGAAAAAAATATCTTTATATACGAAAAAGAGTGGCGGGAAGAAAGACATCAACCTATGTCGGACCATATTCAGATGAATTGTATCAGGTGTTGTTAAAAGGTGTTAAAGATGCAAAAACAATAAAGAAAAATATTCGAATAGTAGAAAAAGAGCTTGCATCTTATGGTTATGTTCAAGAAGATTTACCTCCAAGAATTGTTTTGAATATGGACTTTGTAAGAGCTAATATGAAGTCAATCATATATAATCAAGCAGTACTTGAGGGAGTTGGAACTACATACCCGGACACGGAGCTTATAATTGAAAATGGAAAAGTAAACAATGTAAATGCCGAAGATGTTCAAAAGATATTGAATTTAAAACACGCATGGGAATTTGTTTTAGACGAAGATATAATTAAATCACCGACAAATTACTATTTGTGTCAATACATTGCGAGATTAGTAAATGAAGGTTTTTACCACGAAGGTGGAAGAATAAGGGGTGTTCCTGTAGCAATTGGTGGCTCGTCTTATATTCCGCCTTTGCCAATAGAAGATATGGTAAAAGATGACATAGAACACATTACTTCAAATAGCGAAGATCCAGTTGCCGTAGCAATTAATCTTGCTTTGTATGTGATGAAAACACAAATCTTTAACGATGGAAATAAAAGAACTGCAATTATATTTGCCAATCATTACCTTATTGCGCACTGTGGTGGCTTAATGGTTGTGCCGGAAAGTTTGGTTCCAAAATTCAAAAAAATGTTGCTTAATTACTATGAAAATATAGATTTAAAATCTATCAAAGAATTTATGCGAGAAAAATGTTTAAAAAAATTTGACGATTAAGGGCAAAAAATAGACTATAACCTTACTTTTAAAGCTTATGGATATAAAAAACCTAAATATTGGCTTGTACACACCATAACATTATAGCAATAAAAAAAATTTTTAATGAAACAGCACTAAATAATTTTTACTATTTCTTATTTAAGAGAACCCTATAGCTAGTATCTAACTATAGAGTTCAATAACTTATTTATGACAATTATGCAAATTAAATTATTTCTTTATAATCTCAATATTATTATTAAAAATAATTAAGTATTTTTCATTTGCCTTAATTTCTTCTTTTATTATATTTTTAGCGATAAAAGACTCAATTTCTTTTTGAATAAATCGTTTAATTGGTCTTGCTCCAAAGTTAATATCAAAAGCAGTTTTAATTATATAATTAACTATGCTTTTATCAAAAGAAATATCATAATCTTTATTAGAAAGTCTAACTTTTAGCTCATTTAATAATTTATTAACTATCTTTTCTTGGATATCACTAGTTAATGGATTAAAATACATTATTTCATCAATACGATTAATAAATTCAGGTTTAAAATAACTTTTTACTAATTTATCTATTTCTTGGTCTTTAGTTTTACTATTAGTTAATAATATCTCTGATCCTAAATTAGAAGTCATTATAATAACTGTATTTTTAAAATCTACTACTCTGCCCTGAGAGTCTGTTAATCTTCCGTCATCAAGAACTTGCAATAAATAATTAAAAACCTCAGGATGGGCTTTTTCTATTTCATCAAATAAAACAATACTATATGGTTTTCTTCTGACTGCTTCTGTTAATTGGCCACCTTCTTCATATCCCACATAACCTGGAGGTGCTCCTACTAATCTTGCTGCTTGATGTTTTTCATTATATTCAGACATATCAATTCGAATAATTTGTTTTTCATCGTTAAATAACTCACTTGCTAAGGATTTAGCAATTTCTGTTTTTCCTACTCCAGTTGGTCCTAAAAAAAGAAAACTTCCTATTGGTCTATTTTCATCATTTAGACCTGCTCTTTGTCTTATTATGGCATCACTTATTGACTTAATAACACTATCTTGACCTAGAACTCGCTTTTTTAAATTAGTTTCTAAATTATAAACTTTTTCTAGGTCTCCTTGTTCTAGTCTTCCAAGAGGAATTCCTGTAGCATTAGCAATAACTTTTAGAATTTCTTCTTCAGATACAACTTCGCTTAAGAGCTTATTATTTTTGTTTAGTGCTTCTAGAGAATTTTTTTCATTTTCTAATTTAGGGATTTTATCATATTGTAGTTTTGCTGCTTGTTCAAAAAGTCCTTGATTGTAAAAATTATTAAGTTCATTTTGGGCTTTACTTAGCTCGTTTTTAATATTTTTTAATTTTAATAAATTATTTTTTTCTTTTTGCCAAATGCTCTCAATTTTACCTGCTTTCTCTAAAAGATTATTATATTCTAAATTTATTTTTTCTAATCTGTTTTTTGATTTAGCATCTTTTTCAATCTTTAATGCTGCTCTTTCAATTTCTAAATTTAGTATTTTTCTTTTTAGTTCATCTAACTCCTGAGGCATTGAGTCAATTTCCATTCTTACTGAAGCACATGCCTCATCAATTAAATCAATTGCTTTATCAGGAAGAAAGCGATCACTTATATACCTTTTAGATAATTGTGCAGCAAGAATAAGTGCATTATCTGTTATCCTTACACCGTGATGGGCTTCAAAATTGCTTTTTAAGCCTCTTAAAATAGCTATTGAGTCTTCAACGGTTGGTTCTTGTACAATGATTTTTTGAAATCTTCTCTCTAAGGCTTGATCTGCTTCAATATATTGGCGATACTCATTTAGTGTAGTAGCGCCTATAAAAGATATTTCTCCTCGTGCAAGCATTGGTTTTAAAATGTTAGATGCATCCATTGCACCACTAGTTCTGCCTGCACCTACAATATTATGTAGTTCATCTACAAATAAAATTATATTGCCATTTGATTCTTTTATTTTTGCAAGTACCTTTTTTAGTCTTTCTTCAAATTCACCCATATATTTAGCGCCGGCTAAAAGAGCAGCCATATCTAGCTCGTAGATAGTTTTATCTATAATATTATTAGGGACATCTTTATTTATTATTCTTATTGCAAGGCCTTCAATAATGGCGGTTTTTCCTACCCCTGGTTCTCCAATTAAGACAGGATTGTTTTTTGTTTTTCGTGAAAGGATTTTAATAACGCGTCTAATTTCATCATCTCTTCCGATAACATTCATTACTTTTCCTTTTTTGACTTCTTCGTTTAAATTTCTACCATACTTTTCTAGAATGTTTTCATCTGATTCAAAATTCATTTCCATAATATCAACTCCTTTTTAAATTAGCACTCTTTTGTATTGAGTGCTAATATGATACCACTTTTAAATTAATATGTCAAGTTTTTAGCACTCTAATATAATGAGTGCTAAATAAAACATCATTGATTTAATCTCTGTATATTATCTTTATAGTAATATAATTATAGATATTATTCTTTTGAATTAAGAGTAAAAAAGAACCACTTGCTAGTTTAGCAAATGGTTCTTATTATTATTTAGAAAGTTCTTCTAGGGCTGCTTCTGAAAAATCTTCATTTTTCATACGCATATATCTTTGATATCTATGCATTGCGTCTTCTTTATTTAGATTAAGTAGCTTATCAGCAAACTCAGGGTTAATTTGAGTTAATTGACGATATCTTGTTTCAGTTAGTAAGTGGTCTTTATAAGTATCCCATTCAGGTTTTCTAGGACCATCAAATTGGAATGGATTTTTGCCTTCTAAAACTTTTCTAGGATCATATCTAAATATTGGCCAATATCCGCAAGTAGTAGCAAGTTTTGCTTGTTTTTGAGAGTTCTTTAAGCCACCTTGAATACCGTGTTCAATACATGGTGCATAACATATCACTATACTTGGTCCATGATATGATTCTGCTTCTTTCATTGCTTTAATTACTTGGGCAGGATTTGCTCCGTGAGAAACTTGTGCTACATAAACTGAACCATATGACATAGCAATACTAGCTAGATCTTTTTTCTTAGTCTTTTTACCGCTTGCAGCAAACTTCGCTATTGCACCAGTAGGTGCTGCTTTTGATGATTGTCCCCCAGTGTTTGAGTAAACTTCAGTATCAACTACTAAAATGTTAACATCTTCGTTGTTAGCAAGAACATGGTCAATACCACCATAACCAATATCATATGCCCAACCGTCTCCACCAATAATCCATTGACTAGTTTTAATTAAGTAATCTTTTACATCTAAAATTTCTTTAGCAAAGTCTTTATTGATTCCTTCAAGAGTTGTAATAATTTCATCATAATGTGCTCTTGTATAAGGTCCATCGTATCTATTTTCAACCCAACCAGTAAGAACTGTTTTTTGAGTATCGTTTAGTGCTTCTAAATTATTATAAATTAGCGTTTGAATTCTATCTCTAATTGTTTCATGTGCAATTCGCATACCAAAGCCAAACTCAGCATTATCTTCAAATAATGAGTTAGCCCATGCAGGACCATATCCTAGGATATTAGTAGTTAGCGGAGTTGATGGATAAGAACCGGTAAAAATTGAAGTACAACCTGTAGCATTAGCAATAACCATACGATCTCCAAATAATTGTGTTAACGCTTTATAGTATGGAGTTTCTCCACAACCTGCACATGCGCCAGAAAACTCAAATAAAGGTTTACGGAAGTTAACGTTTTTAACTGAGTCATCACCAAGGTCTTTATAGGTAATATTGTTAAAGAAGTATTCTGCTTGTTTTTGACGACCACTCTTTAGCTCTTCATCAAGTGGAACCATTTTAAGTGATTTTTCCTTAGTAGGACATACATCTACACAAACGCCACATTCTGTACAATCAAGGCCAGATACTTGAATTGAAAATTGATAAGGTTCATTAAACTTACCTTTTGCTGCAACTACTTGAGTGTCTTCAGGAAGATTTTTAGCCTCTTGTTCAGACACTAAAAATGATCTTACTACTGCATGAGGACACGCAAATACACATTGATTACATTGAATACATGTTTCACTATTCCATCTTGGAACAAAGTTTGCAACACCTCTTTTTTCATAAGCAGATGCTCCTTGCTCCATATGAGCATCAGGATATTTAATAAAAGCTGATACTGGAAGGGTATCTCCTTCGATACGATTAACTACATCAGAAATTTTTGATACAAACTCTGGCGTATTTTCATCTCTTAAGTTGCTATCTTCAAGTGGTAATTTAGTCCATTCTTTTTTAACAGGAACTGAAATTATTTCATCACCACCTGCATCAATTGCTTGGTAGTTCATATTAACAATTTGTTCACCTTTTTTACCATAAGATTTAAGAGCATAGGCTTTCATATATTCTTGTGCTTTAGAAAAATCTAGTAAATCTTGATTTAGTTTAAAGAATGCAGATTGCATAATAGTATTAGTTCTTCTACCTAGTCCTATTTTATAGGCAAGATCAGCAGCGTCTACAATATAGAACTTAGCGTTCTTTTTAGCAAGATGAATCTTTACTTTATTAGGTAAATAGTTCTCGATATCTTCAAGTTTTACTCTTGTATTTAGAAGGAATGTGCCATTATTTTTTAATCCTTTTAAAAGGTCATATTTAAAAATATAAGACTCATTAGAACAAGAGATGAAACTAGGCTCAGAAACTAGGTAGGTTGATGTAATCGGTGTTTTAGAAAATCTTAAGTGCATTCTAGTTACACCACCCGCTTTTTTAGAATCATATGAAGCATATGCTTGTGAGTATAGTTTGGTTTTATCACCAATAATTTTAACGATATTTTTAGACGCACCTACAGTACCATCAGAACCAAGTCCGAATAATAAACACTCAGATACTTTATTATCAATAACTAGTTTATTAACTGGTTTAAGAGATGATTTTAATACGTCATCATCAATACCAATAGTGAAGTGATCTTTTTGACCTTTAATTAAGTTATCATATACACCAGCAAGCATTGCAGGAGTTGTATCTTTTGATGATAAACCATAAATTCCTCCTAGAATAAGAGGTTTCTTTTCTTCGGTATAAAAAAGTGATTTTACATCTTGGCAAAGGGGTTCATCAATTGAACCAGACTCAATAGTTCTATCAAGAACAGCAATTCTTTCTACTGTTTTAGGGAAGGCTTTAAAAAAGTATTTTTTAGAAAATGGTCTAAATAAGTGAACTGACATTACGCCTACTTTTCTTCCTTTAGAATTAAGGGCGTCAACTACTTGCTTAATAGTATCTACAACAGAGCCCATAGCAATAATAATATCAGTAGCATCTTTTGCACCATAATAAGTAAACGGAGCATATTTTCTACCAGTTTCTTTAGAGATTTCTTGCATATAAGTATTAACGATATCATCAAGACCCTTATACATTACTTCGTGTGCCATTCTTGCTTGGAAGTATACGTCATCTGATTGAGCGGTTCCTCTAGTAACTGGTTTATTAGGGTTTAGGCCTAATTTTCTAAATTCGTTAATTTTATCATAATCAACTAGTCTCTTAAAAACTTCATAGTCCATAACTTCAACAGTATTAACTTCGTGTGATGTTCTAAATCCATCAAAGAAATGAAGAAAAGGAATACGTGATTTAATAGCTGATAAATGGGCAATACCACCTAGATCCATTACTTCTTGAACTGAGTTTGAACAAAGCATTGCAAAACCAGTTTGTCTAGTTGCCATAACGTCTTGATGGTCACCAAAAATTGATAATGCTTGTGTTGCAAGTGATCTTGCTGCTACATGGATTACACCAGGTAAACCTTGACCAGCAATTTTATACATATTAGGAATTTTTAACAGTAGTCCTTGAGAGGCAGTAAATGTAGTAGTTAAAACTCCCATTTGAAGAGAACCGTGTACTGTTCCAGCAGCTCCTGCTTCAGATTGCATCTCGATTACTTTAACAGGCATTCCAAAAATATTTTTTTGTCCTTTGGCAGCCCAAGCATCAACATGCTCTCCCATCGGAGATGACGGTGTAATTGGATAAATAGCTGCTACTTCACTGAAAGCATAGGCACAATGAGCAGCGGCTTCATTACCGTCCATTGATTTGATAACTTTTTCTTTCATAAAACACTTCCTTTTTCACATTTTATAAACTTTATAACATAAAAATTTTATCACTATAAAATAAAAGTATCTAAAAAGGCGTTTTTATTAGTTTTTTTATAAATAAAAAAGAATTTATTAAAAACTAAATTCAGAGTTATTAAAATAAAATGATAAAATATATTTATAGATGGGAGAAATGATATTATGATAAAAATAGATCTAAGTGCAATTAAAGGAATAAATAAAACATTAGACAAATATAAAAACAAATTATCTAAATTAAATAGTGAATTAAGTAGCCCTAATTATAAATATAAAGACTTTATTGGCTGGCATAAGCTTGATGATTTTATTTATGACGAGATAAAACTAATAGATACTACTATTGCTAGCCTACCATCTTTTGATACCTTAGTAGTAATTGGTATTGGAGGCTCATATCTTGGGCTTGTTGCTGCAATGGAGTTTTTAAGAACAATTAAAGCACCAGAAAAAGAACTTTTAATGGCAGGCTTTGATACATCGGGATATAACTATAATGAACTATTTAATAAGTTAGTTAACAAAAAATTTATTATTAATGTTATTTCTAAATCAGGTACAACTATGGAGACCTTAATTGCTTATAATATTCTTAAAGAAAAAATGATCTCAGTTTTTCCTGATGATTATCAAAAAAGAATAATTATTACTACAAATGATCAAAGTGGTACTCTTTATGATGAGGCAAAATGTAATAATTATCCTAGGTTAAATGTCCCTAATAATATTGGAGGTAGATACTCAGTTTTAACAAGTGTTGGTTTATTTGCATTAAGGGTATTAGGATATGATATTTTAAAAATAGTTGATGGAGCACTATTAGCAAGAGATAATTTTTCAACTAATGATATTAGTACTAATTATGCAATGCAGTATGCAATAGCAAGATATGTAATGTATAAGAAGGGTTATAGTAATGAACTATTAGCTACTTTTGGAATGGATACTTACCAAATAGGTTTTTGGTGGCAACAATTATTTGCTGAATCAGAAGGTAAAAATAAACAAGCCCTATTTCCTGTCCCACTATATTATTCAAGAGATCTCCATTCGGTTGGGCAATATGTTCAGGATGGTAGCAACAATAATTTTGAGACGTTTTTTTTCGAAGAAAAAGAAACCCAAAAGCCAGTTTTTCCTTTCACAGTGCCATTTTCTATGATTCTTCCTTATGATGAAAAGAAGATAAACTTCATTGAAAAAGTAATCTTTGATGCTACCTATAAGGCCCATTTAGATAGTGGTAAAAATATAATTAAGATAACTTTTAATAATAAAACAGAAGAACTGCTTGGCTATATATTTTACTTTTTTGAAAAAGCTTGTGCTTACTCAAGTGAGCTTTTAGGATTAAATCCTTATGATCAACCTGGAGTAGAAGCATACAAAAAAAATATGAAAGAGATCTTAAAAGGTGATAATAATGAGTAAAGAAATAACTATTTTATCAGGAATAAAACCAACAGGACAACTAACCTTAGGTAATTATTTAGGAGCGATTAAGTTTATTGTAAATCTAGAAAAAGAATACAAAGATGCTAATTTTTATATTTTTATTGCAGACCTTCATGCAACAACTATAGCAATTGATCCTAAAGAATTAAGAGCTAACTCGCGTAGTATTGCAGCCTTTTATATTGCATGTGGAATTGATCCTAAGAGAGTAAATATCTTTAGACAATCAGATGTCTTAGAACATGCTAACCTTGGCTTTTTAATGGAGTCAACTGCCTATATTGGTGAGATGGAGCGAATGATTCAATTTAAAGAAAAAAGTATTAAGCAAAAACAAACTGGTATTAAAACCTCACTTTTAACTTATCCTGCTTTAATGGCTGCTGATATTCTATTATATGATGCTAACTATGTTCCTATTGGAGATGATCAAAAGCAACATCTTGAACTAACGCAGCTACTATGTGATCGGTTTAATAAATTATATGGGAGCACTTTTATAATGCCTAAAGGATTATATAATCCTAATGCTACTAGAATTAAATCCCTTCAAGATCCAACTAAAAAAATGTCTAAATCTTCAGATAATCCTAAAAGTTATATTCTTTTACAAGATGAAAAAGATGCAATTATTAAAAAAATAAAAAGTGCAGTAACTGATTCTGAAAATGTGATTAAATACGATATAGAAAATAAACCAGGGTTATCTAATTTAATAAATATTTATGCCTCTTTAAAAAATATAACTACAGATGAAGTAGTATCTTTATATCAGGATAAATCATATAAAGATTTTAAATTAGACCTTGCTGATTTATTAGTAAGTGAGCTAAGTCCTATACAGGAAAAGTATCAAAAATTAATTAATTCAAAAGAACTAGATGAAACTTTACTTAAAGGTGCAAATAACGCCAGAAAAGTAGCTAGTAAGGTGTTATTAAGAGCAAAACAAAATATAGGCTTATTATAAATTTTAAAATGAATAAATCGCACAAGTTAATAATTAGTATTATTATCTCATTATTAGTACTATCCCTTTTATCAAATATTATTTTTGCTATTTTTTTAGAAACAAATAATAATAGAACAACTAAAATATTTAATAATTCACTTAATAGCGTTGTCGAATTAAAATCATTTACAAAAGATTATGGTCAAAATTTTGGTACGGCGGTATTTATTTCTAAAGATGGGTATTTATTAACAGCAGCACATGTCATTACTTATAATGTTGCTGAAGAAACTAGGACATATGAAGAATACTACATAAGATTTGCAAGCGATAATGATTATAAAAAAGTATCCTTAGTTAAATATGATTCTAAAATTGACTTAGCATATCTTAAATTAAATAATACTAAAAATTTAAATATTAAAGCATTTAATCTAAGTAGTAAAGAACTGCAATACGGACAAGATTGTTTCTCAATTGGTAATGGTTTAAATCAAGGAATTGGAATAACAAAAGGCATCATCAGTTTACCAGAAGTTATTATTAAATACGATAATCTTGAAAGAAATTTAATTCAGGCTAATATTATTATAAATGAAGGCAATAGTGGAGGAGCACTTTTAAATAATAAAGGTGAACTTATTGGTATTACTTCTTTTAGGATTAAAGATAAAAATGGTAGTACTGTTTATGGTTTAGGATATTTTATTCCTATAAAAGTTATTATTAATTTTTTAAATAAGTAAAATTTTAAAAAGGAGAACTGATGAAAAGAACTATTTCAACATTGCTACTTACCATTATTAGTTTAGTTATTTTAGGACTATTAAGTAATCAAGTCCAATATAATAAACCTGCAATTAGAGATATTGAACTTACTCATAAAGAAGTTGATTATCAAAGTTTTTTTAATGAACTAAAAGATCAAGAAATAAACCTTGATAGAAGCAAAAACACAATTGAATATAAAGCAACTAAAGAATTAGATGCAAGCTTATTTAATGAAGTAGATTTTGTAAATTATGCACCTAATAAAAATAAAGTTGAATTTGATTATAAGATGAAATACGATGCTAATGAAAATAAATTCAACTTATCAATTAGTGCTAAAACAGATAAAGGCAAAGTTATCGATAACTGGGAAGGTACCCCTTTTGTTAAGGAAAATAAAGAAATTGATATAGTCTTTGCTACTGATAATAGATTAGTATATTTAAGTGATTTAGAAGAAAAAGGACTAATTAATAACTGTGGATGGTTTTCAAGATTATTTAAAAAAATCGCAAAAGTTGCTATAGCTCTGGCAGTGGTTGCTACTGTTGTAGCTATTGCTGTTGTGGCTGCTCCAATAGTAGCTGCAGCAATTCCTGCGTTTGCTGGAGGGGCAGTTGCTCTTTCTGGAGGAGTTGCAGCAAGTGCTATGGCTGCTAGTGCAGTTGGTGCTGCAACAGTAGCGACTACTGCATTTGCTGTAGCGACTACTACTGCTTTAACAGCTAGTGTTGTAGCAGGCATATCATTAGCAGTAGATAAATTGAGTAATAAAATAAAAAGTTATAATACTATTAATAAATCAAAAAAAATATCTACTCATAAAATAAAAGCAATATTAAAAGAAGCAATTAAGGATAATAATAAGAAAAGCAAAAAAACTGTAGTCTATTTAGGAAAAAGTCCTGAGTATTATAACGTAGCATTAAAAGATAAAGAAAATAGAGTGATTTATTTTTATTTAAAAAATGAATTATGGTCTAAATACTCAAATATGTACACACTAGAAAGTATGTGGTTAATAAATGAAGCTTTTTTAAATTTTTGTTATATAAACGAAATAAATAATGGATGGCAGTTTAGATTAACAACAGATTATTCAATATTCTTACAAAAGAGAAATTTAAATGAATATGGTGGTTTTTATTCAAGGGAACTAAATTATTTAAAAGATACAGGACACTCTTTTTCAACATTTAAAGAAAGCGATTTATATTATAATGTTTTTTTAAATACTAAAATATATGGATAATATAAATAAAGTAAAAATAGAATACTTTAACTTCTTTTGTTCTATTGAGGCATATACTAAATTTAATGGTATTTTAGATATTACCAATAATAATACCATCCAAATAATGCTAAAATATGGTGATGAATGGAGTAATGAATTTCAGCAAAAGTATTTTTTATTATTAGAGAAAAACCTAACTATAGATGAATATATTGATTGTATAACTGCAATCACTGCTTCATCTAAAAATTATAATCAGTTATATCTCTTACTAAAAATAATTATTAAGGATATAAATAATAAAAAATATAAAGATGACTTTTTAATAGATTTCTTTTATAAACTAATCCTTTTAGAAATGCCTTTTTTAACTTCTTTTAATAGTAAGATATCAAATTTATATGATTATTTAAGAAAAGAAAAATTATTTACGGATTTAAATAAATTATTAAATTATACAAAAATTATTGTTGCAGACAATAATAATCAAGAATATTTATATTATAAAAATAAGGTATTGAAAGTTATAAAAAAATATAAAAAATATGAAGGCAATAAATATACATTAACTAAAGTTTAAATTTTTTTAAAGAAAAAAAACTAATTTTTAAAATACTATAAATTAAGAAATCTTTCTACTTAAAAAAATAAATATAAAAAGGAGATTTTATGAAAAGAACTATTTCAACGTTACTACTTACGATTATTAGTTTAGTTATCTTAGGACTATTAAGTAATAAAGTCCAATATAATAAACCAGTAATTAGAGATATCGAACTTACTCATAAAGAAATTGATTATCAAAGCTTTTTTAACGATCTAAAAGATCAAGAGATTAACCTTGATAGAAGCAAAAGCACAATTGAATATAAGGCTACTAAAGAACTTGATGCGAATCTTTTTAATGAAATTGATTTTGTAAATTATGCCCCTAATAAAAATAAAGTTGAATTTGATTATAAGATGAAATACGATGCTAATGAAAATAAATTCAACTTATCAATTAGTGCTAAAACAGATAAAGGCAAAGTTATCGATAACTGGGAAGGTACCCCTTTTGTTAAGGAAAATAAAGAAATTGATATAGTCTTTGCTACTGATAATAGATTAGTATATTTAAGTGATTTAGAAGAAAAAGGACTAATTAATAACTGTGGATGGTTTTCAAGATTATTTAAAAAAATTGCAAAAGTTGCTATAGCTGTGGCAGTGGTTGCTACTGTTGTAGCTATTGCTGTTGTTGCGGCTCCTGTTGTTGCTGCGGCAATACCTGCTTTTGCTGGAAGTGCTATTGCACTATCAGGCGGAGTAGCAGCAAGTGCTATGACGGCTAGTGCAGCAGCTGCTACAGCAGTTGCCAGTTCTTCATTTATAGTTGCAACAACCACAGCAGTAATTGCTATTAAAGCAGCTCTCATAACTGGTATTATATCAAAAATTACTTTAGAAAAATTACAATTTTCAATTTCTAAAAACCAAACTTTTTTAAATAAAGAAAAAATAAATACAATATTAAAAGAAGGCCTAATAATTTATAAGCGAAATAATAGCTCCAAGCATATAATTTACCTTGGCAGAATTGGAGAATATGATAACTCAGATAAATTAGATACTACTAATAATATTGTTTTTTTAAATGTACCCAATTGGCTTTTTTACGAAAATAAATACGGAAAAATGGCAATGTGGGAAATAAATAAAGCATTTTTAAATTATTGTATAACTAAGGAGATTAGTGATAAGTGGTCTTTCAGACTTCTTAATGACTATAAACCTTATTTAAAAGAAAGACAACCGTATGAACCTGGTTTCTTTTATTCAAAAGAAATAAATCATTTGCTTAAAACAGGGCACTATTTTAGTAAATATAAAATATCTTTTTATTATGAAGTATACTATAGATAATGTTAATATAATTAAACAAGAATATTTTTCTCTTTATGCTAATTTTAAATATTTTTTAAAAGAGTCAACAGGAAATATTAAAGATAGGTTAAAACATTTTAAGACAGTAAAAAAAAATTATTTATTATGGGATGAAGAATTTAGAACAAACCAATTAAATTTAATTACTAAATCAAATGATATCTACAATTTTATTATCAATTGCATACACTATATCTGTTCACTTAAAAATTATAATGATGTTTATAAATTTATAAAAATACTATACAATAATATTATAAAGAAGTTTATATCTAATGAATCTTGTAATTTATTTTATGATTTAATTATTTTTGAAACATTTCATCAACTAGATATTAAAACAAATAACGCTAAAAATATATTAGAATATCTTCATAATAACGATATAGAAAAATTATTTGAAATAAAAAAATATATTAGTGATATTATCTCAAAAGATATTTTTAAAGAATTAGAAAATAAAAAAAATATAATTAGAGGCTTATTAAAATCGACAGACTAAAATCGTTTTAATTAAAATTACGACTTTTATAGAAATATTTTATAAAACCAGATTATAAAATCTAATGTTTTAAAAATAAAATTCATAGTATAAAAGCGTAGTGAACACCTTTTGTTAGGATACAAATTTGGGGTTCACTACACATAATTGTTATTCAATTGGTAATGGATTAAATCAAGGAATTAGCATAACTAAAGGCATTATTAGTCTGCCAGAAGTCATTATTAAATACGATAACATTCAAAGAAATTTAATTCAGGGTAATATCATTATAAATGAAGGTAATAGCGGTGGAGCACTTTTAAATGAGAAAGGTAATCTTATTGGTATTACTTCGTTTAGGATTAAAGATAAAAATGTTAATACAGTATATGGATTAGGATTTTTTATTCCGATAAAAATTATTAATGAATTTTTAAAAAGCAAGTAAAAAGAAAGGATCATTATATGAAAAGAACTATTTCAACATTACTACTTACAATTATTAGTTTAGTTATCTTAGGACTATTAAGTAATAAAGTCCAATATAATAAACCAGTAATTAGAGATATCGAACTTACTCATAAAGAAATTGATTATCAAAGCTTTTTTAACGATCTAAAAGATCAAGAGATTAACCTTGATAGAAGCAAAAGCACAATTGAATATAAGGCTACTAAAGAACTTGATGCGAATCTTTTTAATGAAATTGATTTTGTAAATTATGCCCCTAATAAAAATAAAGTTGAATTTGATTATCAAATGAAATATGATGCAAACGAAAATAAATTTACCTTATCAATTATTGCTAAAACTGATAAAGGAAAAGTTATTGATAACTGGGAAGGGACTCCGTTTGTTAAGGAAAATAAAGAAATAGATATAGTCTTTGCTACCGATAGTGGATTAGTATATTTAAGTGATTTAGAAGCAAAAGGACTTATAAATAACTGCGGATGGTTTTCAAGATTATTTAGGAAAATTGCAAAAGTAGCTCTTATTGTCGCTGTTGTTGCAACTGTTGTTGCTGTAGCAGTTGTGGCTGCTCCTGTAGTTGCTGCGGCTATTCCTGCTCTTGCTGGAGGTGCTGTTGCACTATCTGGTGGAATAGCAGCAGGTAGTATGGCTACTGCAGCAGGATTAGCAACAACAATTGCAACAACTGCAACAGTTGTTGCTGCTACATCTGTTATTACAGCACTAATTAACGAAACCATTAGTCTATCAGTTAATACATTTAGAAAACAAATATCTTCATATAATTATAAAACGAAGTCATCTCTTTCAAAAAAAGAAATTTCACTACTTTTAAAAAAAGCAATTAAATATATAGAAAAAAATAAAAAAAATACCTGCGTATATTTAGGTAGAAATCCAGAGTATATAAATGTTGCACATCAAGATACTGAAAATAATGTCATATATTTCAAATTAAGTGATGATGAATGGAATCGCTATGTTAATAAATATGATTTGTTAGGAATGTGGATTTTAAATGAAGCATTCATAAATGCATGCATATTAGCAGAGAAATCTAATGGTTGGAAATTTAGATTAGCCACAGATTATGATAACTATTTAAAAGAGATACCACTTAATGAACCAGGTGGCTTTTATTCACGAGAATTATTAATGCTTAAAAATTCTAATCATATATTTTCAAAAACTAAAACAAAAGGATTATTTTATAATGTGTATAGTACATAAGTGTAAAAAAATAGTATTTTATGGACGATATAAAAAAAATATATTTTCATTATTGCTGTAATATTGGTATGTACATTCAAGATAATCTTATTCTAGATCCTGAAAATAACAATATAGTTAATATTATGAAAAAAAATGAATCTTTATGGCATGCAGAGTTTCAAAATACACTTTTTACAAAAATAAAAAGCGAATATAACATAGATATTTTTATTGCTTTACAATCAAAACTTTTTTTATCTATTAAAAGTATAAAAGAACTCTATAATCTAGCAAAAATAAGTGCCGAAACTATATTAAATAATAATTTAAATAACAAAAAAGTTTTTATATTATTTTATTATATTATTTTACTAACTAATAAGATTTTACTCGTTGAGAAAAAACTAGTACAAGAAGATGATAATCTTTTTAAATGCTTGAAAAGACACTATTATAATGATGAACTATATTCTTTAATAAACCTAACTAATAAAATTATAGATAAAGATTTATTTAATAAAAATGATCCTATATACAAAAAAATGTTAAAACTAATACAATATTACTCCTAAATTATCTATATAGTTAGATTGCTATTAAATTATAAGAGCATATTTTAAAAAATAAATATGATATGGATAACAAATAATTAATTTTAAAAATTTCAAATAATATATGAGTTAATTATGCAAATATAATTTTAATTCTTGATCAAAATATTAAAAATTAGAGTTATAGTAAAGTAATTTTTTGCTATAATTAATAATGAATAAAAGTCTTTAAAGTTATATATTTAAATTATTTATATAATGTCAATTTATTAAATAAAAGGAGAATAAATATGAAAAGTTCTATTTCAACATTACTAATTACAGTTATTAGTTTAGTTATTATAGGACTATTAAGAAATCAAGTCCAATATAATAAACCAATAATTAGAGATATTGAACTTACACATAAAGAAGTTGACTATCAAAGTTTTTTTAATGAACTAAAAGATCAAGAAATAAACCTTGATAGAAGCAAAAACACAATTGAATATAAAGCAACTAAAGAATTAGATGCAAGCTTATTTAATGAAGTAGATTTTGTAAATTATGCACCTAATAAAAATAAAGTTGAATTTGATTATAAGATGAAATACGATGCTAATGAAAATAAATTCAACTTATCAATTAGTGCTAAAACAGATAAAGGCAAAGTTATCGATAACTGGGAAGGTACCCCTTTTGTTAAGGAAAATAAAGAAATTGATATAGTCTTTGCTACTGATAATAGATTAGTATATTTAAGTGATTTAGAAGAAAAAGGACTAATTAATAACTGTGGATGGTTTTCAAGATTATTTAAAAAAATCGCAAAAGTTGCTATAGCTGTGGCAGTAGTTGCTACTGTTGTAGCTATTGCTGTTGTTGCGGCTCCTGTTGTTGCTGCGGCAATACCTGCTTTTGCTGGAGGGGCAGTTGCTCTTTCTGGTGGTATCGCTGCAGGTGCTATGGCAGCAAGTGCTGCTACAGCTAGTGCTGTAGCAACAACTGCTTTTATAATTGCATCAACTTCTTTAATAGCAGCAACATTAGCTGAGGGAATAGAATTAACTCTATCAAAAATTAGTGATGAAATAAAAGAACATAACAAATTACACAAGACAAATTTATCGGAATTAGCAATATCTAATATATTAAAAAAAGCCATGAAATATAAAAACAACAACGCTAAAAAAACCGCTGTTTATTTAGGAAGAGAGCCTGAATATTGGAATGCAGTAAATAGTGAGAAAAAAGATAATGTAGTATCATTTCGTCTAACTGATGATGAATGGAACTTTTATAATTCAAAGTATACTCTTTATGGCTTATGGTTAATTAATAAATCATTCTTAAATTTATGTATTCTATTTGAAAAATCAAAAGATTGGAAATTTAGACTTACATCTGATTATTTAGAATATCTTAAGTTTATTCCGTTAAATCAAAGAGGCTCCTTCTACAGCAGAGAATTACTTCATTTAAAACAAACTGGGCATACATTTGCCTTACAAAAGACAAACGGACTTTATTATGAAGTTTATTTTTCATATTAATAATGATTACTACTAATAAGATAAAAAAAATATATTTTGAGTATTTATGTTCTCCCTCATCTTATATGAAAGAAAATATTATTGATCCAGAAGCAAGTAATATTTTAAAAGTAATGAAACAAAATAATTTAAAATGGACTAATGAATATCAGGATAAACAATATATTAATCTAAATAAATCTGAAAATATCGAAAATTACATTACTACTTTTAATAAGATTTTTATTTCATCAAAAAATTTTGAACAAATATACAAACTTATTAAAAATACTAGTGTTTACTTATTAAATGGGGAAAAAATAAACCAAACTTTATTAAAACATTATTACGATCTTATTTTATGTGATGTTCTTTTTGCTGAGGAAATAAATAAAAATAAATTTAAAAGTATATTTGATTATCTTTCAAAAGAAAATAAAAATGAGTTTAATACTTTTCAAACAATGTTAAAAAAAATTACTAGCCTAAAACAAGACAATTCTGATCATCGATATATTAAAATTATTTCATTACTAAAATCAATTAAGAATGGTATTTAAATGATTTATTAAAGGTCTATAAACAAACAATAGTTTCAAAACTAGTTTATAACTTTATACTAGTATGAGTTTAAACTTTAACGATAACCATTATGTAAATACTAAAAGCACAAACAAAACATATAGAAATCAATTTTAATAACTTAATAAGATAGCATTAAATTTTCAAATAATACTAATAAAAAAGGAGAACTTACTAAGTATAACTAAACTCTACTAATTTATACTAAACAGATGAATAATACAAAAAAATAAAAACCGAATACTTTAACTACTATTGTTCTATTGAAGCATATACTAAATTTAATGGTATTGTAGATATTGCTAATAATGAGACAATCAAAATAATGCTAAAGCATCAGAATGATTGGAGTTATGAATTTCAAAAAAAGTATTTTTTTAAGTTAGATAAAAATATAACTATAAATCAATATATTGACTGTATATTTGCTATAACTACTTCATCTAAAAATTATGAACAATTATACCGATTAGTAAATATAATTATTAAAAATATAACTAATAAAAAATATGAAGATGACTATTTAATAGATTTCTTTTATAAAATTATTCTTCTAGATATGCCTTTTTTATCTAATTCCGATAAGAAAATTTTAAATTTGTTTGATTATTTAAAACAGCAAAAATTATTAAATGAACTTAATAAATTATTATTAGATGCAAGAACTATCATTTTAAAAGATAATAATAAAGATTATTTATTTTTTAAAAATAAAGTTTTAAAAATTATAAAAAAGATTAAATAAAATAGAGAATAATAATATTTTTTAGTCTTAGATATAATTAATTTCACTAATTATGCTTAACTGAAAGTATTATAAATTATTAAAATATATATATAAAGGAGAAACAATGAAAAGAACTATTTCAACATTACTACTTAGCATTATTAGTTTAGTTATTTTAGGACTATTAAGTAATCAAGTCCAATATAATAAACCTGTAATTAGAGATATTGAACTTACTCATAAAGAAGTTGATTATCAAAGCTTTTTTAACGATTTAAAAGATCAAGAAATAAATCTTGATAGAAGCAAAAACACAATTGAATATAATGCTACTAAAGAACTTGATGCGAATCTTTTTAATGAAATTGATTTTGTAAATTATGCCCCTAATAAAAATAAAGTTGAATTTGATTATAAGATGAAATACGATGCTAACGAAAATAAATTCAACTTATCAATTAGTGCTAAAACTGATAATGGGAAAGTTATCGATAATTGGGAAGGGACACCTTTTGTTAAGGAAAATAAAGATATAGATATAGTCTTTGCTACCGATAATGGATTAGTATATTTAAGTGATTTAGAAGCAAAAGGACTTATAAATAACTGTGGATGGTTTTCAAGATTATTTAAAAAAATCGCAAAAGTTGCTATAGCTGTGGCAGTGTTTTCTACTGTTGTTGCTATTGCTGTTGTTGCGGCTCCTGTTGTTGCTGCGGCAATACCTGCTTTTACTGGAGGCGCTATTGCACTATCAGGCGGAGTAGCAGCAAGTGCTATGACAGCTAGTGCATTAGCAGCAACTGCAGTAGCAACTACTGCATTTGCAGTAGCAGCCACATCTTCAATAACTGCTAATTTTATAGAAAGCATATCTTATGCAGTTAATACTGTCGTAAGTAAAATAGAGAAATATAACTACTCTAAAACAATACCAAAAAAACAAATAACAGCAATTTTAAAGCAAGCAATTAAAGATCAAAATCCTGAGGGTAAAAAAACTGTTGTTTATTTAGGCAGAAACCCCGAATACTATAGAGTTGCTACTGGAGATCTTAAAAATAGAGTAATTTATTTTCATTTACATGATGAACTATGGACACAATATGTTGATAAATATAGTTTAGAATGTATGTGGGTTGTTAATGAAGCGTTTTTAAATTTTTGTTATCAAAATGAATTAAAAAATGGTTGGCAATTTAGACTAAC
Source organism: uncultured Acholeplasmataceae bacterium (assembly GCA_963540875.1). Lineage (GTDB taxonomy): Bacteria > Bacillota_I > Bacilli_A > Acholeplasmatales > Acholeplasmataceae > CAUTNH01. Next base: position 25,621 of record CAUTQZ010000010.1, on the reverse strand, counting down.
AACAAATTATATAAACTTTTTGCCTCTAAGAAATTTAAATGAACCAGGCGGCTTTTATTCTAGAGAAATTAATTATTTAAAAAATACTGGCCATTCATTTTCTTCTTTTAAGGAAAAAGGTTTATACTATAACGTTTATTTGAGTTATAAAAATATATGAACAATATAGAACAAATAAAAAAAGAATATTTTAATTATTATTGTTCTATTGGAGCGTATATTAAAGATAATGGAATTGTTAATGCTTCAGAAAATAACATAGTACAAATAATGAAAGCACATGAAGAAAAATGGACTAATGAGTTTCAGAATTATTATTTTTCATTGCTACAAAAAAATAATTCTATTATTGAATACACTAACTTTTTAACAACAATAATTATTTCATCAAAAAATTTAGAACAATTATATCGATTAGAAAAAATAGTTATAATCGATATAAATAATAAAAAATTTTCTGATGATTTTTTAATTGGTTTTTTTTATAAAATATTAATTTTAGAACTCCCACTTAAATATACAAACGATAAAACTATTATAAGTTTGCTAGATTATTTAAAAAGCAAAAATTTACATACTGATTTAAATAAATTATTAAATATTACAGTAAAAATTTTAAACAATGATAATAATAATAACTATTCTTATTTAAAAAGAAAAATAATACAACATTTAAATAAGTCGTATAAAAAATATAAAATTTTATAAATTATTAAATTTTCTAATTATTTTAAATATTTTTATTGTTTTTAAATATATTTAATAAAATAATAATTTAATGTTTTATATAAATTAAAAAGGAGAATATGATGAAAAGATCTATTTCAACATTACTACTTATCATTATTAGTTTAGTTATCTTAGGGCTATTAAGTAATAAAGTCCAATATAATAAACCAGTAATAAGAGATATCGAACTTACTCATAAAGAAATTGATTATCAAAGTTTTTTTAATGAACTAAAAGGCCAAGAGATAAACCTTGATAGGAGCAAAAACACAATTGAATATAAGGCTACTAAAGAACTTGATGCGAATTTATTTAACGAAGTAGCTTTTGTAAATTATGCTCCTAATAAACATAAAGTTGAATTTGATTATCAAATGAAATATGATGCTAATGAAAATAAATTCACCTTATCAATTAGTGCTAAAACTGATAAAGGAAAAGTTATTGATAACTGGGAAGGAACTCCGTTTGTTAAGGAAAATAAAGATATAGATATAGTCTTTGCTACCGATAATGGATTAGTATATTTAAGTGATTTAGAAGCAAAAGGACTTATAAATAACTGCGGATGGTTTTCAAGATTATTTAGGAAAATTGCAAAAGTAGCTCTTATTCTCGCTGTTGTTGCAACTGTTGTTGCTGTAGTAGTTGTGGCTGCTCCAGTAGTTGCATCGGCTATTCCTGCTCTTGCTGGAGGTGTTGTTGCACTATCAGGCGGAGTAGCTGCTAGCGCTATGGCTACTAGTGCTGTTGCTGCTGCAACAGTTGCTACTACTGCCTTTACGGTAGCAACTACTACGGCACTAACAGCAAATTTTATAGAATGTATATCGCTATCTGTAGATAAAATTTCTAACAAAATTTCAAATTACAATGCTGTTAATAAAGCTAAGAACATCTCTAAAAATAAAATAAAGGAAATACTAAAAGAGGCAATTATAGATAACAATAAACAAAATAAAAAAACAGTAGTGTATTTAGGAAGGGATCCTGAATACATCTATGTAGCCAAAAATGATAGAGAAAATAGAGTTATTTACTTTCATTTAAATGATGAAAAATGGTCGTTATATTGTACAAATTATACGATAGAATGTTTATGGTTAATAAATGAAGCGTTCTTAAATTTTTGCTATTATAATGAGGTTAATAACGGATGGCAATTTAGATTAACAACTGATTATAGAGAATATTTAGAACTTCGTAGTTTAAATATTAGAGGCGGATTTTATTCCCATGAATTAAATTTTTTGAAAAATAAAGGACATAGGTTCTCAAAAATTAAAGAAAACAATTTATACTTTAATGTATATCTTGTTAATAATAATTTATGATTGATATAGACCGTATAAAACAAGATTTTTTTTATTATTTTTGTCGTATTAGTTCATACATACGAGATAACTGTATTACCGATCCCTCAAGCGACGCCATAGTACAGATAATGAAAAAAAATGAACTAGAATGGATCAAAGAATTTCAAAATAAATGCTACGATATAATGAATAAAACTAATTCTTTAGATGAATATATAAAATCACTTACTAAAATAATTGTATCATCTAATAATTTAGAACAAATCTTTAAACTAGAAATGGGCATTACAAAAGCTATTATTCATAATATCTATGAAAAAGATGATTTATTAGTTTATTTTTATCAAATACTATTGCTTGATTTACCTTTTAAATATACTAGTGATAAAAACATTAAAAATTTATTTGATTATATAAAAATAAATAAATTACAATCTGAATTATTAATATTGATAGATTCAACTAAAACAATAATATCTAATGATAGTAATAATGATTATTTATATTTAAAAAATAAAGTATTAAAAATTATAAAAAAGGTGAAAATATAATAATAAAAAATATTTTATAAAATTAATTTTAATTTATTTGTGTCGCAAAAAACTAAATGCTAAATGAGATAAAATTAGGCTAGTTATAGCTAAATAATAAAAAGGAGATTTTATGAAAAGAACTATTTCAACGTTACTACTTACGATTATTAGTTTAGTTATCTTAGGACTATTAAGTAATAAAGTCCAATATAATAAACCAGTAATTAGAGATATCGAACTTACTCATAAAGAAATTGATTATCAAAGCTTTTTTAACGATCTAAAAGATCAAGAGATTAACCTTGATAGAAGCAAAAGCACAATTGAATATAAGGCTACTAAAGAACTTGATGCGAATCTTTTTAATGAAATTGATTTTGTAAATTATGCCCCTAATAAAAATAAAGTTGAATTTGATTATAAGATGAAATACGATGCTAATGAAAATAAATTCAACTTATCAATTAGTGCTAAAACAGATAAAGGCAAAGTTATCGATAACTGGGAAGGTACCCCTTTTGTTAAGGAAAATAAAGAAATTGATATAGTCTTTGCTACTGATAATAGATTAGTATATTTAAGTGATTTAGAAGAAAAAGGACTAATTAATAACTGTGGATGGTTTTCAAGATTATTTAAAAAAATTGCAAAAGTTGCTATAGCTGTGGCAGTGGTTGCTACTGTTGTAGCTATTGCTGTAGTTGCAGCACCTGTTGTAGCAGCAGCAATACCTGCATTTGCTGGAGGTGCTATTGCACTATCTGGCGGAGTTGCAGCAACAAGTATGGCTACAGCAGCTAGTATGGCAACAACAGTTGCACTTTCTTCTTATGCTATCGCATTAACATCTGCTACTTTAGCACTAACTACAGAACTAGTTAACGGCATTCAAATGACTTTAAATGAAAAAAAAATAAAAGAATATAATAATAAATTTTTAACTAACATAAATTTATTATCAAAAAAGGATATACAAACTATTGCTAAAGTTGGAATAAAAATTATAAAAAGAGAAGAAAGCAAGAAACATATTATCTATTTAGGAAGGATAGGCATATATGATAAGGTGTCTAAAAGAGATTTAACTAATACCATCGTTTATTTTAGTATAGATATACAAAAATGGAATCTATTAGAGACAAAATATGGCAAGTATGCAATGTGGCTTATAAATGAGGCTTTTTTAACATATTGTTTTAAAAAAGAATTAAATAATGGCTGGGAATTTAGACTTTTGACAGATTATAAACCTTACCTAATACAACGAAGTGTAAATGAAGAAGGCTTTTTCTATTCTAGCGAAATTAATTTTTTAAAAAGGACACTTCATACATTTTCAACGCATATGACTGGTTATTACTATGAAGTTTATTACAATGGATCAAAACGCTATTAAAAGACAATATTTTAATAATTTTTGTAATTATAAAATTTATCTTATTGATGGTGCAGGAAGTTATGATGAAAGAAAAAGTAATGTAGATGTTATGAAAAAAAACGCATCAATATGGGATGAAGAATATAGGCAAATTAAGGCTAGAGAACTATTAAATTCAACTAATTTTAATACCTTTTTTAATATTTGTATAGAGTATACATTATCGTTTAAAGACTATAGTGATGCTATAAAATTTAATGATTTAATCTCATCAATAATAATAAAAAAATATCACTATGCAAAATACTTTAATTATTATTACAAAACTCATTATATTGATGATAATTATCTTGATTTTAATAAAAATAATAATAATCTTATATCATATATTTGCACTAACCGAAATGACATTGCTAATTTTTTAAAAATACTTTTAAAAATAATTTCTTTAGATAATTATAAATATAGTTTAAGAGAACGAGAAAAAATTATAAAGTTAATTTTAACTAAAAAAAATCATCTTATTAATAATAAAGTTAATGATATACAATATAATTTATCATTCATAAAAAAAATAAAAAAAATATATTTTAATAATAAGGCTAATTTTAATTTATTAGCTAGTAATTTGAAAAAAAAGAATCATAATCTTTACTTTGAAATAATAAAAAATAATATAAGTTTATTCGATATAGAGTATCGTTATAAGCAATTAATTAGTATCAAAAACGATAATAATTTTTTAAAATTTCAAAAAGGTTATTATAATTATTTGGCTTCAGTAAAAGAAATTGATGAGCTATTTAAATTAGAACAAATTCTTTATAACATTATAAGTTCTAAGAATAAAGAATTAGATTTTTTTTATTTATATTATAATCTAATTTTATTAAATGGCAATACTTTATCTAAATTTAAAGATGAACATAACACATTAATAAATTATTTATTTAATATAAATAAATTAAGCTATAATAAATTGTTAGTCCATATTAGCTATGTTTTAAAACTTGATACTAATAATACAGTATTAAAGCAAGAGGTAGCTAGGTTAATAAAGTAGTATTTTACAATTATTACAGAAGTTATAAAAATAATAATTACAAGATTATCTAAATTATAATTATATTTAAAAAGAACCATTAGAGTAGTACTACATTAGATTTTATTCTCTGATCTGTTTTATCAAGGAGGAATTTTTTATTGAGTTTATGAACAAAATTAAAGAATTAAATTTTTACTATTACTGTAATATAGGGATGTACATTCAAGATAATGTTATTCTCGATGCTAATAATAATAAAATAGTTAAACTTATGAACGAAAATGAAGTCGTATGGTATCAGGAATTTCAAAATATTCTTTTGGAAAAATTAAAACAAGAAAAGAAAACTAATATATTTATTGATTAACAGATAAAACTTTTTTTATCTACAAAAAGTATTAAGGATTTATATACTCTTGCATTTTTTAGTGCTAAGAGCATCATAAATAACAACTTCTATGATACGGATGTTTTTATGCTCTTTTACATAAGTATTATTTTGTTAATAAATAATTTATCCTTTATTGAAAAACACATTGTTAAAAAAATAGTAATCTTTTCAAGTGTTTGAAAAAAAAATCATTTATATAATGAATTGGAAAATATAATAAGTTTAGTAAAACAAATTATCGAAAAAGATACATATAATAGAAATGAATTTGAATATAAAAGTATTTTAAAACTATTAAGAAAATATTCCTAATTTGTTCTTATATAATAAAATATGTTATTGAAGTTAAATTTTGGCTCTTTTTTTATAGATAAACGATTATTTATGATTTATACATATTTTTAATTATAAAAAAATCTAAACATCTATGTTTATAAAATAATTTACATTAAAATTTAAAGATTTATTTAATAACGAAGAATTTATAAAAAAATTAAATTAAATAAATAGTTTTAATTATCTAATTTTAGAAAATAAAGTTGTATAATAATATTATAAAAATGAAAACAGCGATTGAAGTATTAAAAAAATTAAAACAAAATGGTTATTTAGCCTTTATTGTAGGTGGTGCAGTAAGAGATCATCTATTAGGTATTAAGCCTAATGATATTGACATAACTACTAGTGCCACACCTGATGAAGTTACTAAATTATTTAAATCATATCCTACAGGCTTAAAGTTTGGATCAGTTACTATTTCATATAAAAATAAAAAATATGAAGTAACTACTTTTAGGTGTGATTTTAACTATCTAGATTCTAGAAGACCTGAACATATTTCTTACTCAACCGATCCAAAAGAAGACGCCCAAAGAAGAGATTTCACAATCAATAGTTTAATGCTTGATGAAAATTTTCAACTCCTTGATTTTGTTGATGGGATTAAAGATCTAAATAACCATCTAATAAGAGCTGTAGGTATTGCAAATGAACGCTTTAAAGAAGACGCTCTTAGAATTATGCGCACTTTTTATTTTAGTGCTAAACTAAATTTCGATATTGAACCAAATACTCTAAAAGCAATAAATGATAATGCTAAAAATATTACTAATATTGCTAAAGAAAGAGTATCAGCAGAACTAAGAAAATTATTTAGTTCTACATATTATCTAAAAGGGATAGAACTTTTATATAATTCTAATGTGATAAATTATCTTTTATCACTTAAGGAGGGCTTTAAGTTTATTCTAGATAATAATTTAGTTCTTTGTGATTTAGAGATAATAATAATTTTATATTTGCTAAATAATAAGCTCCCTAGTGATTTATTATTAACAAATAAAGAAATAAAAGAATTAACGCTATTAAATAATTTATATATGAATAATTTTGTAGTTGATAACTATTTTATTTATAAATACGGAATAAATAGAGCAATTTTATATAATAAATTAGTAGGCTTTTTAAAGCCAAGTTTAGCTATAACAAATGATAATATTAGTCTAATTAGTAATACCTTAATTATTAAAGATAGAAAAGAACTTGCCTTGACTAACCCTGAACTAATTAGTATTATCAATAAACCTGCAGGTCCATGGGTAGTTGAAGTTGAAGAACAAATAATTAAGAAAGTATTAAATAAAGAATTAAAAAATGATTATAACGAAATAAAAAGTTATCTATTGGAGGTTAAAAATGAAATATAGTTCTGGTCAAGAATTTAGGGAAAATCTTAAAATAACTAATATAAATAAACAAACTGATTTTATTAATATCACAGCGATATCAAGTGATGGGATTGAATATAATATGAACTATCGCTTAGGTTTTATTGAGATATTTACTAATCAAATTTATGAGTTTATTGGTGATGTTTCTAAAAAAGAAGACAAAGAAAAACTATATTTTACTATTAGAGAAATTAACTCTTTAGATAAGAACTACTCACTTGAAGAAATTTATAACATTTATAAAGTTTTTTTTAAAGCAAATAAACTTTTAGATATTTTCAAAATAAAAAAACATCTTGATTTAGTTATTAATAATTTAAAAAATACCGTTATTAAAGAAATAGTTTCGGAAATATTTTATTCCAATGAAAAGAAGTTTTACACTTCACCTGCCGGGAAGGTAACGCATCACAGTTATCTTGGAGGACTTGCGCACCACACAAATACTATGCTAGAACTAGCAGAAAAGATTGCTGCAATTTATCCTTTTTTAAATAAGGATTTGTTATTTGCATCTGTTATATTACACGATTATGCTAAAACTATTGAAATATCAGGGGTTAATGGTGACTATACTATTGAAGGTTCTTTGTTAGGTCATCTTAGTATGGGACAAAGTTTAATAGATAGGGCAGCTATTAAATTAGGATATACTAATAGCGAAGAAGTAATGTGCTTAAAACATATGATAATTACTCATCACGGTATTCCAGAATTTGGCTCCTTCAAAAAACCACAACTTCCTGAAGGCGTAGTTTTATGGCTTATTGATAATATTGATTCAAGATTAAATGCAATTCAATCAGAATTTAGACACACTCTTGATGGAGAGTTTACTAATAAGATTGGGGCAGTTGATAAGATTAAAATATATAAGAAAAAATTTTAATAGCTAAGTAAAAAAAATAAAAAAGGCTGTAAGGAACACATTATTAAATGTTTCTTACAGCCTCTTTTTTATTAAAAGAATAAATCTTTAAAAGGAATCATATCTAAAATATCAGTATAGTTAGAAATTGTTTTATAACTTGCTTTTTCTCCACTAGGGATATCTTGAACTTTTTTAGTAGTTTTCTTAAATTCTATTTTAAGGGTAGCAATTAAACCTTTTTTAAGTTTTGTTAGTTCGGCTTGTACTTGCATAATTGCGCTGTCAATTGTATATTTATTATCTACTTTTTTAATACCGATAATAGCATAAGATAGGTCATATACTGAATAACTTTTACCTAATTGTTGATTTAGGGCTTTAGTACTGAATTTAATATAAACAATATCTTTTTGTTTTTTATTAGTTAAAAATTCAATTCCATTATCTTTACTTAATTCTACAAGATCAACTTGTTCAAAATAATTAAATGAATATGTTTTATTAATAGTTTTAGTTAATGTATCATTTAAAAGTAAAGTTTTTTGTTTATATTCGCCATTTTTTTGTTTAACTTCGCCAAATAAGTAGTTCTTATTTTCATATCTAGTTAGTTCATATTTTGCATCAATACTACTAGCATCTAATCCTTTACCTTTTACACTTAAAGTAATATTAGCATTTTTATTTTGATCAAATAAACTAGAGATTTCAAAATTAATATTAGCCTGACCTTTAATTAGTTGTAATTTGCCACTAAACTCTAAAGTTTCGTCATTAACAATATTTTTATTATAACCATTAAGGAACTTAGTTTGTTCTTCGCTTGATAATTTAGTAAGTTTAGATTCGTCAATACCAGAGTTAGATCCACTACAGCCCACTAATAATAAAACTGGAAATATTAGTAGTAATAAAAATAATCTTTTTGTTTTCATATTATTACATCCTTTCAATTTTTTGATAATTTTATTATCATAAATATATTATACTTCAAATAATGATTTTTTAAAAATCAAAATAATTGACAAAATTATTTTTTTTGACTAAAATAAGATTGTATCGTATTATAGTCAATGATTGAAGGAGGACACTCTATAAATTACATAAATCGAGATATTGAAAATTTAATTAAAAATCTAACAAATGAATATTCATGTCTTTTAATAACAGGTCCAAGACAAGTCGGAAAAAAAACTTTACTAAAAGAATTAGATAAAACAAGAACCATAGTATCACTTGATAACATAAGAAATAGGGAACTAGCAAAAAAAGAACCTGAACATTTTTTTGAAATATATAAGCCTCCAATATTAATCGACGAGGTACAATATGCTCCAGAATTATTTAGTTATATAAAAATTGCTATTGATGAGGGCGCGCCAGCATCTAGTTTTTGGCTTACAGGATCACAATCATACAACTTAATGTTGCTTGCTAAAGAATCACTTGCAGGCAGAGTAGCAATTCTTCATCTCGGAGGACTTTCTCAAAACGAGATTTATAATAATTTTGAACTTACTCCATTTAGGATTGATATAGATTATTTTAAAACTAAAATTAAAGAAAACAAAATAGTTGATATAAACGAAATTTATAAAAGGATATATTTAGGTTCTCTTCCAGGACTTATTAGTAGTAAATATACTAATAGAAATATATATTATGAATCATATATTGATACTTATATATCACGAGATGTAAAAGAAGAAATTTCGTTAAAAGATAATTTTAAGTTTTTAGAATTTATTACTGCTCTTGCGTGCAGGAATGCTCAAGAGCTAAACATTCACTCGCTTGCAAGAGATGTTGATATTTCTGATGATACCGCCAAAAGATGGCTCTTTTTACTTGAAAAAGCAGAAATTATCTACTTTCTTCATCCCTACTCAAATCGTTTATTAAAAAGAATGGTTAAAATGCGTAAAGTATATTTTTTTGATACTGGACTTATAGCATATCTTACTAAACATCATAGTCCTGAAATATTGCAAAATAGTGCAATTAACGGAGCTATCTTAGAAAATTATGTAATAAACCAAATAAGAAAAAATTATTTTAATTTAGGACTTCCTATTAATATGTACTACTATAGGGATAAAGAACAAAATGAAATTGATTTAATTATTAACTATGATGGAGTCTTGCACCCTATAGAAATTAAAAAGACTAGTAGCCCTAATTTAAGAATGATAAAAAGTAGAGCCATATTTAAAAAAGCAAATATTACTCTTGGAAAAGGAGCAATAATTTGCTCTTCCAATAATTTATCAGCAATAGATAGTGAAACACTAATAATACCTATTTGGGCTATTTAATTTTGGTTCTTGTCCGAAAAATAAACATTAAAATTTTAGTTTTTTGTGCATTTTTATTTTGTTTTTTGTGATAAAAATAAAAGATGGCAACACCATCTTTTATAAATTTATGCCTGCAGTATATTTAAAATTTACTATATTACCATTTGCCTGTTCAACAAAAATATCAAATTCTACATATACTTTCTTCAAGCCATTATTAAAATCTTCTTCCTTAAAATAGGCTTTTTGATAATCTATTTTTAGTGATTTTATAGCAAATTTAAATGAATTTCCATCAAGTATACCTTTGAAAAGTTTTTCATCCTCATTATAGGCCATATCATATTGCTCTAATACAATGTCCTCATTTAGAAGTTTAATAATTGTTTTTTCTTTAACCTTACTAATATTAAGTTTATTTTGTTTAATAATATAATAGGCTGGCTTAAATAGTGTTTTTTGTAGCTCTGCTACTTTCAGATTAACCTCATTTAAGTTATTTGTAAACGAAGCGCTACTTAGGTTATTAAAATAATTAGTAAATATATCTTTTAGCTCTTTTAATTGATTATCTATGTATCTTATAGAAAAATTATCTTTAAGAAATGAGGCATTAATTTTTTTAAAGCCGCTAAGATGATAGTTGAATATATCGGAGCTAAAATCTATATTATTTAATCTAATTATTAGTTGATAGTTAAAACTTAGTTCTCCTTCAAGATCGTCTACAACCTGATTTAGATTTACAAAACTAATATCTACTTTAGTACTACCATAGTAGTCCTCTAGAAGGTCTTTAATTTTAATTAGTTCTTCAATCTTGTTAAGATTTTTATTATTTTCAATATATTGATAGTATTCACTAGCAGCCTTAGTATCTAGATTAAGATTAGTTTTTTCTATATGATTATTGGCTAAATAATTAAGTCCATCTTTAATACTAGGGTAATCTAAAGTATATTCTTTCCTAAAGACTTCTTTTAGTTGTTCTTCTTTTAAACCATCACTTGATTTAATAATAAATTTATAATTAAGAATTAACTCCAAGCGTATTTTATTATTAACTAGATCTTGCTCTAATACATTTAACTTAAAAAGATAATTATTAAGATTAATATTTATATCTAGTTCTTTATTATAAATATTTAAAATTTTAAACATTTTTTTATAATCTAATAGTTTATTTATTCTATCTTTAGGAAATAATTTATTTTGAATAATTAGTTCTTTATCTAATATAAGATTATCTTTTTTAATAAGGTAGTTGTTTGTTATTTTAAATTGTGAATTATAACTACATACTAGATTAAATGATAACTTTTTATACTCGCCTTTAAGATTAGTGTTATACTCTCCTAAAAGATCAGAATAATTTTCACTAATTTTATTAAATTGTAAGGCTAGGTCTTCTTCTTCATAGTTAGTTTTTATTAAACTAGCAATATATGAAGGGCTCATTTTATTATTAAAGCCTTCTTTTTGACTAAGGTAGTTAATTAAATCAGTTTTTAAAATATCATGGTTATTGCTAATGAAATTACTAAGAAGAACTTCTTTTGATTCTTTAGAAGTAATTCCTAACTCAATATCTTTAATTCTATATACTACTTTTAAAGTGTTATTTATAAAATCTTTTTGCAACTCTAGAATATCTAGGAGGTATTTGTTATTATTGATTGTAAGGCTATCTTTAGTTATATCAAATAGATAGGTTGGATTAGTGTCTTTTAGTGTTAGTGGGTTATTATTAAGGTCATTTAATAATCTTTCTTGAAGAAGGTCATTAGTGAATTTAAAGTTAAATTCTTTAGCAATAGCCTTGTTTGTTTTCAAATAGATTCTAAATTTTATTTGCGTATAAATACTTCCCTTTTCTAGGGAGGTTATTTCATTAACAAAAATTCCTCTATTATTATAAATAAGGGAGAAGTCTTCTTTTTTAAGATCAGTTATACTTTTATTCTTATCATAGTCAATTCTTAAAAACATACCAATATTGGCTTCAAGATAATCAAGATAGTCAGTATAGGGTTTAAAGTTTTTTATTAAATATTGTTTTTTATCTGAACTAAACTTATCATCATTAAAAGATAGCCAATAAGTAAAATGGGCTGTATTATCACTATAATTGTATTCTAAAGGCGTATGGTTTATTTTTAGTAGTTCTTTATGCTTAGAATTAATTGCTAATTTATCAAGTTTATACTCCCATATGTATTTATTAGTATCGCTTATTTCTAAATTATATGAACTAATTATTTCGTCAAGATATTCATTTGTTGATTTAATATTTAATTTATACTCTTTTTTATTTGAAGTATACATTGTTTTTGGGTCCATAAGATAGTAATGAAATGAAATACTATTATCAGTTTTTTTAAAATTATCTTTAATTAAACTAAACTTATCACTATTAGTAAATATAACTTGTTCAAGATTATAAAAATATGGTGGAAGGTTAATATCATTATTATCCTTTATTACTAGTTTAGCTAAAGTATTATTAAGTGCATCTTTAACCTGGTCTGCTAATGTCTTGGTATTAAAATCTTTAAAAATTTTAGTAATTTTTTGAAATTTTTTATCTTTATTAGAGATTTTAAATACTACTGATACTTCGTTTTTTTGTTCATCTTTATTTAAAGATATAATTTCTATATGATAATTCTTAGGATTTTCATAACTTAAATCTTCCTTAGTAATATCACTAATATGCTTTTGGTGATTAATATTAAAGGTGATATCTTTGGCAAAATCAACCTTAGTGCAACCATAAATAAATAAAATAAATATTTGAATAAGAATTATAAAAAATGTTTTTTTCATTTGCCACCTCTACAATAACATTTTATCATGAAGTTAAAAGAATTTATTTAAAAATTATCTTTAAAGGGAGAAGTTAAAACTTCAAAGAGTTGCATAAACATATATTTTTAAAACTAAACTAAATTTTAACTAGCCTGACTATTATTATCAACCATTTTTTTATAATCAAGTGATGTTCTATATAATTCTTCATCTGTGCCGCTTGCTTGTATACTACCATTTTTTAAAAGAATAATATTATTAGCGCTTCTTATTGTTCTTAGGCGATGTGCTATACATATTACCGTTTTATCTTTAATAAGTTCAGTTAGTGCTTCTTGAATTAAACTTTCATTTTCACAATCAAGTGATGCTGTGGCTTCATCTAATAAAATAATTGGAGCATCTTTTAGAATTGCTCTTGCAATAGAAAGCCGTTGTCGTTCGCCACCAGATAATCTTTGCCCATTTTCACCAATAATAGTATTTACTCCGTTAGGTAGTTTTTTAATAAAATCCATACATCTTGCAATTTCTAATGCTTTGAATACTTCTTCATCGGTTGCATTATTTTTACCTATCTTAACATTATCTTTTATGCTAGCGTTAAATAAAATAACATCCTGAAAAACAATCGAGAAATATTTTAATAAACACTCAGGTGCTATTTTAGAAATATCATTGCCTCCAAGTAGTATTTTTCCTTTAGATACATCCCAAAATCTAGCAGCAAGTTTAGCAAGAGTAGATTTACCGCTGCCCGATTGTCCTATAAGAGCTACTACCTCACCTTGCTTGGCAACAAATGATACTCCATTAATAACTGAATAATCATCATAGCCAAAATAAACATCCTTAAATTCAATATCAAAATTTTTAACAACTACATTAGTACTACCTTCCTGAATAGGCATAGTCTTAATTTCTTTTATTCTTGATACCACACTATCAAGCATTACATGCATTGATATAAAAGTAATAATTCCATCAATTGGTAAATATATAGATACTGAAAACATTAAAAAAGAAATATATACAATTGATGATACTTTTCCTTTAGCATATAAACCTGCTCCAATAATAGCAACAGATATTAAACCTAGTCTTAAAATAACATTAGAAATACCATTAATAATACCAATTATAAATTCTAACTTTTTTTTACTTTTAGAAAGAGCACTTAATTTTAAATTAAACTTACTAACTACATTCTGCTCTAAATTATATGCTTTAATCTCTTTTATTTGGTCAATATTTTCTTGCATATCATCGTATATAATTCGACTTGTATTAACAAATTTATCTGTATATTTCTTTTGGATTTTCTTACTTAGAAGGGAAATAAGAAGACCAATTGGTATTACCCAAAAGGTTGCAAGTGCAAGCCGCCAGTCATAAATAAACATCATAATACCAATAATTAGTGTGGAAATATAGGTAGCATATAGTTGAGGCACTGCATGTGAAAATATTTGTTCATATAATGTAATGTCTTCCATCATTGTTGTAGCAATATCAGTTAAGTCTTTTTTATTAAAATATGCTAAAGGAAGTTTTTTTAATCTATTTGCCACATCAATTCTTATGTTTGCACTTTCTAAATAAACATTATTATATAACCTAACATAATCCCATCCAGCAGTATAAAACATAAAAACAAGCATTAAAAGAATGATTAAAACATAATCTAGCAAATTAAAATTAAACTTATTTTCTCCTTCAAGATTACCATAAAATTGATAAATAAATGTAAATCCAATAGCTGGTGAAAATAACTTAGTTAAATTAACTATAGTACGTGAAAATATTGCCTTAGTAAGATTTTTAGCACCTTTTTCGCTCATTGCATATTTTTTTTGAAAATATTTATTCATGATTAACACCTATTTCCCAATGAAGAGATTTTTGATATTCATTCCACAATTTTGTATATAATCCATTTTGTTTTAATAACTCTTTATGAGCTCCACACTCAATAATTTTTCCATTATCAATTACTAAAATTTTGTCTGCTTTAACTACTGTTGATAGGCGATGTGCAATCATTAGAGTTGTTTTATTTTGTGCTAATTTTTTTAATGAGTTATGAATAACCGCTTCATTTTCTGGATCACTAAAGGCAGTTGCTTCATCTAAAATTAGAATGTCAGCATCCTTTAAAAAGGCTCTAGCAATAGATAATCTTTGCACCTCGCCACCCGATAGATATGTTCCCTTGGCGCCATATACCGTATTAAGTCCATCTTTTAAATTTTCAATAATCTCAAGCGCTCCTGCGTTTTCAAGAGCAGTATTTATATCTTCATTAGTAGCATTAGGATTTCCGATTAAAAGATTGTCTTTAATGCTCATCTTAAATAATTTAGTGTTCTGAAATACAAACGAAATTTTATTCATTAAATTTTCTTTACTTAATTCTTTAATGTCTACTCCGCCAATAAAAATAGAACCTTCATTAGAATCAAAAAATCTAGCAGCTAATTGGGCAATAGTTGTTTTACCACCACCACTTGGACCAACAAGAGCAATCATTTCTCCTTTTTTTACTTCAAATGAGATATCATCAAGAACTAATTTTTCATCATATCCAAAAGAGACATTTTTAAATTCAATTGAACTATTTTCAATATTTTTTAATCCATACTCAAAAGCCTTATGTATTAATAGATTATCTATTCTATTAAGTGCATTCTCTGCAAAATAACTATATTGCGCTATAGTAGCAGATTTCATAATAAAACCTCCAAATGCAGGACCAATTAAAAAATAGATAATTGAATTAGCAATAATTTGTCTAACATCACCAACTCCGTATTGAATAAATAATATCGCAGCTGGGACTAAAAAGAAAGCAGTTGAACCTACTACTGATTCGTAAATTGACATTTTATTTTTATATCCCATTGTAAGCTTCATTACTAGATCTTTTAATTTATTTATAAGCTTATATATCCTATCAAAACTTTCAATTTTTGTAGCATAAGTTTTTACCACAGGAATGCCTCTAACAAATTCCACCGTTTCAGCAGATAATGTTGTAAGGTCATTAAAATATTCATCTTTAACTTTTTTCATTTTTTTATTTAACATTGTAGCCATTAATCCCATTCCTATTAACATCGGGATTAAACTTATTAACCCTAGCTTCCAATCAAATAAAAAGAAAAAAACAAATAGCACAATAGGTGTTACTATTGTCATTGCTAAATCAGGAAGTTGATGGGCTAAAAAGGTATGTGTTTCTGCGGCACCGCCAACAATAGTATTTCTAATTTTTCCGGACTCTTTATCTAAAAAATAACCTAGCGGATGACTAATTAGTCTTGATACATTATCTTTAATAATATTATCTTCAACTTCAAATGCAAAAATATGTGAACTAATAAGTGCAAATAAGTACGAAATAATACCACCTGCGGCAAAAATGGCTGCTAAAATAGCACTTTTATTTATTAAACTACTATTAGTTAGGCCATTACATATAATTGCATTTATTATTTTATGTATATAAACCATTGGCATAAGTAATAATACCCCAGATAAGGCTGAAAAAAACATTGCAAAATAAAGGAGCACTTTTTTCTTGCCACTATATACTACTAATCTTTTTAAAACAGGTATTCTTTTTTGTTTATTTTTCATACTAATCTCCTTTTTGTTAAACTAATTTTATCATAATTACTTTTTTATTATAAAAAATATAAATAAGATTATAAATTGCCTTTATTATAAATATTTTTAAAATAAATAACTTTATATTTTTTAATAATTATCTTTTTTTGCTATCATAAATAGATATAGAGGTGCAAGGCATCAATAGTACTAATTATAGAAGGCATTCGTTATGAATTAGGAAAGGGATACTTGCCGAATATAGTATTAGGCATAATACTAATATGGTAGTAATAGGAATACTATTATTACTCCTACTTATAAGGTAGAGGAGCTATAAAACAATTATTAGCACTCTATGAGTGCTTTTTTATTTATTGGAGGAATTATGAGTAAAGTTAATATTTATAAATTATTATCACTAGCAATTATTTTAATAATGCTACCTATTCTACTTATTGGTGCAAGAGCAGACTCTAATACCTTAGTTGTTGGACTTGAAGTAGATTATGCTCCTTTTAACTACGCAGTAAATAAAAAAACAACTAATCCCTATAAAATAAATATCGCTAATGAAACATCACTCTATGCATCGGGATACGATATCTTCATCGCTAAGGAAATAGGGGCGAAATTAGGTAAAAATATCATTGTTAAAAAGTTAGACTGGGATGCTCTAATTACTGCACTTAATACTAAAGAAATAGATCTAGTAATTGCCGGGATGTCAAAAACACCTGAACGTGAGAAAGAGGTTTTATTTACTAATCCTTATTATTCTTCAGATGTTGTTATGGTAGTAAATAAAAATAAATTTAGTCAAAATTCCTATAATCTCGATGATATAAAAAACTCAATTGTAGGTGCACAACGAGGAACAATGTATGTAGATATAGCTAAACAAAATTTTTCTAATGTAAATGATACCTTAGATAAATATTCCAATTTATTACTATCTCTAAATTCTGGCACTATTGATTTCTTTTTAGCTGAATATCCAATTGCTAAACTAATGATTAATAATAATGTTAATCTTAAAACTATCCCAATTAAAAATATAAATGGTATGAGTGCTCAAACTAATGTGGATGTCAATATTGCCCTAAGAAAAGATGATATAAATTTAAGAAATGAAATAAATGATGTCCTTGATAATATCGATAATGATAAAAGAGCAGAAATTATGGATATGCAGATCTCTTATGCTTTGTCAGAAAATAAAACTACTATTAAAGGCATTCTTGCCGACTATGGTCTTTTATTTCTTAGTGGTATAGGAACTACTCTAATTCTATCTATTTTTGGAACTTTATTTGGTTTTATTGTTGCTCTTGGACTTTTACTACTTAGAGAAAATAAAGTTAATAAAAAAAGAGATAAAGTTATTGTAAAATGCTTAAAACATACTGGCTCTTATATAGCAAGGGGATATATTGGTTTAATTAGAGGAACACCGATGATTGTTCAGGCAATGATAATTTATTTTGGACTTGCTCCTTTTTTTAATAGAACTATCTGGACTCCTTTGTTTGCAGGACTTTTAATTGTCTCATTTAATACTGCTGCTTATATTGCTGAAATCCTAAGAGGGTCAATTAATGGCCTTGATGTAGGTCAAACTGAGGCTGCACGTTCACTTGGTTTATCTAATTTTAAAACTAAGTTATATATTATCTGGCCGCAAGCAATTCAAAATTCATTACCTGCAATCGGCAATGAGTTTATTGTTAACCTAAAAGATACAGCAGTTTTATCAGTTATAGGGGTAGTGGATTTGTATAACGCAGGAAGAGCCGCTTATAGTTCTAACTTTGCCGTTGTTAAAACATTTATTATTATTGCACTTATTTATCTAGTGCTAACTTTTTATACATCGTTATTAATTAAAAAATTAGAAAACAGGAGAAAGCAGGTTAAAAATGGCTAATATAAAAATTGAAATTAAGGACTTATTTGTCTCCTACGGAACAAATACAATTCTAAAAGGAGTTAATCTTAAGATTTATGAAAATGAAATAGTTGTTTTAATTGGCTCTTCTGGCGGTGGAAAAACGACGCTTTTAAGAACCCTTAATTTATTAAATGAACCTGCAAGTGGTGATATCTTATTTAATGGAATTAGTATTGTTAACAGTAAAATTAATATTAATTTATTAAGAACTAAAATCGGAATGGTCTTTCAAAATTTCAACTTATTTAATAATTTAAATGTATTGGGTAATCTTATCCTTGCTCCTGTAAAATTAAAATTCCTAACTAAAGATGAAGCTAAAAAGAAAGCCTTAAAATTATTAAAAGAAATGAATTTAGAAGGATACGAAAACAAAAAAATTTCATCGCTATCAGGTGGTCAAAAACAAAGAGTTGCAATTGCAAGAACCCTAATGGTAGATCCTGAAATAATTCTTTTTGATGAACCTACTTCAGCCCTTGATCCAGAAATGGTAGGTGAAGTGCTTAATACAATCAAAGGATTAAAAAATCGGGGTATTACTATGGTTATTGTAACTCACGAGATGAACTTTGCTAAAGATATTGCTGATAAAATATTATTTATTGATCAAGGAATTATTCTTGAAGAAGGATCTCCTGATGAAATATTTAGTGCTCCAAAAACGGAACGTTTACAACAATTTCTAACAAAGACATTAAGTAAATAATAAAGTATGCTAAAATATTTATATGGAATTTACAACAAATGAAAAAACAACTAAATACACTAATCAATGTGCATATGTTCTTTATTATAAGCAAGATAGAAATCCTAAAGACCAGCTTCGTCGTCTTCCTATAAGAATTACTTATGTTTCAAAAAAATTGCAGGCTGTATACTTTTATACCGATGCCAAACTAATTCCGCAAATTAACGCTATGTTAAAAAGAATAAATGGTATTATTGATTTCGAAAGAGCACCGTTATTTGATGATACATTAAATTTTTAAGTCAAGTAGTTTTACTTGACTTATTTTTTTATTTTTTATATAATATACCCATAATAAAAAAGAAAGGATTGAAAGACATTAATGGCTGTAAGAATTAGACTACAAAGATTTGGCTCTGCTCACCATAGTTTTTATCGTATTGTAGCATGTGATTCCAAACGTGCAAGAAATGGTAAATTCTTAGCGCTTCTTGGAACATATGATCCAGATAAAGACTTACTTAAGGCTGATTTAAATGAAGTTAATCGTTGGTATCAAAATGGAGCTCTTCCAACTGATACAATTAAATCTTTATTTAAAAAGAAAAAATTAGAAATTTCTAAAACTTTTAAAGTTCAACCAAAAGAAGTAAAAGTTAAAGAAGAACCTAAAAAAGAAGTAAAACCTGCAGCAAAGAAAACTGCTAGTAAAACTACTAAAGTCGAAAAAGAAATAAAAAAAGTAGAACCTACAAAAGAGACTGCTAAAAAAACTCCTGCAAAGGATGCAAAAGATGCTACAAAAGCGAAAACTGCTAAAGATACAACCAAAGCAAAAACAACTGAAGCAAAACCTAAAGCAATTAAAGAAACTAAACCTGCTGTAAAAAAGACTGCTCCTAAAGCAGCTAAATAAAATTGAAAGGAATGATTATAATGGCAGCAAAAATAAACAAACTATTAGAAGAACTAGTTAAACCAATCGTTAAATTTCCGAAAGATGTAAAAGTTAGTGAAGCAACTGAAGAAGATATCTTAGTATTAACTCTTGATGTTAATAAAGAAGATATGGGTAGAGTAATCGGTAAACAAGGAAGAAATGCTCAAGCATTAAGAACTCTTTTATTTGCCGCTGCTAGCCTTGAAGGTATTAAAGTTAAATTAAACATTAATACTGATGATAATGTATCAGATAGCCAGAATAAATAACACCCACGGAATTAAAGGCACATTAAAAGTATCTAACCTATCTGATTTTAATCGTTTATATAAAGACGCTAAAGTATATTATTTAGACAATGATAATAATGAAGTTTATTTAACAATAAATAAAGTTATTAAATCAAATAATATATATTTAATTGATTTTAAAGAAATCAATAATATAGACGATGCAGCACTATTAAAGAATAAATTATTATATTCAAATGAACTACCTATAACTGATGAGATAACTTATCAAGAACTTATTGGTCTAGAAGTTATATTATCTAGTGGTGAATATTTAGGAAAAATAAACAACATTATTTTTAATCCTGTCCATGATATTCTAGAAGTTATAGGAATAAAAAAATACCTAATCCCTTTTAATAATATTTTTGTTAAAGAAATAAATAGAAAAAAACAATTAGTTATTAACCCAATTGATGGTCTTTTATGAAAATTGACATTATTACTATATTTCCTGAATTATTTACTGAGTTTATAAATACATCCCTTATTCTAAAAGCAAGAAGTAATAATCAACTAGATATTAGTTTAGTTAACCTAAGAGATTATTCTCATTCAAAACATAAAACCATTGATGATAAACCTTATGGTGGTGGAGTAGGAATGTTGTTACAATTTCCTCCAATATATGATTGTATTACTAAACTAAAAAGAAAAGATACTAAAGTTATAATGCTCTCTCCCCAAGGAAAACTTTTTAATCAATCCAAGGCAAAAAAAATTGCTAATCTTAATCATATTATTCTCTTATGTGGAAGATATGAAGGCTTTGATGAAAGAGTATATAACCTTATTGATTATGAAATCTCTATTGGCAATTATATCCTAATGGGTGGCGAAATTCCTGCAATGGCTATAATCGAAACTATAGCAAGACTTATACCAGGAGTAATAAATAATCAATCGGTAGTTAATGATAGCTTGAATAATAATTTATTAAAACATCCCCAATATACAACTCCAAGAGAATACAAAGGATTTATTGTTCCTGATATTGTTATATCAGGTAATCATAAAGAAATTGAAAAGTGGCAATTAGAACAAGCAAATAAAAGAACGCTTATTAAACGCCCTGATTTAAATAAAAGGAGAAAAACATGGCAGAAGAAACCAAACAAGTAAAATTAAAAGGTGATGCTCTGTTTAATGAAATCACTAAACCATACCTTAAAGAAAATATCCCTACATTTGACCCAGGTGATAACGTTAAGGTAAATGTTAGAATTATTGAAGGAGACCGTCAAAGAGTACAAGTTTTTGAAGGACTTGTTATCAAACGTCGTGGCACAGGTTTAAGTGAAACTTTTACTGTTCGTAAAATGTCTTATGGTGTAGGAGTAGAAAGAACATTTCCTATTCATTCGCCTGCAATAGACTCAATTGATGTTTTACGTCGTGGTAAAGTTAGAAGAGCAAAATTAAATTATATTAGAAATCTTAGTGCGAAAGAATCTCGTATTAAAGAAAGAACTGATCGTAGATAAAAAGGAGTTAACTACTCCTTTTTTAAAATGAATTATTATGGCTGATAAAAATATAACAATTTACGATGTAGCCAAAACAGCAAAAACATCATTAACAACTGTATCAAGAGTTCTTAATCACCCTGAAAAAGTATCTCCTGAAACTAAGAAAAAAATATTAAGGGTAATCGAACAATTAGGCTTTAAACCAAACTCAGTGGCACAAAGCTTGGCCAGTAGAAAATCTAGAACCATCGGAATTATGATTACCGATTTTTCACGTTTGTCAATTGCAAATGTTTTTAACGGCATTATTGATGTTGGAAATACCTATGGCTATAATATTAAAATTTATCCTGTTATTCACGAAGATGATATTGACTCTAATATGGAAAAAATTGTCTCTGACCAGATCAATGGTTTTATCTATGTAAATGAAGAGCTATCTAGTAAAAATATAGTTAATATTACACAAATATTAAAAGCAAATAAAATTCCTAGTGTATTTGCTAATGTCTCTAGTAAAGATAAAGATATTTCTACCGTTCATATTGACTACACTAAAGCAACATATGATTTAACTAGAAAATTTATTAGTCGTGGTAAAAAAAATATTTACTTAATTTCTACATCTAAAAAATACGCCCTTAATAAATATAAGGAGAGAGGCTATACAATGGCTATGGATGAGGCAGGTATGGTTCCTTTAATTATCAAAACTGCAGACGAACCACAAATTATAAAAGACCATATTATTGAATTATTTAGTGATAAAAAAATTGATGCTGCAATAATAACTAATGATTATATAGCCCTTGCAGTAATGAATACCTTTAGAGAATTAGGAATGAAAATACCTGAAGATATTGAGTTTGCAGGTTGTCAAAATACTATTGTATCACAGCTAGCAAGACCATCTTTAACATCAATTGATTTTCCAATGTATGATATTGGTGCAGTTTCTATGCGTCTTTTAACTAAGATTATGGATGAGGGCGAAACAGTTGATAATGTATGCTTACCGTTTACTATAATTAAGAGAAATTCAACCACTTTTTAGGAGTAAATATTATGAATTATAATGATTTTTTATGGCGTGAAATGATAAAGGATTGCAGCGATAGCGAACTAGCAAAAAAATTATTTGATACTAAATTTTCCTTTTATACAGGCTTTGACCCGACAGGGAAAAGCTTAACAGTAGGACATTTAGTACAAATTGTTAGAATCAAAATGATGCAAGATAATGGTTTTAAACCATATGTTTTAGTTGGTGGAGCTACTGGCTTAATCGGTGATCCTCGCGAGGTTGGAGAACGTAAATTACTAGATGAAAAAACAGCACAGGCTAATGCTAAACTAATTAAAGAGCAACTACTAAGATTTTTAGATGATAAGAAATGTGTTTTCGTAAATAACTATGACTGGATTAAAAAACTAGATATTATTACTTATCTTAGAGACTACGGTAAATTTTTCTCAATTAATACAATGCTTGCTAAAGATGTTGTCGCGAAAAGATTAAAAGAAGGCATATCATATACTGAGTTTTCTTATATGATCTTACAAGCAATAGATTTTTATCATCTTTACAAAGAATATGGTGTTAATGTGCAATTTGGCGGAAGTGATCAGTGGGGTAATATTACCTGTGGCTTAGATTTAATTAAAAAACTAGATCCTAAGGCTGAAAAAATTTTAGGTATTTCATCACCGCTATTATTAAAATCAGATGGTAAAAAATTTGGTAAATCAGAATCCGGCGCACTCTATCTTGATAAGGAACTAACTTCACCATATGAGCTTTATCAATATTTTATCAATACTGAAGATAAGGATGTTTTATTATATTTAAAATATTTAACACTCTTATCAAAAGAAGAAATCGAGTCTATAATTACAAAACACCAAGAAGCGCCAGAACTAAGAATTGCTCAAAAAAAATTAGCCGAAGAAATTACTTCCTTCGTTCACGGAAAAGAACTATGCAACCAGGCAATAAATATTACGGCGTCATTATTTAGTAATGATATAACTAATTTATCAATAAATGAATTAGATATGTTATATAAGTCTATTAAAGGTGCTAGTATTACTTGTGATGAGGGCATATTTAATATATTAGTTAAAACTAACCTAGCTAAATCAAATCGTGAAGCAAGGGATTTTATTAGCAGTAAAGCAATTTTAGTAAATAACGAAGTTATATCTGATCCTAAATTTAATTTTTCTAAAGACAAAGCCTTATTTAATAAATATTTTATTATTAAGCGAGGTAAAAAGAACTTTACAATTGTATGCTTGGATTAGTTGATACCCATTGTCATTTAAATAGTGATCAATTTAGAACTGATCTAGATGAGGTTATTAAAAGAGCAAAGGATAATAATATCAAAGTTATTATTATGGGCTATGATGAGAGCTCATCATATGAAGCAGTAAAGATTGCTAATAGTTATCCTAATTGCTATGCTGCTATTGGTTTACAACCACAAGAAAAGAAACCTGATAATTTAGACTTTATTGAAAATTTAGTCCAAGATAAAAAAGTAGTGTGTATAGGTGAGATTGGCCTTGATTTATACTGGCCTGATAATGACCCGCTTGATCTACAAATTAAATTTTTTAAAAAACAATTAGAAATGGCTGTTAAATATAACCTACCAGTATCAATTCATGCAAGGAATGCAATTAATGAAGTCCTTGGCGTAGTTAATGAATTTAAGGGTCAAGTTAAGGGGGTTCTTCATTGTTTCACTGAAGATATTAAAATGGCATCTAAAATTATTGAAGCAGGCCTCTATCTTGGGGTTGGCGGCGTTATTACTTATAAAAAAACTGACTTATTTAAAGAAGCTATTAAAGATGTTCCCCTAAGTTGCATTGTATTAGAAACAGACGCACCATATCTACCACCTCAAAAGTATCGCAGTTTAAGAAGAAATGAACCAAGTTTTATTACGGAAGTGGCTAAGGAAATCGCTTCTATAAAAGAAATAACTCTTGAAGAGGTAGTTAAGGCTACAACTAAAAATGCTAAGGAATTATTTAAAATATGAATTATGTAGTAGAAGTAATTAAATTATTAAAAACAAAAAATTATACTATCTCTTTTGCAGAAAGTATTACTGGTGGCTTACTTGCAGCATCTCTTGTAAAATATCCTGGGGTCTCAAGTATTCATAAAGGATCCGTTATTACCTATAGTATTGAGAGTAAAGTTAAGATCTTAGAAGTCTCTCCTCAAACAATAAGAGAAAATAGTGTTATCTCAGACGCTACTTCATTTGAAATGGCTAATGGATTATATAATTTAACTAATGCTAATATCTCTTGTGCTATAACGGGCAATGCAGGACCAACTTATGATATTAATACTAATAAGCTTGAATGCTATCTTTGTATTAAATATAATGAAAACTACTTTGAGTATCACTTAGATTATCCTAAAACCAAAAGAGAAGCAATTCTAAAAAAACTAGTTAAAGTAGTTTATAAATTAATCTATAATTTATTAAAAGAATAAGGCTCTTTTAATTTCGTAGGGGTATGGCTATTGAAACAAAATGAGAAATCATG
>CAUTQZ010000009.1:0-49495 GCA_963540875.1 uncultured Acholeplasmataceae bacterium | reverse complement strand
ATTGTTTAATTAAAAATCTACTTTTTGTATAGGGAATAAAATGAAAGTTTTCTTAATTCATTATTATTACTTTCTAGTGATGAAAAGTTTTCAATTTTTTCAACTACTTTATTATTTGTATTTCTAAATTCTACCAGAGCAATAGGTTCTATAATATCACTTTCTTTTGTTTTTAAAATAGTTATCTTTGCTCTTTCGTTTTGCTTATAATGTACCTTATTAGGTAATACATATCTATCATTAGTTTCTATTAAAAATGTGTTTTGTGCACATCCTACGATACTTATTGCCATAATTAACAATAGGAATATAAAAAAATATTTTTTCATATTATTTACTTACTCTCCTTTCAAACAAACATTTTTATTTTTCTATTTATTTCTGACATAACCTAAACCGCTACATTAAATATAAAATTTACACATAATTATTCTTGCCTAGCACCCAACATAGTTAAAGAACCACATTTTATAATATTTTTTATCGTATTATCACTCATTCAATTTATTATACAACTTTTAAAAAATTTATAAAAATTATAAATACTAATCTTAGTCAACTAGTTAAAAACCTTAATTACAAACAAGTTAAACAATAAAAAATTATGCTTCTAAAAAAAGACAAACGACTTTAAAAAGTCGTTTGCTTTTATTTTTCACTATCTTCTAAATTTTCTAGTCGGTTATAATTAAATTCAGACTCTCTTAAAATACCAGTACCTGCAGGAATTAGTCCTCCGATTATGACATTTTCTTTTAATCCTTTTAACTCATCAACACGAGAACAAATAGCTGCATCTGTAAGAATTCTAGTAGTTTCTTGGAATGAAGATGACGCTAAGAATGACTCTGATCTAAGGGCTGCTCTAGTAATACCTAGTAATACTGGTCTTGCAACAGCAGGAAGTTTACCGTTAAGCAATGCTTCTTTATTTTGCTTTTTAAAATCATTCATAGATACTTCAGTTCCTGATAATAGTTCGGTATCTCCTTCAACAATAACTTGAAGACGTTTTAACATTTGTCTTACAATAATCTCAACGTGTTTATCAGAGATTTCTACTCCTTGGGCATAATATACTTTTTGAACTTCTTCTAAAATATATCTTTGCACTGTTTCAACGTTAGTTGCTCTTAGAAGTTCTTTAGGATTAATTGAGCCTTGAGTGAACTTATCTCCGGCATTAACTTGGTCACCTTTTTTAACTAATACCTCAACATTTGGTTCTGTTTTGTATAAATGTTCTTTACCTTTATGGTCTTGGATTAAAACATTAGTTATGCCTGCTCTATCTTGTTCGATACTTTTAACAAAACCATTATACTCAGAAATAATTGCTTTACCTTTAGGGTTTCTTGCTTCAAATAATTCTTGAATACGAGGAAGACCTTGCGTAATATCACTTGCAGATGCAACTCCACCAGTGTGGAATGTTCTCATTGTTAACTGTGTACCTGGTTCACCAATAGATTGGGCAGCAATAACTCCAACTGCTTCTCCAATCTCTACTGGTTGATTGCTTGCTAAGTTATTACCATAACATTTAGCACATAAACCATGCTCGGATATACAAGTTAAATTAGATCTGATATATACATCTTTTACATTAGCTCTAATAATTTTGTTGGCAACTTCTTCAGTAATTAGTTCATTATGTTTAAGAATTAAATCATCTTCGGCATCGTATATATCCTTAGCAGCATAACGACCAACGATACGATCTTTAAGCGGAACTGTTTCTTTACCATCTTGATCAAAGATACTTGATACTCTAAAGCCTTTATCAGTATGGCAATCATCTTCAACAATAATAACATCCTGGGATACGTCAACAAGTCTTCTAGTAAGATAACCTGATTCTGCTGTTTTTAAGGCAGTATCAGTAGAACCCTTTCTAGCACCATGCGTAGAAATGAAGAACTCTGATACGGTGAGACCTTCTCTAAATGATGCTTTTACTGGAACCTCGATAACATCACCTTTAGGGTTGTTCATAAGTCCACGCATACCTGCTAACTGGGTAAAGTTATTAATATTACCACGGGCACCAGAATCACTCATCATTGATAGTGGATTATCTTTTGGAATTTCATCCATTAAACCATTTTGTATTTCATTTCTAGCCTTTTCCCATTCTTTAATAATCAGCTGTTTTCTTTCTTTAGAAGTTAACATACCATCTTCAAAGAAGGTAGTAATCTCTTCTGCCTTTTCTTCTGCTTTAGAAAGAATAGCTTTTTTCTTAGAATATACTGTAATATCAGCAAATGAAATAGTTACTCCTGCTATAGTAGAATATTTAAATCCTAAGTCTTTTATATCATCAAGCATTTTTGAAGTTTCAGAAATTTGATAACGTTTAAAAAACTCAGAGATAAGTTGACCAAGAAATTTTTTCTTAAACGGTTTAGGAATATCATTTTCTTTAATCTTTTTGAAATAGTCTTTTGGATTTTGTCCTCTTTTTAGAATGTATTTTTCATCTATTCCATGTTCTAAGTTTCTTACTGTTGGCTCTTGGATATAAGGAAAATCTACTGGCAGAATCTTATTAAAAATCATTTTTCCAAAAGTAGTAACAACATAGTCATTAATAAATTCTTTAGGAATAAAACTATTTAAGGCTTGCGGTTTAACAATAATTCTAGTATGAAGATCAATTAAGTTATTTTCATAGGCAATATTTGCTTCATCAAATGAAGAAAAAAAGGAACCTTCTGCTTTATGTTTTATAGTTTTTTCATCTTTTGGATTATAAGGAGTTTCTATAGTTAAATAATAATTTCCTAATACCATATCTTGTGATGGCGTAACAACTGGCTTACCATCTTTAGAGTTAAGAATATTATTACTTGCTAACATAAGCAATCTGGCCTCTGCCTGTGCTTCTGGAGATAATGGAACGTGAATTGGCATTTGGTCTCCATCAAAGTCTGCATTAAATGCAGCACAAACAAGTGGATGTAGTCTAATTGCTTTGCCATCAATTAACTTAGGTTCAAATGCTTGAATACCAAGTCTGTGTAGAGTAGGGGCACGGTTTAATAAAATAGGGTGTTCAATAACTACTTCTTCAAGTGCTTGCCAAACATCTTCATCCATTGAGTCATATTTATTAACTATTTCTTTACGAGTTTTTTTATCATTTTCATCGCCACCAAAACGTTTTTGTAGTTCGTTTAAAACAAATGGCTTAAACAGAATAATCGCCATCTCTCGCGGAATTCCGGCTTGATACATCTTTAGATCTGGTCCTACAATAATAACTGAACGTCCAGAGTAATCTACACGTTTACCTAAAAGGTTTTGACGGAAACGTCCTTGTTTACCACGTAAAAGATCCGAAAGAGATTTTGACATTCTTCTGCGATCTGAGGCAAATGCTGCCTTAGATCCTAACTTAGAGTTATCAAAGAGAGCATCTACTGATAATTGTAAAAGACGTTTTTCGTTTTTAACAATTAGTCTTGGTGCTTTCTTTTCTTTTTGTTCCTTTAAGCGGTTATTACGGTTTAGTATTCTTCGGTAAAGATCATTTAAATCAGTAGTAGCAAATCTACCTCCATCTAATGCAACCATTGGACGAAGATCAGGTGCTATTACTGGGATAACATCCATTACCATCCATTCAGGCTTATTATCTGATTTATAAAATGCTTCTACTACTTCTAGGCGTCTTATAATTTTATCTCTATTTTGTTTGGTTGAAATTTTATAATTACGTCTTAATCTTTTAACTTCACTTTCTAAATTAATATCTTGCAAAAGTTTTTTAATTGCTTCTGCACCAGTAAGTGCTTCAAAACGATCGCCGTATTTTTCATTGAATGTTGTATAGTTGCTTTCAGTTAAAATTTGTTTTTTACTTAGTCCACTAGTTCCTGGTTTTGTAACAATATAAGCAGTGTGAGCAACTATATCTTCAAGTGATTTTAATTTAACACCTAAAAGAATAGATAATTTAGATGGACTTGATTTCAAATACCATGTATGAACAACAGGAGCTTCTAGTTCAATATGACCCATTCTTTCACGTCTTACTAGTGAGTCAGTTAATTCAATTCCGCACTTAGGGCAAATTGAACCTATATTGGCTGTTTGTTTTTTTCCACAATCACATTGTTTGTCTTTAGTTGGACCAAAAATTCTTTCACAAAACAACCCACCTTTTTCAGGCTTAGTTGTTCTATAGTTAATAGTTT
Organism: uncultured Acholeplasmataceae bacterium; assembly: GCA_963540875.1. Lineage (GTDB taxonomy): Bacteria > Bacillota_I > Bacilli_A > Acholeplasmatales > Acholeplasmataceae > CAUTNH01. The sequence goes on along the minus strand of CAUTQZ010000009.1, from coordinate 45,293 downwards.
CATGTGTTTTTACTTCACCATATGACCACATACGAATTTCATCTGGAGATGCTAGTCTTATTTTAAAATGAGAGTATGTTGAAGAACCATATCCTTTTCTTCCTTTAGGAGCATAATTTTTAATTCTATTCGCTACATCAATATCTTTAACTTCTTTTTGTGATTTAACCATTTCATGATGTGGATCATAATCATAAACAGATAAAATAGAAATTTGAAAAAACTCTAACGCATTATTAATTTCAGCTAAATATGTTTCTTCATTTTTTAAGATGCTATATAATTCAGCACGATCTGAATATACTAGCTTAATTAAATCTGATGTTTCAGTTATTTCATTTTCTTTTAAAAATTCAATACAAGATGGTGAAAATTGCAGTTCATTTAAATTACTTGGTAAATAATTAGTTCTTAAAAAATTAACAACTTCATCTACCACTTCAGGTTTAAGACCCATATTTTGAAACATCATAGTGTAGTTACCGATACCAAATTGATTACAAGTTTCTACATCATCAATACCAAGTAAGTGAAAAAACTCAACACATTCTTGAGATAACGAAAGGTCTTTTAATAAATTTTTTACTCGTTTTTCACTTGCCATTAGCCTCTTCTCCTCTTGCTTCTAATTTTTTCTGAAACAATTGATTTAATTGCATCATTTTCACCAGTTTCCGAATTTATTAGCTCAACATATAAACCTAGTGCTTGTAGTTCATGTGTTAATACTCTAAAACTTTCTGGAAGGGATGGCTTAGGTATTGGTTTACCTGATGATATCGCAGAATAAACCATATTTCTTCCCATCATATCATCCGATTTAACTGTAAGCATTTCTTGTAGTATGTAAGCAGCACCATAAGCATATAGTGCCCAAACTTCCATTTCTCCAAATCTTTGTCCACCATTTTGTGCTTTACCACCCATAGGTTGTTGTGTTACTAATGTATAAGGTCCTACTGCACGAGCGTGTAGTTTATCATCAACCATGTGTGATAGTTTAATCATATACATTGTTCCTACAGAGATCTTGTTTGGATAAGGGAGTCCTGTTTGACCATCATATAGGGTAGTTTTACCATCACTTGATACGCCTGCTTCTTTCATTATTTCAAGCAGTTCTTTATCATTAACTCCATCAAATACCGGAGTAGCAACTTTAATACCTAATTTCTTTGCAGCATAACCTAGTGCAATTTCAAGAATCTGACCAATGTTCATACGAGACGGAACTCCTAGTGGATTTAATAAAATGTCAATTGGTCTACCATCTTCAGTATATGGCATGTCCTCACGTTTAGCAATCCTAGAGATAACACCTTTATTTCCGTGTCTACCAGCCATTTTATCGCCCTCACGTATTTTACGTTTTTTAGCAACAAATACTTTAATAGACTCATTTACTCCTACAGGGAGAATATCTTGTTTTTTATGTAGAATTTGAATGTCTCTAACTACACCGCCTTCACCATGAGGAACTCTTAGTGAAGTATCTCTGTGTTCATTCATTTTAGCATTACCCACAGACAATAATAATTTTTGTTGGCTATCTGGTTCAGCTGCACCGCGTGGTGTAATTTTCCCTACTAAGATGTCATTTTCATGAACTTCATAACCTTTCATTGCAATACCGTCTTGGTCAAGATGTCTTAGTGCATCAGCACCAACATTAGGAAGATCTCTAGTAATTTCTTCTTTACTTGATGTAGATCTTAAATCTCTAGTTGATACTTCATACTCATCTATATGAATCGATGTATAAACATCGTTTTTAACTAAGTCTTCACACATAATGATAGCATCTTCGTAGTTATAACCTTCCCAGGTCATGAAAGCAACTGTTACATTTCTTCCTAATGCTAATTCACCTTGATCCGTAGAAGGTCCATCTGCAATAACTTCATCATCTTCAACCCATGAACCATAAGAAACAATTGGTTTTTGAAGAACACAAGTGTCTTGGTTAGATCTAGCAAAAGTAATTAAGTCATAAATTTGCTCAGTTACTAAACCATAATCAGATAATGTTTTAGCAGTCTCAAAGGTATATTCTTTATCTTTTGGATCAAACAAAACTTTGCCACCCATTTCTTTTTTTTCAGTGGGTTTATTTGTAATAACAATTTTTTCTGCATCTACAAAAGTTACATATCCAGCCTTTTTACAAACTAAGGTTGCGCCAGAGTCTTTAGCAGCCTTATATTCAATACCAGTTCCTACAATAGGAGCTTCTGGTTTTAACAGTGGCACTGCTTGACGTTGCATGTTAGCACCCATTAAAGCACGGCTTGCATCGTCGTGTTCAAGAAATGGAATAGTTGCAGTTGCAACTGAGACAATTTGCTTAGGTGATACGTCCATATATGATACTTCGCTTGGTTCAAAAAATGATGTTTCTCCATTTAATCTACCAATTACTTTTTCATCAGCAATAGTACCATCTGCATTAATATTAGTTGATGCAGAGGCAATAACTACTTCTGCTTCCTCATCAGCAGTTAGGTATTTATATTCATCTGTAATTTTAGGATTTACGATACCATTTTTTACTCCGTTGCGATCAAATACTAAATAAGGAGTTTGAATAAAACCAAATCTATCAACTTTAGAATAACTTGCTAACGAAGAGATCAAACCAATTGATTGACCTTCAGGTGTTTCAATAGGACAAATTCTACCATAGTGAGTATTATGAACGTCACGTACATCAATACCTGCACGATCTCTTGAAAGACCGCCTGCTCCTAGAGCAGATACTCTTCTTTTTTGAGTAAGTTCACTTAATGGGTTAGTTTGATCCATAAATTGTGATAACTGTGATGAACCGAAGAAAGACTTAAGTGCACTGCTAAGAGGAGATGTATTAATAATTGAAGCGATAGTTAAGTTCTCAAATCCAGAAGCTGTAGACATTCTATCTACAATATTTTTTTCAGTTCTCGCTAAACCAATTCTAAATTGATTTTTTAATAACTCACCAATTAAACGAAGTCTTCGGTTACCTAAATGATCTATATCATCAACAGAACCAATTCCTTCATATAAGTTTAGGTAATAAGAAACATTAGCAATAATATCAGACACAGTAATATGGATTGCCTCTTCTCGTTGGTCATTACCAATAACATTGATAATTTTATTTTTTCCTGTAGTTTGGTCTTTAACTAAGATCTTAATCATTTCAACTACAGTTGCAGCTCTTGAGTCGATTTTATTAAAAATATCTCCGGTAAGAAAATAGTTAGTAACATTTTCATCTAAATCATTTTTATTATCTGTAATCTTTTTAATTGTCTCAGCCGTAACTTCTTCGTTTTCTTCAATAATTACTTCGCCTGTTTTAATGTTAGCAATATCACATTTAACATAAAGACCATCTCCTAATTTAGGATTTCTTACTGCATAAACTTCGCTTACTGCTTGGTTTTGAAGACTATCTTCTTCTGAAAGTGCTTCTACTCTAAAGTCTTTTCTATTATGTTTAATTAGTGCTAAAATCTCTCTATCTATAATTGTACCTTTAGCAAAATGTTCTCCACTAGAAAGCTGAATATCTTGTGCTAAAGTGGCACCTAATAAACGGTTAGTAAAGTCTAATTTTTTATTAAATTTATATCTTCCAACCTCAGCAAGGTCATATCTTCTAGTATCAAATAATAATTTTCTTAAATATTCTCTTGCCGCAGGAGCAGGGATCGATTCTCCGTTTCTTATTTTAGAATATAGTTCAACTACTGCCTTATCTGGGGTATCTTTATCATCTTTTACTAAAGTATCAATAATTTGTTCCTTACCAAAAAATTCTTTAATAGCATTGTCGCTTTTAAAACCTATTGCTCTTAAAAGAGTAGTTAAATAAATTTTTTTAGATCTATCTACTTTGGCATAAAAAATACCTTTTGCTCCCATTTCTAATTCTAGCCATGCGCCTCTAGTTGGGATCATTTGTCCTGTATATTTAATTTGATTTACTTTTTTATCTAACTCGCTTGCAAAATATGAACCAGCGGATCTTACTATTTGGGATACGATAACACGCTCTGCACCATTAATTATAAATGTACCTGTTGGAGTCATCATAGGAAGTTCACACAATACAATTTTTTCGTTTTCTAATGCTTGTGAACCGTCTGCATTAATTAGTCTTGCAGTAACAGTAATTGTTCTTGAATAAGTTAAATTTTTCTTTTTACACTCTTGTGTAGAAAGATTTTTAGAATAATCTACTATTGGGTTTTCAAAATATAGCCTTTTTGTACCCTGTAATCCCTCAATCGGCGAGATGTCTTTTAATAATTCACCTAAGTCGGTTTCAATAAATTTTTTAAATGACTCGGTTTGAATTTCTATTAAATATGGAAGTTCTATATCATAACGCATTCTAGAATAGTTTCTACGTTCTGCTTTTTTTCCATATTTGACAATCTTATATGCCATTTTATCCGCTCCTTTTACAATTTTCTCTTTATAAGTATAAATAACGCCTTATTATATCAAAGATTATTAAAAAAAACAAATTTAATGATAAATTATTAAATTTTTATATTAAAATTCACAACTTGGATAAAAAAATAACTACCTTTTTTAAGGTAGCTATTTAGTATTTTTTAATATTTACGGACTTACTTTATTTTTTTCCTTTTTGATTTGCTTCCATTTCGCGCATAACAGCACGAACTTGTTTTTCTGAAGGAGTTCTTCCCATTTGTTGCATCATCGCTCTAACCATGTTTTCGTTGATTGGCGGATTTTTCTCAAGGAATTTTTTAAAAACTACTCTTGCAACAAAAAAACCTGCAATAAATAATCCTAAGGCTAAAACGATAGGTACAACAATAACCGTCCATAACGGAAGTGAAATACTAACTAATTTAAACATTTTATGCTCCTTTTAAACTTATAAATAGTATTTTTTGATCTCCATATATTTTTTCTTTAACAAGAAAAAACTTATTATTTAACTGATAATCAAGTCTTTTATCAATTTCAACTATTACAACTGAATGTTCATTTAAAACAGTGATTAGTTTATCTAAAACATCGTCGTACAGACCATCATAATAGGGCGGATCTAAAAATACAATATCTATTTTTTGCTTTTGTTCACTAATATAGTTTATCGCTTGCTCATAGCCTAATTTACTAAGATGATAGTTTGTTATGGTAAGCAATGATAAATTTTCTAAAATGCATTTATAAGCAAGATAATTTTTATCATTAAAATAACAATAACTTGCGCCTCTGCTAATGGCTTCAATACCATAAGCACCAGAGCCGCTAAATAAATCAAGGACTACTTTATTAGTGATGTCTCCTAATACATTAAAAATTGCTAGGCGTACATTATCTTTTGTGGGTCTGGTATTTTGTGTTTTAGGATATTTTATAATTCTACTTTTATAAGTGCCTGCAATAATACGCATTAAAAAGTAAGAATATTTTTTACTTCTTTTTCATTAAGACCTTTAATGACTTCTTTTAATAATTTAACTGCATTAAGATAATCGTCCATATGAATAATAGAACAATGTGAATGAATATAACGGGCAGGAATTAACATAGAAATTGTAGCTGCTCCATTTCTTGCATATTGCATCATTGCAGCATCAGTTGATCCACCTTCAAGATAAGTTAACTGAATTGGAATATTATTTTTCCTAGCAGTGTTAATAATATATTTTTTAAGTTTTTGATTAGGTAGTAATCCACCATCATAGAAAATAATTTGCGGTCCCTTGCCTAGTTCGCAACCTGTTTTATCACAACCTGGCACATCACTTGCTATTCCAGAATCTAGTGCTATTGCAATATCAGGGTTTACCATATAAGAACTAGTTTTTGCTCCTCTTAGACCTACTTCTTCTTGTACATTAAATCCGCCATATAGTTCACATGGTGCCTCGTTAATGGTTTCTAAGATATTCATTACTACAGCAGTACCAATTCTATTATCCCATGCTTTAGCAAGTAATAATTTAGGATTAGCCATTTGCATAAACTCACAATATGGGGTAATATAAGAGCCAATTTCAACTCCCATTTTTAGAACTTCTTCCTTAGATGAAGCCCCAAGGTCAATATACATATCCTTAGTTGTAACTACTTTAGCAGCTTCTTCGCGTGACATTAAATGAGGTGGTTTTGCTCCAGTTAAGCCAATTACATATGTTCCATCATTTTTTTCGACTAACCATTTTTGTGCAAGCATTACTTGTGAATACCATCCACCAATAGTTTGAAATTTTAAAAAACCTTCAGAGGTAATATCCTTAACCATTAAGCCTACCTCGTCCATATGCGATGCAACTAATACCTTAGCACCACTTGAATTATTTAACTTTCCTACAAGTGAACCCAAATTATCATAACTAAAAGTAATTTTTTTATTATCTAAGTTCTTAACTAAATACTGACTAACTTTATACTCATTTCCAGAAACACCGCAGATATCAGTTAGTTCTTTTAATCTTTTTAATTCTTCCATAAATCCTCCTTGTGTATGTATTATTATATCATTATTTAATTTAGTAAATATTTATTAACTTTCTCTACGGAATATCTTATAACTACTTTAAGGAACTTTCCGTTGTGAAAATAAAGACTTGATAAAATATCTCTTAAGACTAACTCAATTTGATTAGCATCATTTTTTAACTCCACCCTTACTTCGGCAAGGGCTTTGTAATTTGATAAATCATAAATATTAATTTCTTTTTCTCTAGCAAACTCTACCATATTTTTATGCTCATCAAAGTTTATAAAAAGAGATAAAATAATGTTTTTATTGAGACCAAAATCTTTTAAAACATTAGCCTCTTTAATTGCTCTTGCAATAATATAGTTATCTGTATTAGAAAATTTTTCAGGATAATACAGAGCATCCTGGTCTACAAATGATGTTAGAATGATATTTTTGTTTTTATATAATTTAGATAAATATTTTAATAATCTATTAGGTTGCTTTTTCTTATCTGTTCTAAAAGCACAATATAATTTTAACTCGCCTGCTTTATAGGTATAACTAGTAATTATTATGTGGTGATAGTTTGCGTAGATTAAAAGCCATTTAAACTTTTCCTGAAAATCTAAGAGATTAGTATTTAATAAATAAATGCCATGTCTTTGATGACCTTTATGATAAATGTATTTTTCATAAACCCCGTTAGCATAAACATCTAGGTTATTTTTATTATCAAAATAACTATAACTATAATATATTACTCTTTGATAGTAATAAGGTATTTGAACAATAATAACTACAAAAAGACCAATAATGCAACCTGCTAGAATAAAATATTTTATTAAAAGATCATTTTTTGGAAATGTAGCCATATGAAATATAATGTAGAATAAGTAAGGAAATATAAATATTAATATAAACCTTACCGCAGACTTAAATCCCTTATATTGAATAAATAATGCCGTTATTAGTATAACAATAACCGAGATAAACCAAAACATTAAATTATCATAGTACTTAATAGAATTAGCAAAGTTAATAAAGCTCTTAAGTCTATAAAAGGAAAAAAATGATGCTGACCCATATAGGATGGCTGGGATGGTATATCTTATTAGTTTATAAAACTTATTTTTATATAATAAAATATAATTTGGCAAATAATAAAACTTTTTCATATCTTGATGATATAAAAAATATTGCTGATTTTTTTTTCTTACCATCTTATATAAATTATTCTCGCGATCTGTTTTTAAGTTTTTACTGAAGATAGTTTCTATAAACTTATAAGGATTAAATAAAAATAAAATTGAACCTGTTATCACTATTGGGAGGTCATACTCAGGGAATGTATAAAGAAATAATATTGTTAGAAAAATATATGTAATCGTAATTATTATTTTAGTTAAACCAGCCCAAAAAAAAGTTCCTATTCCTATTAGTAATAACACATATGAAAATACATATATTGGTGGTGAAAATCTTTGTACGAATATTATTAGTAAAGGAAGTGCAATTGAAACTAAAAGTAATAAAAGGATTGAAATTATCATTCTAGTTTTAAAATTCATATCTTTATTTTATCAAACTTCGCTAAATTTTTTTTAACAAAAAACCCTAAGAAAAGTCTTAGGGTCTAATGATTAGTTATTCTCTGGGAGATCTTTGTTTTCAGGTAATTGGCTAGGTTGTTCTTCACTAGGTTGTTCTTCATTTAATTTTTTTTCTTTTTGATCGGCTAGAAATTGCTGCAATGGAACACTCGTTTTTTCAACAATAATAATATATGAATTTAGGATAATCGCAGCAAGAGAAACCAAACATAAAACAGAACCTGTTGAATATGCTATGTAGCCAAGTACATTAGTAGAAATTTTATCTGATCGTTGAAGAAATTGAGAAACCAGATAAACACCAAAAATGGCAACATATAAATAGGTTAATATTCTATTAGCTAGATCATATTCTTTTTTAAAATGGATAGTTGTATTATTTTTATAAAGAACTGCCACTAGAATAGAACCTAGTACTCCTATACCAAATACTGAACCAAATGAAATCATAAACGGAAGATATCCTTTACTTCCTTTTGGATATAGCGGCTGTAGAATAATAAATATATCTAATAGAAAAAATACTACATGAAATAAAATTAATGATAATATGTTTCTTTTTTCTAAATATTCTGGGGACTTTCTCTTCATTATTACTTACTTACTTTTGTTGTATCTTTTTTTACAGTAGTAGTTTTAGCAGCAGACTTCTTTTCGCTTGTAGGTTTTACTTCTTTTTTAGGAGCAAATTTTAGTTTTTCACTTGTAGGTTTTGTTTCTTTTTTAGGAGTAGTCTTTGGCTTTTCACTAGCAGGTTTTACTTCTTTTTTTACTGTTGTTTTACTCTCAGTAGTTTTAGCATCTTTTTTAACTGCTGCAGGTTTTTTAACTGCTACTTTAGCAACCGGTTTTTCTGTTCCTTTAGCCTTTTTGCTTTCTTTGAAATCGCCTGGGTTAAGGTATTGTGGTAGCCCTTTTTCATTTTGTCCGAATTGTTCAGGTAGCGCTTTCCTTAAACCTTTTTTAGCAGTCGCAACTAATTCTTTAAAAGTGTTAGGATCACTTATAGCCAACTCTGATAAAACCTTGCGGTTTAATTCTATCTTTTCTCTTTTTAATCCTGTAATAAATAATGAATATGAAATACCATTACTTCTGCAGGCAGCATTAATTCTTGTAATCCATAATTTTCTAAAATTTCTTTTTCTTTGTTTACGATCTCTAAATTGATATCTTAAAGATCTCATTACTTGTTCGTGTGCTGTTCTAAATAATGTATGTTTAGAACCAAAATAACCTTTAGCAAGTTTTAAGAACTTATTATGTCTTGCTCTAGTTACTTTAGAATTTGTTGAACGTGGCATAGTTTATTCCTCCTTACTTGCGAATAAGCGATTTAATTCTTTTAACATCGCTTGGTGATACACTAGTTTCTTTTCTTAGTGTTCTAATTTGTCTTTGTTCTTTGTTTGTTGCTAGGTGGCTTGTATGTGAATGATGTCTTCTTAATTTACCACTTGCAGTTACTTTAATTCTTTTCTTTAACCCACTATGAGTTTTTTGTTTTGGCATATTTACACTTCCTTTTTATTTTTTCTTTGCCGTTGGAGCTACCGTTGCGTTAATAAAAAATCCTTCTAAAACTGGTTTTTGTTCAACTACAACATTTTCACCTAATTCGGTAATAAAACGATTTACAAGTTCTGTACCAAGACTTGCTCTATCAAGCATTCTTCCTCGAAAGCGCATTGTAATTTTAATCTTATCACCTTTTTGTAAGAATTTTTTTGCTGAATTTAATTTTGTTTGAAAATCATTTTCTTGAATTGTTGGCCCTAGACGGATACCTTTAACTTGTGAAGTTTGTTGATTTTTCCTAATCTCTTTTTGTTTTTTTTGCATATCAAATTTATATTTAGGATAATCCATAATTCTTGCAACTAAAGGTTTAGCGTTAGCAGCAACAACCACTAAATCTAATTCATTTTCATAGGCTAACTTCAAGGCTTCATCACGATTTTTAATTCCTAAATTTTTTCCTGTATTATCAATTAATAATACTTCTCCATTAGGGATTTGTTCATTAACCAACTCATCAGGTTGGTTAGGTTTTTTATTTATAGGCTTGATAACATTACCTCCTTGTTATATACAGTTTTATAAAATAAAATGGGTACTAAAAAAGTACCCATTACACAATTATTAATATATATTGTGACATTTACCTATTAACATCATTAATCAGGTGAGAACTTTTTCTTCTTTCCACGAAAAATATTATATCAAATTTTAAAATTTTAAATAATATAATGCTTATTAAAATAATTATTTTAAATTAAAGTTTAGTAAAAATTAGTTGATATCAATCGTTTCATAACTCTTTTTTAAAAAGAAAATTAGAAATAAACTTAAATTAAATAAACCGTAATATATATATCCTAAAAAATTAGAATAAATTCCTGTCTCATAAATAGGAATTAAGTACTTATAAAAAAATAAATATTCTTTATAATCAAAAATAATATGTTGCAGTAAAACCCATAATAATAAAACTAGTACGCTTAATAGTTTATTATCTTTTTTAATTAATATAAATAATAAATTGATGAATAAAAATATTGATAAATAATTTTTAAAATAAAGAATAATAAAATCTAATGACATATCAAAATATTTAAAAATAAAACTTGCTAGTACTAAATATATTAGATAGTAAAAACAATATAGTAGCACAAAGAATATATTAAAAAATATATATTTTGTTAAAAAAACTCTGCTTCTCCCTTTAGAAACTACTAACGAAATATCTTCATTATTTTCTATAAAATAAAAATATATTGTAATTGATACGAGCATTAAGTAGTTTATAATTTTAATCATTTCTAAATTAAGTTGATGTGCATATTCACTACCATTTAATGAAATTAAATCACCATTATTTTTAAAACCAATCATTAAAACCATAGCAATTAAAGTTAATGTTAAAGTAGTTAGTAATAATAAATATTTAATAGAAAAGTATTCTTTTCTTAGATATCTAATCATAATTGATACTCCTTATTAAATAAGCTTTTAAAAGTTGACTTAAGATGAGTTGAAATTAAAAAGCTCGTCCCTTTATTATGTAGTTCTGAAATTTTGGCCTTTATTTTTTTTATGCTATTAGTATCTAGGCCATTAAGAGGTTCATCTAAAATAATTAGATCCCTATTATTCAATAAGGTAATAAACAAAGCAAGTTTTTGTTTATTACCTTTTGATAATTTATTGATAACCCTATTAAGAGGAATATCTAAACTATTTAAAAAATTATAGTCAATATATTCATTATTGCAATCGTAATACATTTTAATATAGTCTAATGTATTAACCAAAACAGGAAGGTTAATCCGTTCTGATAAAAATGTTATCTTTAATTTATTTTTAACTTTTATTTGTCCTCCATCAGGATGAATAAATCTTAAAATTAACTTAATCAGTGTCGATTTACCTGCACCATTTTCTCCAGTTAATAAAATAAAATCCCCTTTATTGATTTCTAAATTATATACTTTATTTTTAATATATCTTTTTTTTACATTCTTAATTAAAACTAATTGGTTCATGAATTAACTCTCGAGCCTTACTTAAAAGATTAAACATAGAATAAGTAAGGAAGCCTTCAGATACTTCTTGAATTCCAACAACTCCGTCTTGTTTTATTTTTATCCTAAGATAAAACGAAGACATTTCATATTTTTCATACTCAAAAGTTAGAATAATTTTTTTATCCTGTTGAATAAATTTAGCTGGTATATCTTTGCCGTCTTTATCTACACGATAAGAAACTTCTAGAATTTCAAAAGGTTTATTATTAGCATAATTATACTTCATTATTACTTTATTAAATCTGTAAGGATAGTCTTCAGCAAGGGCTTTTTTATCATCACCAATTTCAAATGAAGCAGATTTTAAACTTATCTCATCAAAGTATTGCATAGGAAGTGCATCTTTTTTCCCATAAGGAATGGTTTTTGGCCTAGATAAGCCTAATTTACCTACTTTATATCTGATTTTTTTACCATTTTTTAAAATAAATTCTAACTCTAAATTAGTGTATAATCCCTCAGCGATATTATTATTCATCTTAAATCCATAAGTATATGCTGTAAAGTTTTCTTCATTATATTTTTCATCAAAGTATTTATCAATACTATTTAATCTTAAACTTTGAGCAAAACTAGAATCCATACTATATAGTGTAGTTTGTTCTATTTCTTCTTGAGTATGTGGCTCTTTTTCTCTATTTGTAAATAATACAAATGTAGGGCTAGGTTCGCCATAGTCAAGTATATTTTGTTCACTTAAAAGGGCATAAGTTTTTACTTTTTTTAATTTTTTAGATAATATAATACCAGTTGCAATACCAGCAAGAATTACAAGTGTTAATAAGACACTAATAATAATGATAGTTGTTTTTTTACTAGTCATAGTTTAATCTCCACTATTTCCATATTATGGTAGATACTATCTATTCGCATATACTCATATACACCATACCATGATCTAACCCAAAATATATAATAAGCCGCTGCACCAGAACAAATAGCACCAGTACCATCAAGTGAATGGGTTAACATTTTATTAGGTGCCAATTTTGCTTCAACAATTTTAGAATCACTTTTTTTAGTTTGTACTTCTGTTTTAGCATCAAATCCTAGCTTAGTAGCATGGCTTGCTTTAATACTAGGTTGTTTCATCGAAAACTCAATTCCTTTTTGTGAACTTCTGTTTAAACCAAAAATAAATTTCATTGATTTTTCTTCTTTAAACTCTAACTTATACTGAAGAGCACTTTCTCCCTCATTAACAAACCTTTGAATAATTTGCTTTCTAAATCTTACTAGCGTTCCATCACTTAAGCTGTTTACTCTCTTACCCATAAATTTAGTTTTTTTAACTGACTTTAATGCTTCATTTACATCATTAGGTCTATATTGTTGGTAATACGCTAATGTGTGACCCCCTTCAATAGAGTAAAGTTTATCAAACTTATATATTGCTTCAAGCGATGCTGCCTTAACATTGTTTGTAAAACTTAATCCTAAGATAAAACTTAAACAAAATAAAATTATAAAAAATAATGTTTTTCTCATTAATATCATCCTCCGATTAGATAATAGAGAAAAAGTTAATTTTTACTTTTTATTATTAAATGCTTAAGTAACTCAGTCTTTTCTTGTTTGATTTAATCTATTAAAAATATTTCTTAAAATTTCTTTTTCATTTTTTACCTTTAAATGAATAGAAATAGTTGGCTTTTTTTGTTTAATTGCAGCAAGTGGAAAAATAACATAAGTATCTTGGATATTAGTATCATTATACTTTACGAAATATAAACTATTAATACTATATCTTGTAATAGTATTAGTTAGTCTTCCTTTAACCTCCATTAAAGGGTTATATTTTAACTTAATAATGTTGTTTAAAAAAATGGCATTTTGATTATGTAATTCCATAGATAAATTCTTAGGAGTAAAAACTTTACAATAATTTCTCCCTGCTGGTCTAATTTCTGAAGTTGATATATCTACTATATCAAATAGATAATCACTAGGAACAGGAATAATATAGTCATTATGTTTAAGCAAATAAAGATTAGTTCTTTTCTTTTGACTAACTTTATTTATAATTTCTTTTGCATCGTTATCACTAATTTTTAAAGTATAATTACTCCCTGCCTCGTTGAAAATATTAGTTTTTAAGTTAAACTCATCTAATAATTTAATATAATCAGGCACATTTTTTTTAATATAATTACTAGGAGATAATTTACCATTTTCTTGATACTTTAAATCAAGCTCTTCTAATTTAGAATTACTATCTTTTATCTCAATATTAATTATATCTAATCCTTTTATAAAAACTGCATCAGTAGAACTAGGATCTCCGTATTGAAGAAGTAATCCATTATTAAGAGCACTACTAGAGTAGTATTTATACCTAGGAGTCTTATCTTTTGATTGAAGTGGTTTAGTAATATCCATATCCTGACAACTATCTAAGTTAAGTTTATTAGCAAGTGTTTGAAGAATAAAACACTCATTCAGTATGCCTGGTTGTAAGGTCTTTTTACGAGTAAACTGCTTTTCAAATTCACTTAATGCAGCAGGTGAACTTTTTAAAATATTAAATAATCCAGTCTCCATTAAACTTATAAGAGAATTATAGTTGGTAATTTTTTTATAATTATTTTTATAAAAATTCTCAATTTGTTTTATTTCATTAGAACTTGCTAAAATTCTAACTAAATTAGCATCATTATATAAAAGATTAAAAACTTCTCTAACTAGTTCATTTTTCAAGCCATACCTCAAAGTTATTGTGTACTAAATCCATATAATTTGCATATTTAGGAAATAATACTTTATTAATATGTTTTCTAAAATCTATGGGAAATTTTAAACTTTCTTGTTTTACACCTGCATTTACCTTAAAGGCTAAATAATTATTTTCATTAGCAATCATATTTTCAATAAAGTTTTCAATCTTTTTATTTTTTTCAATTAAATTAAGATCATACGGTATTTTAAGTAAGATGCTTTTTGAAAATAAAATCCCTCCGTCTAAAAATCGCCACCACATGTAAACATAACTAGAATTAATAAGCGAGTATAAAAGCTCAAAGGCTTCTTTGTTTTTAGCATAGATTGGAAAATATCCAGATCTATTTAGCTTTTGTTTACTAGCTACTGTAAAATATCTTGCTGATGTAGAAACATATAATTTAAATTCATTTTTTTGTTTTGACGGGTTATTTTCAATTAAATCTGCTAAATAATTATTATTATTGTTTACCTTAATTTTTTCCACCATTGGTTCTAATTCTTTAAACACTTTAAGAGGATATGATAAATCCTGTACCGTAGTACCTAATTTAGAACGTAAAAAATCAAGTGTAATAACATCACTTCTTTGACTTGTTTTAAATCTTATTAAATGAGTTAAATTAAAGCCTGGTTGTTCACTTTTTTGTATAGATGTTATCGCAGCCCTTACGCCATTGGCTGTATTAGTATTAAAAATACCATGCTTTTTACCGTTAAACAAGGTCCCTGGGACATTATCAAAAGAAAAAATTTCTCCTCTAAAGTTTTTTGAGAGTTTTAATCTTAATTCAGAAAATTTTGCAGCAACTAAATATGATTGAGGACAAACTATAACTGCACTATCACAGTAATTGATAATTTTACTAATAAATGCAGCATATAAATCTTTAGACTGACTAATAACACTATCATTGCTCCAATTATTTTTTATATTTTTTATCGGTGCATAAGGTGGATTAGTTATTACTGATACTCCCATAGGAAGAGTAATATCTTCATCTAAAAAATCTCCATTATATGTGTTAACCAATTTAGAAACTTCTTGCTTTAATAAAATATCAATTTTCTTAAGACATATTTTTAATGCTATTGAATCTGCTTCATATAAATATAACTTGCCATCTAAAATAAACTCTACCGGATTTATTCCTTTTAGAGTTTTCATGTGTTTTAAAACACTAATAATTAAATTACCTGTTCCGCATCCAACATCTGCTAGTTTTATAATTTTATTTTCTAGCAATAATTTTGCCATAATATCCGATACATCTTGGGGGGTATAATATTTTCCCATATCTTTTTTTAAAATTTTGTTAGAATATGCTAATCCAATTTCGTATAGTTGACCTAAATTATCAAATGATAATAAATAATTTATACTTAAATCATTAATTGTTTTACCTGTAAGAAAATTTAGAATAATATCCCAAGTTTTTTCTAAGCCAAAATGATCCAGCATATGGTAGTATTGGTTAATGTTAAATTTAATAACATCTATTTCTTTTGATATTTTCTCCATTCTAAACCTCACATAAAACATAATTATATAATTAGATATTAAAAAAGCCTTATATTCATGTAAATCTAATTAGTTGGTGTTCAACTATTAAAGTTTACTACATAATAGGCTATAATTTCTTAACTCGGAGCAGGAGAGATTCGAACTCTCGCGACGGTCACCCGCCCTAACGCGTTAGCAGTGCGCCCTCTTCGGCCTCTTGAGTACTGCTCCATATAACCCCTTTCGGGGCAAAATTAAATTTTATCTTTTAACATTGTTAAGCCTATTTTTTCTTTCTTTTCGTCAATATTTAAAACATAGACTGTAATAATGTCTCCAACTTTTAGGACTTCGCTTGGATGTTTAATGTATCGCTCGCATATTTTAGAAATATGAACAAGTCCATCTTCGTGTAAACCAACGTCTACAAATGCTCCAAAATCTACTACATTTCTTACTGTTCCTTGTAGCTCCATTCCAACTTTTAAATCACTTAATGACAAAATATCTGATTTTAAAATTGGTTGTGGGAACTCATCACGTGGGTCTCTTAAAGGTGCTATGAATGCATCTAATATATTATCAAGCGTATACTTATCAATTGCTAGTTCTTTTGCTAACTCAATTCTATTTATCTTATTAAGTAGTTCAGACATTTCAGGTTTACCAAACATTGCTTCACTAATGTCATATTTATCCATTAGTTTTTTAGCATACTGATAACTTTCAGGGTGAATACTTGTCATATCTAATACTTCATTACCATCAATAATTCTTAAGAAACCAATTGATTGTTCATATGTTTTTCCACCCATTGCAGGAATTGCTTCTAAATCTTTACGATTATTAAATCTTCCTTTTTCTCTTCTGTATTTAACAATGTTATCGGCTGTTTTCTTATTTAAACCTGATACATACATAAGCAGTGCTTCAGATGCTGTATTAACATTTACTCCAACTTGGTTAACTGCTTGTGTTACAACAAAGTTAAGTGATTCATTTAATTTCTTTTGTTGAACATCATGCTGATATTGACCAACACCAATAGATTTAGGATCAATTTTAACTAGTTCACTTAGTGGATCTTGTAGTCTTCTAGCGATACTTGCTGCACTTCTTTGTTCTACTGATAAATCAGGAAATTCTTTTTGTGCTTCAGGTGATGCTGAGTATACAGATGCACCTGCTTCTGAAACAATAACATAGTGAACATTTTTTAATCCAAATTCTCTTATTTCATCAGCAATAAATTTTTCTGTTTCTCTTGAAGCAGTTCCGTTTCCAATAGCAATTAGTTCAATCCCATATTTATTAATAATTTGTGCTACTTTCCTTTTGGCCTCATTTGTTTTTTCTTCACCATGAATTATTGGATAAATAACATCAATATTTAATACTTTACCTTCTCTATCAACAACAGCTAATTTACATCCAGTTCTAAAAGCAGGGTCAACGCCTAAGATCATTTTTCCTTTTAGTGGCGGTTGTAATAAAAGTTTTTGGACATTTATTGAAAAAACATTTATTGCTTGATCTTCAGCTTGTTCTGTTAGCTCTGATCGTATTTCTCTTTCAATTGATGGGTAGATTAGCCTTTTAAGCGAGTCTTGAATAGCATCTTTTAAATGTGGCACCACTGTAGAATCTTGCTTTTTGATAAAATGGCTTTCTAGATATTTAATCATCTCATCGGTATCAGTAGTAAGTGAGACAGTAATAACTTTTTCTTTTTCAGCACGATTTATCGCTAATACTCTATGATGCTTAACTTTAACAATAGGTTCTTTATATTCGTAGTAGTTTTCATAAACTAATTTTTCATCAACTGCATCTTTTTTCTTTAAAGTAGTAATTTCTCCATTAGTATGAAGAATTTCTCTTAATTCCTTACGAAAATCTGCATTATCTGATATTATTTCTGCAATAATATATTTAGCTCCTTGAATAGCTTCTTCCGGAGTCTTACAAGGTTTTGCTTTTGGATCTTCTAGTTTAATACCTACATATTTTTTTGCTTCTTCTTCAACTGATTCTTTTGGATAAGTAAGCATCCAATCAGCAAAAGGTTGAAGTCCTTGTTTAATAGCCTCAGTTGCTTTTGTTTTCTTTTTCTCTTTAAATGGACGATATAGATCTTCTACTTCAACTAATTTAGTTGCTTTAAGAATTTGTTCTTTTAACTCAGGAGTAAGCATTCCTTTTTCATCTATAAGTCTAATAACGTCTTCTTTTCTTTGATATAAGTTATTTTGATACTCATACTCATCATTTATTGCTTTAATTTGATCTTCATCAAGACCACCAGTAACTTCTTTACGGTATCTTGCAATAAATGGTACTGTATTACCTTCAGATAAAAGTTGAATAACAGTTATAATTTGTTTTTCTCTTACACCTAAATTTTCACTTATTTCTTTTATTATTAAATCGTTCATAATATCATCCTTAATTTAAATATTTATCTAATTCTTGACTAATTTTTTCACCAGTTATAGGTGCATTTTCAATTAGTTCATAGTTATTATTAGCATCTACTTTAAACAAATATGGGGTTTCATCTAAATTTGAAAATGATTTATTTTCATCCCAGCCCTCTTGTTTTAGTTCTTTATATAACTGTTGAAGTGTTCCTTCAAGTGAGTGTTTTGATGTTAATAACTCCATATTTAATGTTAAGAATAATGTCTCATTTTTATGGAATTTTAACTTAGTAATTTTATTTTTTATTTCTGTAGATAAATCTTGGGTATGAATAAAAATTACAATTTCTGTTGGTTTTTGGGCAAGCATTTCATCTTTTATTTTTTGTGAAAAACTTATTTGATCTAATGGAGTTTTATTCTTAAATTCATTTAATATACTAGTATTTATAGTTAAATTATCTTTAAGAATATTTTTATCTTTACCTTCTTCTTTTTTTTGAATTATATAAACAGATAGTAGTGAAGCAAATAGAGCAATAATTAAAAGACCTAATATAATTGAACCTATAATTGCAATCTTTTTATTACGTTCATATTGTTCTGGAGTCATATCCAAAACTCTGACTTCTTTTACTTTTTTCTCTTTTTTAATTTTATCCATTCCATTACACCTTCTTAACAAATACTAAAATATTTTACCAAAATATTACCTTATTTGCAAATTATAATAATTTTAGAACAATTGCTACACAATTTTTTTCACTATGTGAAAGTGATACTTTTAAGTTATTTTGTTTAATATCTTTATAATATACCTCAATTTTACCATCATCGAGGTTAATAAATGCTAGTTCATTATATATAATATTTTTATTATTAAACGCTTTTACATAGGCCTCACGTAAGGCTATTCTGCCTGCGAGATACTCAATTCTTCTTTTGCTATTAGCAAATCCTTCATAGACTAAAATTTCCTTTTGATTTAAAATTCTTAAATAAGCAAGTTCGTCCAACTTTTTTATTCTATCAAGTTCAACTATATCAATTCCTATATCCATTAAATATCAGTTCCTTTTACTAATTTAGCAATTTTTTTAAATTTTCTAAAAAGACTAGATTTAGAGATTACTAAATCATACTTTTCCTTATATTTAATAACTAATTCATTTAAAGAGGCTTGCGGATTTTCTTTTCTAAGTTCAATAATTTTTTCAAGTTTGTGTTCTTCAACTAAATGAGGATGATATTCTTCAAGTGCCTTGATCAAAGCAAGTTGCTTATTTGCCGCTTCAGTAGCAATTGTTGTGTTATGAATTTCACAATTCATCGTTTTAACTAATGAGTTATTAAAATCTCTTCTGATACGATAATCCTCATATTTAAAAAGTGATTGATTAGCCCCTATTATAATAAGAAACTCAGCAATTTTTTCTGCTTCCTTAATATATACAAGATAGTTATTTCTTCTTTTAGTTACTTTAGCATTTAGTTCAAAATCGACTAATTTACGTTGTAGTAATAAAATGCTTGCCTTATCCTTAGCCTGTATTTCTAGATGATAATTTGCTTTCTCAGGATTATTTATTGAACCTCTTGCTAAAAAAGAACCTCTTAAAAAAGTTTTTATATTTTCGCTTGTATTCAATATTTTTGCTTCTTGAAAGTTAGTATCTCTTTTAATTATCTTTTCAATAATTTTACTATTAATACTTAACTCTAATTTATTAGTACTAATAGTTAGTTCTTCATTGGGGATAATCTTTTTTATTAAAAATTGAATATATGCTGTTAAAACTTTATTTGTAGTTTGAAATCTTGTAGCACCATTATCGTTAATAGTTATTAAATTAAAAAAAGCAAGCAACATTGGCTTTAAGGCTTCATTATCAAGTTTTATTTGCAATAGTTCTTGCTTTAATTCTTTTGAGAAATTCATTTAATAGTTTTTAGATATCCTAAAACATTTATTAGTGCTGTTGCTCCATCACTTGCGGCAGTTACTATTTGCTTTATTTTTTTACTAGCACAATCGCCTGCAACAAATAAACCAGGAATCGTGGTGGTAGTATTATGGGTTTTAATACCTCCGTTAGTATCTATTAGTGAAGGATAATTCTTTTTTAATAAATCAGAATTACTAATATGGCCAATATAGATAAATAGGCCTGTTATATTTAATAATTTAGCGTTATTATTTTGAGTATATTCTATTTGATTAACTCCTAATTTAGATGCTCCAATATTAGTAATATTTGCTTCATAATGTACTTTTATATTTTTGGTTTTTTTAATAATATCAACCGTGGTAGCCTCAGCAGAAAGATTATTTATATTTGATAATAAATTTACATTTTTTGCAATATTCGCAAGATATAATGCTGCCTCACATGCCGAGTTTCCTGAACCTATTACTGCAACATCCTCATCTTTAAAAAAAGCACCATCACAGTATGCACAATAAGAAACTCCTTGGCCTAGTAATTTAGATTCATTTTCAAGATTAAGTTTTTTAGGACTTGCTCCAGTTGCGATAATTACACTTTTAGCACTATATTTATTACTTAGAGTATTAACTAAAAAAATATTTTCCTTTTTAATTTCTACTACATCATCATATATAATATCTACTTTTAGGTTTACTAATTGATTTTTAAAATGTTGTGCTAAATCAAGCCCTGATATAGCATTATAACCAGGATAATTTTCTATTAAACCTGCATCCCTTGCCTGACCGCCAACAGCCATTTTTTCAATTATAATAAATTTTAAACCTGCTCTTTTAGCATAGATTGCACTAGTCACTCCAGCAGGACCTGCACCTATAATAATTAGATCTAATTCCATGCGTTCACCTTTTGTAAATATATTTCTATTTCTTTAAAACTACTAATAACTATATCGGGATTTAATTTTATTGCTTTATCAAAATTTTGAGAGTGTGCTACTAAAGCATTTTTTGCAAAAGCGCCTTGCGCCGCCAAAATATCAATCTCATGGTCTCCTACATAAAGAACTTCTTCACTAAGTATCCTCATGTCATTGCATGCTTTTATAATTCCTTCAGGAGAAGGTTTAGATGTTTTAATATCATCAACACAAACAATAGTATCAAAATAATTCTTAATTTTAAATAACTCAAGTCCTTGTAGTACAACTTCTCTTCTTTTAGATGAGACAATACCTAGTTTATAATTAAGAAATTTTAATCTAAATAACATATACTTTACATGTGGGAATAACTTTAGATTTTGTCTTGTATGCAGGCTTTTATTGATGCTAGTGTATTCCTTAACTAGGTCATCTACAGATATCTCTTTAGTTGCATAAGGAGTAAAACTTTCCCATAAAGAAGGACCAATAAATTTCAAACATTGCTCTTCAGATAAAATTAGATTTAACTTATTCTTAAACGTTTCTTTAAATGATTTAATAATAATATTTTTACTATCTAAAATGGTTCCATCTAAATCAAATAAAACCATTTTAATATTTCTGTTAGCAGCAGCATAACGTCCAATAAATTCTGATATATCATAATAGTATGGAACTGATTGCTTTCTTTTAAGTTTATAAAATAATCTTACTGCCGTATAAAGACTAACTGCTAGTGTAATGAATGCAACCATTTGAGGAACCTGATTAACATTTACTCCCCCTACCTTAAGTGGGTCAGTTCTCATTGGTTCAATAAGCATTCCTCTTAGAACTGCATAATATATTAAATAAAAAATAAATGTATCTCCTATTTTAAGAATACGCATTCTTCTGTAAATTACTAAAGATATTAGTGCTAAAAAGTTAAAAAATAGTTCATATAAAAAAGTAGGATGTACTAGTGTACCAGCCGCCTCCTGCGTATTATACATTTGAGCAATAATAAACGGAGCTAATATTTTTTTTATGCTGCTATCGCCCATAGGCCCACCATGGGCTTCTCCATTAAT
This sequence comes from uncultured Acholeplasmataceae bacterium, assembly GCA_963540875.1. GTDB lineage: Bacteria > Bacillota_I > Bacilli_A > Acholeplasmatales > Acholeplasmataceae > CAUTNH01. The sequence goes on along the minus strand of CAUTQZ010000009.1, from coordinate 23,047 downwards.
AAAATTACCCCATCTTCCTGCTATCTGGCCTATTAAAAAGCCAATTATAGTAACATCAAAAATAATTAAAATATTTGTCTTAGTTACCTTTGACCAAACAATAACGGATATAAGTGCACCAATAATAGCACCATGAATTGATAAACCGCCTTCACGGATATCTATAATATCATATAATGTTCTAAAACTGTGTTTTGGATCAAATATAACATAATATAATCTTGAGGATAGAATAGATAAAGGGACAATAATTAGCATTGCATTAATAAGTTTATCTCTGTTTATTTTAAAACGATCAAACTCATGTATGCCCATAAAACCTGCTAGAATAATTCCTGATAAAATAAATACAGCATACCATTGAATACTTAAATCATCTTTAGTTAAATTAATCTTAGAAGTTGGAATTGATAGGACTGTTTTATTGTATGGAGCCAGTGATGGATTAAACCCTCTTGTAGAAATAGCAATAAGAATAACTATAAATGTAAAGGCACTAAGCCAACCAATTAATTCAAAAAATAATACTTTCTTTTTTAAAGGTAATTGTTTAAAACTAATCATCGTCTTCATCACTTTGTCCTTGTGCCTTTTTGGCAATTCTTTCTGTAAAGTTTAGTGCTGCATTATAACCTAGACTTTTTAACTTTTGATTTAGAACAGCACTTTCAACAAGCGATGCAACATTTCTTCCTGGTAGAACTGGAATAGTTATTTTAGGAATCTTTGTATTAAAATAAGTTACTGTTTCATCTAGCAATCCCAAACGGTCGTATTCCTTATTTGCATCCCATTTTTCAAGCGCTACCATTAACTTGACTCTTTTCTTTTCACGATAACTTGACGCCCCAAACATTGAGATTACATCAACAATCCCAATTCCTCTAATTTCAAGATATCTTCGAAGTATTTTAGGGGCCGTTCCTAATAAATTACCTTGTGTTTGTTCTCTTATTTCTACTAGATCGTCTGCAATTAAAATATGGCCTTTTTTAATTAATTCTAGTGCTGTTTCAGATTTTCCTACTCCACTATCACCAGTAATTAAAGTTCCCATTCCGTATAAATCTAGTAATACTCCGTGCTCGCAATAAGGAGATACTAAGTTTTCCCTTAAATAGTCATATAATTTTCCTGTTAGTGGTGTAGTCTTTAGGATACTTTGTAATACCGGTACATGGTGTCTAGTTGCATACTTTTTAAATAAAGGGACCACACGAGATACTTCCTCATTACCAGATAAAATAACTGCAGGCGGTCTTTTAGCTAGAAGAGTATCTATAATTTTTTCCTTTTTTTCTTTATCATAAGAATCTAATAAAAGAACTTCTTTAACCCCAATAACTATTAACCTTTGGGCATCCATATAATCAAATATACCACAAAGTTCAACTTGTGGGCGGTTAATCATTTCTACATAAATTATATTATTTAAATAGTTTTCACCTGAAATTACATTTAAATTAGTATTATTTACTAACTTAGATACTTTGATTCCTTTTTGTTCCATAATGCTCCTTTTAGTAAAAATGCACCATGTGGTGCAAAATTATTTTACTTTTTTTTACTTTTTTGCTTGGTTTCTTTTTTTACTTCTTTATCTTTAGACTGAGTTTGTTCTTCTTTAGCTAAATTAGCTGGTTGTTCTTCAGTAGGATTATCTTGTTTTTCTTCTGTAGGAAGTTGGGTATTTTCTTCTTCTTTAAACTCGCTAGCAGGTACTTCTTTCTTTTCTTCTTTAATAGTATCATTAACTTCACTTACTAACTCACCTTTAGATTCTTCCTTTTTAATTGCTTCTGCTACTCTTTTTTCTAAGTCTTCAAAAGATTCCTTGGTATTTTTTTTAATAAAAATATATAAATTATAAAATAATTGGGCTATGGTTAAAGCAATAATAATTGAAGCAAAAATATAAATAATATATCTAAACATAATAAAAATATGCATATTAGTTAATAAATCTTTATCTAAAGTACCATAGTATTTTGATTGAAGCATCACAACTACTACCCAACCAAGGATAAATACTAAATACGCATATGTTAAAAGTTGGTTAACTAATAAATATTTTTTCTTTGTTTTAATGACAGTTGATTTTTTATAAAATCTAATAAATAGTAATAATGCTAATACTGTTAAAAATATTAATGGTGCTATAACCGCAAGATAAGTAGTTCTTACATTAGATTTTACTCCAATTAAGAAAAAGGCTGATATATAAGCTAATAGTCCAAGGATTGTTCCAAAAGAAGCAAACCCCATAAAGGCAACAGTATTTCTACTATCAAATAATAGATCTTCGTTTAATTTTTTACATAATTTTGATTTATTTTTTTTCATTTTTAAAATCCTCCGTTTTTATTTATGTTATAATACATATAGGTGATAGAATGAATAAGGTAGTTTATCCTGGATCATTTGATCCAATAACTTTAGGTCATATTGAAATTATCAAACGTGCAGCAAGTATTTTTGATGAAGTTATTGTTTTAATAGCGAACAACCCATTAAAATCTAATACATTTCAACTAAGCGAAAGAATTGAAATTATTAAAGATGCCATTAGTGAATTTAATCTAAATAAAGTTAAGGTAGATACAACATCTGGTTTAGTAGTTGATTATTGCCTTAGAAATAATATTAATATAATGCTTAGAGGGTTAAGAAATATTAATGATTATGAAAATGAGTATGCTAGGTTTTTCTATAATAAGAATATCAATACTAATATTGAGACAATCATTATGTTTCCTACTTCTAGAAATCATTTTATATCATCTTCAGCAATTAAAGAACTAGCAAGTCAAAGTGTGGATACTAGTATGTATTTACCTAAAAAGGCAAGTTCTGCTATTAAGAATAAATTTAGTACTAAGAAATAAAGTCTAGTTTTTTAAATAATTGATATAATTCATCAGTATCTACACTACTTACATGATATTTGGCTGTATCTAATAATAATTTAGAACTAGTAGTTTTAATAGCAATTCCAAAGTTAGCCATCTGCATTAACTTTAAATCGTTATCACCATCTCCTACGCTAACTAATAATTCACAATCATTATTTTGCTCTAAGATGTGTTTAACTCCGGTTTCTTTACCGTGATTATTTAAAACAATATCTAACCCGTAATGATTCCATTTATAAATCTTAAATAATTTATTATTTATTAATTCTTGATATTTTTTATTAATTAAATCCTGATTTAGTGATACTAACCATAGAGTTTCAATTTCATCAAACTTAATATCATGATATTTAATAACATCTAACTCTCTTTTAACATTTTCTGGTTTTTTATCAATAAATGCTCTCCATGAAGGCGCCCCAAACCCCAGATAGAACTCGGGACTACTTTGATAAATATTATAGATAAAGTTAATTGCATCTTTTGGAATAACATTTTGATATATTATAGAGTTAAACTTATCCTTCACATACATCCCATTTGAGAGCACATAATAGTCTAGATATTCTTTTATAGGATCAAGTATTTCTAAGTTAGAATTATTTCTTCCAGTGGCTACACCTAGTTTATAGCCGTTATAGTTTAGTTTTTTAAATAGTTCTATAATGCTTTCTCTTATTCTATTTTCTTTAAGTGAATATATCGTATTATCGATATCAAAAAAAATATATTTCATAAATAAATTTTATCATAAAATGTTATTATAAATAAAATATATCCATTATTTAATTTTAAAAGGAGCCTATGAAAAAGAAAAATATGCTATTAATTCAATCTGGTGGACCTACTGCAGTTTTTAATTATACTGCTTATTATCTACTAAAATTTGCCCAAAAAGAAAAAGCAATAGGTAAGTGTTTTTATTCTAAGTTTGGCTTAAATGGTCTAATTAATAACAATCTTGGAGATCTTAGTTTGCTTGAAAATGAACTAACTAAATATCCAGGTTCACTAATTGGCTCTGCAAGAATTAAATTAGATACTAATTTTAACTCTGAACAATATTCTAAAATATTAGAAACGATTAAAAATAACAATATTGGTTATCTTTTTATAAATGGTGGCAATGACACAATGGATAGTGCTAATAAATTATATCAATTTTTAAAGCATAAAAATTATCCATGTAATGTTATAGGTATTCCTAAAACTATAGACAATGATTTAAATGGGACTGATTTTTCCTTAGGTTTTCCAAGTGCTGCTAAATATGTTATTACAACTATTAAAGAATTAGCATCAGATTTTAACTCTTATAATGTAGCTCAAGTAAATATTATTGAGACCATGGGACGCCATGCAGGATGGTTAACTGCAGCAGCATTTCTATGTAATCAAGATAAAAAATTTGTTGATTTAGTATACCTTCCGGAGCTAGAGTTTTCACTTGAAAAATTTCTTGAAGATGTTAAAAACCTTCTAAAAGAAAAGAATACAATTACTGTTGTCGTATCTGAAGGTGTTAAAAATAATGGTGAATTATTTATCACCCAGTATTTACGAAATGTAAAAAAAGATGACTTTGCTCATGTTCAGCTTGGTGGTCTTGCACAGATATTATCAAGCATTTGTCAAGATAATTTTAATATCAAATCCCGTGGAATTGAGTTATCACTTATGCAAAGGTCTGCACATCATTTAATATCAAAAATTGATCTTGAACTTACTAAAAAGATTTGTAGTTATAGTATAAAAAAAGCAATCACTAATACTAATTTCATGCCTATTATAATAAGAAAAAATAACAAACCTTATAAGTATGAACTTGGTAGTACTTTATTAGATAATGTCTCAAATTATGAAAAGTTAATTCCTGATAAATGGCTTGTAGATAATAAAAACGCTTCACCTGAACTTATAAACTACATTCAAAGTTTAATCAAATAATAATATAGAACAAAAAGAGGTTTTACCTCTTTTTTTATAGCGTATTTATTCTTATATTTGGCTTATATAAGCCAAAAATTAAATTATGATACTAGTTGTTTATTTTTTGTTGGATATATACTGTGAAAGATTTTTTATTCTAGCTCTTAATAATAAACATAATTTATTAATCCTATTTTTATCATTATAAAACTCCATCTGAAGTAGGTTTTTATACTTATTTTCTATACCATCTAATTGTGATAGATCTAACCAAGAAAAATCATCAATCAATTGTATCTGTTTTTCATGATCACTTCTAAATGTTTTACAAGGGATGCTTGTTTTCGGACTAATAATTGTTTTTGACTTAGCAAACATACTCGTGCCGCTATCATAAATAGGAGCAACAGAGATCCATTTTAAAGTATTAGCATCTCTTATTATTCCGAAGTTATTATAATGTCTATCTTCGTTGGCAATTATGTAATCTAGGACTATCATTTGATTAACTTTTAATTTCGCATCACTAAACGCATTGATTTATAAAATGTTGATAATCACTAACATCTTTTAATTTAGGGCTCGCATTATGTACATATATCGCAGGCACTAATTCAGTCTCTTTTGTTAAAAAATTAGGACAAATAGAATATGTTTTTTTATCTATTTCTGCAATTTTATATTCCACATAACTTATTCCTAACTTTTTGCAAATAATTGAAGCAAGTACTTCATTACATGGTTCTTGTCCCAAAGTTGTTGAACCTTTTATTAAGTATCTATTATTGTTAATAATAGTCCATTTTTTCTTTAAAAATCCATCAGATGTAATATCTGGGGTATTAAAATTTTTTGAATTTAATAAAGTTGATACCCCTAATAAATAAGACCCTAATTCATCAGAAAAATTATTATCAAAATAATTAATAGTTTCCCATTTAATTTTTGTACTTAAAGGACATAACCAATAATGATCAGATAAACTAAGCGCATAATTTTTTAATACCAGTTCTTGTGGAGATTTAAACGAATTATTAAGAAACAGCTTTTCTACTCCGTCTCTATCTAGTGGAATAGATCTATTAGTAAGCCAGTAGTCAAGAGCTTTTTATTAACTTTATTTTTATCCATACATCCATATGGAATATGTGGAACATTAAAAATGCTACCTATAGCTATAATATGTGCACTATCATCTATAACTAGTTCACACACATCAATGTTTTTATGCTTTTAAGATATATTTTTTTAAACTCATTTTTTAATATCCACTATTTTAACTATCTTTTTACTATACTTAGTATTTATTAGGATTTAGTAACACATTTAAGGCTTTAGATTGCATTTTATATTTTTCAGCATATTCTTCAAGCGTTAGAAGTTTATCTTTTGAAATTTCTTTGAATTTTTTTTTGTTTGTTCCATAAAAAAAAACACCTTAACCTTTCTAACGAAAAATTAAGGTGGAGGTTAGTGTAAAAAGACTTTCACCCCTAACTTCTTAAGAGAGCCCTTTTTTATTGTTATCTATACATATAATATCAAAATCAAAATCAAAGATTAACTGGGTAATGCTTAGTGTTTGCGTAGATCTTACTCCACCTTCACCTTTTAAAAATTGTTTAACTTTATTTTCTAAAAAAACACCTAAATTAGGATTCTGACCATATATTATAAATAAAAGATTGCTTGCATTTTTCCATAGTGCTAAGGCTAAAAATACTTCTTTAGATTGGAATAATTGTGCTTTTTCTATTGTTGTATCATTAAAAGTAGCTGCCCAACTACCAGAATTAAACGATGCAGATTTAACTTCTAAAAATATATTTGTATCACTATCTACTTTACAATCAAAACCATGCTTGCTCAGGTTTACTAAATTATATCCTAAGTAATAGCCTACCATAGAATCTCTTAATTCGTTTATAAAAACATCTGTATCGTTCTTGTGATATTTTTCTTGAACGGAAGCTACTTCATTTAATATAACATGACCTTCTAGTAAAAAATTAGTGTCAATTGTTTTGTAATCGCCTTTTTTCACCAAACTACTAGCCATGTTTATTCTCCTTTATAACATAATTATCCTTTATATTGTTTAAATTTAAAAATGTGTTTATTCTGTGAACTAAAACATCCGAAACTTTAGGTTCTTTATATCCTAGCTCACACATCACAGAATATGCTTTACTTTTCTTATTTACTAACTCGTCCATTTGAATTAATATATATTTATGATTAGTTTTATCAACTTTATTTATTTCATAGACAGCCTGAGCAGTTGTACCACTTCCTGCATAAAAATCTAAAATTAATGCGTCTTTATGTTGAGAGGCTCTAATTAAGAATTTTATTAACTCCACAGGCTTGGGAGTATCAAAAAGACCATCCAATCCCATTTTCTTTAAATCATTAGTTCCTTGGCGTGAATAAAAATTTAAAATAGAATAAATATTATCCGTTGCTTCATCAATATATTCTATTTCATATGGTCTTTTATTTTTAAAACATAATCTATTATTTTTATAAAGTCCTATGATTTTTTCTTTTGTTGACCAACCACGAGTTTTTAACGGTTTAAGATGTAGTCCAATCTCTTGTATTACTAGTTCATTAGGTTTACTTGGCGTAGATAGATCCTTTGCAAAAAAAATTCTTCCTTTATCATCTATATTTGAATAATTTTTAATCCATGTTTTACCCGTATCAATTACATATTTACTAATTTGCTCTTTCAAAATTTTAACAGCATTACTTTTACTTTCGTTATATGCTAATGAAACTTTTTTTATAATATTTTTTATAAGTGGTCCTTCAATAGGATCATCTAATCTTTTAATATAGAACTTAGGTAGAAATTTTTTGTTTTTGGCAAATACTAATATATATTCATGGATTACATTCATATGCTTCGCATTACTTCGTATTGCTTGTTTAGTAATAAATAAACCTACATAATTATTAACTCCAAAAATCTCATAACATATCCTAAGTAAATTATTTAATTCATTATCATCTATACTAATAAATATTGAACCCTCATCATTTAATAACTCTTTTGCAACAGTTAACCTTTTAGTAATATCACTTACCCATTTTAAATTAGAATCATTGTACGCAAAAAAATTATTAGATGTATTATAAGGTGGGTCAATATAAATAAAGTTAATCTTATTATAATACTCTCTAAAATGATCCGAGCTCATGATAGAATAATTTTCACCAATATAAATTTTATTAGACTCCATTATTTAGTTAAATCAATAAGATACTTAGTTATCTCTTTAAAAAAATCCATGTAATTAACCTGAGCATAACCATATCTATATTCCGAGTTTAAAAATCTATATTTTTTGGCTTTAATAACTTTTACTTTTTGATATTTTTCTGTTGCGAATAATTCTTCAATAAAGTTAACAGTCTCTTCTGGATTTGCTTTATTATCATTTAAGATAAGAATATGTTCTGGTTCGTGAAAGTTAATACTTTCTAACTCTTTTTCATAATCATCAGAAATATATGGAATATCTTCTTCTTGTTTAGCCTTAAGTGCTGTAGATTGGTCAATGCAGTCAAGTTTATCTAATAATACACCCAGGTATGAATATTTTGTTGCAACTCTTAACTTTTTATTTGCATCTATATGAAATACTAAAAATATTTGCTTATAAGTTACTTTTTTTTTGTAATCATCTACTAGTTTTTTATATTCACTTAAATTCTCTTTTACATATTTTTGATGCTTTTCTCCTTTTTGGTGATTATTGGCTAAATGTTGAAGCGTATTTGTTAAAAACTTATGATTTCTTAGATCAAGAATATCTATTTTAAATTTATTTGTTTTTATGATGTTAATTTGATTTTTATATTTTTGAAAAGTATTATCAGATATATAAATAATATCTGAATTAAATGATCTTAGTCTGGCTATATCTATCTTATCAATACTACCTAATTTAGGAAACTTATCATCTGGATATTTTGCCTGTAGTTTAGGGTTAGTTATGCTACCAAGTGCTATTGGTTCTATCTCTAAAAAATCTGTTAACTCAAGGCTATCTTCATCCAAAACAATTGGTCTATAGTATCTTGGGATATCATCACTTGGTCTAGTATCACAACCAGAGATAAATAATAAATTTAAAAATATAAATGTTAGTAAAAATATTTTTTTCATCAGTCTTTAAATCCTCCTAAATACAAATCTATTTCTCTTGAAACTAAATTAGTTCTATAAACTAAGCAAATAGTCAATCTAATCTCTTTTTTTTCTTCATCAAATACAACGGCTTGTTTTCTTAAAATGTATTTTTTTTTATTATAATTATCTATTACAATAGAATTTTTAATTAAATTTTTATCTTTAAAACTAATATTTGCAGGATTAAGTTCTTCTTTCTTGCCTTCATTATTCCATCTTATTAGTTTTAATTGGACTTTGTTAATTTCATCATCAATAAGTTGTTTTTCACTTTCCGGAATTAAAAACCCTGTAAATGATTTTCTATATTCTTTTGAAAAATACTTTTTTCTTTTCGTTGTTAGTTTATAAACTATAGAATATCTATTATCTCGTAAATTGGGACCAATAATTTGTTTTTCTAAAATATACCCTTTAGGAATATTTGAAAATACGAAATCATCTTTTTTAATATTTTCTATCAAAGTTGTTTTTTCTTTAGGGCAAGTTATAACAACCTCTTTTACTAGCTCATTTAATTTTTGAATGGTTTTTTCTTTACAACCTAAAAGTGATGTTAATACAAAAACAAAAGATATAATTATAAATAATTTTTTCATAAACACCTCAAATAATTATTAAAAATAAATATGCCATTGCAAAATATACTAGTAAACCTATTATATCATTTATAGTAGTAAGTATTGGCCCTGATACATTAGCAGGATCCTTTTTACTTTTATACGCAATAATAGGTACAATTACACCTAAGATTGAAGAGATAAACATTGCAATAAATAAAGAAATAAATACTACAAATCCTAGCCCTACCGTAAATATAACATGTGATGAGATTATTCCTTTTAATAACTGCATATTACCATCAAGAATATAGGGAATATTTAAAAAACTAAAAGCAATTACAAAGCCATAAATTCCTACTAGTAAAGCATTAATCAGCCCTACGAATAATTCCTTTATTATATGTCTTCTTATTTCTATAGCACTGAATAATTCATTAGCATTTATCTTTAATATTGTTATCGCAAGGCTTTGAGTACCTATGTTTCCACAGGTATCAAGGACCAGTGATTGGAATATAAAGAGTGCTGCAATAGTCTCTATTACTTTTTCAAATACTAATACAACATTGGCTATCATTAATGCTAATACTATACCTATTACAAGCCATGGTAATCTAGTAATAGCTCTCTTAAAGCCAGAACTTGATTTAGTATAATTACTTAATTGAGCTAATTTTTGATAGTCTTCAACTTTTTCATCATAGATCTCATCTAGGATATCATCTGCAGTAATTACTCCTAGAAGTTGATTATCCCTAGATATTACAGGAAGGGATTTAAGATCATAGTCTTTAGTAATTTTTATTGCATCAAAGATAACTTGATCGTTATAAATATAGTGGTTATTTTTATTTATTATGCTATTTATAGATTCATCTTTTCTTGCAATAATCAAATCTTTTAAAGCAATAATACCATATAATTTATTATTTTTATCTACTACAAAAATATCGTCAATGAAATCATTATCATGTGAGTTTTGAATAACTAAGGAAGTAGCCTCTTTGACTGAGATATCATTAGGAATTTTCATTATTTCAGGCGACATAATAGAACCTGCTAGATTATCACTATAAAGAAGCATCTTCATAATTTCTATTTGCTTATTTCTTTTAAGAAGAGAGACTATTATATTCCTATCATTAAATAAGATAATAAACTCCCTTAATTCATCTAATGATAAATTATCAAGTAACTTCTTCTTTCTATCAATTGTAGGTAGTTCGTTAAATAGTAATAACTTATAACTATCATCAAGTTCTTCAAATAATTTAATTACTTTTTTATAATCTAGCGCCTGTCTTAAAATAGTTTTTTCCTTATCAGATAAGTTAGGATACATTAGCGCTAAATCATATGGCTGGTATCTTTTTAATTCAGTTTTTATAGTATTTAAAGGCTTATTAAAATTTATCATGATAGTGCTCCAATAGAGTTTAAAATACTTAGAGCAATAGTAAAATAAAGCCCTACAGATGTAATATCAATTACTGTTGTTATAAAAGGTCCTGATGCTACTGCAGGATCAAGTTTTATTAGTTTTAAAAGAAGCGGTATTACTATCGCTAGAAGCGGGGCAATAATTATAACAATCATTAGGGAAATGGCTAAGATAAAAGAAAAAATAAAGGCAGGGCTAAATTTATAAATCTTAAATCCTAGATAGTTAATAATACTTTCTGGCGTAAAACTAGGTGGTTTAATATACATAAAAATATATGCGATAATAAATGCAATAGATGATAAAAATAGGGCAGTATAAATACCTGATATAAACTCTTTAATGAATGTTCTAAAATAAAGTCTTCCGGTATCATTTAATTCTTGTAGTGAGACACCAAGTGTTTGGGTAGCAATATTACCAGGTGTGCCTAACATTAGCGGTTCTAGAACTACTAAAATGGCAATACCAGCAAGAGGTTTTTCAAATATCGCTGTTAAGAAAAAAATTGGTACTGATAGTATTGTTAATATAATAAGCCATGGGAGTCTATGAATAGCAGTTTTAATAATACTTTCATCTTTTGTTTCAGGTAGTGCTGCTAATTTCTCATAATCCTCAGTAGCACTTTCTGATAGTATATCCATAGCATCGTCAAATGTTACCATTCCTAATAAATAATTATTCTCATCTACAATAGGCATTTCATATATTTTATAATTACTCATCTTATTAGCCATCTCATTAATATCCGATGTATCTAGACTGGGTTCGATAAATTCTGTAATCTCAGATATGTTCATTGGCGATTTAGTTTTAATTAGTTTTCTTAATGATACTATACCAATGTATTTATTATTCTCATCTGTAACAAATAGTGAACCTATTTTTTCTACTTGTGGTGCATTCTTAATTAAGGATTTAGTAGCATCTTTTACATCATAAGTAGGTAGCACTTTAACCATTTCATAGTTCATATATGCCCCTGACATTTCTTCATCATATTTTAAAAGTGATAAGATTTTATCTTTATCATATAAATTTTTAATAATTTGTTTTCTTAATTTATAATCAATTTTTTTAAGAAAGTCAACCTCATCATCACTTGACATATTATTTAAAATACTTATTTGTCTATTAAGTTCCAATTTATAAAAAAATTCTTTTATATCAATAAACTCTATATAAGGAATCATTTCTGTTAGTATATCATCAGAACATTTATTTATAAAATCATGTTTAGTTAAATTATCAAGCGATGAAAAAAAATTAGCAATGTCGTTTGCATGATATGTTTTAATTAAATTATTAAATTCTTTATTATTTTCTATGTTAAGAAGTTCAATCATATTATATTTATTATATCAATATTGTTATTTTTTAAATCAAATAAATAAACATAATAAATAATAACATTATAGAAATAAATAGCTATATCTTATTATGGTTATATTAAGATAATTTTTTATCGCTTATATACTTATTATTTAGCATTGGGATAATTAACTTTTTAAATTGTTATAAAAGCACTCTTTTATTAAAACAAAGTTTTTTTTAAATATGGTATAATAAAAATAAATAGAAATGTTTTTAAGGAGGAATTATATATGAAAAAAACAATATGTGATTGTGAACTATCTGGTAAAAAAACACTAATTAGAGTAGACTTTAATGTGCCTATAAAAGATGGTGTTATACAAGATGAAACTAGAATTCATGCAGCCCTTCCGACAATTAAATTTGCTATTGAAAAAGGCGCTAAAGTAATTTTATTATCACATCTAGGACGAGTTAAGGAAGAAGCTGATCTTGCTAAAAACTCACTACAACCTGTTGCTACTAAATTAGCGCAACTTCTTCAAAAAGATGTTAAGTTTGTAGCTCAAACTAGAGGTCAAGAAGTTGAAGATACTATTGCTGCTCTTAATGATGGCGATGTATGTATGTTAGAAAATACAAGATTTGAAGACCTTGAAGGTAAAAAAGAATCAAAAAATGATCCAGAACTTGGAAAGTATTGGGCATCTCTTGGTGAAGTATTTATTAACGACGCATTCGGTACTGCGCATAGAGCACATGCATCTAATGTTGGTATTGCAAGTAATCTTGGTGGAGCATATGCAGGTTTTCTAATGGAGAAAGAAGTTAAGTTCATTGGTGATACACTTGCAAATCCAAATAGACCATTTGTAGCCATACTTGGTGGTGCTAAAGTATCTGATAAAATTGAAGTTATTAAAAACTTACTTAAAATTGCTGATCATATTATTATTGGTGGTGGTATGGCTTATACCTTTATGGCTGCTAAGGGATATAAGGTTGGCAAGAGTATTCTTGAAGAAGATAAAATAGAACTAGCGAAAGAACTTATTGAACTAGGAAAGGATAAATTAGTTTTTGGCGAAGATATTCTAACAGGACAAGAATTTGATAAAGATACTCCTAAAGCCAAAAGAAGTTATTCATCAATTCCTGAAAACGAAATGGGTTTAGATATAGGACCAAAAACTATGAAAAAATTTATTGGTTTTATAAAAGATGCAAAAACTATTATTTGGAACGGTCCTCTTGGTGTATTTGAGTTCCCACGTTTTGCTATTGGTACTAAAAAAATAGCCTTAACAATTGCTAAGAAAAGAGATGCTATAACAATTATTGGTGGTGGTGATAGTGCTTCTGCTATTACACAATTTGGTCTGGCTGATAAGTTTACCCATGTTTCAACTGGTGGTGGCGCATCACTTGAGTATATGGAAGGAAAAGACTTACCAGGCGTAGCTTGTATTTTAGATAAAGAATAATATGAAAAACATTTATCGTGAAAAAGAATTAGTAATTAAATCTACAACTGGTCTACATGCAGAACTAGCATCTAAGGTAGTTCAAGCTGCTTCTAAATACGCAGTTGACATTGTTCTATATTATAAGGATAAAATAATTGATCTTAAATCAATTCTTGGTTTAATGAGCCTTGCTGTTCCTTATGGTGAGAATGTACGAGTTGTTGCAACTGGTGAGCATGCCGATGATGCTATTAATGATATTGCTAAAATATTAGGGTGATAAAATGAATGCAAATCGCAAACCAATTTTAGCTGGAAATTGGAAAATGAATAATACTTTAACAGATGCTCTTAAATATTTTGACTCTTTAAAAGGACAAGAAATCCCATCTAATATAGAATTTAAATTATTTGTTCCTAGTATCTATGCTAAAGTGCTTAATGAGCAAGTACTTCCTAATGTTAAAGTAGGTGTGCAAAATATTCACTATCTTGATCAAGGAGCATATACAGGTGAGATTAGTGCTCCAATGCTTAAGGATATTAATATTCAAAATATCCTTGTAGGGCACAGCGAAAGAAGACAATACTATAATGAAATAGATGGTCATATTAATTTAAAAATTAAACAGGCATTAAAATATAATCTAGATATTACATTATGTGTTGGTGAATCTCTAGAGATAAGAGAATTAAATAAAACTAAAAAACATCTTGAAGAGCAAGTTAAAATTGCATTACTTGATATTCCAGAAGATGCACTAAAACTTATTAGTATTGCCTATGAACCTATATGGGCTATTGGAACAGGTAAGAATGCTACTCCTGAAATAGCTAATGAAACAATTCTTAATATTAGAAATATTATTAAAGAACTATATGGTCAAAAGGCTGCTAATCAAATTCGTATATTATACGGTGGATCAGTTAAACCAAACAATATCAAGGGCTATTTAGATCAACCTGAAATAGATGGTGCCCTTGTAGGTGGAGCATCACTTGATTTAAATTCTTTTCTTACGATGCTTAAAGCCTTTTAAAAAATAAATAACATTATTGTGTTATAATGAATAAAACTTATTTATAAATTTTATAGGAGGAAATCTAAATGAATAAAACTAAAAAATTATCACTTGTATTAGCGTTATTTGTTCTTTCAATATTATCTCTAGGATTATTATTCGGATTTACAAGTAAAGTTAATGCAGAAGAAAAAGCAAAAACCAAAAAAGAACTATTAACTGAAGAAATTGCTAAAGCCAATAAAGCAAAAGATGGTGTAGAAAAACTTGATGTTGCCGCTGATAAGTTTGATGAAGAACTAAAGAAAAAAGAAAGCACTAAAAAATTTGCACTTAAAGTAAACTTTGATACATTTGAAGCAGCTATTAAGACTGCTAGTGATGTTGAGAAAAAAGAAGGCGCAACTGATGACGAATATACTAATGCTACTACAGCATTAACAGCTGCTATTACAACTTTTAATTCACAAGTAAAACAAGGAAGTGCAGCACCTAAAACCCAACTTAAGGGAACTCAAATTGCTGCTATAGTTATATTATGTATTGCAATTATTGTTCCTGCAATTATGGCTTTAGTTAAAAAAATTACTACTAAACAAGAAGAAAAGAAAGCAGCACAAGAAATTAACGAAGCAATTAAATCAGACATTAACGAAGAACCTGTTAAAGAAAAAGATGAAACTACAGAAACACTAGCTAAGGAAGAAGTTAAAGAAGAACCAACTCCTCAAGAAGAGCCAAAAGAAGAAGTCAAAGAAGAAACTCCTACTGAAACTCCTCAAGAAGAACCAGCAAAAGAAGAAAAACCTGCTGCTAAAAAATCTACTTCCAAAAAAGGTAAAAAATAAATTTTAATTATAAATTGGTGTTAGGCAACTAACACCTTTTTTTATTTTCTAATTAAGATTTTATTTTTATAAATAAGAGTATAAATAAAAACTTTTTTTATTTTTTATTATAATAAAACTATGAAATTAAAAATTAATATATCAAACCTTAATTGCATGATGTGTGCAAAATCAATTGAGGCTCATTTTAAAAAATTAAATATTACTTCAAAAATAAATATTACCGATAAATCGGCTATTTTTGAAGGATCTAAAAATATTAACTTTAAATTTATTTCTAAAGAATTATCTAAGATTGGATTTAATGCGATTAGTGCAAATAGTAAGGAGATAAATAAAGCTCTTTTAATTGAAAAACTAATTCTAATAACTACCTCCCTTTTAGTAGTGCCTTTTCTTATATTAGTATTAGGTCATTTTAAAAAAGATTTTTTACCTTGGATTTTTCATGAAGGTTTATTCCAAATAGTTTTTGCAGCCCCAGTTCAATTTATAATTGGAGCACGATTTTATAAAGGTGCCTTTTATCAAATCAAAAAGAAAAACCCTGGCATGGATGTTTTAGTCTCACTTGGTACATCTATTGCTTTTGGATATTCCTTATATCTTTTCTTTTTTACTAATACCGATAAATATTATTTTCAAACTTCAAGCCTCATTATTTGGATGGTTATTATTGGTGATTATTTAGAATATATTAGCAAAAATAGATCTACTACTGCGCTAAAGGAACTTTTAATGTTAACTCCTAAAACATCAATTAAAGTAGTTAATAATAAAGATGTAAATACTCCAATTAGCGAATTAAAAGTAGGCGATACTATTAAGGTCCTTCCTAATCAAATTATCCCAATCGATTCACTATTATTATCTAATGAATCTTTTATTAATGAAGCAAGTATTACAGGTGAAGATAGTCCCAAATATAAAAAAACTAATGACCCACTTTACGGTGGAACAATTAACTTAGGTGATACTATCTTATTAAAAGTTGATAAAATTGGGGCCGATACTGTTCTAAATAAAATTATTCAAGCAGTTGAAGAAGCACAACTAATTAAACCTAAATACCAAAGACTTGCTGATGTTATCTCTAAATATTTTGTCTTAATCATAATTATAATCGCACTTATTTCTTTTGTTAGCGCCATTTTCATAACTAACAAAAATATTACAACATCATTAGAAATTGCTATCTCTATTTTAGTTATCTCATGTCCTTGTGCTCTGGGTTTAGCTACTCCAACAAGTATTGCATGTGCTAGCTCAGTAGCATATAAAAATAAAATTTTATTTAAAGACGCTAATTTTTTTGAACTATCATCAAAAGTAGATGCTATATGTTTTGATAAAACAGGTACCCTCACAAAACAAAATTTAAAAGTTATTAAAATAATCGGAGATCCTAAATACTACGATTACATATACTCTATTGAAGCCCAATCCATTCATCCTATTGGTAAAGCAATAAGTAGTTATTTAACTAATGCCAAATCATTAGAAATAGTAAACTATAAAATTATTCCAAGTATAGGCATTAAAGCAAATATTGAAAATAAAGAAATTATGATTACAAAATATGATTATCTAAATAATATATATAATCCCTTTGAAAGTAATATAGGCGAATTTGTGGATAATTT
Organism: uncultured Acholeplasmataceae bacterium; assembly: GCA_963540875.1. Lineage (GTDB taxonomy): Bacteria > Bacillota_I > Bacilli_A > Acholeplasmatales > Acholeplasmataceae > CAUTNH01. The sequence continues at coordinate 5,705 of CAUTQZ010000009.1, read as the reverse complement.
AGTATTAAAAGTATTTATTGATAACCAATTAACAAATCTTATTATCTTAGAAAATAGCCTAAAAGATGAAGCTATTAAAATAATTCAATATCTTAAAAAAAGAAAAATTACTCCATATATCTTAACCGGAGACACTCTTAATAACACTAAACCTCTTGCCGATAAACTTGGTATTACTAATTATTATCATTCACTTCTTCCACAGGATAAAAGTAATATAATAAAAGAACTTCAAAAAAAACATAAAATGGTGGCGTTTATAGGTGATGGTATTAACGACGCTCCCTCACTAAAACAAGCCAACCTTTCTATTAGTGTAGCTAGTGCTGCTGATATAGCGCAAGAAGCAAGTGATATTGCCCTAATAAAAGATGATCTTTACTTAGTACTGCTGGCATTTGACTTATCTAGAAAAACAAGAATTAATATAATAGAAAATCTTTCATGGGCATTTGTATATAACATAGTTACTATTCCTCTTGCTATTAGTAATATTATTCCTCCGGTAATTGCAGGTTCACTTCATATAATATCATCTTTAACTGTAGTATTTAATGCTCTTAGAATAAAACTTTATAGATTTAATATTTTTAATAAGAAAAAAAATTAAATTTAAAAAGAATTTTTCCTTGAGTGAATACACTATGTTACAAAAACTCTTGAGGAAAATAGTATTGATCACCAATTAAAAATAAATGATAACTATTTACTTGTTAATAAAGAAGACTATAAAAAAACTAAAGTGATTTTAAAGTATATAAAAAATAAAAAAATAGACTCTCTTAAGAAGTTAGGGGTGTAAGTATTTTTACACTAACCTCCACTTTTACTTCAGCTACATTTTTAACTGCTAAAATATTAGCTATTAAAAAATTTTCTATTACTTAGAACAACCTAAATTGCAAAAAATTTTATTATTTTCTATAATTTATCCTTTGACCATAAACTTTGGACTAGAGCCTTTAATTATTACCAAAGATTAAATTTTCAGCTCATATTAAATTGCATACTAATTAGTGTATAATTTATATTCTTTAATCACCATTTATAAATATATAATCTTCAATAGTAACTTCATTTAAAGATATTTTATTCTCAAAATAGCCTTTATTTTTTTTATATCTATTGCTAATGAAAGATAGGTGCTTATTTTTTGAACCTAATAAAATTCTATCTGTATCTTTTTCATCTTCAATGAACGGACCATCGATTAATAAATCAACCGATTTAACTAATTCTTTATTAAGCATACTTTTATTTTTCCCTGAAAACATAATAATTCCTAATCCTAATTTATGAATTTCTTTATTTAGGAATCTTAAACCACTTTGTAATGATGGTTCTCCACCACTCAAGGTTATACCTTCTAAATTAAATTTTTGTTTTGCTTGTTTAATTATACTGATTAGTTGATTTAATGTTAAAATATGCTTAGGAACTAATGGCTGTAAATCTTTATTACAGCAACCTTTGCAATTAATATTACAACCTTGAAACCAGATGCAACATCTATTATATGGTCCTTCAGTTTTAGTGTACAATTTTATATATGCTATATTAAATTTAATCAAAGTCAAAGTCGAATCTATCTTTTTTAACTTTTGTTAAAATTTTACTCCCTCTAAAAGAGCGCAAATCATCTTTATTTTTAAATAAAAACATAGCAAGAGGTTCTAATAATCTATCATTAATAGCATTTAATATATCACGCCCGCCTTTAGAAGAATCTACTCCTTTTAAAATATATTCAATTGAATCACTTTCTTTTTCAAATTCTAAATCCAGTTTATACTTATCATGTATTCCTTTAATGACAGGCAGCATCTTATGTTTACATATTTTATATTGAAACTCTCTATCATGAATAAAATTAAAAGGAACAATGTTATTGTAGCCTATTCTTCCTAGTAATTCTGGTCTTTTAACTTCGTTATTAAAATAATCTTTAACTATTTTAATAAATTCTTTAGCTACTTCTTCTTTATCAGAAGAGACTTGAACTTGATTTGCTCCTAAATTAGATGTAAAAACAATAATTGTGTCGCTAAAATACACTGTTTCTCCTTTAGAATCAGTTAAACGTCCATCTTCTAAGATTTGTAAAAAAATATCTAAAATGTGTGGGTTTGGTTTAGCTGCTTTTTCAATTTCATCAAATAAAACTACTGAAAACGGATGTTCTTTAATAGCATTAGTTAATTGACCGCCCTCTTCGTATCCAACATAACCAGGTGCTGCCCCAATTAATTTTTGATCACTATTTTCTTGAGCATATTCAGACATATCAAATCTGATACACGCTTGTTCATCTCCAAATAAAAATTTAGCTAATCCTTTCGCTAATTCAGTTTTCCCTACACCTGTAGGACCTACAAAAAAGAAAACTCCTTTTGGCATAGATCTAGAAGACGTCTTATGAAGCCCCGTTAAACCCATATAAGCTTTAATAACAGTCTTTTCAATTTTTTCTATTGCTTCTTCTTGACCAATAACTTTATCTGATAATTCTTGTTTTATCTGTTTAACTCTTGATTGCTCTAACTTTTCCCACGGATTTTCTTTTTCACCATATTTAAAAAGATAAAATAATTTTTCAAAAGTCATTGTTTGTTCTTTTCTTGACATTCTTGCCAATTGAATAATCTCACGATTCGTAAAATCTTCAAGCATATCTATACAATTAATATTTTCGATATCAAGCAGTGAAGAACTAGTTGACTTTCGTTTTACATCAAATGTATCATCAAGTTTTTTTATTAATTGCTTTCTTTCCTCTCTATCTGGCTTTTGTAATGTTACAATTTTAACTTCAGGGTTTCCTTGATAAAAAGATAAAGGGAGGCCTGAAGTTTTATTTAAAATAATAACAACAACGCTTTCATTGTAGTCATTTTCTAAATAATCTACTTTTCTATCTTTTATAGCCTTACCTAATAAAGTAATATTCTCTCTTTCTTCATCACTTAACCCATTATTGCTAAATAAATACTGTGACCAATTTATAATAAATGCTACCTTTTTCTTTTTATCAATTAAATTTTTATAAACAATATTTAATATTTCAGCAGGTTTTTTAAATAGTCCTTGTTGGTTTTCAGTATTATCATCTTTATCATTAAAATCATAATTATCACCTTTAACATTAACTTTGTCTGTTAAAGTTAATTTATCAATTGCTCCAGTTGCTCCTTCTATCCGATCCCAGTATATAATATCTTTATATTCCATTTCTTTAAAGATTGATTCAAGATATTCTCTTAAAGTGATAATTTTATTTTTTTCATTTAAATAAACATCACCAACATTGCCTTCAACTATTACACATTTTTTTATTCCTGCACTTCTTTTAATTTTATTAAAACTATTTTGTAAAGACATATCATACCTCCTAATAAATCCCTTTATTTTTATTTATGTGTTGATATTTTTGAGTTTGAATTTTATCTGGATTTTCCCAAGTCATTTCTTGGTGTAAAATATCAATATCGTAAATTTTCTTCAAATCTTCTAAAAAAGGTTCTATATCTTTTTTACACGCATGACCCTCATACTCATCAAAATGATACATAAATTTACCATTTAGATATATCTCAAATTCAGCAATTTGTCCAGAAGCCTTTATTGCTACCAGTTTAACAATGTTTTTATTCTTATCAATCTTTAAATTATTTTTTGTATCAACAAAAAAACCTCTATCTCTTATCGCTTTAATAATAACTTTTAAAGTTTCCTTTCTTATAGTTTCATCAATAATGGCGTTATTTGCAATTGCATTTGCTTCATTTATAGATTTAGCCTTTTCTAATTCTTTTGAACTAATACCTCGATCATTTAGTTCATTTTTATATTCTTCGATTGCTTTAATTGTTTGCTTACCTAAAAGAAGATCATATGCTTTTTTGGCATTTGTAATTATTTCATCAAAGTTAAGTTTATTATTTTTAATACTTTCGTTATATGCAATTTCTCGTAATGAAATATCATCTATTTCATTAATTTTAGCTAAAACATCATTTGAAATTTCAACAACTCCATTTAATTTATTTAATAATGCTTGATAGGTTTCTTTACCAACATTTAATAGTTTTTCTTCAATCATTTGTTCTATTATTGCAAGTTTAGACCCAGTTAATTCGTTTACAGTCTTTTTTACTTCATTAGACTTTCTTTTAACCTCATCGCTAAAATTCATAAATTGTTTATAATCCGCAAAATCACTATCTGACGTATACGATTTTGCTTTATTATACTTTTCTAAGATGCTTTTGAAAAGTTGAATCTTTTCCTTTATTTTTTCTTTTGAATTTAATAAATAAGCTTCGTATTCCTTTATTATTGATGTTTCTAGATTACTTGCATTTTTATGAATTCTATCAAGAACTTTATCAATTTTACATAATGAATGTATAGATGTTTGACATATTGCTTGTGCTTCAATAGAAATTCCCTGATAATCAACTGTTACTTTTTGACTCACTTATTTTAGCCTCCAAATCAAATATTTCTTTGCTCCATCTTTTTAAATCTTCAATGTTAATGTTTAATGTGTCACTTCCAGAATGAATAATCGTATTTCTATTATTTCTAAAATTATGTAAATCTTTAATAATTATTTGATCAATTTTATTTTCTAAATTTGCTTGATTTAACATATCTGATAATTTTCCATTTAATTTATATTTGTTTTTAAGTGTTCTTTCTAATTTTGCTGAAAGAAGTACAAATACAAGCTGAAATTCACCTTTTACAATTTTATTTTCAATTGATTCGAATTTTAAGTTATTAGGATTATTAATTGCTGATTCTATTAAATTAATATTATCATTAATATCTGAAAATAATTTCATAAAATTGTCATATTCTAAAAATAATAGTTCATTATTTTTTTTAAAGATTTCAATATTTTTTCTTAAACTAAATGCCATATTAAATGTTTCTTTAAACTTTTTATGATCAAGTTCTTCTTTATAGACATAGTTTCTATAATCCTTTATACCAGTTAATAATTTCATTTCAAATAATCTATTATCGAAGTTTATTAAATTAATTAGACTTTTTTCATTAGCTATCTTTATTTTTAATGCTTCTTCTACAGGGTTAACATAGAGTAACACTAATGATTTATCAAAACCTTTGGCTAGTAAAATTTCATATACTTTTGTTGGATTTTTAACTTTTATTGTGTTAAAAATTTTTAATAAAACATCCTTTTGCGAAATATTTAAAAAGCTAGGAATTGATGCGGTAATTTTTAATGCTGTATCTAGAGAGTCTTCTTTTAGAGTATCGATATAATTATTATAATTTTTTTTAAGTAATTCTTTATATGTAATTAAAATATCATTATTAGTTTTAACATATGGTTTTATTTCATTTAATATAGTAATATTACTAAGTGGATCCTTATTAACATAAGCTCTAATAATATGTTTTGCTATTTCTAAATCATTAGTGATATTTGTTATATTAATTAAATTTTTAAAATTATTTTCTGAATATTTGGATAATGAGAAAACATAAGGTTTAATAATTTCTTTAAACTCATTTTTTGTTAATTTTAATTTTACAATAAGGGGAATTTTAATAGTTTTAAAAAGTTCATTATTAAAATTAAAAAAACTAATAATATACGCATATATTGAATCATTATATAAGAAAACTTTCATTTTATTCCCTATACAAAAAGTAGATTTTTAATTAAACAA
>CAUTQZ010000008.1:0-54003 GCA_963540875.1 uncultured Acholeplasmataceae bacterium | reverse complement strand
AATTATATAGTTGTCATTAATTTGATGGTCAGTTCAAGCGACATTTTGGGGGACATTTTTAAAAATATTATTATTTTTCCCTAAACTTATATTAGAATTACCAACCTTAAGAGTAGCAATCTTTTTTAAAAGAATTACTGTTGTAAATATACTGCCTTCTTCAAAAATAGGATTTGCGCCAGAATATAATTTAGTATATTTAAATGTATTTTTCATCTCACTTCGTAATTCATCAGCATATCCTATTTTTCTAAAAAAAATTAACTATTATTTAATAATGAAATCTAACCATTTCTTTAATATATTTAATTTTAATAGCTACCGGCAAAAAATATTGATTTATATATTTAGTATACTAAAAATAACTAAATTTTACATTCTAATTACATTACGAAAATAATGATTTGATTCTTATTTTTATTAAATTATCTTTTATTTAATAAATTTTTAAATAATTAGCATAAAAGACACTATATTTATTACTATAAATTATTTTGATAAAATATTATCGGTGATTAATATATGGTAGATTTTAAAATTGAAAAAGAACAATTAAAAGCACTAAAAGAAGAAATAAAAAAATATAAAAATTTACCCGGTCCGCTAATGCCAATTCTTCATAGTGCCCAGCATATTTTTGGATGCATCCCAGTTGAAGTGCAAAAAATAATTTCGGACGCACTTAATATTCCTGTAGCAAAAATTAACGGAGTAGTTACATTTTATGCTAGATTTTCTCTAGTACCTAAAGGTAAACACGTAATTGGTGTTTGTCTTGGAACAGCATGTTATGTAAGAGGCTCTCAGTTAATTTTGGACGAAATGAAAAAAGCACTTGGTGTTGAAGTAGGCGGAACTACCGACGATGGAGAATTTACTCTTGAAGCAACAAGATGTATTGGTGCATGTGGTCTTGCTCCAGTATTTTCTATAGGGGCTAAGGTATATGGTTCAGCAACTCCAAAAATAGCAAAAGACGCATTAAGTGAGGTAAAAAATGAAAGTATCAATTAATGATTTAAACAATATAAAAGAACATAAATTACCTGAAGTTGAAATGCGTATTGCTAAAAATGGTAATACTATTATTATCCCTTATGATGAAGAAGCAAAAAATAGTGGTGCTAAAGAGATATTACAATATCTTATTGAAGAAAATAATAAACTTCTAAGTAATGTCGCAATTATTAAAGGCGAAGCCCCACAGGGAGAATTTAGTAAATCTTTACTTATCGTATCTGATAATTTAAACTTATATGTCTACCAAAATATAAATAAGGAAATTGCAAAAGAAATTTTTGAACAACATGCAATAAAAAATTTAGTAGTAAGTAAATATAATCCTACTAAATTAGAGATTATTAAATAGGTGATTATATGGCAATATTACAACAAGTAGTAATCTGTGGTGGAACAGGATGTATGTCAAGTGATTCCGCCTTAATTAAAGATGAATTTATTAAACAAATTAAAGCATATAATATAGAAGATGAGATCCATGTCTTTCAAAGTGGTTGTTTTGGATTATGTGAAAAAGGACCTGTTGTTATAGTATTTCCTGATCAAGTTTTTTATGAAAAAATGAAAGTTGCAGATGTTGAAGCAATAGTTAAAGATCACTTACTTAATGGTAAAATTTTAAAAAGAAAAGCATACAAACAAAAAGATGCTAATAATCGTCCAGTAGTGACTAATTTTAACAACATGACATTCTACGCTTCACAAGAAAGAGTTGCATTAAGAAATTGTGGTTTAATTGATCCTACTAAAATTGATGAATATATTGCAAGAGATGGTTATTTTGCCCTAAATAAAGTTCTTCATGAAATGACACCAGATCAAGTAGTTGATGAAGTGTTTAATTCAGGTCTTCGCGGACGTGGTGGTGGTGGCTTCCCTACCGGATTAAAATGGCGTCTCACTGCTAAAAATCGTGGTGGCCAAAGCTATGTTATATGTAATGCTGATGAAGGTGATCCAGGTGCATTTATGGATAGATCAATTCTTGAAGGAGACCCTCATAGTGTTATTGAAGCAATGGCAATATGTGGATATGCAATTGGAGCAAACCAAGGTTATATCTATATCCGTGCTGAATATCCACTAGCAGTAGAAAGATTAGAAATTGCAATTAAACAAGCCTATGAATATGGCTTACTTGGTAAAAAAATATTTGATACTGATTTTGAGTTCAACTTAGAAATTCGTCTAGGAGCAGGAGCGTTTGTATGTGGTGAAGAAACTGCGCTAATTGCTTCAATTGAAGGAAACCGCGGTATGCCTAAAAACAAACCTCCATTTCCTGCTAACGAAGGATTATTTAACAGACCTACAGTTATCAATAATGTAGAAACTTATGCTAATGTCCCTCAAATTATTATAAAAGGTGCTAACTGGTTTAAAGGGATTGGAACTGAAAAATCGGCTGGTACTAAGGTTTTCGCACTAGGTGGTAAAATCAATAATACCGGTTTAATTGAAGTTCCTATGGGTACAACTCTTCGCCATGTTATCTATGATATCGGTGGCGGTATTACTAAAGATAGAAAGTTTAAAGCCGTTCAAACTGGAGGTCCTTCAGGCGGTTGCTTAACAGAAAAAGATCTAGATACGCCAATTGAATTTGAAACTCTAATTCAAAAAGGTTCAATGATGGGTTCTGGTGGTATGATTGTTATGGATGAAAATAACTGTATGGTCGATGTCGCTAGATTTTATATGGAGTTTATTGTAGACGAGTCATGTGGTAAATGTTCTCCATGTCGCGAAGGAACTAAAAGAATGCTAGAAATACTAGAAAAGATTACTAAAGGTAAAGGCACTGAGGCTGATTTATTAGAGCTAAAAAATTTAGGTAACATTATTAAAGATACTGCTCTATGTGGACTTGGTCAAACTGCACCAAACCCTGTCCTATCTACTTTAGAAAACTTTTACGATGAATACCTTGCCCATGTAAAAGATCATAAATGTCCAGCTGGTGTATGTAAAGAATTAATTACTCTTCATATAACTGATAAATGTATTGGTTGTACTAGATGTAAAAATAACTGTCCTGTTCAATGTATTAGTGGTGAGCCTAAAGGATTACATATTATTGATACATCACAATGTATTAAATGTAATGCTTGTAAGCAAGCATGTCCTGTTGGGGCAATAGTTTATAAGTAGGTGAAAATATGGCTAAAGAAAATAAAAAAGTAAATTTAACTATTGACTCACGTCCAATCAGTGTCCCAAGTGATTATACAATTATGCAAGCGGCTGATAAATTAGGTATTAATATTCCTAGATTATGCTATTTACCTGGTATATCAGAGACATCGTCATGTCGTGTCTGTGCAGTAGAGATTGAAGGCCTAAGAACTCTTAAAAATTCATGTACAGTTAAAGTTGCCGAAGGAATGGTAGTTAAAACTAATACTAAAAGGGTACGAGATGGATTAATTCATAACCTTGAGTTAATTGCAGGTAATCACCGTTTTGATTGTTGGGCATGTCCTAGAGAACATAACTGTGAATTACTTGATTTGCTTAGAAGATATAATATTAAAAATAGAATTGGTGAAGATCCAACTTTTGTTAAAAAAGAAACTTTTGAAAATATATCTGAGTCTCTAGTAATAGATTCATCTAAATGTGTTTTATGTGGAAGATGCGTGTCAGCATGTGAACACTTTACAGGGCTTGGGGTATTAAACTTTAACAGACGTGGCTTCTTTACATATGTAGCCCCTGCTAATAACAAAGCAATTGAAGAAGCCGGTTGTATATTCTGTGGTAAATGTATCCAAGCATGTCCAGTAGGAGCCTTAAAACCAAAAGATGATATTGAAAAAGCGTTTGAAATGATTAATGATAAAGAAAACAACTATACAGTTGTTGCAATGGCTCCGGCGGTAAGAGCTGCTTTAGGTGAAGAGTTTGGTTATAAGTTTGGAACTAATGTTGAAGGTAAAATTTATGAAGCATTCCGTCAACTTGGTTTTGATGAAATAACTGACATTAACTTCGGTGCCGATCTTACCATTATGGAAGAAGGCAATGAATTTATCGAACGTTTTAAAGCCTTTCAAAAAGGCAATAAAGAAGTATTTCCTATGTTTACTTCATGCTCCCCTGGTTGGATTAGATATATTGAAAGATATTATCCTAACTACCTTCCTAATCTATCATCTTGTAAATCTCCTCAACAAATGCATGGCGCTACTATTAAGCATTTCTATAATAAAGAATTTAATATTCCAAAAGAAAAAATTAAAGTAATTACTATTATGCCCTGTATTGCTAAAAAATATGAAGCAAATCGTCCTGAGATGAAAGTTGATGGTATTAAAGATATTGATTTAGTACTAACTACAAGAGAACTGGCTAAAATGATAAAACAATCAGGCATTGATTTTACTAATCTTAAAGATTATAAACCTGAATCAAAACTGGCTAAATTTACAGGTGCAGGCGCAATCTTTGGTGCTACTGGTGGAGTAATGGAGGCTGCCTTAAGAACTGTTAAAGTTAAACTTGAACAAGAAGATAGCCATGTTATTGAGTTTAAAGAAGTAAGAGGTTTTGAAGATATTAGAGAAGCAGAAATTGAAATTGGTGGTAATAAATATTTAGTTGCTGTAGTCCACGGTGCTAAAGCATTCCCTGAAATTTTTAAACGTATTAAAGAAGGTCGCCCTTATGTCTTTATTGAATTTATGGGCTGTAGTGGTGGTTGTGTTAATGGTGGTGGGCAGCCAATCGTTAATGCCAAATACTGGGATAAAATTGATATTCGCGCTGAAAGAGCAAAAGCATTATATGCAATTGATACAAAACTTGGTAAGAAAAATCTTAGAAGGTCTCATGAAAATCCAAGTATAGTATATGTCTATGATAAATACTTTAAAACTCCAGGCTCTCATTTAGCACACGAACTTCTTCATACTGAATATTCTAAAAAAAGAGTTTACTAAAAAAGGATGCAGTTTAACTGCATCCTTTTATTTTAACTTTATTTACTCCTTAGTTTCTTTATAAAGGTATATTTCTTTGTCTTCATTATGAACTTTTTTATTTTCATTATACTTTTTATTATACTCAATAATTAAAAGAATTAGCCCTACAATTTTTAAAACATTAATAAAAAATCCAATTATCAAAATAACACCTATATTTTTTTTAGGGAGCCTAAAAGCAAATACAACTGAGACAATATATAATGCTAAAGCAGGTAGACTAAAAACATTAATAATTACTGCAACTTTAGTAGATTGATTAACTTCCAAAATAGCCTTTAGTATTGCCTGAATGTCTAATAGTTTTAAAGTTTGAAACTTAATATAGTATAAATATGATAGGTATCCTGATAGGCCTAATACGATAACTTGTAATCCTAGTGCAATACTTGCTATTATAATTTCTTTTTTCATATCTAAAGTATAGCATAAATTTAGATAATTTATCTAAAGCCATTAAAAAAAGTTATTTATTTTTAAATATTGGTAAATTATGGTAAAATATTGCATAAAGTCAAGGAGGAGATTATGAAGAACAAAAAAATATTTCTTGTGTTATTTACATTTTTGTTTGCCTTTGTACTAGTTGGATGCAAACAAACGTTTAAAGTACAACTAGATAATATTAACTGTCTAACTGAAAATATAGACCTTAATAAAGTTAGAAAGAACCAAGTATTAGAACTAGAAGTTAATAAAAAAGATAATACTATCCTAGATAAAGTATATGCTAACGATGAAGATATAACTGCTAGTGTAGTTAATAACCAATTTAGTTATGAAATAGTTAAAAACACTACTATTAAAGCAACACTTAAAAATTTATATCAAGTATCTCTTTTAGGTGGAGTTGAGCTGGAAAATAAAGATATTGACCTTCAAGCGGTTGAAGAAGGTAGTAAATTAGACTTTATTGTCCCAGCCAAAGAAGGCTATACTCCACAATCACTTTTAATTAATGACAAAGAAAACATTAACTTAATTAAAGACTCTAAATTTAGTCTAACCATAAAAGAAAATACTATTATTCGTTTAAGTTATATTAAAGATGATGTTTTAGTTAAAGTCTCTCTTGATGGTCTAAGTTTAAGTGATAATGAGATCAATAAGGATATCGATTTAGAAAATGTAAAAGTAGGAACTAGTCTAGAATTTATCATCCCCCAAAAAGAAGGCTTCCAATTAACTAGCCTTTTAATAAATAATGAGGAAAACTTTTCTCTTATTAAAGATAACAAATTTATATATAAAGTTACAAAAAATCTAAATATCCAAGCAGTTTATACTAAACTACATAATGTTAAACTTGAAAATGTTAAACTTGATACCGATCATACCTTAACTGAATTTAAGGCTCTAAATAATAGTGAACATACTTTCTACATTCCAACAAAAGAAGGCTATCGCCTGGCATCACTACTTATTAATGATGAAGAAAAAATCACTTTAGTAGCAAATGATAAATTTAAATACACTATTACTAAAGACACTGCAATTAAAGCAACTTTTATAGAAACAACCAAACCTATCAAATTAACTCTTAAAGATGTAGAGTTAGTTGATAAAACAATTGATACTACTAAATTAGTAGTTGGTAATAAAATAGAGTTCCAAATTCCTAAAAAAGAAGGCTATAAACTAACCTCGCTTTTAATTGATAATAACGAAAACATTAACCTTGTAAAAGATTATAAATTTAGCTATACCCTTTTAAAAGATCATACTATTACTGCACTATATACTAAAACTTATAAATTATCATTTACTGATGTTGAACTAGAAACTAAAGGTATTCAAAATGATGCCGTTTTAGATAAAACTTCACTAACCTTTTCCCTTATTAAAAAAGAAAACAAGAAAATTATCTCTGTTTTAGTTAATGGTATTAATCACTTAGATAAAGTTAAAGATAATAAATTAACTATTGAAATAACTTCTAACACAACTATTAGTGTTTTATATGAAGATCTTGTATTCCATAAACTTAACCTAACTAATGTATCAATTACAACAGAAAATATTAACCCTAATAAAGTATTAGATAAAACTGTTGTTGAATTTGAAATAACTCCTGCTCCAGAGCAACACATTTTTAAAAATCTATTAGTTAATGGTATTGACCAAACTAGTCTAATTAAAAATAATAAATTCTCTCTTACTGTAGATAAAGACCTAGATATAAATGCCGTTAATAGAGAATTAAAAATATGCAAATTAAACCTTAGTGGAGTAGCGCTAGCAGATCCTAATTTAGATATAAATACAATTAGAGAAAATGATACTATTGAATTTAGGCTAATTGATTTAAAAAATAAAACAAGCAACTTAGAAATAAACGGCTCATCTGAAAATTTACCTACAATATCTAATAATAAATTTAGCCTTACTATTAAAGATGATATTACTATAACTAATAAATATAAATTAGTTACTCCTAGTATATATTACCAAGATGAATTAGTTGCTGATGACGAGATTCTAGGATCTGATAGTGAAGCAAGTATTTACGAACAAGAAGCAACTACTCTTGAATATAAAAACTTTGAACCAACTAAAATTGAAGTTGTCTCTGATCAAGAAACACTAGATTATTCAGTTAATACTAATGATAAAACCATTACTATAAATAAATTTAGTAAAGTAGGTAATCATAAATTAACTCTAACTTTCTATAATAGTGATGATGAATATATTACTAAAGAAATTAACTATACTATTACTAAAAACCAACTTTATCACGATAGACTAGCTATCGATACTCTATATAATGCTTACAAGACTATCGATGGCAAAAAAGACTTATTTGTTAATGATGATTTTGATACGGTTGATAACTACTTAAAATTTGTTGCTCCATATGGTGCTAAAATTACCCAATATCTAGATTATCTTGACTACATAAGAAAAGGCGACTTATTAAAAGGAGAAATGGGTACCTATATTAGTGCTCCTCTTATAGGTGAAAAATATGTGCCTGAATTGTTAATGAACTTATTAAATTCTAATGAAAACGCTATTAAGGATGGCACTATTTTATATGAAGGTTTATTTACAAAAGTAACTGCTAAATTTTTTGATTATTCTGCTTGGCAAGAATTATCAAAGGACAAACGGGATTTACTAAAAGAAACTTATGATGAAATGATGACACATTATAATGTAATCAAAGACTTCATTAAAGCTATAATAGACTTTAAAATAGAATATGATAAAAATAATCAAGCTAAACCATTGAAAGCAGTTCTAGCACAATTACCAACTTATTTAACATACTTCCAAGAAATAAAAAATAAGAAAGGCCAATTTGACTTTCTTAACGAGATTAAAAAAATCAAGACTAAATTTGAAGAACAAGACTTTAAATCCAACAAGGATTATCTTAATTATTTAGAAGCTAAAGAAAACGAAGACTTTAAAAATTTAAAAGATCAAGTTTTAAATGATGGAAAAACAAACCCTAGAGAAACAATATCTCAAATAGATACTACTAATATCAATCAAATTGCTGAAGTCTTACTAAAATTCCTTGAAGAGTTCTTTAACAAAGTTCTTCCACTTAACGCTCAAAAAACTGCAGTTGATCTTGATACTGCTAATAAATATACCGAAGCAATTATTCATTTTGAATATTATTTAGTTCATTATTTTAATTTATTATTTAAAAATGAGCATATACTAACTACAGATGCATTTAAACACAAATCAAGTATAGTCTACGATCAAATGCACGATAAACTAAAACCACGTGAACTAATTAATCAATTATATACAAAAATGTTTGGCTGTCAAGAAAAACCAAAAGTATATCGACCTGTAAAACCTGATAGCTACTATGGAAATGCTAAGAAAGAATACGATGAAGCAATGCAAAAATATCGTGAAGAGATTGCTAAACAAGAATATAAAGATAAACTTGCAGCTTGGGATGCAACTAATCCTTACGCAAAAGGAGACGAGCTAGTTAAAACACTTAATAGTTTTAGAGCACAATCTAATATTGATTTAGTTAAAAGTATTGTTAAACCATTTGTAGAAAACCTTCCTAAAGTAATAAAAAAAGATGAAAAAAATAACTTTACCTTAATTACTAGTCTTAAACAAAGAAATGAATTTATAGAATCACTAAAATAGAAATACTTTATCTTATTTTGAAATGACCCCCTAAAGTTGAATATCAATTAAGGGGGTTATTTTTTAGGCTCAAGTTCAAAGTTTATGGTAAAAGGCTAAACCATAAACATTGGAGAAGAACCAATCTAACACAAATAATCATCGAATTACAATAATTTATTATAAGAAATTAAAGATGCTATAATATTTAAAAGAGAATTTTATATAACTTTTATAGATTGGAGTAATAATGAAGTATTTATTCTTAGATTTAGAATTTGCTAACTCATTTAATGGTTCAATTAAAATATGCGAGTTTGGTTATCTAATTACAAATGAAAATTTTAAAGTTATAGAAAAAGATAATATAATCATTAACCCTAATATAAGTATTAAGGCTTGGGATCATAAAGTAGTATCTACTATACTAACTAGAAAAATATCTGAATATCTTAATCGGGCGCCATTTCCTACTTATTATCAAAGAATTAAAAGAATATTTTCTAAGGTTGATTTTATTTTCGGTCACACTACTGCTCAAGATGTTTTAGCAATAAATGATGAATGTATCCGTTATAAATTACCAAGTCTTGATTTTGTCTTTTATGATATTAAGACATTCTATAAAAACTATGCGAAAGAAACTAACGATAAATCAGTAGTAAAAATTTTAGAGGCGCTTAATATAACTGGGATAAATAAAGAGCATGACGTGCTAGCTGATGCTTATAATACTATGCTTATTTTAAAAACACTTCTTAATATACAAAACATAAATTTAGAAGAAATCATAAAATTAAATCCCACTGCTAAGGACAGTACCAAAAATTATAATATAGCATCATATGAAAAAGTTATAAAACGGCAAGAGAGAAAATTTTTAAATACCATTACTAATTTAGCTAATTGTAATGTACTAGGATTAAAAACTTGGTGTTATTCTAAAAAAATTTTTAATCTGTTTTTAGATAATCTAAAATTAAGCAAAAGAGATAATACATTAAAAGATTTAATTATATTTATTAGTCCCACTTATACAAGTGAACATCTAAGACAAACACTAAACTTAGTTCAACTTATTATAGATTATGGTGGAAAATTTACTACAAATTTAAAAGAAGCCAATACGATAGTAAAATATAAACAATCACATATAGATGGTAGTATTAAAAATGATATCTTAATTGAAAAGTGAACTAATCAAATAAATGTAATAAAAAACAAAGTACAAATACTAGATTTTAATGAGTTTTTATCTATTTTCTCTCTTTAATGAAAAAGAACTAGATAAAATAACAACTCCATCTTTTAGCTTTGCTTTTGATGATAACGCTATTATTAGAGATACACTACATCAAAAAATTATTAAACAGCTAATTAAATTATAGAACCTTTAAATTTAGTTAATAATTAACATAATTTCTTTTAAAATTTCTAAAAGTTAAGATGATAAAACTGATAAAAGCATAATAACTTATATTGATAAAAAATATAAGTTTTTTTTACATAATAAATAAATGTTTATGTTTAATTAATATTTACAAGTCGTATTACTTGAAAAAAAAAAAAAAATGATACACTATTATGATATTTTTTAGAATATCACACAATATAAACAAAGGAGTGTAATAATGTATCAATTTATTAAAGATAAAGACTATTTAAACAGAATAAAAAGAATAGGACATGAAATAGTAAATCAACTTTGTTTAAAAATAAACTCATCTAAATATCTTTATGTAAAAAAAGAATTAATTGGTAGCAGTGCTAAAAATTTAATAACTCAAAACGGAAATAATCCTATTGATCTTGATTTCAGTTTACATATTACTGAATGCAGCGGAGATATTAATGACTGTTATAAAATAAAAGAATTTATTAGAAAAAATTTTAATGAGATAATAAATTCACGGAATCCAGAAAATATAAATGATTCTACTTCTGCTCTTACAACTAAACCTATTTATATTGATAATAAAACTAATCCTTATTTTACTATAGATACTATAGATTTAGCCATAATAAAAAATGATGAGTATGGCTCACATCGCCTAATCCATCTAAAAACTGGCAATACAAAAAACGATAAGTGGTTCTGGAATTTAATCCCTAAATCTAATAATTTAGAAGAAAAAATAGAATACATTAAAACCTTTAATAAATGGTCTTGCTTAAGGAATACATATTTAATAAAGAGAAATCATTATTTAAAATCAAATGATAAGTATTATCCTTCGTTTAAATGTTATATTGAAGCAATAAATGAAGTTTATGATAATCTAAAAAGCTTGTTATAAATGGGTAAAATTTTTTATAATTCAATTTTGAAAAATAAATCATTATGTGATGGTCCTGGCTATCGTGATGTGTTATTTCTTCAAGGATGTGATATTAAATGTAAAGGGTGTCACAACAAAGCCACTTGGGATATAACTAGGGGACACAACATTGAGGTATCAGAACTTTCTAAAAAAATAAGAGCATTATCAATAAATAAAAAGTTAACTATAAGTGGCGGCGAACCTCTTCTACAAAAAGATGCTCTTATTGAATTACTTGAAGAACTTAAAGATTTTGACTTATGTCTTTATACTGGACATAGCTACAAAGATGTACCTAAAGAAATTCTTAAATATCTAAAATATATAAAAACAGGGCCATTTATCAAAGAACAATTAACTACAACCAAACCGTATCTTGGTTCGTTGAATCAAGAATTTATTGAGGTGAAAAATGAAAATAAACAATGAAAGAGAAAATGCTGCTGATAGGAAAAGCTATATAGGAGAAATTCATTCTATAGGAGAAAAGAAAGTTAAAGAGCAAATCCTTCGTGATATCAACCCCCAATGGTCTAATCTGCATAAAGAAGGTTATATTCATATTCATGATTTAGATGCATATGGTTTAACTTATAATTGCCTTACCTTTGACATATTACAGGCATTTCCATATGAAAAATTTGAAAATTTTAATGACGAAGAAAAAATAATTAATGTTTTTGATTTTATAAAAGAACTACTTTCAAAAGTAGGAAATGAACAAAGTGGTGGGATGGCCTTTGCTAATTTTGATAAAGATTTTGCAACCATATTTACAAACCTTAATATCACATACGAAAATCACATAAATATATTTAAAGGATCAAAAAAATCACTTATTTTATGGTGTAATAATATTCATACTCGCATGGGTAAAACAAGTTATTATGTGACATTTAATGTTGGTTTAGGAACAACTGAATTTGCAAGATTTTTAACATCTACTTTCATTGAGTGTTTTCAAAATATAGGAAATTTAATTTATAAGCCAAATATTGTCTTTAAAGTTCACAAAGGTATATCTAGATATTCGACTGACAAAAATTATGATTTATTATGCAAAGCACTATTATGCACTGCTAAAAAAATGATACCTACTTATTTATTATGCGATTGTGAGGCAGATAAGAATATTAATCCTGAGCAACTTTCTATTATGGGCTGTAGGACAAGAGTTGTAGATGATATTTTTGGAAAAAAGGGAGCCATAGGTAGAGGAAATATCTGTAATATTTCCATTAATCTTCCAAGAATTGCTTTCGAATCCCTAAAGGCCGATGATCAAATTAAAGAATTTAAAAAAAGATGGCTTGAAGTAGCCAGTCATACAAAAGATATTCTTATAGATAGATATGAAAAGACTATTAAATCTGATATTAGCTTATTCCCTACAAATAGAGAATATAAACTATGGTGTAAGGATATAAATAAATTAGGGTTAAGTGAAGTTTTCAAACATGGTACACTTTCAATTGGCTTTATAGGTTTATCTGAAACCATAGAAATTTTAACAGGTAATAAATACTGGAAACAAGATAATAAAGAATTACACAGTCTCGCAGTAGATATAGTTATCTTTATGAGAAAATATATCGATGAAATACGCGATAAATATAATCTAAACTTTTCACTATTAGCTACAAGTGGAGAACTTATCAGCGGACGATTTGTTGATATTGATAAAAAAATATATAAATCTCACGTTCTTAAAAAAGGATTTTATACAAATTCTTTTCATATTGATGTAGATAGCAAACTACCTACATATAAAAAATTAGAATTAGAAGGTCCACTCCACTTATATTCTAACGGAGGTTGTATATCTTATGTTGAATTACCAGAAGCACCAATAGGAAATTTTGAAGGCCTTAATGAGTTAATAGAAATCGCGACAAATGCAGGGGTTCATTATCTTGGTTTTAATTTTCTATCAGACATATGTTTGGACTGTGGTACAACTGGAACTTTTGATAAGTGTTTTAAATGTAATAGTAAAAATATCAAAAGAATTAGAAGGGTATCAGGCTATCTTGAAGACCAAGCAGGCTTTACTTCTGGTAAAAACAAAGAAAGTAAAAAAAGAAAGGCTAACTAATGATTTACTATATATCTGATATTCATTTTGGAGATCAACGAGTTTTCGATAAATGTAAACGTCCATTTATAAATTTAAATCACTTCCAAGATGAAATAATTAAACGATGGAATAATAAGGTCAATAAAACAGATACTGTATATGTTCTAGGAGATATAGCCGAAGACTACTATAGTGATGTTATAAAAATTTTTAAAAGACTAAATGGTATTAAACACTTAATTATTGGTAATCACGATCTTTTGTTATTAGATAATATTAAAAAATCAAACATCTTCGAATCCATAGAATATATGAAACTAATTAAAGATAATAATCGTAATGTATTTTTATGTCATTATCCTGTTATGGATTGGATGGAGTTTAGTCGTGGTGGATACCATGTTTATGGACACATTCATAATAAAACAAAAGAAAATGATTTCGCCTATATGCAAATTAAAGACTATTTCAAAGATAAAAAAGGATTTAACGCTGGTGTTGATGTTACAAACTTCGAACCTGTTACACTTGATGAAATGATAAAATTAAAGGAGATAAATAAAAATGAACCATATATCAATTGAAGGAATGGATGGAGTTGGCAAGTCTACTATATGCAAATTATTAGCAGCTAAATTAAATTTTAAATTCATAGAAAAACCTCTTCATTATTTATTTAATGATTTATTTGAAGAAATAAAAGCAATTGATATCTATCAAAAAATCGCAAAAAAAGTTAATGGAAATCTTAATAGAAACTTCACTTCATTGTTTTATTCTTTAGGAAGTATTTACATGTATGATTTGTTTAATAATAAGAATATAATTACAGATAGACACTTAGCGTCTAACTACGCCTGGAGTGGTACTGATTACAATGAAGATGTTTATCAATTAGTTTTAAAAAAAATAGGCACTCCTAAATATACATTTATTCTTTATGCCACTAAAGACGAGATAATTAAAAGACTAAAATCAAGAGACCCTAATGACAAAGATATACCACGCGCTAATCATAGTGAAGAAATTTATAATAAAATGATAACTTTTTGTAAAAGAAATAATTTTCCATTTATGAAAATTGATACTACCAATCTTACCCCAGAAAATATTGTAGACATAATTATTTCAAAATTAAATGAAACCAAATAACTTAAGTGAACTACGAATAAGTAAAGATATGAAGTTTACCGCATTATATACTGCGATGCGGTTTTTTGAATATGAGCCTGATATCTATACAAAAATTTATAAGGATAAAACTATTATTAAAATCTATGCCAATAATCAAAAAGTTTTTATAAATGATAAAGAAGTATTTTTACTTAATACTAAAGAGTCATTTGTAAAAATTGAATGTATTAACAGATTACTAGAATTAGGATTTAATATGAATAACTTTTCACTAATTAATGAAAACAGTGAACTTTTATTTAAAGGCTACATAATTAAGTTTATTGACTGGGATGATGAGTTTAACACTAATAAATTAAATAAAAATGAAGTTTTATATAAATCAAGACTAATTAGCGGGGTTTTAGAACATAGAACTAAAATTAATAATTATCAAATTTATGACTGGGGACTATTCGAAAATAGTTCAACAGAATTAAGAAAGAAACAAAATAAAATATATAATAATAACTCTTTTGAAATTGAAGAAAATAGAGTTTTAAGATATATCGGTAAGGATAAGAAAGTTATAGTACCTAACGGTATTGAAGAATTAGAGTCTTCATCTTTTGGGGATAATCAGTATATAGAAGAAGTTGTTTTACCTGATAGTTTAACTAATCTAGGTGGAGATACTTTCTATAATTGTAAAAATTTAAAAAAAGTAAATATACCTAAAAATGTTAGCCTTATGGGAAATAACCCCTTTGCAGGATGTCCAATGATAGATATAGATAATCACTCTAACCATTATATTTATGAAAATAATGCTCTTTATACTAAAGATAAAAAAACTCTTATTTATTATGCTATTAAATCTATCGACAAGGAATTTGTTATTCCTAATAGTGTTGAAGTAATATGTAAGCATGCTTTTTATTTATGCGATAATCTAGAAAAAATTACTATTCCTAAAAGTCTTAAAAAAATGGAAAATAATCCTTTTTCTGGCTGCTCTAAATTAGAATTAGTTAATAACTCTAAAACATACTATATTAAAGATAATGTTATATATAATGGCTTTAAAACTCAAGTTGTTGGTGCTTTAAATGGGATTAAAACTGATAAATTAGAACTATTAAATGGAATAGAGTCTATAAATAGAAATTCATTTTGGAATTGTAAAGGAATTAAAAAAATTATATTTCCTTCTTCTTTAAAAGATATTGGTTATAATCCTTTTGTGGGGTGTTCAAATATAATTTTCGAATCAAATAGCACATACTATAAAGTAGTTAATAATGTCTTGTACACTGCTGATATGTCTAAATTAGTTTGCTATCCTTCATGGAAAGCAAAAGGAAAAATAGAGATAGATGCACGAGTTAAAATTCTTGAACGTGGCGCATTTTCAGGCTGTTCAGAAATGACCGAAATTAATTTAAACAATGTTATTAAAATATCAAAATCATGTTTTACAAATTGTAGTTCACTAAAAAATATCGTTTTTCCACATTCAATTACTTATATTGGCGAATGGGCACTAGCTCATTGCTATTCATTGAAAACTATTTCAGTTTCCAATAAGACAATCGTTGAATATAACGCACTATCAAATACTAATGCAGTAATTAAAGTTAGGAAAAATAAATAAATAAAGAACTAAATAATTATTCAGAAATAAAAAATAATATTTCAATTTTCCGATAAAATAATAAACCAGTTATAAGTTTAAAAACATTTATCCATAAATTCCTAGGAATAGCTAATTTTTAATTATTGTTTATTATTATTCTTACTTAATTTTGATTTATTAACAAGTTAAATACTAATCATTAAATAAATTATCCAATAATGATAAAATACTAGTATGAAAACAAAATTTATTTTTATTACTGGGGGCGTAGTGTCATCACTTGGAAAAGGATTATCTGCAGCAGGAATTGGCGCACTACTTAAAGCCCATAAACTAAAAGTTTATATGCAAAAATTCGATCCATATCTTAATATAGATGCATCTCTTTTATCACCACTTCAACATGGTGAAGTATTTGTTACTCAAGATGGCGCCGAAACAGATCTTGATTTGGGCCACTACGAAAGACTAATTGATACTAACTTAACCAAGTATGCCTCCCTTACTAGTGGACGGATTTATAAAGAAGTTTTAGAAAAAGAGAGAAATAATTTATATGATGGCAAAACCATTCAAGTTATTCCTCATATAACTGATTATATTCAAAATTATTTACTTGAAACTGCAGAGCAATCTAAGGCAGATGTTATTATTACCGAAATTGGAGGAACTGTTGGTGATATCGAATCACTTGCATTTATTGAAGCAATAAGACAGTTTAAAAGAACTGTTGGTGAAGAAAATGTTCTCTATATCCATGCAACACTACTTCCTTATTTAAGAGCAGCTAAAGAAATCAAAACCAAACCAACTCAGCATAGTGTTAATACCCTTAGGTCACTTGGTATTAATCCTAATATGTTAATTCTTAGAAGCGAGCAAGCAATTAATACTAAAGTGAAAGAAAAAATTAGTGATTTTTGCGGTGTTTCAGAAGAAGATATTATCGAGGCTGTTGATTGCCAAAATCTATTTGATATTATCCCTAATTTAAGGGCTCAAAAAGTAGATGAAAGAATTCTTAAACATTTTAATCTATCTAAAAATAAAGATTTTGATATCTCTTCATGGGAGAACCTAATTAATAAAATTAACAACTTAAAAGATGAAATTACCCTTACAATTATAGGTCCTTACATTGCTCTTCATGATGCTTACTTATCAATTGTTGAAGCGTGTAAACATGCTGGCTATGAACTAAATAAACTAATAAAATTTAATTGGATTAACTCCCAAAAAACAACTAAGATAGATTTAATAAAAGCACTATCAAATACAGATGGTGTTATTATCCCAGGTGGTTATTCTAATAAAACTCCGTCTAATGAACTTGAGGCTCTTAAATACCTAAGAGAAAATAATATCCCTACTCTAGGGATATGTCTAGGACATGAATTGATGATTATCGAATATTTCCAAAATAAGTTAGGCCTTGATGTATCTAGTGAAGAATTTATTAAAGATCCTATTAAGAAAAATATCTTTGTTAAAAGAACTACTCCGCTTATTGGACAGTACAAAATAGAACTTATTAAAAACTCTTTATTAAATACTATTTATAAAAAAGAAACTATAAGCGAAAGATTTAGATTTGAATACGGATTTAATCCGCAATATTTAAATAAGTTTAATAATCAAGAACTAATGATAAATGCAATTGATTCTGATACTAATATTCCTTATTCAGTATCAGATACAGGAAAAGATTTTTATTTAGGTGTGCAATTTCATCCAGAATATCTATCACGTCCTCTTAGAGCCCACCCTATATTCGTTGCACTAATTAAAGCCATTATTAAGAATAAAAGAAAGGAAGATAAATAATGATTAAAAATGCAAAAGAGATGCTATTATTAGCAAAAAAAAATAAATATGCCGTAGCGCATATTAATACAAATAACCTTGAATGGACTAAAGCAATTTTAGAAACTGCTCAAGAACTAAATAGTCCTGTAATTGTTGGAGTATCTGAAGGTGCAGTTAAGTACATGGGAGGCTTTGAGATTGTTGCTAACTTAGTTAGAACTATGGATAAAGAATTAGGTATTACTGTTCCCGTTGCCATCCATTTAGACCACGGAAGCTATGAAGGAGCTATTAATGCAATTAAAGCAGGATTTAGCTCAGTTATGTTTGATGGTTCATCACTTCCATTTGATGAAAACCTAGCAAAAACTAAACAAATTGTAAAACTGGCTAAAAAAAATAAAGTATCAGTTGAAGCTGAAGTAGGTGGTATTGGTGGCGAAGAAGATGGTGTTGCTTCTGTAGGTGAACTTGCTGATGCTAATCAAGCTAAGGAATTAGTAGCAACTGGAATAGATTTTTTAGCTGCTGGAATTGGTAATATCCACGGCTTATATCCTGAAAATTGGGCCGGTCTTAATTTTGAAAAATTAGCAGAAATTAATGAGGCTACTAATAATATCCCATTAGTACTACACGGAGGAACTGGTATTCCTGCAGAGCAAATTAGTAAGGCTATATCATTAGGTATTTCAAAAATAAACGTTAATACAGAACTTCAAGTTGCATTTGCAAAGGCTACAAGAGGCTATTTTGAAGAAGGCCTTGATCAAAAAGGAAAAGGCTTTGACCCAAGAAAAGTACTAAAACCTGGTATGGCAGCATGCAAGGATGTAGTTAAGGAAAAACTAACATTATTTGGTTCAATTGCTAAAGCAAAATAATGACTACTAAAGAAGAAATAACTGCTATAGTAATAGCCTACGAAAATTATTTTAAAACTAACCTTCAAAAGATTAAATCTATCTTTAATTATCCTATGTTAAGAAAATCATTTGAAGCAATTCCTACTGTATTAAACTATATCGCTTCAAATTATGAAGAAGTCCTTTTAGTTGATGATCCTGAACCTGCACAATTTTTTGCTGCAGGCTTTGAAGAACTAAGAGATAGTATTCAAATTATTGATGATTATTTAAAAGATTATAAAACACTAGATAATCTTAATAAAATGCATACTGAGTTAAACTATTTATTTTTGCTAAATGAATTTCTTGCATATTATTCGGACGTAATGAAACTACCAGCTGATTTAATGAACTCACCCCTTGCAAAAGCATATGAATATATACTAGATGCTATGCAAAATAAACAATCTTGTACTGAAGAACAGCTTGAAGAAATTAACCAAACAATTGATGATCTAAATATTAAAAATAACCTTGAGTTTAAAACATTAAATGATTTATACGAAGAAATTTCTCTCGATTTGCAAATACCTATTTTATTAGAACAATAATTTTATAATTTATAAATAATAAATTAAAACATCATATAACATAATCATAGGAGCTATAAAAACAAAAGCATCTAATAAGACTAACTATCTATCAGATGCTTTTTATTTTGTATGCTTTATATATTCTTCGTGTACTTTTTTAGCAAGGTCTATTATTGTAGTATTATCATTATTTAAAATTAAATCTATCCTATCTAATTTAGAAGGAGTAAACAATTCATTATCTAACTCAATTCTTTTTTCAATATCTTTTTTATTATCAAGCCTTGCCAACATTCTTTTTCCTCTTGTGTCTTTATTTGCTTCAATATAAACTACAAATAAATCTTTTTCTGCTAAATAGTTAATTAATTTATTTGCTCCACTTGGTTCTAGAATAACCACTCCATCGCTTCGAATATCACTTTTTAATAATCCATAATAGCTATTATTATATGTTGTATATTCTAAAAAAGAATCTGTTTTTAATTTATCAACAAAATCATCATCACTTAAAAAATGATAATCTACATCATTAGTTTCATTAAAGCGAATTTTTCTCGTTGTTGAAGTGATGGTTTTTCTAAAAGAGTAGTATTCAACAAGATATTTTGCTAATTCAGTTTTGCCACTAGCGCTTGCGCCTACAAGTAATATCATAATCTAAGTATAGCATAACTTATAGATAAATATTTAATTATCAAGACTAAAATAATAAAATTATTTTTATAAAGTTATCTTTTTAATAGAGTTTTTATTCTTTTACCTAAAAAATGATATAATTATAGAGATAGGATGTGATTAAATGAAAGCAATTGAAATAATCGGCCTAGGCTGTGGAAATGAAGGGAAAGCTAAAATAAGCGATTTTTTATCAACCGATGCTAAATATGTAATAAGAGATACTAACACTATTGGTGAAAATCATACTGTATATCTAGACAAAGATACTTTTAAATCTTTTATCTATCTTCCAAGTGGCTTTAATAAAGCAGTTAAGATTATTACAAATAATGTTTTTTTAGATCTAAATTATATTATTAAAGTAATTGATAATGATAATATTACTTCTGATAACCTGAAAATATCATTTGATTGTTTTTTTTATCTCCCATGGCATGCAGGTTTAAAAGATCCACTTAATCAATTGAAAGAAGACATCCTTCATAATCAGGCAATTCAGTTAAAAGAATTATACAAAGACAATTTATTATCTACTGTTAAAAGAATTGTTAGAGAAAAAAATAAACTACTTCAGGAAAAAAATAAAGAATTATTCGAAGTAAGTTATATCTATGATTTACTAAATAGTTATGCAATTAAACTACGCCCTTATTTATGTGATACTAATTTATTAGTAGCAAGTGCTAATGATGAGGATAAAGTAATTCTTGAAGGCTCTACTTCAATTCTTCCATACTTTCTACCTGATAGTAATAAAATCCTTGAGGCTACTAATGTTAAATCAATTAATAGAAAATTATTTAGTGAAACTATTGGTGTGATCAAGACTTTTCTTTCTTCGAAAGAAGACATCAATCTCCCAACAAAAGTAGCAAATGAGCAAACAATTAATCATTTTCTTAACTATGGTGAAGAATATTCTGCTAAGACAAAATCATATAATCATATTTATTGGCTTGATACTGTTTTACTAAGATATCTTATTAAAGTTAATGGAATAACTAAAATTGCCCTAACTTTTCTTGATACTTTAACTGGCCTTGAGAAAATCAAAGTTTGTACATCGTATAATTATAAAGGATGTGAATTATCAGATTTTCCATCTGAGCTTACTGATCTATCTGAGGTAGTTCCTAACTATGTGGAACTAAAAGGCTGGGAAAGTGATTTAACTAAAGTTAAAAAGCTAAAAGATGTACCTAAAACTGTTTTAAAATTCGTTAAAAATCTTGAAGATTTTTTAGAGTGTGAAATCTCTATTATATCTTTTGGTAAGAATAGATTTCAAACAATTGAATTAAAAGGAATTTAATGATTCTTGATGGTCTTACACTAGCTCAAAAAAGAAATCAAGTTCTTAAAGAAAAAATTAGTGCCCTTGATTCTAAATTAAGAAAACCCCATTTAGCAATTATAAACATAGGGACTAATAAGGCTAGTGAAATATATATTAAACATAAGATAAAACAAGCAAACGAAGTAGGAATTAAGGCTACTTTATTTTCTTATGATGAAAATATAGATGATAAAGTTCTTGAGGAAAATATTATAAAAATAAATAACGATGCTAGCGTTGATGGTATTATTATCCAACTTCCTCTACCTAATAAGTTTAATCAAGCAAGATATCTTGACCTAATTTCTTATCAAAAAGATGTTGATGGCTTTTCCGTTATACATCAAGGTTATTTATTCCAAGGTCGCGAGCGAATTCTTTCAGCGACTCCTTTGGGAATTATTAATCTTTTAGATCATTACAAAGTTGATGTTTGCGGCATGAATTGCTTAATCATCGGAGCCTCTTTAATTGTTGGACTCCCAATTTCAAGAATTCTTTTAGAAAGAGGTGCTACAATTCAAGTTGCTCACAAGTTAACTAAAAATTTAAAATCCCTAACTAAAAAGGCAGATTTAATAATTGTAGCAGTAGGCAAACCTAATTTAATTACTAAGGATATGGTTTCTAAAAAAGCCATTATTTTAGATGTTGGGATAAATCGACTTGAAAATAGTAAAATTGTAGGTGATACTGACTATCCTAACTTATATAAAAAAGTAGCATATATAACTCCAGTTCCTGGTGGAGTAGGTCCTATGACCGTAAATGCGCTTCTAGAAAACGTATTCACCGTTTACAAGAAATATTATTTGATGGAGGATTAAATGAATATTTGGCATAATATCGATCCTAAAAGAATTTCAACTGACGACTTTATTGCAGTAATTGAAATCTCTAAAGGCTCTAAAAAGAAATATGAACTAGATAAAGAAACTGGCTTAATTATTCTCGATCGAGTTTTATATACTTCAACTCACTATCCTGCTAACTACGGTTTTATCCCTCGAACACTTGCTTCTGATAATGACCCCCTTGATGTTTTAGTAATTTGTCAAGAAGACCTTGAACCTATGAGTTTAGTTAAATGTTATCCTATCGGTGTAATTAAGATGGTAGATAATGAAGAACAAGATGAAAAAATTATTGCTATCCCTTTCGGAGATCCAACTTATACTAAATATAAAGACATCTCAAAACTTCCTAATCATATGTTAGATGAGATGCAACATTTTTTTGAAGTTTATAAAAATCTCGAAGGACTAAATACTCATATTATTTCTATTTCAGGCCCTAAGGAAGCAAAAGAGATAATAAATTTAAGTATGAAAAAATACAATCAAGTTTTTAAAGGAGAATAAATTATGGGAAGAGCTTATGAAGTAAGAAAATTTAAAATGGAAAAATCATCACAGGCTAAAACAAAAGTATATTCAAAATATGGTCGTGAGATATATGTCGCTGCTAGAAATGGTCAAGATCCTCAAATGAACTCTGAGCTGCAAAGAGTAATAGAAAAAGCTAAAAAAGACCAAGTCCCAAACGATATAATTGATAGAGCCATTAAAAAGGCTACATCAAATGATACAGAAAACTATGACCATGTTACCTACGAAGGTTTTGGCGTAGGTGGTTCAAATATTATTATAGAAACACTAACTGATAATACAAATAGAACTTATTCAGAAATAAGAGCAGTTTTTAATAAAACAGAAGCAAAACTTGGTGTTAATGGTTCTGTTATGCATCAATTTCGTCATGTTGCACTATTTGAACTAAAAAATATCAACGAAGAAAGTGCACTGGAGTTATTAATTAATAATAACATTGAACCCCTTGATTTAAGAATGCAAGATGATATTTTAGAAATTGAGTTTGAAATAAAAGATTATGCTGCTGCTAAAAAAACACTTACAGATAAAGCAGAAATAATTTCAGCAGACCTTGTTTATATCCCCCATACTCAAGTTGAACTAAATAGTGAACAAGAAGAAATATTTCAAAAAATGTATACAATGTTAGAAGACCTTGATGATATCCAAGAGATCTTCCATAATGTCAAATAATATGGCTACCGAAGACATTATTTTTCAATATATAACTGAAGAAAAAAAAAGGCAATCTAGTAATTTAGAACTAATTGCTTCTGAAAACTACGTATCTCAAAATGTGTTAAAAGCCCAAGGCTCCATTCTTACTAATAAATATGCTGAAGGTTATCCTGGAGCAAGATATTATGGTGGTTGTGAAAATGTAGATAAAATTGAGGCAGAAGCAATCGAGAGATTAAAAAAACTATTTAATGCCGCTTATGCAAATGTTCAAGCACATAGTGGTTCACAGGCTAATGCTGCTGTTTATTATGCTCTTTTAAAACCAGGTGATGTAATTTTAGGTATGTCTTTAGATGCGGGGGGGCATTTAACCCATGGCTATAACATTAACTTTTCTGGTAAATACTATCGCTCCTATAGTTATGGCGTATCTAAAAAAACAAATGAGCTTGATTATAAAGAAATTAAAAAAATGGCCCAAATATTAAAACCAAAACTTATTGTTGCTGGTGCAAGTGCATATCCTAGAATAATTGATTTTAAAAAATTTAGTGCCATCGCTAAAGAAGTAGGTGCTTATCTCTTAGTTGACATGGCTCATATTGCAGGTCTTGTTGCAGCCGGTTTGCATCCATCACCTCTTCCTTATGCAGATGTTGTAACATCAACGACACATAAAACTTTGCGCGGTCCTCGTGGAGGAATAATTCTTACAAATAACGAAGAAATTGCTAAAAAAATAGATAAAGCCATCTTCCCCGGAATTCAAGGAGGTCCCCTTATGCATGTTATCGCTGCTAAGGCAATTGCTTTTGGTGAGGCACTTAGCAAAGATTTTATCGAATATCAAAAACAAGTAGTTAACAACGCAAAAGCCCTAGCACTTAATTTAACCAAAATGGGCTATCGTATTATTACCGGTGGAACTGATAATCATTTGCTTTTAGTTGATATTAAATCAAAACTTAATATTACTGGTCTAGAGGCTGAAAATATATTAGCTAAAGTTAATATTACTGTTAATAAAAACGCTATTCCTTTTGATACCGAACCTCCTAAAAAAACAAGCGGTATCAGAATAGGTACTCCTGCAATAACATCATTAGGGATGCGTGAAGAAGAAATGAAAACTATTGCGCAGTTAATTGATCGAGCATTTAAAAATAAAGACGAAGAAAATACCCTTAAAGGGATTAAAGATGAAGTAGTACGACTACTATCAAAATTTAAGAATGTGAGGTAGCAAAATGTTAAATAATTATGCCCGAGCAAAAATGGGTTTATATCTTTACAGTATTGCCTTTATTGTGGCATTTACGCTTTTAATATTTTCTATTATTAATAAAGACGCATTCAAAGATTTATATAAAGCTAGCACAGAACTTGATTTTAGTTTTATCTCACTATTTAAACCACAAACCTACAAAGAGATGAAACTAACTATGCCAAAATTAGATGGCTTTAGTGCAAAATTTATTTATCCATATATTGGCCTTATTGGTATATTAATAGTAGTTGAGGTCATCTTATTAATTATCGCAGTTTTTTCGGCAATTACTGCTTTACGCCTAGGCTTAATTATTCCTCTTTTTATTCTTATTGGTATTGTAGTACCCGGCCTTATGTTTGTAGGATTTCTTTTCCTAGCAAGAAAAACGCGTGCTGAGATTTTAGGTATTCCTTACAAAAAACCTAACGGAGTTCCTCAAAACAATCAAGAAGAATACTACTAAAATAAAAAAACGGCGAGTGATGGGGATCGAACCCACGAATGCCAGAGCCACAATCTGGTGCGTTAACCGCTTCGCCACACTCGCCGTGTAATAATATTCTATCATAAAATAAATAAAATATTAAATATATGCTATAAAGGAGTAGTTATGGAAAAAATAGTTATCGTAAGATATGGTGAAATGATGCTTAAAGGAAAGAATTTAAAAGATTTTAAAGCCCGTCTTTCTAATCATTTAACACGCTCTTTTAAAGGTATGGATTTAGTATTTAAACAAAAACATGAACATTTAATTATCTCTAATTTTAACGATAATATTTTATCTTTGATTATAGATAAACTATTTCATATCCCAGGACTTTACTCTTACTCACTAGGCTATCTAGTAAATAATAATGATAGCGAACTACTTGATATATCACTTAAATTATTAAAAGATTACGACAACACTAAATCATTTAAAATAGAAACTAAAAGAAAAGATAAAACTATCCCCTATACTTCACAGGAGTTTTCTCTAAAAATGGCTAAACTAATATTTACCAAAAACACAAATCTTAATATTTCACTAACTAAACCAGATAAGATAATGCACTTTGAACTTTTAGCAAATAATAAAGTCCTAGTTTATTTTGATAAAATTAAACTTCTAGGAGGATTTCCTTCAAATAGTCAATCTATGATGCTTCATTTTATTAGCGGTGGTCTAGATTCTCCAGTGGCTGCAATTGAACTTCTTAGAAAAGGAGTAAATCTTTCCCTAATTCATTTTGAATCATCTCCCCTAACTCCACTTGAAGGTCTTGATAAAGTAATTACCCTTTGCGAAGAAATTGCCAAATTTACTCCTAATGAAGAAATCACTTTATTTGTAGTTCCTTTTAAAGAACTTCATCAAGAAATAATTAAAAAAATAGATGATCAATACATTATTAACATAATGCGTCGTATGATGTATCGTATTGCTGAGCGTTTTGCAAATACTAAAAAAATTGATATTCTATCAACTGGTGATTCAATTGGTCAGGTTGCATCGCAAACACTAGAAAGTATTTATTCAATTGATAATGTTATTAGCAAAACTATAATAAGACCTCTGGCTACTATGGATAAAGATATGATTATTACTCTAGCAAATAAATATAATACTTATAATACATCTATTATCCCTTTTAATGATTGTTGCACAGCCTATTTACCTAAAAGACCTACTACTAAGCCAAAAATTAGTAAGGCTGAATATTTTGAAAGTTTAATTGACTACGAACAAATAATAAATAATATCCTTCCTAAAATTACACAACTTAATGTATCTATAAATAAGCCTATCAGACTAAAAAATAAAGGGCTTGATTTTCTAGAGGCCATTAGCAATGCAAGAGATTAACTCTTTAGAAAACCCTATAATAAAAAAATATTTAAAACTAAAAGATAAAAAATTTAGAGATTTAGATAATCTTTTTTTAGTATATGGCTTAAAACAATTAAATGAGATTAGTGATAAAACGCTCATAAAAGATATTATTTCAACTGATGAAAAAATTGCTACAATTAAGGTAAATGAGAAAATAATAAAAGCATTTGCTCAAACTATTACTCCCATTGATCCTATTATAGTTATGAAAAAAAATCATACTTTTAACTACGATAATAAAATACTAATTTTAGATAATATTCAAAATCCAGATAATCTAGGTGCTATTATTCGCTCTATGGTTTCGTTTAATATTACTTCGCTTATTATGAGTAATAACAGTGTTGATATTTATAATGATAAAGTTATTAGAGCCTCTCAAGGAGGACTTTTTTATATTACTCATAAAAGAACCAATTTAGTAGATGAAATTAAAAATCTTAAAGATAATGGTTATCTTATCTTAGGAACATTTCCATATAATAATATTGATTGTAGTTTTGATATATTTAATAATAAAAAAATTGCCTTAATTATTGGTAATGAAGGTAATGGGATTTCTCCTGAGCTAGTAGCATATATAGATAAAAAGATATCAATTAAAACCTATAATTTAGAATCCCTTAATGCAGCTGTCGCAAGCAGTATTCTTTTATATGAGTGGAGTAAGTATGCAAGTTAACTACTACTTAGACTTTTGTAATTTTAATTTAAAAACACAACTTGATATAATGAAGAATAATAAATTAGAAAATGGCTTCATTCTAAGAAATATTAACGGAATGAGTTTTTTAAATACTCCTAATATTGAACTAGATATAAACTCACTATCATATATTAGTTTAGGTGATTATATTTTTAAATTTGATAATACTGAAGGCTATATTACTAATCTAATAAATAAACTTTTATTAAAAACTAATAAAATTATTCTTAATATTAACTTTAATAATACTATAAATAATATAGAGTTATATTTAAAAAACATTAAAAATTTATTCCCTAATGCTACTATCTATCTGAACCCAATAAATTCATTTAACGGAATAATAATTAAAGAAGTCCTTAGCAGGAATAAATTAAAAAATATTTATTTGTATTTTGGCTTAAAAGAAATATTTAAACAAAACATTAGCTATCTTGCTCAATATAGAATGCTAAAACCATTTATTAAAATGATTAGTTTTACCGACTACGATGATAAAGAAGTCCCTAATCTTTTAGGCTATGGAAGGTTTGAACTATTAAATTTTTTTAAAATTCTTTTAGAAGATCATTATGACGGTGCAATTGCTCTTGATAGTGATATATTTAATATTATCAAATTATTTGATAAAGAACACTCTAAATTCAAAGATAAATTTACTAAATTTAAATATAAAAAACACTATCTTAATTTTAAAAAACTAATTTCTAATAACGGTAATCTTAGTATTAATGATACTTTTATTAATCAATTAAACGTCCTAAAAAAAATATTTAATAATTTATAAATAATAAAAAAAGTTATAATACTTATATAAATAAATCTGGATGTGTAAAATGAAACAAGTATCCCTTGGAACTGAAGATTTTAAAGAGATAATTCAAAATAATGGCTATTATGTTGATAAAACTAAGAGCATTGAATTAATCGAACAATTTAATACTAATAGAAAAATTATTCTTTTTCACGTCCTAGACGTTTTGGTAAAACTTTATTTCTCTCTACCTTAAAGTATTTTTATGAGATAAACAATCGCAAAGAAAATAAAAAACTATTTAATAACTTATACATTAGAAAATATAATGCTTTTAAAAATCAAGGAAGTAAACCAGTTATTTTAATAAGCCTAAAGGATATTGAAGGCAGCTCATTTGATGAAATGCTTTCGCTTCTAAAAGATAGACTAGTAACAATAATAGAAAATATAAATTCTTTAAAAATAAGTTTATATCAACCTACTAAAGAGTTATTAACTAGAATTCAAAAAGGCGATAAGGTTGCCCTTTCAACTGCCTTACTAACATTCTCACGAATTTATTATGATTATTATAAAGAAAAAACTATTATTTTAATTGATGAATACGAAGCTCCTCTTTTAAATGCAATTAATATGGGCTTTGAAGAAGAAGCTATAAATTTCTTTAGACTATTTTTTTCTTCTGCACTAAAAACTAATGATTATTTAGAAAAATGTATACTCTCTGGCATAACTAAATTATCTCATGCTAATATTTTTTCGGGTTTAAATAATTTAAATATTTTTGATTATAATAAAAAAGAATTTGCAGATACTTTTGGTTTTACTCAACAAGAAGTAATTGAAGCATTAAATTATTATAAAGTTGAAACTGATCTTAATAAAATAAAAGACTATTATGATGGATATAACTTTGGCGGTTTATCAATATATAACCCATGGTCTATTTTAAATTTTTTATCTGAAAAAGAACTAAATTTTTATTGGACGAAATCAAGTAGTAGTAAAATCATTATTAACTTACTTAAAAACTCATCTAAAAAAATACAGCAAAATTTCCTTAAATTAACTAATAACGAATCTCTAGATTTAGATGATGATCCTAATATGCTTGAACTTGAAGACATTAAAAATCCTAATAAACTATTTTGTTTTATGGTTATAACCGGATATCTTAACCATAACATAGTAAAAAATAAAGTAAGTGTTGTTAATAAAGAGGTTCTTTACTCGTTATCAAGCATTAGTAGTAAGGCATTTTTTAAAGTCCCAGAAAACTTTGATTCTTTTATGAACTCCTTTAAATTAGGACGATTTGATAGATTAGAAAATGATATAAATATGTTATTCGAAGAAACTTTTTCATATTGCGATACTACTTCTAACTCTAGTGAAAAAGAGTATCATCAAATTATGCTTGCTTTATTAGCAGCAACTAGTTATGCTAAAGTAGTATCTAATCGTGAGGCTGGTTCTGGGAGATTTGATATAGCTATCAATTCTTATGACCCAAATTATTATTCTTATATTATAGAAATAAAAAATTCTGCTAACGAAAAACAAATTGATAATATACTAAGAAGTGCAATTGAACAGATTAAATCTAAAAGATATCACCAAGCCCTAAATACTTCTGGAAAGAAAGCAATTATTGCCCTTTGTTTTAACAAAAGAAAGGTAAAAATTAAATATGAACTAATTTAAAAGACCAGCCAAGAGGCTGGTCTTTTTACTTAACGACAATATTAAGAATTCTATTTTTAACAAATATTAGTTTTACTACTTCCTTACCTTCTAGTTGTGCATTTACATTAGGATTTTTCTTTGCCTCAATAAAGGCTTCCTTTTCAGTTAGTTCTTGGCTTAAAATGGCTTTACCACGCATTTTACCATTAACCTGAAAAATTAGTTCATATTCTTTTTTTACTGTTAATTTTTCATTAAAAGATGGATATGTTTGTTCAATTAAAGGTTTCTTATTTCCTAAAACATTAAGGTTTATCTCTTCAGTTATATGTGGGCATATCGGATATAAAAGTTTTATAAACTTACTAAGTTGCTCCTTACCGATTTGTTTTTCTTGTAAAACTAAATTATTGAAAACCATTAGTTTGGAAATAAGTGTATTATAACTCATATTTTCATATTCAGTTTCTACATCTTTAATAGTTTTATTTAATAAGTATTCAAGATTAGGGTTTTCTTTATCTGAGATATACTCAGTTGATAAAATAATACGGTCTAAAAACTTTCTAGCAGCCTTTAGTCCCTTATTATCCCATGGTTTATCCTGGGTAATTGGTCCTAAAAACATTTCATATAATCTTAGTGTGTCAGCCCCAAATTCCTTAAAGATATCATCAGGTGTAACTACATTACCACGTGATTTAGACATTTTTTCAGAACCTGATAAAATCATTCCTGGATTGATAAGTCTTTGAAATGGTTCATTATGTTTAGTGTATCCTTTTTGATTAAAAAACTTATGCCAAAACCGAGCATATAATAAATGTCCTACTGCATGTTCTTTACCGCCGATGTATATGTCTACAGGAAGCCATTTATCAAGAATTTGTTTAGCCTCATTAGAATTAATGGGATAGTATGTTCCATCATCTTTTTTTAATAAGTGCGCAATGTAATACCAAGATGAACCAGCAAGTTGTGGCATTGTATTTGTATCGTATGAATAGGATTTGTTATCTATTTTAAAATTAGTCCATTCTTTTATATTAGAAAGAGGACTCTTACCATCTCCAGAAGGTTTTATATTTTTAACCTTAGGCAGTACTAGTGGAAGTTTATCATCTTCAACTAAACTAATATTATTATCTTTATCATAGTATAGAGGAAATGGCTCCCCCCAATAACGTTGTCTAGAAAAAACCCAATCCCTTAGTTTATAAGTATTAGTCTTGTAACCAAGTTTATTATCAACTAGATACTTTATAATTCTTTCGGTTGCTTCTTGATTATTTAAACCATTGATTAGAGCAGAATTAATATGTGTCCCATCTCCTGTAAATGGGAGTGAATCTGATTTAATAACTGCAGTAATAGGGAGGTTAAACTTTTGAGCAAATTCATAATCTCTATCATCATGTGCTGGTACTGCCATAAGAGCACCAAGAGCAAAATCAATAAGGACATAATCACATATCCAAATAGGTACTAATTCATTATTAATAGGATTAAGTGCATAGCCTCCAGTAAATACGCCAGTCTTTTCTTTACTTATTTGCCTAGCCTGGGCCGTTTTTCGCTTTGCAGTCTCAATATAATTATTAACCTTTTTTATATTCTCTTTAGTAGTTAGTTTTAAGGCTAATGGATGTTCGGGAGCAAGTGCTAAAAAACTTACTCCATAAAGGGTATCTGGTCTAGTTGTAAATACTTCAATACATTCTTTGCTATCTTTTACTTTAAAAGTTATATTAGCACCATTTTTTTTACCAATCCAATTAGTTTGAATGTCTTTGATTGCTTTAGACCAATTGATAGTTTTTAGGCCATCTAGTAGTTGATCTGCATATTGCGTAATTTTTAAAACCCATTGCTTCATTGGTTTTTTAACTACTTCGTGGTGCCCTCTTTCAGATACCATTAAACCATCAACTAATTCAATTTCATCATTAGCTAGGACCGTACCTAATTTAGGACAAAATGACACTTCAATATCTTTAAGTTCTGCTAGATTATTTAAATATAATTGTTTAAATATCCATTGTGTAATTTTATAATAATTCTCATCACATGTAGCAAAACTTTTTGACCAGGCTATTCCTTTACCACTTGCTTTAATTTGTCTTATAAAATTAGCAATGTTATGATAGGTAAACTCTTTAGGATCTTTGCCTGTTTCCAATGCATATTGTTCGGCAGGTAAACCAAACGCATCAAATCCCATAGGAATAAAGACATTAAATCCTTTCATCATTTTATAGCGTGCTAAAATATCACTAAAACTATATCCTTCAATATGACCCACATGAAGTCCATTACCTGATGGATAGGGAAACATATCTAAGATATAAAACTTAGGTTTGCTACTATTTAAATCAGTTTCAAAATAACGTCCTTTTTCCCAGAAATCTTGCCAAAAAGACTCATATATTAAATGATTTCTTATCATTATTTATTATTTTTTAGTTGTGATACATAGGCTAGTACATCGCTAACCTTTTTTAAATCTTTAATTTTTTCATCATCAAATCTAATTTCATACTTAGACTCAATTGCCATTATTATTTCCATTACATCAATAGAATCGATTCCTATATCAGAAGTAATATCAGTATCAAGAGTAATATTATCCGTATTAATAGATAATTTTTCATTAATTAATTTTTTAAATTCTTGTAGTTCCATTTAACTTCTCCATTTCTATATAATTAAATATATTATATCAATTTATCCTATTTATTAAAAAAGGTCATTAATACACTATCGTATTAAGACCAATTATTTTACTTCTTGGAGGGGGGCAGATTCGAACTGCCGAACTCTAAGAGAACAGATTTACAGTCTGCCGCGTTTAGCCACTTCGCTACCCCTCCGTGTACTATATATAAAATAGAAAGGGTGGTTATGTGAAAATGTAAACACATAAACTATTTTATATATAGCCTTATTATCTTAGCATAATTCATTTTTTTTTGCAAATAATTAACTTTTATAAGTTTATAATTTTTTTTGATAACAATTATATTAAAAGGAATTTTATTTTTTAATTATTTTTATCTCTTGATATCGTATGAGATATTGAGTCCTAAATAATTAAGTATTATGACTTATAATTATTTTAGATATAAATTTATTCTAATAAGTCATCTTATTATTTAAGACGATCTTAAGAAGTTAAGAATGTAAATCTTACTATACTAAGCTTAACCTTAATTTTTCATTAAAAAGGTTATGGCGTTTTTATACATTATGAATTTTACTTAATTTATAAAATATTGATGGATAGTATATTTTATTATGAACTAATTTACTCGAAATTAAAAATAAGTTTTCCTTTGCCCTTGAAATACCCACGTAGAATAACCTTTTCTCATCGTAGTATTCTTTTAAACTATTATCAACTATTTGGGGAAACTCATTTTTTTCTAATCCTGTAATAATAACACTATGAAATTCAAGCCCTTTAGTAGAGTGAAGTGTCATTATATTAAGATCATAATAATTAAGTATTTTTTCACTTAAATACTCTTTTATATAAAATAAACGTTTTTCATTTCTTGCTGTAATTAATATATTAGTTAATGCAATTTTTTTATTAAGAGTTTTAATAATATTATAGATAAATTCATTTTCATCATGAATATTATTAAATCTTTGTGTTTTTATAATACTATTTTTATCATTATTTGTAACTAATTTATTCTTATTATTAAAATAATTAATAAAACTAATTATTGTTTTACTAGATCTATAATTATAAGTTAAATTATAAACTTTAGCATTAAATTCTTTAATATATCTTTTTATAATTTTGTTATTGGCTCCTCTAAAGGAATATATTGATTGATTAATATCTCCAACACAAATTATTCTAGTATTACTAGAAATTATTCTTTTTATTATTTTATATTGTAAATTATTAGTATCTTGAAATTCATCTATTAAAAGATACATTATTTTTTCATTTTTATAATTATTTTGTAAGTAAACTAAAAATATATCATCAAAATCAATTTGATTATGTTTTTTTAAATAATTTTGATATTGATAATATCCTAATGGTTTAAATAAAGATTGCCCATTTTTATATTTAGATATCTTAAGTAGTTCATTAGGAGAAAAAATATTTTCGTCGCATAATGTGTATTTATTATCATTATTTATTAAATCGTATATATATTTATGGAAAGTTTTAACTATTACATCCTCATTACCTAATCGCGCTTTAAGTTCAATTGCTGCTTTATTAGTAAATGTAATCGCTACAATTTCTTGTGCTTTAGCCAAATTATTAGCCAGAATATATTCTATTTTTTTTATTAAAGTATAAGTTTTACCAGTCCCTGCCCCTGCATCAATATAGATATATTTATCGTTTGATTTAATTATTTTTTCTTGTTCTTGGTTCATAACTAATAATAGCAAAAATAATAATTTTTACTTTTAGCTAAATTTATTTATGCAGGCAATAAAATCAAATGTATCGATAAACTCTTTTAAAATAAAGGCATAAAATAAAGGAATAGTAAATACTCCATTAGCATAACCAATATTAGTTCTTGCTAGCTTAATTGCAAACTTAACTTTATCATATTTTTGATTAGTAAGAACTTCTTATAGTGATTTAGAATTTCCGTTTTTTGCTTTTACTTCGATAGGAATAATATTATTTTTAGTTCTTATCAAAAAGTCTAACTCTAGAGTTGAGTCTTTCCTTTTAAAATAAAATAAAGGAATGTTTTGTTTAATTATGGCCTCTGCGACTAAATTTTCAACAAATCCTCCCTTAATAATTCCTATATTTTTATTAGCCCTTAAATCTATCGCATCATCTAGTTCTAATGAGGCTATTAGAATCTCTATATCTTTAAAATACATTTTAAATATATTAGGCTCATAAGTTAATTTAAGGAGAATATCAAGTGTTTTTAGATTATAAGAAGTAGTGGTTATAACTGCATTATTTAACCATGATATAAAAAAACCTTAACCTTTCTAACAAAAAATTAAGGAGGAGGTTAGTGTAAAAAGACTTTCACCCCTAACTTCTTAAGAGAGCCATTTAATAATTATTTTTTATGAGCGGCTTTTAAGGTAAAAAGTAAACTTTTTTGAGCAATTTTTATTTTTTCTATAAATTTTCTTTCTTATATGGTATTACTTTTATTAATAATTGATATGTTATTTATAATATAATAGGTTTTATTTAAATAATTAGATACTTCTATACTAACAACTACCGCTTTATTAATACTATTTTTAATTTGATTAAATATCTCTTTTTTAAAAACAAAACAGTTAATTATATTATCTTCATCGATTAATTCAACAGATAAGTATTTATTATTCTTTTGTGATATTTTTTCTATTACTTTGCTGATAACTCCTAAATAATTATTTAGTGAAACTATATGAGATAAGCTATTATATTGATTTTTTTCTCTTAATTCAATTAAATAATTATATTGATTAAAAAAATAATTAAAACCAAAAGTTGAACGCTCTAAACTAATTTCTTCTTCAAGAGTATAACTGTCTATCTCTGTTTTTTTAGGTTTTAATCCAGATAAAGCAAGAAAGAGATTTTCTTCTCTATTTTTAAGAAGGACTTTTTTATTAGGATTAAAGCATCTAAAACAATT
Organism: uncultured Acholeplasmataceae bacterium; assembly: GCA_963540875.1. Taxonomy (GTDB): domain Bacteria; phylum Bacillota_I; class Bacilli_A; order Acholeplasmatales; family Acholeplasmataceae; genus CAUTNH01. Next base: position 18,491 of record CAUTQZ010000008.1, on the reverse strand, counting down.
AGCATTAATTAGTACTTCAAGCTCTTTAGGTGCAATATTAGTTCTTGATACAAAGTCGTCTATAGAAGTAAATACTCCCTTACTTCTTTCTTTAATAACTTGAGCAATAATTTCTTTAGAGATTCCTTTAATTATTGAAAAAGGATAATAAATAGATTTATTCTTTATAATAAATTTATCACTAGATAAGTTAATTTCAGGTGCTTCAATTATATATCCTTTTTCTTTTAGTTCACGAAAAATTTCAACAGCCTGCACATTATCACCAAGTGAGGCATTAAGTAATGATAAACTATATAAAGGTAAATATCTGGCTTTAAGGTATGCTGTTTCATAAGAAATAACTGCATATGATATAGCATGGGCTTTATTAAAACCGTATTGGGCAAACTCTAAAATATAATCATATATTTTTGCTGCTTTGTCTTCTGGAATAGAATTCTTAATTGCTCCCTTAATAAAGTTTTCTTTTTCTTTTAATAAAAGATCTTCTTTTTTCTTACTAATACCCCTTCTTAAATTGTCTGCTCTTGCAAGAGAATAACCAGCAATTTTGGCTGCTATTTGCATAATTTGTTCTTGGTATAAAATAAGACCATATGTTTCTTTAAGAATATCTTTTAGTTCTGGTGTAATATATTCAAAATGCTTACCGTTTTTTCGTGCTATAAACTCGTTAATACTATCCATAGGACCAGGACGATATAGTGCTAAAATAGTATAGATATCTGTGAAAGTTTTTGGTTTATAGTTTCTTAAAACATCTTTAATTCCATTAGATTCAAATTGAAAAACATTAGTCGTATTTCCACTTGTTAATAATTCAAAAGTTAATTTATCATTATAATTTATCTTCTTAATATCAAAATTAGGTTCTATTTTTTTTATTTCTAAAATTGTATCAAAAATTATTTTCAGATTTCTTAAACCTAAAAAATCAGTTTTTAAAAATCCCATTGCCTCGAGATCACTACTTTCTAACTGAGTTTGTAAAAGATTAGGTTGCGAAGATTTACTTAAAGGTAGTATGGTTTTAATATTATTTTTAGAAAAAATAATCCCTGCAGGATGAGTGCCAGTATGTCTTGGGAGTCCTATTAAATATTTAGATAAAATTAATTGTTCATTATATTTATCAGTTTGTCCATCTAGGATTAGAGGCGTTAAATCAGGGTTTACATTATATACTCTTAGAGTATCTCTAAGTGCACTTTTTTCCTGAAAAGTATCAAATGTAGATATTGCAAATAAATGATTTTCTCCATATTTTTTTATGCAATAATTAATGAGGGTTTCTCTTTTATCATCTGGTATATCTATATCAATATCTGGCATCCCTATACGATCTTTGTTTAAAAAGCGCTCAAAATAGAGATTAAATTTTAAGGGATTAATATTAGTAATATTTAAGCCATATGATACAAGCGATGCTGCTGCAGAACCACGCCCTGGTCCTATATAAATGCCATTATTTTTTGCCCAGTTAATTAAATCTGCAACAATTAAAAAATAATCATTAAACCCTTTTGCACTAATTATTTCTAGTTCATACTCTAATCTTTTAGCATAATTATCTGGTATTTCGATACAACCAAGTTTAGTTTTTAAGCCATTTACTGCTAATTCTAATAATGTATTTTTTCCCTTATACTCAACTATTTTTGCCTCTGGATTAGATAATTTAAATTTATTGTTTTTAATAAACTTTTCTACTCCATCTGCAAGCAAAGGAAAATCACTTATAAGTTCTTTAACTTTAGATAAAGGATACAGTGAATAATCAGCGTTATCTGATGAATACTTGGGATTAGCAATTTTATTTAGTAATGTATTAGCCAATTCATCTTTAGGCTCTAAATATAAACTCTTATGATAGGGAACAACATTAATATTTTTAAACACACAGTATTCATAAATTTCATTATTTATAAATTGTGCTTCTATATTATCATTTGCAATTCCAATAAATAAATTAGAACAAAGTTCATTTAATATATCAATTAGGTTAAGTTCATTTTTTTTGATGTTATATATTGGAAAAACTAAACTTATATTTTTTGTCTTTATGCTAAGTTCTCTAATATCATAAATTTTATTATTAAAATTTATTTCAAATAATATATTAAGTAGTTCTTTATAGCCTTTATTATTCATTGGATAAAGGTCTAGTGAATAAATATTATTATTTATTAAAAAATCAATTTTTAAACCTGGAATAAATCTAATTCCAATATTAGCATCTAATAAAATTTTATTTATTTTATATGCTGCAGTTAATGAATTTTTATCTGCAAGCGATAAAAAAGGATAGTTATATTTTTGGATATAACTAACTAAATCATTAATTCTTAAATTAGAATTTAATAAACTATATTCTGTTTGTATCCCTAATATTGCCATATTTTTATTATAATAAAAATGCGAGATTTAATCTCGCATTATATTTATATATTAAAATGATACTAATTTTTTACCAAGCTCAACGCATTGTTCTTCGCCGGCTTCATCAGGAGTTTGGTTAAGAATTAATCCTTCACCATTTAATACGTTAGCACCATCATCAGTTGCTCTTTGAACCCAATCTCTCATCCAAGCACCATCACCCCAACCATATGAACCAAATAATGCAACTTTTTTACCACTTAGATCTCCTTCAACACTTTGGAAAAATGGTTCAAACGCTTCTTCTTCAAGAACTTCTTCTCCCATAGAAGGACAACCAAATGCAATCTTATTAAATCCCTTAACTTCATCTGCTGCTACTGATGAAACTTCTCTTAAATCAGCCTCTGCACCTGCAGCCTTAACTCCTTCAGCAATTTTTTGTGCCATAATTTCAGTGTTTCCTGTACCTGACCAGTATACTACAAGAATTTTTTCCATTTGTTATTCTCTCCTTTTCTTATATATAATTATTATACCTTAATGTCATATTTTTTTAAAATATAATAATTTTATAATTTTTTTTAATCAACTTTTTTTAATAAAGAACACTTAACTTATTATTAGCTTTAAACACATGTAATACTAATTTTTATATACCTACATGTAGTCATATAAATATCATAAAAATATAAACTAAAAAAAATTAGAAGATAATATTTATAAGTCAGGTTTATATAAACTGCAACTAATTAACTAAGATAATAATAGGTAGCAAAATTAATATTTTAAATTTATCAATAACCTTTAATGTTTTAATTAATATCTGCTACCAATTATTAGTTATATTTCATTAGACTTAAAAATAAATATTTAACTTGATTGTAAAGAATCTTCTAATTGCTCATATAAGTCTTTATCATTATCATGTGGTTTGTTTCTTTTGTATTTTTTCTTTAAAATAAAGAAAGTAGTTAGTATTGAACCTCCACATAAGATTAGCAATAAAGTAATTAAAATAGATAAGATTTTAATGTTTGTTTTATTAGTAACATTTATAGTTAAATAATTTTCATGAATTTGACCTAATTCATCTTTTACTAACAGCTTAATATCATAACTTCCTTGATGTTTTATTAAAGATATATCTGATGCTAGTTCATATTCACAATTACGATTATTTAATACTTTTAAATTTTTTATGATATTTTCAGCAGTTAAATCTTTTGTATCAAGACTATTTTTAATCAGTTCTAGTTTAGGTTTATCTTTGTAGTGCACAAAGATTTTTGCTTGTTCAATTGCAATATTACCTCCATCGTCTTTAACTGAGTAAATAATTTCATAATAACCTGGATATGTATAATCAATATTATGTTCAATGTTAATATTAGCAAGTGATAACTTTGTTAAATTATCAACAACCTCTGTAATATTACCTGCGAGATCTTTGGGTGTAGTACCTATTTCATGCTCTAAGTAATTAGATACTAACTTAATTTGTGGAATAATATTATCTATGACTTCTATTTTTAACTCTATAACACTTTCATTATTTGCTTCATCTTTAGCAATTACTTTCACCATATATTCACCTGGTTCTTTATAGTTAACGTTATGATCTTCAATAGAAAGATAGATTTTTTTAGAATAGTTATCTTTTACACTAATTAGCTTTTTAAAGTTTATTCTTTCGTTTATATTTGTCTTATATTCAAGTTTTTCTATGTTTATCTCAGGTGCTTGGTCATCGATAACATTTACTGTAAACGAAAAGTAATTCTCGTTTTTATTTTTGTCTAGTAAAAGATATTTTAAATAATAATAACCCACTTCCTTAAGATTTAACTTACCTTCAAACTCTTTAACCGTAATTTCTTCAAGTGATGAGGTATTATCCTGAATGGTAAAATAATCATAAATACTAAATGTTTTAGTAAATACAGGGATTTTTATTTCACCTACCTTTTGATGGGCACTAGGACCTAAAAGGTCTTTTACTATTACTTTACAATCAATTTTAGTTAACATTTCGTCTGGATTATTTTTATTCTTTATATAATATGTTATATAACCTTCACAAATTTTATTAATATCAAAAGTATTATCATATTTAATTGCAATATCATCTAAGGTATAGTTATGTTTATTGTTATCAATTCTTAGGACATTATATAAGATCTCTTTTTCATAATCTTTATCATAAATATTTAGCGTTATTTTTTTTTCTTTTAAAGTTATAGTTGGCGCTTTTTCTAAAATTTCAATACTAAAAATAAGTTCTTCTTTATTATTAGAAAAATCAATTGCAGTAATCTTATTATAAAAAATTCCTGGTTCGTTATAAATGGTTTTTTCTAAAAAAGGACTGTCTTTAATACTATGATTATCTGAGACATTAAAATATTTTTTATAATCAATGAATTCATCTTCGTATAAAGTAATACTTGAAAGCATTTGTTTAATAACTGGCTTTTCATTATCAACTACCTTATATGCAGCCATATATTTATTAAAGTTACCTCTTTTATCGCTAGCTTTAATTTCTACTTCATGAAGCCCTAATTTATTAGTTTTAATCTCTCTTGGCGTAACTACTACATCAACATTTTCTTTATCATTATCATCATAGAATCTAAATAATTTTAAAAACTCATTTAGTAGTACCGTTTCATTATACTGATAAATTATTTCTTTATCAGGCTCAATTTTAGTAATTGCTGGGCCTTTTTCATCGACAACATTGACCTCAATTTTATATTCGTCTGAGTTTAAAATTTTTAAATACGCATAGTATTTATTTGGCAGATAGGGGCTATTTCCAAGATTATGAGTAATCTCTAAAAGGGATTCTTCACTAGAGCTAACATTTTCAAAGCGTGCTATATTGGCTTTGATTTTTTCTAGTATATTAAACTCTTCCGTATCCACTGTAATACTAGTTGCTTTTAGGATTATTTTAGCCTTTTTTCTTAAACCTTGAAATGCCACGTTTAAAATTGTTTTATTATTATTTGAATCTATTGCGGTTATAACAACATTTTCAATATCATTAGAAACTATTTTCGGTTCTACTGAGATATTTAATACTTTTTTATCATAATTATCTTCAATCGTAAAATAATCACTAATATTTATTATTTCTCCTTTAACTACTTCTAACCTTTTACCAGTTGGTGTAATAGTAGGTGCTTTTTTATCAACTACATTTATTTCACCACTGTATTCTTTTTTATTCCCAGAGCCATCAGTAAGAATATATTTATAAGGATAAACGCCTACTTTATTTACATTAACTAAGTTATAACCTAAGATCTCCTCGTGAATAAAATTCACTGGTTTTACTGAAGGATTTTTGCCTAAAATAGATCTTACTTTAGAGTAATTATCTTGTGGCTTAAAATTATTAAGTATAAAGTCTTTAGCCTCAGGTTTACCTTCGCCTACATTTAACTCAATTGGTTTTTTTGTTATTTCTTCATTTAAAAGTGCTGGTGCTACTTTGTCGCTAACCTTGTATTTAACTAACACATCAGAAAAACAATCTGGATCACTTACATGGGTTGCCCTAAACATTACCTGGTAAGTTGCCACTTCGTTATACCGTATTTGATAAAAATCATAATAATCATTTGTGGGCTTAATTTCAAACTCACTAATATTTCTTGCCTTATTTGTTTGTTTATCTATGACCTCAGTTAAAGTAGGTTTTAAATTGTAGTTGTGTTCTCCGTAGTAATCAAGTCCTACTGGAACTTCAATAAAAGTATTAGTCCACTTAAACTCATATAAATCATTTGGACTAGCTTTTATATTAATAAAAAAGTTTGTGAAAAACATACAAACAAAGAGCAGTAATATTTTCTTCATTTTATCACCTCATTGTTATAATAGAAAAAAAACTAAAATTTACTTTTCTGAATTATTTAATAAATTATTTTTTGTTGATGTTTTTTTTAAGGATTTATTTTAGCCTGAATAATATATCAAGAAAACAAGTAAATTATTAGCTATTTATCTAATTTTTAAAGTAATTGCTAATTGGGCACATATGTAAGTATATTTTTATATGCCTATAGTTTGCCACTTATAAATTTTAAAAACACTTAGAATTTCTTATACCTACATGATTTTTGGCTTCTAAAAAGCTTTTTTCTTATGATATTTATATGACTACATTTAGACATACATCTATCATTGGCAATCCGTGTTTAAACTATAGTTTTTTACCATTATATTTGCTAGGTTATACTCGATTTTCGCATTTTCGCACCGCACCGCAATCGTTTTTACGAATTTTTTTATAAACTCTTTGATTTCTAAGGGCTTTAAAATGTATCTATTTATTGAATTGGTCTCTATAAGTAGGCTTATTTCTTCACGGCAAAGGCTTATAAATCTCTCTTTAAATTCGCTTTTATGTTTTTGAATGTATAGCTCGTTTTTTCTATCGTTTAATGATTTAAGTTTATCTTCGTATATGTGTCTTTCAACTTTACCATCACATATCAGATCTACAAGCCTTTTTTTTTCCGTTTCTACTTTAAAAAGTTCTCTGTCAATATCCTTCTTTTTATAGTTTTAAGTCCTACTAAAATATTTTTTCATTAATTCTTTTATAACTTCATTTCATATCAAGATACATTTAACTGATTTTTTTTAGTGTATTTTAGGACTTTCTACTGCTAATATATCTTTCGTGTTATATCGCTTTTTAAATATTTAAAATTTTATTTATTTAACTGGTAAACTTGGGTTAGCCCCTTGCCAATTATCTAAATATATCTATATTTGTGATATACTATAAAGGCTGTAAAATTGAGGTGAAAATATGACAGGTAAATATTATATTCTTGGTATGTCTAAGTTTGGTGCGGGTATTTCATCAATTCTATCTAATAAAGGTGAAGATGTAGTAGCAATTGATTTAAAACAATCTGCTTTTTTAAAGTTAGACCATAACTACTCAGGATGTAAAATTATAGGTGATATTCTTGATTTAGACTTTCTAGTAGAACAAGGGATAAAAGAAGCTGGAAGTGTAATAGTTGCAACAAACTCTGATAATGTTAATATTTATATGGGCTATGTATGTGATAAAATTTTTAATATCAAAAACATCTATATTCGTCTTGCAGGTCATGATAAAGAAGAACTATTTGTTAATACTAACATCTCACCAATATATCCTTTCCAGTTATCACTAGATTATTTTTTAAATTTAGTTGGAGATAAAAAATGAAGATAGTAATAGTAAACGGAAGAGAAAGTACGGATTTTATTATTAAAGTCTTTAAAAAAGGAAAACATGAAATAACCTGTATTAATAACAACCTTGAAGATTGCCAATATATTTCACGTGAAAATGCAATCGATGTTTATCATGGTGATCCATCAAAAGACTTTGTTTTAGCAGAAAATAATATTTATAATGCTAATTTATTTATTGCACTATCTAGCAATGATACTGATAATTTTGTCTCATGCCTTTTAGCCAAAAAAGCCTTTAATGTTCAAAAATGTATCTCTAGAGTAGTTAACCCCAAAAATGTTGATGTATATAAAAAATTAGGTATTGATATTGTAATATCATCTACCTACCTTTTAGGTGAAGCAGTAAAAAATTTAGTATCAGTATCAAATCTTGTAAAATCACTTGCCATCGAAGATGAAAAAATAGTAATCTCTGAAGTACTTTTAAAAGATAGTGATTATGTAGTTAATAAACAATTAAAAGAGTTATCATTCCCTATTGATGGATCAATTAGTTGTGTTTATAGAAACCCTAATGTTATTATCCCTAAGGGAGATACTAGATTACTTAATGGTGATAAACTTATTATTATCTCTACTCCAAAAGCACAACTAGAAGTACTAAATTTTATAGAACATGGAAATGCAAAAGTCTAATAAAATAGTATCAGGTTATCCCTTATTATTTGGTTATTTAGGGATTTTTTTAATGATGATTGGAGGCGTTATTGCTACTCCATTATTATCATTATTTTTCGATAAAACAGATTATATATATATTCACTATTTTCTTATTCCAGCAGGAATTTCTATCTTTATTGGGTTTTTATTATACCTTCTGATACTAAGAAAAGAAAAAGGAAAACTTTTAAAAAATCAAGAAATGATTCTTTTAAATTTAATATGGTTATCGGCTTTTATTATTGGTGCCCTTCCATTTTTATTTTACAATAATACAAACTTCTCGCTTGCCTTATTCGAATCTATTTCAGGTTTTACATCAACTGGACTAACTGTATTTAATCCTAATAATCTTCCAAAAATATTTATTCTATATCGTTCTATTATGCTTTTATTTGGGGGCATTGGTTTAGTATTAGTATTATCTAGTGCTATCTCATCACGGCATGGCCAGCTAATTTATCAGGCTGAAGGTCATAATAATCAATTTGTTCCTAACCTTTTAAAGGGTGCAAGATGGATCTTAGGAATATATTTTTATTTGATTTTTATTGGTACCCTTTTATTTATTATTTTCGATACATCTCAAAAAATGTCTATATTTGATGCCATTAACCACTCAATCGCATGCATATCAAATGGTGGCTTTTCAACTAAGGCTAATAATATTACTTACTATGATTCTATTCCTATTGAGATAATTGCTATTATATTAATGATTTTAGGATCAACTAGTTTTTTTATATTTGTACAAGTTATTAAGGGCGATTTTAAAAAAATCTTCAAAAACTCTGAGCTTTTGTATTCTATTTGTAATTTTGTAGTTGTATTTAGTTTACTATATACTATCTTAATTCTAAATAATAAATATAATAATTATTATTTAATTTATAACTACACTAACACAGAGTGGCTTAGATATAGTCTTTTTCAGTACATATCAGCCCAAACTACAACTGGAGCTCAAAATGTTAATAATTTATTAGAAGGACTACCTACTATAGTGTTATATATACTAATGATTAAAATGATTACTGGAGGACAGATTGGCTCAGCAGGCGGTGGTGTAAAACAATACCGTATTATTTATATTCTGAAAGGTATTTGGTATACAATCCTTAAAGCGTTTAAAAGTGAGCGTACCATCCAAACTAAATATATTAATATTTTAGGTCAAAAAGTAGTTTATGAAGAACAAGAATTCCTTAAACATTTAGTCTTTTTATTTATATATATTGGTATTACTTTATTTGGAGCATTTACTATTATGGCGTTTGGTTTTTCTTTTCTAGAAGCTACATTCGAGTTTATATCTGCAATAGGAACTGCAGGGCTTTCGTTAGGAGTTACCGAAAAAGCAGCTCAACAAAACCATTTTATTTTATGGATTTTAATGTTTGGAATGTATATAGGCCGACTAGAAATAATGCCAGTAATATTTGGTGGTAAAAGAGTTATTTTTGATCTTTTTAGTAAAAAGCATAAACAAGTAATGTTTAACGACTAAAATTAGAATAGTTTAAACTCACAGATAAATCTATAAGTTTCAGCTTAACTATAGCGATTAAATAAAAAATGTAATTTTATTATAATAATTTAATATAAATATTTCTATAAATAAAGCGAAGTGTATAAAAATGAAAATAAAAGTTATAAAATGAATTTTAAAAAGTGGAAACAATTTGAAATTGAAACAACAAAATATTTGAATGATAATTTTAGCGATATTGCTTCATTTCATTTACTAGGAAATAGCGATACAACAAAATCTGATATTTTAGTTACTAAAAAAAATAATTATTATTTTATAGAAGCAAAAAATTGTCCTGCACAATGTGGACAATTTGTTCTTTTACCAAATGCTAATTCATTTAAATTTTCTTATAGCAAAAAAAATAGTGATAAGCTAAATAGTGAAGCTCAAATAATTATTAATCATATGGATAATGAATTTAATGAATATAATAGTGCAAATACCGCAGGAAAACTAATAGAATTTTATAATGATCAGCTTGTGTTTTCAAGTTGGATTATTGAGCATTATAAATCAAAAAAAGTAAGATTTATAATAACTAATAATAACGTTGTAATAAAACTTGAAGACTTTGAAAAAGCATTTTATATTAAAGCCTTATTTCGTATTAAAAGAAGTGGTTCATCTAATGTAGGAATAAAAAACATTGATAGTGTTAAATTATATTTAGAGAAACAATTTAAAATAAAAGATTTTGTATTAATTGGTTCAAAGTTATTTTTTAAATCCGATAATAAGTTAGAAAATATAAAATTTAATATAAACGAAAATGAATATTATATTAGTAAAAAAAATATAAATTATGAAGTTAGAAAATTATCTAGAACCTTCAATTCTAATGTAATATTTTCCATACAATTAAAGCCTAATTTTAAAGGATTATCAAAAGAAGAAATAAAAAAACTATTATAATGAATTATTAAGTGCATTTGCTATTTCAATTCCAATATATTGAAGAACATCAACCACAACTGAATTACCCAATTGTTTATATGCTTGATTATTTTTTTCTGAAATTATAAAATTATCAGGATAACCCATTAAACGTGCACACTCTCTAGTATGTAACTTTCTAGCTTTATTGTTAATTAAATAACCGCCAGTTTTAGCAAATAATCCTCCTCCACTAGCTGATAGAGTAATAGCACAGCCACTAATACTATAAATTCTCTCACCTTGTCCACCTCTATTTACTGAACCTATTCGTATAGGTTTATTTTTTTTGTAAATTTTATTTTTATTTGTAAATTTTATTTTTAAATTATCCATATATAGATTTTTAACAATACTTTCATCATTTAAAAGAATGTCTTTGATATTTTTTTGTAGTCTAATCTCACATGGATAAGAAAAATTAGTAATATTTAAATCATTTCTAAAGCATATTATATATATTCTTTCTCTACTTTGAGGGATACCGTAGTTAGAAGAATTTAGTATTTTTTTATGAAATGTGTATCCTAATTTTTTAATTGTATCTTCAACAACCCTAATAGTATTTCCATTATCATGAGTTAAAAAGTTTTTAACATTTTCAAGAAAAACCACTTTAGGATTTTTTGCTTTAATAATTCTTGCAACATCAAAAAATAGTGTTCCTCTACTATCATTAAATCCTAATTGTTTTCCGCTAACTGAAAATGCTTGGCAAGGAAAACCAGCGCAAAGAATGTCGTGATAAGGAATGGAATTTGCATCTATCTTTGTAATATCTCCGTGGGGTATGTCGTTAAAATTTAGTTCATAAACTTTACTTGCCTCTTTATCCCATTCAGAAGAATAAACACATTTTGCTCCTAAAGATTCTAACGCAAGTCTAAAACCACCTATTCCAGCAAAAAGGTCAATAAAAGAATAGTCACTAAGTTTTTTATCAGTTATTGAAATTATAAAACCACCTCCCGTTATATGATATTTCAAAAAGCAGGCCCAGTAGGATTCGAACCCACGTATGGCAGAGTCAGAGTCTGCAGCCTTACCGCTTGGCTATAGGCCTATGTAAACTTATAACATTTAGTTATAAGTTATTTTTCTTCTTCCCAAGTTCTAAAGTAGTCTTCAACAGAACCAAAATCATACACGTTTTTATAACCCAATGACTCAAGTAGTTTTTTAGCGCGTTTGCTCCTGTTACCTGAATTACAATAAACTATAATAAGATCATCTTTATAAATATGTAATGTTGACATTGTCTCCTCTGATATTTCATCAAGTGGAGCATTTACTGCTCTTGGGATATGATTGCCATTATACTCAGCCCAAGTTCTTACATCAACGATATAATTTTTAGGTTCATCACTAATCATCATTTCTTTTAGTTGTTTTTGGTTATACTTTGGTTTTCTATGACATCCAAAAAAAGTAAATAATGAACACATAATAGATACAATAAATAATATTTTTTTCATAATGATAACCTCCTTGTAAAATCTTTTATAACTTTAATAGTTTGATTTAATTTGTCCATCTCATCTTTATTAAAAGATGGTTTTATATGAGCAATTTTACCTCTACTTCCAACAAGACATGGAATTGAATAATAAATATCATTTTTAGGGTCATATTGTGAAATAGATAAAATTGACCTTTCGTTTCTAATAATTGCTTCGCATATTCTTTTAACAGACATTGCTATTGCATAATTCGTATAGCCTTTTTTACTAATTATATTTTGTGCTGATATTCTAACATCGTTTTCTACTTTATTTTTAATATCATCAAGATTTATCAGTCTATTTTTAGCGTAATCATTAAGACTAAGTGCTCCAACAAATGCTGTAGACCAGTGAGCAAACTCTGAATCTCCATGCTCACCGATAATATAGGCATGAACATTTCTAGGATCTACTTCTAGAATTTGACCTAAATGATACCTTAATCTAGATGAATCTAATACCGTACCTGATCCTATAACACGATTCGATTCGATATTAGCAATTTTATAAGTAATATAGGAAAGAATATCTACTGGATTAGATACTACTAAAAACACAGCATTCGGAGATTTATTAATTGCATTGCCCACAATATCTTTAAAGATAACTACATTTCGTTCCATTAAGTCTAATCTTGACTCACCTGGTTTTTGGCTTGCTCCCGCCGTTATAATGACTATGTCAGAATTACTTGTTGCATCATAATCTCCTGATACTACTGATAATGGTTTAACAAAGGCAGCTCCATGAATAATATCAAGCGCCTCACCTTCTGCCTTATCTTTATTAACATCTATGATAACTATCTCTTGAAATAGTCCCGATTGCATCAATGTATAGGCTACTGCAGAGCCTACCATTCCTGCACCTATAATAGAGACCTTAGTTCTTGGCATTAGTATTTACTCTTTCTAATTTGTCCTTTTATTTTATGAATTACAACTTGTCCATCGTTATTAGCAGCTACTTTTTTAGCATATGTGATAGCCTCTTCTTGAGTATCGAAATATTGAATTGTTTTATCAGAACCTTGTAAACGCACACGCCATAGTTTATAATTAACAGTTCTTGTTTCCTTATTTTGAGAAACATGGTAAATATTTTTTTCTTTTTTAACTTCTTTTACTTCAGGCTTTTTTTCAACTCTTTTAATGTCTTTAGAATCTGTTTTTTTCACATCTTTTGCGGCACTTTTAGTGCTAGCCTTATTAGTAGTTTTTGTAGATGTTTTAATATTTTTTTCAGCCATATGAAATCACCTCTCACAAAATTATTTTATCATAATTTAGTAAAAAAGGGTCTTTTTATATAAAAAGGTTTATAATATAAGTATGTTAATTAATCTTGCCCATAGTTTTGGCTTAATAAAATTTCTATATTATTTTTTCTTAATTATTAGCTCTCTAATAACTTATTTACTGCGCAAAAAACAAAAAATAAATAATCGCTATTTACTAGGTATAACTTATTTACTTCTTTTGCCGATTGTGCTATTGCAAATAATAAGTTTACAAGTATTTAGTTATTTATATCTTTTTACCTTAGTAATACCTTCGTTAGTGCTGTTAAAAAAAGATTTTAGATTTATTAATAATTTTATAATTACCTCACTATTTATCCTTACTATATTTAATGCCTTACTTACTACATCAAAATTAGAACTTAAAACCATTGACATAGTATCACTTTTCCTACTAATACTAATAACAAATCTTTCTATTATCATGATTGCTAATATATCTCAAATAACTAAACTAGATATTATCCGTTCTATTCTTGTTAATTTATTTATTGTCTCTTGTGCTCTTTTATTAAATATCTTTTTTAATAAATCTAATGCTACATTTTTATACCTTAATAAAAATATAGTTAATATTAGTACTACTTTATTATTTTACTTTTATATTTTAACTCTAGTTTTATTTAATATTTTATATTTTAAATATAAACCGAATAACATATTAAACATACTTATTAAAAAATACCCTTATTTAATTTATTCTATTTTATTTATTATTTCTAATTTAATTACTAATACCCTTATAAGCAATACTGGCTTTGCTGCATTATTTGAATTATTAGATCTTAATATCTTTATTAAGTTTAATGCAATTTTAGCCGACCTATTTTTCTTATTAACTATTTTAGTCTTAGTAAATAACATAACTAGTTCTAAAAAAACAAGGGCAATTATTCTTTTGGCGATAGCATTTATATTTAATTTTTTTAATATTCTTCATATTACATCAATGGGCTCATTTCAAGTTCCTCTTAATAAAACAATAATTGATTTGGGTAAAGGTCCTGCAACAGAATATAATAATACCGTTCCATTTATGGCTTTAAGAGATATTTTTTATTATAAGTTATATGTTCTCCTTACGCCATTTACAATCTTATTGGGAGCCCTTTTAATTTATAAGGATTTAGCAGGCAGTAAAAATAAATTACTAAAAAATAAAAAACTAACTACCCTTACAATTAATCTTCGAGTAATTGCTACAGCGTTGTTTTTTATTCTTTTTGCTATTACTCAATTTATTGGACTAGACTACATTAAACAAGCTATTACAACTGATTCAATTAAACATAAAATGAGCTGGCAAGTTAATGGTGTCTTTGGGTTTTATTTAAACTTCCCTTTTATAGAACAAAGTTTTAACCATAGTCTTAGTGAGAGTGAACAAAGAATTATCAAAAACTTTACCTTTTCAAATGATGGTCTCAAAGAGTTAAATAATATTGAAGGAATAAGAAATTTATCGGAGTTAAAAGATATTTTTAATGAGCGTAACATTGTTATGTTTACGCTAGAAAGCACATCTAATTTTATGATCTTTAATGACCCTGATAATATTTTATACCCCTACCGAAGAATGTTGCTTCCTGATTTATATGATCTAATTGATGAAGGCTATTTATTTAATCACTTTCATGCTAATGAAGGAGTAGGTCATTCTACAGATGGAATGTTTTCATCTCTTACCGGTTTACCTAACCACGGACTTTTATCTATGGCTTATCAATACGATTATATTCAAAGAGAAAATCTTTTACAAAATAGCCTGCCTAAATTATTACGAGATAATAACTATTTTACATCTACAATAGAGCTAGTAACTCCTCTATTTTATAATCTTAATAAAACACTACCTAGTGTATATCAGTTTAATGAAGCCATTTTTTATGATGAAAATAACTACCTTGATGAAGAAAATAAACTAAATTCTAAAAACAGTCTTTCAACTACATTTAAAAACCTTGCTCTTGAAAATGATTATACTAAGGGTCTTGCTAAATATGCATCATCTAGTGATGAATTAAGTCTATTTTATAACAAGTATATCGAAGGATTATCAGACAAGTTTATGGTTGATTTTCTTGCTAAATATTTTAAGAATAAAGTTTATACTAGATCAAATCCTGATAATAAAAAACACTTCATTAATGCCTATACAATGCTTCCACATATTCCTAATACTGGCTTAAAAGACTATGATGTAAATTTTGGTTATAATTCTAAGGGTAAGATAATTAATAAAGAAATACATAATCTAGTTAAACACTTAAAATTTGAAGATTATAAATATCTTCAATTTACTGGCTATCTTAACTCATTTTTTAAAGAAGTAAAAAAACTAATTAAAATACTTCCAAATACTATTTTCTTATTTCAAGGTGATCATATTATGACTAATTTTGATCCTAGCAGTCTGCAGTCTTTATATAAAACTAAACTTAATAAGTTTCAATTAAGAGAAAAATATCGTGAAGTATTTGCTATGGCATATATTCCTGATGATTTCTTTTTTAATAAAAAAGGGTTAAAAAAAGGTCTTGTAAAAGGATCCCAAAATCTAATTCGCTCGCAAAATGATTTTTATGCAACGATTGTAGAACTTCTTAATCTAGAACCAAAAAGGAAACATTATGGAATAAACTTATTTACCCAAGAAAAACAACTTGTTTTAGACTCAAGACATGGTTTTCTTTTCGGAGATGATTTTATTACATCACCTGAATTTAGTTCAAGTTTTAAGCAAGGACAATATTTTTTAAAAACTAACGATTATTCGCTAGATAAAATCCTTCGTTTGAAAAACAGGTATTTTGAATTTAAAATAGCCTATGATAAAATGATTTTTAGCAATAATTATCGTTATCTAAATTATTAAATTAAAAAAATAACTTTCAATATGATATAATTAAGGTTATGATTAAAGGCTATCGGAAACAAAAGTTAATCAAAGCAGGCCATATAAAAGTAGATGATGTACATGAAATATACTATGAAGAATATGGTAATCCTAAAGGAATTCCAGTAATTTATCTACATGGTGGACCAGGTGGTTCTACATCAAAAAAGTGTTGCTACTTTTTTGATCCTAAAAAATACCATATTATTTTATATGATCAAAGAGGAACAGGAAATTCTAAGCCCCTATTATCAACAAGGAATAATACTATTTTTCACCTAGTTGAAGACATCAAATTATTTAAACAATTTTTTAAATTTGACCGCATGATCTTATTCGGTGGCTCATTTGGATCTACTTTAGCTCTTGCCTATGCAATAAAATATCCAGATGATATTAAAAGATTAGTCCTAAGAGGAATATTTTTGGGAAGACAAGAAGATGTAGATTGGCTTTATAAAGAAGGAGCTTCTTATTTTTATCCCGAAGAGCATAAAAAATTTGTAGAAATCCTAGATGAAAAAGATAATCCTATTGAAAGTTATTATAAAATATTTTCATCTAATAATACTACCCTTGCTAATAAAGCAATGATTAAGTTTTCAAATTACGAAGCAAACCTAGTATCACTTAATTATAATCCTAAAAAAGAATATGATAGTCCTACTCAACATCAAAAAACAATTGCCTTTTATGAGGACTACTATTTCCAAAATCATACTTTCTTAGGTGATGATAATTATATCCTTAGTAATAAAGATAAATATCGTAATCTAAAAATTGATATTATCCACGGAAGATACGATATGGTATGCCGCCCAATAGCAGCCTATCAATTATACGAAGGCCTAACTAATGCAACCCTAAATTTTATTACTTATGCAGGCCACTCGTCATTTGAAGAGCCTATGTTTAAAGAACTAATATCCTTAATGGATAAAATTAAAAAAGAAAAATAAAGGAGTAAATTATGCAAAAAAGTCAAACTCAAAAAATAATTAGTGCAATAAGTATTATTGCTGCTAGTTTATTAGTTTTAATTTCACTTAGATTTTTATCACAAAATTTATATATGGTTTATGCTCATAGTGCTAAAATAGATAAACCTGCTCGTATGTTTGCTAAATTATACCCAATGGTGGGAATGACTGTAGTTGTATGGATAATGAACTTAGTATATTTTGTAGTAAAACTACCTAAAGGAAAAGAATTTATTTATAAAAGATTAGCCATTGCTAATTGTGTATTGATTTTAATCTCACTAATTTTAACAATTACTTTTATGAATACTGAAGCAGATGTTATTATGAAAGAGTTCTTATATGATCCAACTAAACCAGAAAGTACAAGATCGCTTGGCTATTATTTTTATAATCACCGTAAATATGTACAATCTATTATCTTATCAATTATGTTAATGATTTCGTATTTAGCAAAGCTTGTAAGACAATCAAAGGAAAAAGTAGTTCAATCTGCATTATATAGTGTAGCAATAATTCTAGTGTTTATTAACTCAATGTTTTTAATGGTAACAATGCTTGACGGGCTAATGAGTCCTAATGAAGATGTATCAGGTAAATGGGTAACAATACCTAGTGTTGTATTAAGTTCAGTTGCATTCTTTATTTCATTTTTCCATATTTTTGTTGGTATCATCCAAAGAAGAGCAATTAGTGATGATAACCTGAATAATAAGAAGTTAAAGATATCTAGTTATACCTTTATTAGCTTAGAGATAATTCTTAGTCTTAGCGTTATTATAATGCTTCAATTTATCTTTAATGTCAAAAAAACATACTTAATTGTCTTATTTACAGAATATACTCAAATATTATTTATTGGTGCTCTATTAGTATTAAGTGCTATTAAATATTCTGCTGATGAAAGACTTGTAGTAGAAAGAAAAGAAAGACTTCAAGCACAAGCAGAAATAGATAATTCAGAAACTCTTAAAATAAAGAAACTGTAATTTTATACCCTATACTATAATTTAATGTCTAAAATATCACA
>CAUTQZ010000007.1:0-62446 GCA_963540875.1 uncultured Acholeplasmataceae bacterium | reverse complement strand
TAACTTACCTTTTTGGTTTGTTGTGCTGTCGATTGATATTTAGTTTCCAAAGACCGAATTTGCAGTCAAAAAATGACATGCTTATATATTTTATCATTGCTTTGATTTTTTGTCAAATTCAAAGATTGATATAAATAAATGATGTCATTTTTATACTATTTTAAAGGTTTTTTAATAGTTATTTATCTATTTTTTCCCTTTTTAAGTTGTTTAAGAGTTTATTATATTCTTTTAAAGTTAAATAAGCGTATTTATATTTACTCTTTGTTTCAAAATATATGCTTGCATAATAAGCAACAAACTTAAAAAAATAATAATTTTGATAATTATCTAAATTTAAATAATTTATCTTCAGATTGTGATAAAAATTATCATCGTTATCGATAGTGCTTACTTGTTTTACAAACTTAGCAAACTCGCTCACGAAATAATTATGTTTAATTTTAAAACTAATAACATTATTATTTAATTTATTTAGAACACTATAGATTGAGGCTGTATAAATATTACTATCTTTATAGTCTTTAATTAGTGTTAATCCTTTCATAAAGTTTTCAAAATAAAGATTTTTAATGACTTTATATATGTGTGTGTTGATAATAAACGATTTATAAAATTCATTGTTTGTTAAGTTATTTTCAATAACATATAGTGATAATAAAGTAATTAACCTATCATAAAGATTAGATAGTTTTAACTCCATATACTTATTTAATAATATAGAAATGTCTAATGTGTTTAATTGATAATTTAATAAAATTTGAGCTTCTAAATAATACATATTAGTTAAAAGTGAAACTACTTCATCATGATTTACTGTTTTAATTTTTCTTAAAATTAGAAGCGCTTTAAATGTCTGAAGATTATTAAATAAAAATATTGCTGTTAAAAGATAAAAATAATTTAGTTCTTTTTCACTTAGCACTGGAAGATATTCTACTAACTCGTTATAAATGGATATAACTCTATCTTGTGTATTTAAATAAACATTGTTAGCATATTCTATTAAAAGACGATAGTATTTAGGTAGTACTTCCTTAGGCTTAATATTAATAATATCTTCTTTAAGAAAACAGTCTAGGATAGTATCAATAAGATAATCTATGTTAGCATTGGGTTTTAGATAGTCTTCTTCATTTAGTTCATATTTATCGCAAAATTTTTGAATCATTTCGCTTGGCATACTACTAAGATGATTTTCTACTTTTGATAAAAAACTACTTGAGCAAATTGATCTTGATGATTGTTTTAAGGTAAGGTTATTTTTATTTCTATACGATTTAAAAAGAGAACCAAAAACATCGTTAGAATTTTGTCTCTCTTTATTATCAGTTATATTGTATTCTAATATTCTGTCAATCTGAATCTTCATAATCTTTATTTTATCAATTTCTATTGCTAAAACTAGATATAAATATAAATAATTTTTATCAAAAAAATAAGAATATTAGTGATAAATTAACAGATTTATAAAAAATTTAGTAAATTTTTGTTATTTTTTAATACTTTCGAATAATTTAAGGACTTCTGCTTTCTTCTCATCAGAGACGTTTATTTGCTCAGCAATTATTGGCTTTGATAAAATAATTTTTTCAAAACAATTAAAATTAGGATTGCTTAGTTCTTCTAATTTAGTAAGCGCATCTTTAATTACTTGCATATTAACGTTATCTTTAGTTAGAAGTTCTTTTAAGCGATTATATTCGATATTTGTAATAGGGCGTTTGAATATTTTTTCTAAATTAAGAATACTGGCTTGCATTATATCTTTTGCCTGAGCAATTTTTTCTTCATTAACATCATTAGTAATTAAGTCTTGTATCTTTTTAAACGCTTTATTAAGATTTAATTTTTCAAATGTTTTATTACTTTTTTTTACTAGTTCTAACTCATAATAGTTTTTCTTTAATAAACTAGTAAGAATTAAGTCTAGTTTATCTGGCTCGTAATCTAACATTGAAGCAAGTTGTCTTTTTTGAAAGGTTTTATTGTCTTTAGTGTAGTTAAAAAGGGCAATTAAAAGCCATGCTTCATCTTTATCTAGCGAAAGCCTTTTATATTCTTTTAAAACAATTTGTTCTAAAGAAATATTATATTTTTCAAATAGCCGTTTTAACACTTCCAAATTCTCCTTTATCTAAAACATCTTTAGCAGCATTTTGCTCTGCTTCTTTTTTAGTTTTTCCAATACCCGTTCCAATTAGAATAATATCATTTAAATATACTGCCGCCTTAAATCTTTTATTATGGGCAGGCCCTGCTTCTTGAATAATTTTGTATTTAACCATTCTTTTTTCTGATATCATTAGCTCCTGAAGCAAAGTTTTATAATCTACTATTAAATTAGTTTTATTTATATTTTCAACAATAAACTTATTAAAAAAAGCAATTGTTGCCTCTATTCCTTTATCTAAATATATTGCAGCTAAAACCGCTTCAAGAGCATCAGCAATCATCGCATCTGTAGGACCTTTTATTAAAAGATCACCATTACCTAATCTAATATAATCTTTTAAATTAATGGCACTACTATAAATAACTAGCGATTCTTCACAAACGTATTTAGCCCTTTGTTTAGTTAAAAAACCCTCATCTTGATTAGGGTAATGATCAAACAAATATTTTGACATTAAAACTTCAAGGATCGCATCACCTAAAAACTCTAATCGCTCATTACTTTTTACATTGTGTTCATTAGCATAACTAGAGTGGGTTAGGGCTTCTTGATATAAACTTGAATTTGAAGTACTAATGTTTATTTTTTTTAATAGCTCGTTATAATTAAGCATCTTTTAAAACTGCTTTCTGATATTGTTCAATAAAATTATTTTTAAATAATTTAGTAATTAATTCTAAGCCACTGTAAAAAGAATCAGATGATGCCCCTCCGTGAACTTTAATTACTATTTTCCTTGCACCAAGCAAAATAGCACCTCCAACTTTACTAGGATCAACTTGTTCTTTTAAGGCTTTTAGGTCTTTTTTTAATAATAATAACCCCATTTTATTTCTAAACTTTTTAATTAAGTTGTCTTTAAGATATCCCTTTAGTCCTTTATAGAAACCTTCTAGTGTTTTAAGGAAAATATTGCCGATAAAGCCATCTGCTAGTATCACGTTAGCATCACTATTAAATGCCACATCAGGCTCTTGATTACCTACGAAATTAATGAATTGGTTATTTTTTAATAAATTGTTAGTTTCTATATCTATCTCTCGTCCTTTGTTATCTTCTTCACCAATGTTTAAAAGACATACTTTAGGATTTTCTTTATTAAATATTACCTTATAATAAAGAGAGCCGCCAATTGCTAAGTTATTTAATTGCTCAGCAGTTAGTGTAGTATTAGCACCAGCGTCTAAAAGAACTTTAAAGTCTGCGTTTAGATTAGGAATAATTGGAGCATAGGCAATTCTTTGGACTCCTTTTAATCTACCTATAATAAAATGAGTTCCTGCAATAAGGGCCTGTGTTGGTCCTGCTGAAATAAATGCATCATAACTATCAATATTATGCATTGCTTTTAACATTGAGGCTTCTTTATTATTTCTGATTAAAAGTGATACATTTTCTATGTTACTTGCTAATTTCTCACTAGAATGAATAATCTCTAAATTGGTAAAATTTTTATTATTTAGTCGCTCTTTTATTTTAACTTCATCTCCAAATAACGTTATTTGGGTATCTTTGTATTTATCTAAATAATTTAAAACGGCATCAAGTACCATCTCTAGACCTCTATCGCCGCCCATCGCATCAACTGCAATTTTTAACATAATATCACCTTCTAAATTATATCATTATTAACTCTTTTTAATATAACAAGAGTCTCATTTTCAGTTGTATTATAAAAGTTTTTTATGGGAATAACTTTTTCTATTTTATAATTTTTACTTAATTCTTTTAAATCTCTTGCTAGAGTAGCAAGACTACATGATAGATAAATAATCTTTTTTATATTCTTTAAATTATTAAAACTATCCGTAACTATTTTATTTAATCCCTTTCTAGGTGGATCAACTATTATAGTATTAAAATTAACTGATAGTTCATTTACAACTTTAAAATAATCATCGCATATAAATTTAATATTATTTATTTTATTTTCTTTAATCGCTATTTTAGCAAGTTTTGATGACTCTTTTGATAATTCTACGCAAACAATGTTTTTTGCCTTACTTGCAACATATTGTGCTATTGAAGCAGCTCCACTAAAAGCGTCTAATACGATATCAAAAGAGCTTATATTTTTATATATTTCATCATAGATTAACTTAATCATTGAAGTATTAACTTGTAAAAATGACTTGGCATTAGTATAAAAGGTTAAATTATTGATTATAAATTTTAGATAGTTTTTTCCATAGTAAATTTTTTCTTTATTATTATAAAACGATACTAAACTAACAACATTAAATTTTTTAAAATTAAAATTAAGAATATCTTTATTTACTTCTAGATTATTTTTCATAATAAAAGTAAACAATATTTGGTCTAATTCATTAACTTGGATAACTATTTTACTAATATTACTTTCCTTTATTTTGTTTTTTTCTAAATAGTTATTAAATTCTTTTTGCAAACGAATAATATTTTTATTTAAAAGATAATTATCAGGAATATAAAAATTATGTGTACCTTCAATAAAATTTCCAATTTTATTAGATTCTATATCATAGATAAATGTTGCTTTATTACGATAATAATAAATACTATCATTGCTAATAATTTTCATTAGTTTATAATCTAATTTAAATTTATCTAGGGTATGTTTAGTGATATTTTCTTGAAATAATAATTGCTCTTTAGGATCTAGAATAATTAAATCTTGAATCTCATCATATTTAAATTTAGTTCTTTTTGGAGAAATGGTTATAATATTTTTAGAAACAGCAAAAATAATATTATTCTTTTTTGAAATAATATCAATGGTTGCTTCTTCGCCAGGGAGAAGGTTTTTTATAAAGTAAGTTTTACTCTCTTCATTAACAATACCATAACCATGATAGTCTAATGATGTAGGCTTATATGTCTTCATAATTAATATTATATATGATTTTTCTATTTAAAAATTTATTAAATAATAATCCAAATTACGAACCTATTTTGTTATGAAACCTTAAAGATTAAAACTAACTACACTAGCTTATTACAATTTTTTTAAGAACACATTAATATTTATAATTTAGTAGCCAATTAGATATATCAATTACTTTAATTCCTTCTATATCATATAAATCATTATTAGTATTAGCAAGTAATATCTTTGGATAAGAATCGCGTATTGCTTGGAATGGTCTTAATTCTCTTTTTAAAGTTTCATTACTCTCTATATTATCTGATACTTGAATATATATCTTTTCACTATTTTTTATTGCAATAAAATCAACTTCGTGTTCATTAATTTTACCGATATAAATAGTATAACCTCTTCGCATTAACTCTAATGCTACTATATTTTCATAAGCCCTACCATAATCCATATTTCTTATACCTTGCATTGCATATCTAAAAGATAAATCAACTAAGTAGTATTTATCATTAGTTTCTAAATACTTTTTACCTTTAATATCATACCTTTTAATTTTATAAAACATAAATATACTAGATAAATAACTAATATAATTTCCTATTGTAATGTGATTAGTAGGTATTTTATTTTGTTTTAAAATATTACTAATTCTATTTATAGAACTAATATTCCCTATATTATTCATTAGAAAATTACAAAGATTATCTAATAATGTTAAATCAGTAATTCTATATCTGTCTACTAAATCCTTTTTAATAATAGTATTATAAATATCATATATATATAAATTAGCGTCTTCAGGGTCTTTATAAAGATAAGAACCTGCTATACCTCCTTTTAGCAAATATTCTTTTAAGTGATGATAATAATTATCCTGTATATTAAAATATTGACAGTATTCTTTAAAACTAAAAGGGTAAACCTCAATTTGTATAAATCTGCCAGTAAACAAAGTTGCTAAGTCTGAATTTAATAAAAATGCATTTAAGCCCGTTATATATATATCATATTTTTGACTATTGTAAAGACTATTTATAGTTATTTCAAATTGTTTACATAATTGAATTTCATCAATTAGTAAAATATTCTCTTTTCCTTTTATAAACTTATTTTCAATATAAGTATTAAGTTTTTCATAATTTTTTAATTTATCAAAATCGATATTTTGAAAATCAATATGAATAATATTTACATTAAAATTACTTTCTTTTAAATAAGTAATAAAAGATTTTAAAAGCTGACTTTTGCCGACGCGTCTGCAGCCAGTGATAATTTTAATATCTGGCGTTCCTTTTAATCTTTTTAATTTATTCATATATTCTGGTCTTTCAATTAGTTTCATAATTACCTCTTGTTTCATTTAATATATAGTAATTATAGCATAAACTTTCAAAACTTTTTAAAAAATTTTTTTTCGAAATTAAATTTAAGTATGCTTTCAAAACTTTTGTTTCTTATTATTTTTTAAAATAAGTTTTCTAATATCTATCAAGTAAAATATTTTAGATCTTATCCTGGTTTTTATGGTTTAGCCTTTCGTATTCTAAGAGATTTAACAACTAGACACAAATTGTTTTTTTTAAAAAGAGGTTAAATATAATGGAATTTGATGATTTTAAAATAAAGCATAACGAAACAATTATGTATCATTAAATAAGAAGGCGTATCATCCGTTAGTTTTTTTACTTTAAAAGTTTATCATATTACGCTTTTTAACACCTTTGCATCTTTTTATCCTATATTTTATTTATAAAGACATTTGCAAAAATGTGAATATAAAAATGTTCAATATCTGCAAAAATGTAAGTTTTTTTATAAAAAACATTTTTTTGTTTATTTTATTGATCAGTTCAACTAATTATTAAACTTGTATAATTAATTTAATTTATTAAAATTTACAAAATAGTATGTAGCATTTTTCAAGTTAAAAATAATAAGTTAGAATATAATTTAAAGTATGAATAAAGAAGAATTAAAAAAGAGAATTGAATATTTAAAAGAAGAAATTCTGAAAGCAGACTACGCATATCATACACTTGATAATCCAACTATATCGGATTATGAGTATGATATGCTACTTAATGAACTAAAGAAATTAGAAAGTGAAAATCCTGAATTTATAACAAGTGATTCTCCGACACAAAAAATAGGTAGTATTATTAAATCTGGCTTTAAAAAAGTTGCTCATAAGGTTCCTATGATGAGTTTATCTAATCAATTTTCTACTGAAGAACTTAATAAATTTATAACTGATATTATAGATAAACTAGGTCCCACTGAATTTATTTTTGAAGAAAAGCTTGACGGACTTGCTATTAGTATTGAATATAATGATGGAAAACTAATTCAAGCTCTTACTAGGGGTGATGGACTTGTTGGTGAAGATGTTACCACCAACATTTTAGAAATAGACAAAATCCCCCATACTTTATCAAGACCCATATCGCTTATCGTTCGTGGTGAAATCTTTATGAATTACCAAGACTTTGAAACGCTAAATAATTTAAGAGTTAACAAAGGCCTAGAGCTTTTTGCTAATCCAAGAAATGCTACTGCAGGTACTATTAGACAAATAGTTAAAGAAGCTAATAAAGATCAAATAAGAATAAAAAGTCTTAAAAAATTAAGTTGTAATTTATACTCTCTTATTAATTATGAACATTTTAACCTTACAAATCAAAGTGAAGTTCTCACTTTTTTAGAATCACTTGGTCTGCCTACAAATAAACACTATTTACTATATACTAATAATTCAACTTTAACGGACGCAATTAATACTTTTAATCAGTTTAAAGAAACAAATAATTATCCTACAGATGGAATAGTTATTAAAGTTAACAACCTTAAGAAAGGAATATCACTAGGATATACCTCTAAATTTCCAAAAGGGCAAACTGCTTATAAGTTTACTCCTAATTTTGCTTTAACAAAATTAGTTAATATTACCTGCCAAGTAGGAAGACTTGGTTCTATTACACCAGTGGCTAACTTTGAACCGGTCCTTTTAGATGGTAGTACAATATCAAGAGCTACGCTTCATAATTTCGCTTATATTAAAGAAAAAGACATTCGTGAAGGTGATTATATTTATATCTATAAAGCTGGTGAAATAATCCCTAAGGTTGATAGAGTAGAATTTAGCAAAAGAGTAGCAAATTTAGATATTTATAAACCAATTACTCGCTGTCCTATTTGCAATGAACAATTAGAAAGTAATGATTCTGGGATTATAACTTTTTGCCCTAATTCAAGATGTATGGCAAAAATAAAAAATATCCTAACTTATTTTGCATCTAGGTCTGCAATGAACATTATAGGTTTAGGTGAAAAGATAGTTTCTGTATTAGTTGATAATAATCTACTTACAAATATTGCAAGTATTTATAACTTAAAAAATAAAATATCTGAATTAGAACAACTTGATGGCTTTAAAGATTTAAAAATCAATAACTTATTAAGAGAAATTGAAGAATCGAAAAAACGCCCTTTTAAAAATATAATTACTGCACTTGGTATTAAAAATGTTGGCTCTAAGACTAGTGCTATTATTACAAGACATTTTAAAAATATTGACGCACTAGCAAGTGCTTCAGTTGAAGAACTTAGTCTAATTAATGAAGTAGGGCCTGAAATTGCGCAATCTATTTATGAGTATTTTAGAAACACCGAAAATATAAATCTCATTAGTTTTTTAAAACAAAATAATTTTAATTTAACAGTAGATGAAATTACTAATACCAATTTAAATGGTTATTACTTTTTAATTAGTGGTACCCTTTTAAATTATGATAGAGATCAAATAAAAGATGATATTCTAAATAATGGTGGACAGTATTCAAGTTCCCTTACAAAGGCAACAACTCATCTTTTAGTAGGTAAAAATCCAAGTGCAGGTAAAGTTAATAAAGCACAATCACAAGGTGTTAAAATTATTACTGAAGAAGAATACGAACAACTAAAAAATGGCTAGTATCAAAGTAATTCACGCTAGTGAGAATAATTTAAAAAACATTTCATTTGAAATACCTAAAAATAAACTAATCGTCTTTTCAGGTGTATCAGGCTCAGGCAAATCCACTTTAGCCTTTGATACGCTTTATAAAGAAGGACAACGAAGATACATAGAATCTCTTAGTTCTTACGCTAGACAATTTTTAGGTTCTTTTGAAAAGCCTAAAGTTGAAAAAATTATTGGCTTATCTCCATCTATTAGTATAGATCAAAAAACAAGATCACATAACCCTAGATCTACCGTAGGAACTGTTACTGAAATATATGACTACCTTAGGCTGTTATATGCAAGAATTGCTAAACCTTATGATCTAAAAACTAACTTAGAAATAAAGAAATACTCTGTCTTAGATGTTCAAAAAGAAATTATCAAATCGTTTAATAATAAAAAAATTAGAATAATCGCTCCAATCATTGTTAACGCTACATTAAATTTAAAAAAACTATATTCACTTTTTTTAACAAAAGGTTATCTTAGAGCACTAATCAATGATAAAGAGTATTTTCTAGATCAAGATTATCCTAATATTAAAAAGGGCTCTTTTGCCATTATTGTAGATAGAATAATTCTTAACAGTGAAAACTACTCTCGCTTATACGAGGCTATAGAAAATTCTTATAAGCTTGCTAATGGTCATTGTATAGTTCAATGTGATGAACACTCGCTTTACTTTAATGAAGAATATAATTTTTCAACCGAGCTAAAAAAGGTTATCCAGGAACCTAGACTCTTTTCTTTTAATACTCCGCTAGGTGCTTGTAGTAATTGTAATGGCTTAGGTTATAAATCATCAATTGATATTAATTTAATTGTTGATCCTAATAAAAGAATCCTAGATGGAGGTATTATCCCATATAAAAATATCAGCACTGATTCACTTCTGTATCAAGAACTTAAGGAAGTCCTTAAAGCACATGAGATTGACTATAAAAAGAAAATTAAAGAACTATCTAAAGATGAATTCAATATTCTATTCTACGGATCACATAAAAAATTATCTTTTGAAATTAGTTCTAAATCTGGTCAAAATTATAAAAAAGATAAAAAGTTTGATGGCGTGATCAATCTTTTAAATAAACGCTACTTTGAAACACAAAGTGATTGGATTAAAGAATGGTTAGAAAATTATACTGTTATTCATACCTGTAATAAATGTAATGGCTCACGCTTAAGTAATGATGTTTTAATGTTCAAAATTAATGGTCTTAATATAGATGAACTAACCTCGCTATCAATTGAGAAATGTTATTTATTTTTCAAAAATATTAATCTTAATCCAACCGATTACAAAATATCAGAAATAATTATACATGAGATTATAACCCGACTGGAGTTTTTACTAGATGTAGGATTAGGATATCTTAATCTCAAAAGAAGTGCGATGACCTTATCTGGTGGTGAGGCCCAAAGAATAAGACTTGCTACTCAAATCGGATCCGATCTATCAGGTGTACTTTATGTTTTAGATGAACCATCGATTGGACTGCACCAAAAAGATAATGATAAACTCATTGCTACTCTAAAAAAAATACGTGATTTAGGTAATACTGTTATTGTAGTTGAACATGACGAAGAAACAATTCTCGCTAGTGATTATGTGCTTGATATCGGCCCTAAGGCAGGTATTTTTGGCGGTGAAATAACATATTCGGGTGATACTAAAGATTTTATAAATGCTCATGGTTCACTTACTAGTGATTTTATTTACAAAAGAAAAACTATTGACATACCTAAATTAAGACGCACAGTAAATCCTAAAGATATGATAAAAGTTCAGGACGCTAGTGAAAATAATCTTAAGCATATTAGTCTAGATATTCCTTTAGGTGTTATGGTTTTAGTTACTGGAGTATCCGGTAGTGGTAAGTCTTCTTTAGTTAATGAGGTGGTACTTAAAAACTTATTAAACCAAATAAACAAAACATCCAACCCTGCTGGTAAGGTAGATAGTATTACTACTAATAAAAAGATAAAAAAAATAGTTGAAATTTCTCAAGACCCCATCGGAAGAACTCCAAGGTCTAATCCTGCTACATACACTGGCGTTTTTGATGAAATTAGAGCCTTATATGCTCAAACACAAATTGCTAGAGAAAGAGGATATGATAAGGGGAGATTTTCTTTTAACCTTAAGGATGGCCGCTGTGCTGATTGTAAGGGCGATGGTAATAAGCGTATTACTATGCACTTTCTTCCAGATGTATATGTAAAATGTGAAACATGTCATGGTAAAAGATATAACCAGGAAACTCTAGATTGTAAATATAAAAATAAAACAATTAGTGATACTTTAGATATGACCATAAGCGATGCATTAGAATTTTTTAAGGAAATTCCTAAAATTAAAACTACACTTCAACTTTTGTGTGATATCGGTTTAGGTTATTTACAACTAGGTCAAATTGCACCTACTTTATCAGGTGGTGAAGCGCAAAGAATTAAACTTGCTAGTGAATTAACTAAAAAAATATCAAGTGATACCTTATACATACTAGATGAACCTACAACCGGATTACATCCTTATGATATTCAAAAACTAATATCAATTCTAAATCGTATTGTTGAACAAGGGGCTTCAATGATTATTATTGAACATAATTTAGACATGATTAAGCAAGCTGATTATATAATAGATCTGGGTCCAGATGGAGGAGAAAAAGGTGGCCAAATTATTGTTCAAGGAACTCCTGAAGAAGTTGCTAAAAATACTAAATCATATACTGGTCAATATTTAAAAGCTTTGCTATAATTTTATTTTATTAAATATTATAAAAATAATAATATTTAATTTAATATAGAATATTTTATACTAATTAGTCATAATAGCCATTAAATTCTAAATATCAAAATAAAGGAGGTATTAAAATGCTTTTAGATAAAAAAATAAAACTAGGTCAATTTTTTACATTAAAGACAAATTGGCTTTTACCTCATATTAAAGAATTTATAAAAAAATCCAATTGTTCTATTGCCTATGATCCTTTTGCCGGTGCAGGTGACCTTTTATCAATTTCTGATTTATATGGTATCTCAAAGACTTATGGGTTAGATATTGATCAAACACTAAGTTGGGAATATAATGATTCTCTAATAAATATCCCACACCTTAACAAGGCAATAATAATAACTAATCCTCCTTACTTAGCGAAGAACTCTGCAACAAGAAAAAAGATTGATTTATGGTCTTATTTTAAAAATTCAATTTATGAAGATCTTTATCTTATTGCATTAGATAAAATGCTAGCGGCTCAAAAATATGTTGTTGCTATTATTCCAGAGTCATTTATTAACTCAAATTTTAAAAATAAAAAACTATTAAGTTCTATTACTATTTTAGAATCTAATCCTTTTAGTGATACTGAAGTTCCTGTTTGCATTGCTTGTTTTGATGGTATTAACAAAGATTATAATCAAATAAGAGTATATAAAAATAATTCTTATTTTAATAATTTAGCAGCCATTAATAATATAAGACTTATCCCTAGTAATAATATTAACATTTCTTTTAATGACCTTAGTGGTTGGTTGGGAATTAGATGTGTTGATAAAACAGATGATAAAACATTTATTAAATTCGACCTAAAAGAAAATATTCAATATGATTTTACTAATAAAATTAAAGATACTTCTCGACATTACACACTTGTTAACATAAACATAATAGAGAAAAAACGAATTGAGTTTGTAAATATTTGTAATACTATCCTTGAACGAATAAGAAAGGAATCAGCAGATACTATTTTAACTCCGTTTATGGGTAATACTAAAAAGGGTGTTCGTAGAAGAAGACTTGATTTTAGACTTGCTCGTGCCATAATGGAAAGTGCATACACCACTTTTTTAGAAACGAAAGCGTGAAAAATGAATATTAAAAGTAACATCGACTATTTTAATATCTCTATAAACAATAAAGAAGGTTTGGATACCAGATATATGACTTTGAAAACTCATAAACTTTTAGACGAGATAGTAATGGTATCAAAAAAAATTAAGGATATTCTAATAACTATTAAAGAGTTAAACGCAAAAAATCTTAATGCAGACATTTTTTATGATGAACTTTTTACACTAATAACAACTGAAAACGGTAGTAAAAATGAATTTAATTGTTTTTTAAACGCATGTGATTTAACTATATCAGTTCTTAAAGAAAATAAAAGTTTACTAAATGATATTGTGGCGTTATATTTTAATAATAGAAATATATGCACACATACACCTAAAGAATGGGTACAAGCACTTATTGATAAAGGCGCACAAAGGACACTAGGTAATAATGGAGAGAATAAAGTTTTAGATATCCTTAAACAACACGGTTATACTATTACCGAAGAGACTACTGATTTTTTTAATTTTGACTATTCTGCCACAATTTATAATAAAGAGACTAAAAATAAAATATGCCGCAGTATAGATTTTGGTTCTCAAAATAAAGACTTAGATATTATTATTAAAGCTAAAAATAAATATTTCTTTTTAGAAGCGAAACACATAAAGGAAGGCGGAGGGCACAGGATAAACAAATTAAGGAACTAATACAATTAATGGAAATAGAACTACCCAATAATATATATTTAATATCTTTTATGGATGGTGTTTATTCTAATAAAATACTAAATCTAACTAACGAAGAGATAAACAATCCTGAACTTATAACTAAAAAACAAATTAATAAATTAAAGCTCCAACAGCATCAAATAGTTGATAATTTAAAAATCAATAACAATTCCTTTTGGGTTAATACTTATGGGCTTATAGAACTTATAAAGGATTTAAAATCAAACTAATTATCATTCATTCGAATTATAAAATAACGATTTAATTTATGTACTTTTTACTTAGTACTCATCAGAAGGGATCTAGTAGCGCATTTTATGAAAAGAAAATTAAACTACAATTACATATATTATTTTTGGGGTATCTTTCTGATATTTATTTTATGGTTTTTTATCGCTGAATTTGTTAAATATTCTTTTGTTTTTCCTAAAATAATTGATGTATTTATAGAATTAAAAAATATTTTATCTAAATTAAATACTTATCTATTAATTTTAAAACTATTATTATCACTTATTATAAGTATTACAGCTTCATTTTTTATCTCATTTTTATTAGCCTCAATATCTTACTTATATAAAGGATTTAAAAATACAATTTCACCGTTTATAACACTATTAAAAGTGCTTCCTAGTATTACCATCTTATTATATTTAAAAATAGTTTTTTATAACTACTTACTCATCATTCCCTATCTATTAACATGTCTAATGATAATACCTATTTTATATGAAGGACTTATAGAATTGTTTAATCAAATTGACCCTGATTTAATTATGGACATCAAATTAAATGCTAAAATTAGTCTTTTAATAATATTTAAGTATTTTCTAAAGATAAAGCAATTATCTGTAATTTCACTTTTATTGCAAGTAGTATCTTTAGGGCTAAAAATCTTCATTATGAGCCAAATAATAACTGGTATAATTAACTCAATCGGTTATAATATATTTACTGCTAGTTCATATTTTGAGACATCTATAGTCTTTGCCTGGACATTAATTTTAGTCTTTTTAGGCTTAGTAATAGATTTAATTTTAAAAGTAATTAAGCAAATAATCATTAAAGGAGAATACAATGAATAAAAGTAAAAAATTAACATTTCTAAAAAAATATCTAATAATTATCTTAACTACTAGTATCCCGTTATTATTAGTTTTATTATTCACACCAATAGTTCTAACGTTTATGCACAGCCCTGGTAAAATTAGCCAAGCAAAACAGGAATTATTAAGAGAAATAACAAGCGATACACATCAATATATTGCTCACCGTGGATTTTTTGATACTGCTAATTCATCAACTGCAGAAAATACTTTACCAAGTTTTAAAAGAGCAGTTGATAGAAAACTATCTTTTGAATTAGATGTTCATCTAACAAAGGATAATCAGTTAGCAGTAATTCATGATGATAAATTAGGTTTGAATGCTATTCATCCTGATAGACAAAAAAGAATTGATGATCAAGAAGACCTAAAACTAATTCATACACCAATTAAAGAACTTACTTTAGAACAAATTAATACTCTTACTTCTAAATATCAACTATACAATACTGCTAATAAAGTTCCTACCCTTAATGAAGTATTTAGCCAAACTAAAGATATCCTAGATATTGAAAGGAATAAATCAAGAAAAACGTTTATTTTAGTTGAAATTAAAGCAAATGGCCACGATTCTCGTGAATACATTGCTAACTTATGCAGTGCAGTAGATAACTTATTAAAAGAATACAAAAACACAAGAATTATGTATGCTATTCAATCATTTCATCCTCATGTGCTAAATTGGTTTTATAAAAATTCTCCTGAAGTATTAAGAGGCTTCCTATCTAAAAATTATAATGCACATCACAACCCAGGAGATCCAAAAGGTATTACTGGATGTCTATTAGGCAATTTATACTCAAATTTTTTATCAAGACCAGACTTTATTGCTTATGAATACTATGAAGGCGTTAAAGAAACAGTAGGTTTAAAAAATTACCGCAAATTATATAATCCTGTTGTATTTGCTTGGACTATTAGAGATAAAAACTTATTTCAAGAACTAAAAGGTAAATTTGATGCTTTTATTTTCGATAGTTTAAAAGAACCAATTATTGATTAGTCTTCGTTAGACTAATATATTTATCTAATAATTCAGTTATAAAAAAAAGCCAATTTCTTGCATCACCTGACATATCAATATCAATGTTTAAATTATCCTTAACTACTTTAAAATCAACATAATAATTATCTAATAATGAAATTGAAAAAAGTTCTTTAACCGATAGATTAGGATTATTTTTAATAGGCATAGTTATTTTTAAGTGCTTATTTATATAATTAATATCAGATATTTGAATAAGGCTTGCTTGGTAGTGGAATAATCTTTCATATAAAAACAAAGTAAGTTCAGTATCAAGTTTACCAAATCTATCAATCAATTCATTTTCTAATAAAGTTAGATCACTTAGTGTTCTAACTTTATTTATTTTTTTATGTATCTCAATTCTCAAGGCTTCCTTACTAATATATGATTTTTTTATTGTTTGATTATTAAATATTTTTAAATTATTATGTGCTCTTTTTTTAATTTCTTTTCCAGAAACTACTTCGTTTAAAAGCTCTAAATACATCTCTAGTCCTAAATTATTTATAAAGCCTGATTGTTCTGCTCCTAGAAAATTACCTGCTCCACGAAGAAGTAGGTCTTCATATGCTATTCGATAACCACTTCCTAATTCGTTAAAGCTCTGGATTGCATCTAAACGTCTTTTACTTATTTCAGATAATACCCCACTATACATTAAATAACAATATGCAATTTGCGATGACCTTCCTACGCGTCCTTTTATTTGATATATTTGCGCAAGCCCTAGTTTAGTAGCATCATCAATTAAAATAGTATTAACATTAGGAATATCTATTCCGTTTTCAATAATGGTGGTTGTTACTAATAAATCAATCTCTCCATTAATATATTGCTCTAGTGTATTATCTATGTCTATTTTTTGCATTGAACCATATAAGTAGCCGATATTTATATTAGGAATCAAGTTTTTTATTTTATCAATTAC
The DNA here is from genome assembly GCA_963540875.1 of uncultured Acholeplasmataceae bacterium. GTDB lineage: Bacteria > Bacillota_I > Bacilli_A > Acholeplasmatales > Acholeplasmataceae > CAUTNH01. The sequence continues at coordinate 45,783 of CAUTQZ010000007.1, read as the reverse complement.
TTTTCTTATTTCTGATATCTCATTAACTAGATAAAAGACCTGCCCTCCGCGAGCTAGTTCTTTTTGAATTATATCTTTAATAATTAAATAATCTTTTTTTAATAAGTATGTTTGAACTGGATAACGATTTTTAGGTGGAGTAGTTATTAAGGAAATACTTTTTAAGCCCGATAAACTCATCTCTAATGTTCTCGGTATTGGTGTAGCTGATAGATAAATAGTATCTATATTAAAGTGATTATATTTAATTACTTCCTTATCTTTTACCCCAAATCTTTGTTCTTCATCAATTATATATAAACCAAGATCTTTAGCCTTAAGATTAGATCTTATTATTTTATGTGTTCCGATTAAAATATCTATTTTTCCGTTAAGAAAGTTTTGACTAATTTCTTTTGACTCTTTTAATCCCTGAAATCTCGTATATAAGCCAATATTCACTCCTAGAGGAGCTAGTCTATTAGTAAATGTTTTATAGTGTTGTTTAGCTAGTATTGTAGTAGGCACTAATACTAAAACTTGTTTTTTATTTAAAACAGCACGGTATGCTGCTCTTATTGCTACTTCTGTTTTACCAAAACCAACATCTCCACAAACTAATCTTTCCATCACACTATTTGATTCCATATCATTAAAAATTTCTGCTATAGTTCTTTTTTGATCAATTGTTTCTTCATAAGAAAAAGTACTAGCTAGCTCGTTTTCTAGTTCAGGATAAGGGCTAAATTTAAAGCCTAATTGATTATTTCTATTTTGGTATAAATTAAGTAGCTCATTATATAAATCCTTTATTTTTTGCTTTGTTTTTGATTTTAAATTACTCCATGATTTAGAACCTAACTTAGAAAGCACTACTTTTGAATTTCCCGAATAATGATATTTCAACACTAGGTTAATATCTTCAAGTGCTACATATATAGCTTCGTTATCTTGATACATTATATAAAGAAAGTCTTTTTTAATTCCTACTACATCAAGTGTTTTTAAGCCTAGGTATTGCCCGATACCATAATCATAGTGAACTACATAGTCATTTATATTTAAATCATTAATGCTATCTATTTTAATAGTTTTTGTAGATACTTCATTAATTTTATAACTTGAATAATTTTGTTTTTTTAAAGTGTCAATTGCATTTAAAAAAATAATTTTATTTCCTTTATCTATATAATTAAATGCGTGTATTTCCTTTTCTAGCGCGATATTAGCCTTGTTTAAATCACTAGAATAGTTAATGTTTGCTTCAATTAAAAATGTTTTAAAATCACTATGATTATTATCAGATATAATAAATTTATAATCATTATATTTATTTATAAATGAAGTAATTTCACTTTTGTTGCTAAAGCGAGGAGCATCTTCATATTCTAAAAAAGAACCTCCGTTTATAATACTAATATTATGCGTAGAGTTAATATGATTTAAATCCTTAATAAATTTAAGACTTGTAAAAAAATGTCCGTTATAATAATTATTAATTATTTTCTTTTCTTCTTGAATGGTATCCTGATTTATTTTGTGAAGTTCTAAATTAAGAAAATAAATATCTTTTTCTTTTACATAATCAAGTATGGTATCATTAATACCAAAAATATTATTGTATATCGTTAGGCTATCTAAGTTCGTTCTTGTAGATAAATAACTAATATCTCTAAGGATTTTTTCTTGTTCTAAAGTTGATAAATTAGATATATTATTAAGTATATCTCTATAATTAAATAATGTATCATTACTATAATACAATTCACTTAATGGAGTAATAGATATCGTGCTAATACTTTCATTGGATAGTTGATTATTTATATCAAAGAATTTAATTTGCATTATTTGTTCATAATCTAGTACTACCCTTACTGGTGATTTTTCTACCAAAGGATAGAAATCAATAATGTCACCACGGATACTGTATTCTCCTTTTTTTTCAACTAAATCATTTTTTTGATAACCAAATGTTATGAGTGTTTGTTCTAATTTAGTTCTTGATATTTGTTGATTTATTGTTAATTTTAAAAGAGTATTTAAGAGTACTTCTTTAGGTAGCTGATACTTTAAAATACTATCATATGTTCCTATAACAATGAATGGCTCATCTTTTAATAAATTTAATATTGTGTTAATTCTTGCTTTTAAAAAATCTCCTGTAGCAATAGATGACATAGTTGTTAAATAGCCATCCATAGGGAAAAACAAGGTTTTGTTAGGACAAAGATAATGTAATTTATTTAATAATTTATTAGCAATAACTAAATTGGGGGCTAGAATAAAAACAGTTTTTTTCTTTTGAAAAAAACTGTTTGCAAAATGTATAATGCAACTATCAATTGTTGCATTTAGTTCTTTTTGAACATTTAATTTAGTTTTGTATAAGTTTTGATATATCTTAATAAAGTCCATTGTATTTAGTTAGGATTTTCTCAAAAGGAATATTAGCGATAAAATCACTAATTGCTTCACTTACTAGTATAAATTGTTTTTCAAGGATATTTATTTCTTCTGTAGAGAACTTAGAAAGTACATAGTCCTTTTGAATAGCATCCCCTTTAGCACCAATACCTACTCTTATTCTTTTATAAGCATTAGTGTGCAAGTTAGCCTCTATATTTTTAAGGCCATTATGTCCACCGCTAGAACCTTTATATCTTACTCTTATAGCACCTAGTTCTAAATTAAGATCATCAACAATGACAATAATATCATCTATATTTAATTTATAATAATTCATTATCTTATAAATAGACTCACCAGATAAATTCATATAGGTCATAGGTTTTAGAAAAAAGACTTTTTCTGAGTTAATAGTTTTAATACATAGTTCTGCCATAAATTTTTTTTCATATTTAAAATCTAAGGCATAAATATCTCTTAATCTATCTAAGACTAAAAAACCAATATTATGTCTAGTATATTCATACTCTCTTCCGTAGTTCCCTAGTCCAACAATTAGTTTAGGCATTATTTTTTTATATTAGCAAGCTCAAATATATCGGATACTGTTTCCTCGTTAATAATACAAGATATGGCTCTTGCTAACATTTCGGATACAGATATTTGTCTGATTTTAGGTGAACTTTGTTTTAGTGGGATTGTATCTGTTACTATTACTTCTTTAATCGGAGACGCTTCAATCTTTTGAATTGCATCGCCCGATAAAACACCATGGGTTGCTACAGCATATACCGACTTGGCACCGTTATCAATTAAGGCTTTTGCAGCAGCACAAAGCGTTCCAGCAGTATCTATAATATCATCAATAATAACAGCATTCTTATCTTTGATATCACCTACAATTTTAAATACTTCAGCTACATTTGGCTTAGGTCTTCTTTTATCAATGATAACTAAAGGGATACCATCAAAGTGTTTAGAGAATTTAAGCGCTCTTGTCGTACCACCGTGATCGGGTGAAACTGCTACTAAATCTGGTAGTTTGTTTTTAGCAACTTCTTGTGCTAGTAATGCTACAGCGGAAAAATTATCAATTGGGATATTAAAAAATCCTTGAATTTGAGCCGCATGTAAATCGATTGAAACTACTCTATTAACCCCTGCAGTTTGTAAAAGGTCTGCGATTAACTTAGCAGTAATTGGTTCTCTTGAGCGTGCTTTTCTATCTTGTCTTGAGTATCCATAATAAGGCATAATAACGGTTATCTCCTTAGCACTGGCCCTTTTTAAGGCGTCAACAGTGATAAAAAGTTCCATGTAATTTTCATTAGCAGGTTCATTAGTTGATTGAATTAAATATACATAAGCTCCTCTTACAGATTCTTGAAGGGAGATAGATACCTCTTTATCTTTAAATCTTGTTACTTCAATCGGGGTAAGCGGAATCCCAACGTATTTAGAAATCTTTTCTGCTAGTGGAATATTTGATGTAAGTGATAATAATCTAACTTTTTTTTCACATTGTATTTTTGACATATAATCATCCTTTCTCTATAATTAAAAAAACAGCCATTAAAGGCTGTTTGTTTTATTGTTGTAATTCTTTTTCAAATTCTTCTAGAATAGCCTTTGAAAGAATTTCACGGAAAGTATTGTTTAACGGATGCGCGATATCAATGTGTTTAACTTCACCATTGATTTCTACCTTTTTACTTGGCATTGCGATGAAAAGTCCTTCTTTACCTTGAACGATTTTAATATCTTTAACAAGAAATACATCATCTAAAGATACCTGAGCAATACCTTTTAATTGTGCTCCGTTAACGATAAGCTTAATTTTAACCTCAGTGATTTTCATTTTTTTCCTCCTTAAAAGTTTACCGCATAAATTATAACAATTTTTTAAAAAAAACAAAATAAAATGATTATGGAATCTCGATAAAACGAATTGTGTTAGTTCTTCCGTGTTCTTGCCCATATCCAGAGGTAATTATTATGGTTGCACCTGATTTAAATCCTAGTTCTTTGCATACAGCAATAGCATCATCGTCGTATTTCATTGCATTATTAACATATTTTCTTATAACCGGAAAAACTCCAGAGTAATAACTTAATTTTCTTGCTGTCGAATCTGAATTAGTTACAGCAATAACAGGCACAGAAGGACGGAATTTACATATTCTTTTAGCAGTTCCTCCTGTTTCTGTAAATGCAACAACTGCTTCTACACTAGGCAGCGTTAAAGCACTTTGTGATACAGCAATACCTATTGCATCATTAACTGTCTTCTCACTTGATAAAAGTGATTTTTGAAGGTTATCTTCATAAGGAATAATACTTTCTATTTCTTTTGCAATAGTAGCCATAGTATTAACTGCCTCAATTGGAAATTGTCCAACTGCTGACTCACCACTTAACATAATTGCATCAGAACCATCTAAAATTGCATTAGCAACATCACTTGCTTCTGCCCTAGTTGGACGCGGATTAGTAATCATTGATTCTAACATATGGGTAGCAGTTACTACTGGTTTACCAAATTCATTAGCTCTTTTAATAATTTTCTTTTGATAAATTGGTACTAACTGAAGAGATACTTCTACTCCAAGATCACCTCTTGCTACCATAATACCATCTGTAACATTTAAAATTTCATCAAGGTTATTTACGCCTTGTTCATTTTCTATTTTAGCAATAATCTGAATTTTTTCTTTGCCTTCTTTTTTTAGAATTTCCCTTACATCTAAGATATCATGGGCCGTTCTTACAAACGATAGAGCAATAATATCTATATCTTGTTTACAAGAAAATATTATATCTTCTATATCTTTTTTTGATAAAAATGGAATTGATACTTTACAATTAGGAACATTGCAACTTTTATGGTTTGATAAATATCCACTATGGTGAACATTTGTTAATAAAGAATTATTATTAACTTCTAGGATATCAAAACGCATCTTGCCATCATCTATTAAGATATAATCTCCTATTTTAATATCTTGAAATAGTTCTGGACAATTAATTTGAAATAGTTCGTTATTACCTACGACCTCTTCTAAAACTATTTTTACTTTAGTATCCTTTTCATAATAAACTTTCCCATCTAAAAACTTTCCTGTTCTTATCTCTGGACCTTTAGTATCAACTAGTATTCCTAAATTTTTATTTTTTTTAGTTGCAGTTTTTTTTAATAACTTTATTGACTCACTATGAGATTCATGTGTTCCATGCGAAAAATTTAATCTTGCTACATTCATACCAGCATCTAAAAGATCTGATATAACTTTTTCATTGTTACTTGCAGGTCCTATTGTACATATTATTTTAGTTTTTCTATCCATTATTTCACCTCTAAATAATATTATCATAACTTATTATTTCTTTCATAAAAAAAATATGCGTCTTACGCATATTAGTGTTAGGTGGTGGTCCAGGGCAGAATCGAACTGCCGACACAGAGATTTTCAGTCTCTTGCTCTACCGACTGAGCTACCGGACCTTATTTATTACTCATTTGATGTATCTTTTAAATTATATCATATTGTATGATTTTTTAGAATTTTATGAATAAACAATATATCTATATTCTTAATTCTTATAAAAAAGCCGATATATATAATATCGACTTAATCATATTGTTAATGGCGGTCCCGACGGGACTTGAACCCGTGATCTCCTGCGTGACAGGCAGGCATGTTAACCACTACACTACGAGACCATATTTATGGTTGCGGGAGAAGGATTTGAACCAACGACCTTCGGGTTATGAGCCCGACGAGCTACCAAGCTGCTCCATCCCGCGATATAAACTAAATAATATTATATAAAAAAAATCATTTTTTGCAAATATTAAGTAATAATTTCCTATTTTAGATAGTATTCTTTAATTATTTCATATTTATTGGTTTCTAAATCAGAGTTATATAAAATAATTTTTTCAACTAAAATATTATACTTAGGAATATCAAAAGATAACTTTTCAGTAGTTCTACATATAGTGATATGTGGCGTATATTGTAAACTAAAATCTTTTATTTTTAATAATTTTTTTCTAATTTCTAAATAAAGAACTTCTAATTCCTTAGTAATATCTACACCTAAATAGTATATTTTCTTCAAAGAATATTTATTAAGAAAAAACATTATTGAGTTAGTAGTAATTATAAATTTATTAAAAGTAAAATTATTTAGTAGTTCTACTACCTTTTGAATATCATAATCTCCAAGAAATGCTAGCGTAATATGATACTTATTGTTAAAGCTATTTTCTTTAATTATATTATTTTTTAAAAGAATATCATTTAATGATAATGCTAATTTATTGCCAATAGGAATAGCAACAAACAATCTATTTTTACTCATAAAAATTATAGTCGGTATAAATAATATACCGACTAAATAAATTACTTAATATCAAAATTAGCTAGGTTATTAATATATTCTTTTACAAAGTTAATATCTTCTTCAGTACCTAGTTGCTGAATAATTCTTATAATAGGTTTATCAAACTTCGCTGCTAGCTCATATCCTGCTTTACCAAATTCAAACGGGTGCTTAATATAATTACCTGTAATTACAAGTGCAACTATTTGATCTTTGTGTTGTTCTAATAACTTAATAGAATTTTCTGGGGTTATTCCTTTTCCTTCAGTATGTGTAATAAGAATTGCTTTTTCTTTTAATTCCTTTACATCTACAACATCAATTGCATCGGTTGCTAATTTTAAAGCAATCTCTTTAGAATGTCCTGTTTTTGAATCATAAATAATTTTCATAATATCCTCCTTATTCCTTATTATTTAATATTCACAATGTCCTACGGTTCTTGGAAATGGGATAACATCTCTAATATTATCCATTCCAGTTATAAACATAATTAGTCTTTCAAATCCCATACCAAAACCTGAGCTTGTAGTTCCACCAAATCTTCTAAGATCTAAGTACCACTGTATTGGTTCTGGATTCATCTTTAATTCTTTTATTCTTTTATTTAAAAAGTTAGCTCTTTCTTCTCGTTGTGAGCCTCCAATTAGCTCACCAGATTTAGATACTAGTAAATCCATTGCTGCTACTGTTTCTTTATCAGTATTTAAACGCATATAAAAGGCTTTAATATCTTTGGGCCAGTTTGTAATAAAAACAGGTACCTTAAAGTGCTTATCAGTTAAATACTTCTCATGTTCTGTTGCCAGATCTTGACCATGTTTAGGGGTATTTTCAAATTTTTCTTTTTCATTAGCTTTAATTAAAATATCAATTGCTTCTTTATGTGATACACGCACAAATGGATTTTGTAGCACAATTTGAAGTCGATCAATTAATCCTGGTTCAACAAATTGATTAAATAATGCTAGTTCATCTGGCAATTTATCGAAGGCTCTTTGAATTAAAAATTTAACCATTTCTTCAGCAATATCCATATTTTGTACTAAATCACAAAATGCCATCTCTGGTTCTATCATCCAAAACTCTGCTGCATGTTTAGGTGTGTTAGACTTTTCTGCTCTAAATGTAGGCCCAAAGGTATAAATGGATCTAAATCCTTGCGCATATGCTTCACCGTGGAGTTGCCCCGTAACGGTGAGATAAACTTGTTTTTTAAAAAAATCTTCCTCAAATTTAGCGTTTTTGTTTACAACTACATTAAACATTTCTCCAGCACCCTCGCCATCATTTGATGTGATTATTGGTGTATTTACATATACAAAGTTTTTGCTGTTAAAAAATTCATGAATTGCAAATGCCATTACCGACCTTGTTCTAAAAACTGCTTGGAATAAGTTAGTCCTTATTCTTAAATCTGGCTTAGACCTTAAAAAATCTCTTGTATGTCTTTTGGCTTGGATTGGAAAATCCGGATCTGCGTTAGTAATTATTTTAATCTCTTTTGCTTGCAATTCATATGCTTGTTTTCTTTCAGGAGTAGGAACTATTTTACCTTTTACACTTATAGATGAACCTACTAAAAGAGATGAGACTTTATCAAAATTTTTTAGGCTATCATCAAAAACAATTTGTAATTGTTCTAAACATGTTCCATCATGAAGATTTATAAAACCAAAATTTTTTTGAGCTCTTATATTTCTTATCCAGCCGCCAATTTGGACTTCTTTATCCTTATAAAAATCTAGCTTATTTTTAATCTCATATATTGTTATCATTGCCTATAGCCTCTCTTTCCTGAAAGTTTTCAATTTGTTCGATTTTTTCAAAATTAGTACTTATTTTTTTCTGCGTGGTATTTATTTCTTTAAACGCATCATAAGTCTTATTAAACTGAGCCTCTAGGGTAGTATAACGATGATTAAATCTAGTGAATTCTTCTTTAAGACTTAAAAGACGCTCTCTTATTTGATATGCAAATTTACCTTGTTCTATATTCATTCTAAGTGCATTAATTGATGTTAAAGTTGTAATTAGTGTTGTAGGTGATGCTAGTTGTACTTTATGATTTATAGCATATGTTGTTGCTATATTAGTCTCATTAACTATAAAAGTAAATATTATCTCTGAAGGAATAAACATAATGGCTACTTCTGAAGTTTCATTTTTAATAATATATTTTTCGCTAATATCTTTAATATGTTTTTTAACATCATTAGTAAAATCTTTTAAATATTTTTCTTTTTCTAACTCGTTTTTAGAGCTAACATACAAAGTATAATTAGTAAGTGGAAATTTTGAGTCAATACAAACTATACCTATAGGTTCAGGTGCTCTAACAATAGCATCTACGATCTTGTCGTTTGATAATTTATATTGTCTTACATATAAATTAGGATTCGATCCAAATACTGCTTCAAGGATACTATCAAGCGTAAACTCTCCGATATTACCTCTTGCTTTAGGACTTTGAAAAATATCTTTTAATTGAATAATATCTTTTTGCGTTTCTCTTAACTCATTTTGTGATGCTTCAAGTTTAACAACCATATTATTTAATAAATTAAATGATTCTTGTGCTTTTAATAAATCATCACTTCTATCCTGAGATAACTTATGTAGAATTTCTTGTTTAATATTTTGATTTCGTTCAATATTATCAAGTGCGCTTTTATTAAGATTTTCTCTTAATTCATCTATAACTTTATTAATATCAAAAGAATTATTTTTATTACCTAATTTTTTTACTAATACCAAAGTAGTAATAATAAAGGCAATTATCAAAAGAATTATTATTACTATTAAGAAAAGTAATATGGCAAGTGAATTATTCATTTATGTATTTAATAGTGACTGCCCTTTGATCTTTTACTCCATCTGATTCAGTTTTAATATGTTTGTTATAATTTGCTAATTTAGAATGAACTAAACGTCTATCATATGAGTTCATAGGAACTAGTTTAAAATCACTCTTAGTTAAAAGTACCTGTTTTGCTGTTTTTAGAGCTAATAGTTCAATTTTTTTATTCCTGTATTCACTATAGCCACATACATCTAAGGTAATACGTGCATCACCATCAATAAATTGTTCTAATAATAATCTTAATAAAAGTTGCAATGCTTGTAGGTTTTTGCCCTCACGACCAATTACTATTGCATTGTTGTTAGTTGAGAGATTAAAATTAATCTCATTTTTCTTATCGTTTACTCTTATCTCCATTTGAACATCTATTTCTAGATTTTCAAAATATGTAGTTAGGAATCTTTTTCCTACTAAATTAAGTGAGACATTAACAAATACTTTGTACTGGCCTTCACTAATTTTATCTGCCATTAAATAGTCTTCTTGGATACCAAGTTTAGGCTTAGCAATTGCTATTGCTTCGTCTTCATTTTTTGCATTAATTATAATTTCTCTTAATTTCATAACTACACCTCTAGACCTGATTTATGTTGCTTTTTTAAATATACTTTTTTATTAATGGCTCTTTGAATAAATACTTGTGCAATGGTATATAAGTTTCCAATTATCCAATATAAGGCGATTGCGTTTTGCGTAAATGAAAATGCGACCATCATTAAAAGCATTATAATTGAGACAATTTTCATAGTTCTTTCTTGACTTTTTTGTTGTTCTGTTTTAATTTCTGTTTCGTTTTTATCTTTTAAATATTTCGGTTTTAATGCTGAAACTTTTTGCACTGCAAACATAGATACACCTACTAAAATTGCAAGGATTAGTGTTACCCAGTTAAACTTATCATTAACATATAAGCCACCTTGTGTTAAGTTAATAAAACCCATAGAATTAGTAATTCTAGTAAACTTAGCACTAAATAAACCACCTGGAATTGCTACACGGTATACTGCATTATATACTGCAATAAAGATAGGCATTTGGATAAACATAAGTAGAAAAGAACTAAAGCCTATTTTGTGTTTTTTATATATTTGCATCATTTCCATTTGTTTTTGTCTTAGGGAGTTTTTATCAGTCATCCCACGGTATTTTTCTTCAAGCCTAGCCAAATCCGGCTTAGCTTCTTGCATTTTTAATGACATATTATTGCTCTTTGCGTATATCGGCCATGCAATGGTTCTAATAATAATGGTACCAAAGAATATTGCTAGTCCTAAGGAACCTCCAAATCCAAATAGCCATAAAATAGACGCTACTGGAATAACTAATATATAATCAAACCAACTAGCAGCCCTAGGTGATACCGGTCTTTGTCTAGAACTACCTATCGTATAAACTGGATGTGATACATTAAGATCATCAGCTAAGTTAAGCAGGCCATCTGTTAATTTACCATCTTTAATGTATCTATACTTAATATCAGTTCCTTTATCAAAAGTTAGGGTGGTGCGGTATTCAGAGTATCCTTCGTTTTTTAATTTTTGACCGTTTTGTTTTTCATCTTTATAATAATGTGGGTATACTGCCTTATCGTATTCTGGATTAATACTTAATTGATCATCACTAATTTTAGTTTGAATTTTTTTATAGTTATCATTAGTTATTTCTAAATCATATGATACAACACTACCAATTGTTGCTCCTTGTAATAGGTATACATTTAGTCCTCTTTCTTCATATTTACCTAAAAGTGCATCTTTATCATATTTATATCCATAGCCATGTGTGAAGATAAAACGATTAGGATTATTAGGTAGACCTTTAACTCTGTCTTTTAATTTAGGATCATTTACCATATTAAATTTAATATTTAATAAAGGCTTCGGTAGCACAGCTGATTCTTTATTTTTAATTAGATAAACCTCTTCAGTTTCTAAACCATTAAAATCAATCGCTCTAACACTATATACATTTTTATAACCAGCCACTCCATTAATTTGTGTTTTTTCTGTTATTTCTAATTTATAATCACTATATCTTTTTAACTTACTAATTTGTCCATCTGACATTAATCTATATACTGTTATATCCTGCATATCTAAATCATTAGTATTGATAGCATTACTTGGAGCTGAGATAATTAGTGCAATATTATTTATTTTTTTTCTACATGAAGAAAGAATAAAAAGTCCCGAGATAAACAGAAAAATAAAAAATATATATTTAAATTTTGCTAATAATTTCATTATTGCCTCCTATTAATAACTTGGATTTAACTAATAACTTTATAATAATTTTCTTAATTGATTGATAATCTAATTTATTAGCATCTGGTTTTATTATAATAATAAAATCAAAGATATTTAAATTATCTTTTACTGCATATATAATTGATCTTATTTGTCTTTTAATTAAATTTCGCAAGTGTGCTTTACCATATTTTCTGCCTATAGATAAACCAAATCTAAAATGATTATTGTTAGTTTTTTCATATAGTATAGAAAATGATTGGTCTCTTATGATATTTTTTTTTGCAAATATACGATCAAAATCTGATTTTTTTTTAATGCGATATCTTTTATCCAAGTTAACTTTATTATAAAAAAACTACCATTAAATCTGGTAGTTTTTAGTGAGCAGTAGATACTGTAAGGTATGCTCTACCCTTTGCTCTGCGACTAGCTAATACTTGTCTGCCAGACTTAGTTTTCATTCTTGCTCTAAAGCCATGTGTTCTTTTCATTTTTAAAACACTAGGTTGATATGTTCTTTTCATATATACACCTCTTTAATATGTTTTTTTCTTTATAAAATAAATTATAACAAAAAAAGATAATATTTTTATTTTAAAGCAATAAATAAGAAATTTAAGGCAAGATTATTTTATACTTCCTATAGAATGTCGTCTTATTTAGCAATTTAAGTTCTCTTGTTTAATAGTTTTAAATTTGGAAAGCACAAAGATTAACATCTTTTGCGTTATTTTGTAGATTTTACAATTTAAAATTATAAATATTAACTTTTTAATTTTATAGAAATACTCCTTTAAATTACTAACCAAAAATTATGATTGTTTTCAGTATCACAAAACTTTCTCTTATAACTTTTTAATAGCACATTCACAAATAAATTTTAGAATTTTTTTTCTTTCAAATCTTATAAAATATTTATGTACAATTTAAAAGAAAATGCTCACACAAATTTGTGTGAGCTTAAGACTATAAATTAAATTTTATAATAAAAATCTTTCAAGTTCCTAATTTTTATTTGAATAGTACAAAGTATACCTGGTTTAAATTCGTATTTATAATTAAATAATTCAAATTTTCGTTAGGATATATTTTATTTTTAACCTTAAAATAATATTCATTAAAGATAGTTAAATCTCCATCAATCATTTTAATATAACTTTTCTTAAATGATAGCGTAAAATTACCAAAGTGATTTTTTTCTAGAACTTTTATTGTTTCATTTTTTTCATTAACCTCAGTTAGTTCTCTTAAATAATCATAACAAAATGAACCTTTAAGTTCTTTATCTTTAAATTTATTTTTTACTTTTCCTAAATCAATAGTTTTTAAGTCATAGTCACTATCTTCATCAATATACCTAAAACCATTTAAGTAAATTCCTGTTTTACCATCTTCTTCAGTTAATGTATATATATCTATTATTTGGTTTGAAAAAATAACAGGATCTAAAAAATCAAGGCTAATAACTCTATTTAAAACATTATCATATAAAGTGGTTTCCACATCTTCTTTATCAGTTCTACTTATAAATTTAACAATAGTTCCTAAATGTAGGCTTGGTGTTTGTCTATAAAAGTACTTCTTATCTTTTTCTACTCTATTAACAAATATTACCTGTTCTTTCTTTATAATGTATTTAGAAAAATCATAAGGAGTTTCGACTTTGTCATTAAATTCTTTTAAATTAAGCGGAGTTCCTTTTTTATATTTGGCATATAGATTTAAAAGGTTATTATCGGGTATATTTTCAAAGTAGAGATTTGTTTTTATGTTATCTATTTCCAAATTACTTAATGCTTTATTATTTATTGTTTTTTTAATAAATTTGTAGCTTGTGCTTTTGCAACTAATTAAAAAAATACCTAAAAATGATAGTATTAAAAATGCTAATAGTTTTTTCATATAACCACCTCTAATTTAAAATCTTATTTATAGTTTTATTATCTAATAATTTATTAGCAGTAACATCTAAATAATAAGTTAGTATACTTTCTGCCTCACCTTTAAAGTGACAATTATATTTATAAATTAAATGATAACTATTTTCTATTCTCACTAATAATGATTCTTCAAATAACAAATCATAGGTATTAAAAATCTTACTATTATTTACTATTTTATCAATTTCGTTAGTTATTACGTCTAGGTTATGTTCGGATTCATTATAATTATAAACTATACTATTAGTAAATATATGTGAATTATTAATTATTTTGTGTCCATTCAAATATTTATAATTTTTTATATTTTTTTCTCCTGAAAAATTCATCGGTTCTTTACCTTTGCGATATAAAATAGGATTAAGAATACGCTCTGCTAATTCTCCGTATATATAGGGTGAAATATAATCTAATGTTTTTCTTACTACTTCTTCAATACTTTGCCCATATTCATCTTCCATAAGAATTCGCCAGAAATGAGTTGTAAATAATCTAGCAGAATTTACACCAATGGTTGTTTTCCAACCTATCGCATTTTTAACTCCTTTATATTTAACTACATAATCAGCTGCATTTTTATTAGCACCGCCGTAGCATATTGAAAAAAGAGCAACTTCTGTATTATCCATATTAGGAAAATGTTTGGCTTTATAATATGTATTAGGTGAAAAATATACTCTTCCCCAATAAGAACCATGAGATGAAATAAAAAAGTATTTCCGGTTAATTCTTGTATACATTAGGTCGCCTTCTTGCAAAAAATTATCACTATTTATTTTATTAGTCACAGTATAAAACTTTTCTTTTTTAAAATATGGTTTTATATCTTCTACATCACTTGTAGTACTAATATTGCCTTCAAAGGAGCAAAAGTATAAATCTCTTCTTATACTTTCATAACAATCTGGTGTCCCTACAATGTGTGCGGGACAATATTCGAAATCGCACACATACTTATAAGGGCCTGGTGTAATTTTACGAACATCAACGCTTTCATTTTTTTTAAAGCCGTACATGGAAATGCTAATTAAAATCAATAGTAAGCTCATTACAAATTTTTTCATATTATACCAGCTCTATAATAATTATATCATAATTTCTTTTTTTTGAATTATAAAGTATTAAACTACCATTTAACTTACAACTATATCACTAGTTTGCAATTTATCAATTATAAATATATCCCGTATTCCCCATAAATACGGGATTTTCCTTTTCTGTAATCTAAAATTTTTTTTGAAATTTATATGACTACCTTTACTACTAAAATTACATATAATTATTAACTTTAAAATTTTTTAATTGTCTCTTTAATGTTATTTTGGAGCAATATTTATATCAAATATTTTTAAACTTAGTAATTATCATAGATATTATTAAAACGATATAATTCCTCATTTATTTTATTAATATTAAACTTATTAAATACTTTGATAATTATTTTTTCTTAAAGTCTTTAAGGCAATATTAAGTTAGCAATAATGTGTTATTTTTTTAATATATGTTTTTAGAAATAACAATAAACATAATGTCTTTTTATATTCAATAAACTATGGTAAAATAATATTATTATTTAGAAAATGAATGTAGTTTTAAAAAAATTAAAAAGTGTATCTTTAGCAATTTTACCTATTTTTTTAATATCGATGGTTCTTCAGTTAGTTATATATATAACTAATAAAAAAGTATTTAACCATGTATTATTTTTTAACTTTGTAATTGGTAGTATAATCTTATTGTTTGGACTTTTATTTCTTTTAATTGGATTAGAACTATCTATTGTAAAAATAGGGCAAGTATTAGGAGAAAAAATTATTAATTCGCGTAAAGTTTTATTCTTTTTACCGCTTATTTTTATTATTGGGTTATTTATTACCGCAGCAGAACCTGACCTTTTAATTATTGCTAAGCAGTTATCACAAAATACTAATTCATTAGTTAATGCTTATTATTTAATTATATCAATCTCTTGTGGGGTAGGTTTATTATTGTTAGTTGCGACTATAAGACTTATATTTAACCTAGAACTTAAATATTGTTTATGGGTATTATACCTAATAATTCTTTCGCTAGTCATAATTATTTTATTTAAAAATAATAACTTATTAAGTATTGCTTTTGATGTAGCATCTGCAACAACTGGTGCAATAATTATTCCTTTTATTTTATCATTTGGTATCGGACTAGCTAATGCAAAAAAGAGCGCTAGAGACGATGCTTCATTTGGTTATGTAGCCCTAGTTTCAGCCGGGTCAATTATCTCATCCCTAATTTATTTTTTATCAATTAGTGAAAATCATTTTGTTCTTAAACATACAGAAGAATCCATTGCAAATCAAATATTTTTTCCTTTTATTTCAAACTCTTTAGAATATCTCAAACAAACTAGTTTATCTATTATTCCCTTTTTTATTTTATTTATAATTATAAATTTTACTCTTATTAAACTAAAAAAAAACGAATTTATAAAAATATTAAAAGGGTTTATTTATATCTTTTTAGGTCTATTTTTATTCTTATTGTCAGCAAATATTAGTTATATAGATTTTGCTAAAATATTAGGTAGTCAGATAAGTGAATGGAATATATTTGCTAATATATTTATTGTTTTTTTAATAGGTATATCTATTGTATTTACAGAATCATCAGTTTATATCCTATGCAAAGAAGTTTCGTCTGTTACGAATGGTGCAATTAAACAAGGATTTGTTTTAACTTTTATTGCTATTGGAGTAGCATTATCATTAGTTCTAATTTACTTAAAAAATACTTTTTTTATTAGTTTTAGTTATTTGATACTTTCTCTTTATTTAATTGCTATTCTTTTATTATTTTTTATTCCCAATTTATTTCAAGGTTTATCTTTTGATGCAGGATCTGTAGCATCGGGACCTATATCATCAACTTTTGTTCTTGCCTTAATGCAAGGGATCAATAAAAATAATGTATCTAATATTAGTTCTCTTTATGGCACCCTTGCAATTATTTCAATAATACCTGTAATTACACTTGAACTGTTAGGATTAGTCTATTATTTTAAAATTAGAAAAAGGAGTTCTTATGTATAAATATAAATTATATGGTTTCATTTGCAATACAAATTTAACCCCTAAATTATTAAAGCTGGCTTTTAGTAATAACTTTCCTGGTGCAACAATTATTCCCGGAATGGGTAGTTATGAAAATAAATTATTAAAATTTCTTGGTCTTGATACTATAGAAAAAGAAATGATTTTACTAATTGCTCAAAAAGATATAGGCGACGTAGGTGTATCAAAAATAAAAAATAAGTTCAATTTAAATAAAAAGAATACTGGTATTTTATTTTCACTACCAGTTTTAGAACTATACGGTAATAATGAAGAAAATAACTATGATTTTAAAGGAGAGTCTTCGATGAATAAGAAAATGATAATTACAATTGTAAATAAGGATATTGGTAATGATGTAATTGATGTGGCTAATTCACTTGGTGCTAAAGGTGCCACAATTTTAAGTGGTCGTGGTGGAGGAAGTATGTCTTCAACAAAATTATTTAATTTTGAAATAGAGCCACAAAAAGATGTTGTTCTAATTATTACCGAAGATAATATTAAAAATAACATTATAACTGCTTTGAGAGACAAATTATCAATAAGTGAACCTAACAAAGGGATTATTTTTGTCTTAGATCTTGAAGATAGCTACGGACTAATTGAATAACTTGAATAAAATTGTGGATAACTTTTGCTCTTTATAACTTTTGTTGTGTAAATGTGAAAAAGTCTTAAAATAGCACCTATAAGGGAATTTTTAATAAAGTTATCCACAATTTATAGTCAAAAACAGGTAAATTTCTCTTTTTTTATCCACATTTTTTGTGGATAACTTATGCTTGTAAATATTTTATTTTTATGCTATGCTATAAATACTTAATGATAATATGGAAAGTTTAAATAAACTATGGAGTAAAATTCAATCTAATTTAAAAGAGATCTATGATGAAGCAACATTCTTAGATCTTTTTGAGGATGTAAGCGATACTGTATATAAATTTGAAAACCAACTTATTTATGTAATAGTAAAAAACGAGTTTACTAAACAAAGAATTAACCAGCTAAATCTTAAAAAAATAAATAATATGGCAAAAGAGCTATATAACGGTCAAGTTGGATTTACATTTATAACTCAAGAAGAAGCTGACCTAATGGAGAACAGGGATTTATATAATGTTGCTCCTAGAAC
Organism: uncultured Acholeplasmataceae bacterium; assembly: GCA_963540875.1. Classification (GTDB taxonomy): domain Bacteria; phylum Bacillota_I; class Bacilli_A; order Acholeplasmatales; family Acholeplasmataceae; genus CAUTNH01. The sequence continues at coordinate 27,736 of CAUTQZ010000007.1, read as the reverse complement.
ATATCTAGATACTAATTTAAACTCTAATTATAATTTTTCAAACTTTGTTGTTGGTAAAAGTAATAATTATCCCTATAAAATTGCAAAACAAGTTGCTGCAAGGCCTGGCGAAATGCATAACCCATTATATATTTTTGGTGGCGTAGGATTAGGTAAAACTCATCTTATGCAGGCGATTGGTAATCAAATTTTAGCCAGTGATTTAAACAAAAAGATTATTTATGCAAAAGCAGACGAATTTATTGAAGATTATAAACACTTTCTTGATACTAAAAGAATAAACGATTTTTACTTAAAATATCGTGAAGTTGATGTTCTTTTAATGGATGATATTCAAATGCTTTCTAGAGCTAGCCAATCACAAAATGAGTTTTTTAAGGTTTTTGATCGCTTAATGAACGCCAATAAACAAATCGTAATAACCGCTGATTGTCCTCCGCTTGATTTAAAAGATATTATGTCAAGACTTACTTCAAGATTCCAAGAGTCGTTAATAATGAACATTGGTGTTCCCGATTTAAGTCATAGAATATCTATACTAGAACATGAACTAAACACTCAATTCGAGCCTAATATTGGTACAAAAGTTCCTTCTGTGTGTCTTAATTATATTGCAGATAATTTTATCTCTAATATTAGAGAACTAAAGGGAGCTCTTAAAAGCGCAATAACTTATTGTATTGTTAATGACCGAGATTTTAATATCATAGACTTTAAAGAAGGTCTTTCAATGTTATTAAAAACGAAAGATAAAACCAACCAGTTAAATGAAAATAACTATGACTTAGTCCAAAATATTGTATCAGCCTATTATGGTATATCTAGGAGTGATTTAATTGGTAAAAGTAGAGCCTACAAATACACTCTTCCAAGACATATCGCAATGTATTTAATAAAATCCCTTTATGATACACCTTATACAAAAATAGGTGAGATATTTGGTAATAGAGACCATTCTACTGTTCTTAGTGGCTGTGCTAATATCCAACACGAGTTAAGATTTAATCAACAACTACAAAAAGCAATAGAAAGTTTAGTAAAAAAAATAAATCCAGAAAAGGGATAAAATGTGGATAAAATGGTATAATTATTAAGTATATCAGCCATTTTTAACACTTATCCACATATCCACAACATACAATAACAATATAAATTATATATTATTTAATAAAGGAGCAAAAATGAAATTTTCAATTAATAAAAACTTACTATTAAGTCATCTTCATATTCTTGAAAAAGGTCTTCCTACAAGAACACCATTACCTATAATAAATGCTATTAAAATAGATGTAGATAACGAACATATTACATTTACTGCTAGTAATGCCGATTTATTTATACAAACAAAATTAACAAAAGATATTACTATTATTGAAACAGGTCATATTGCTGTTTCAGGAAAAGATTTAATTAATATTGCTAATAAAATAACAGCAAGCGATGTAATTTTTTCAACGCTAAAAAAAACAGATTCTACACAATTAGTAATTGAGGCTGATAATTATACAGTTAAATTAAATCTAATGGATGTATCAGAATATCCTAATGAAGTTTTCTCATTTATTGATAATCCTCCGTATACATTTGATACAATAAAATTCCAAGACCTTATTAAACAAACAAGTTTTTGTGCAGCAGATATTGATAATCAAAGACCAATATTAACTGGAGCGCATTTCTATAATAAAGCAAAACTTTTATATACAGTGGCAACTAACGGATATAGATTATCAGAAAAGAAACTCCTTTTAAAAGAAGAACTTAAAGATTTTCAGGTAGTAATACCAAAAAACTCTTTACTTGAATTAGATAAAATTTTAGAGATAGTTAAACCTGATATTATTGATATGTTTATGCTTGCTAATATTGCTGTATTTAAATTTGCTAATATTGTATTTAGAACTCGTTTGCTAGATGGAAAATATCCTCAAACTGAGGCTTTAATTCCAAAAGAAAAAAATATTGAAGTTCAATTTAATAAACAAGACCTAATCACAGCAATAGATCAAGTAACACCGCTTGTTGCTAAAGAAAAAGAAAGATATAATTTTATTAAGCTAAGAATTCTTGAGGATAAAACGATTGAATTTGCAAGTATAAATAACCAAAAAGGAGAAGCCAAATCAATTGTAACTTCATGTATTGTTAATGGTAGCACCGGTTTAGAAGTATCTTTTTCATCTAAGTATTTATTAGAATCATTACGATCTTTTATTTCTAATGATATTATTATTAGTTTTATAGATAATAAAAAACCATTTTTAATAACAGGTTTAAAAGATGATAATTTAATCCAGTTAATTCTTCCAGTTAATTTAACAGAATAATAAAAAAGGTAATTAACTAGCGATGTGCTAGTAATTACCTTTTTATTTAGGATGGTTTCTTTTTAGAGTTTAGATTAATTTCAAATTTATTATCATTTGTTATAGAGATAGTAAAACCAGGTTTAATATAGTTTTTAAAGAAGACTTCTTTTTCTTGATCTAGTTGTCTTCTGCTTGAAGTACTATATATTTTATCAAAGATCATATTAACAAGTTCATTTGCATCGGTTGTTGGAAGACAGCCTTCCTTGGTTATTTCTGTTAATAAATCATGCAGGGTTTTGTAAAGAACTTTACTTTTGTAGCTTTGAGCATCATCTTGAGCGAAGTCATCAACAAAACTATAAGGTATTAATAAATCATCAAGTTTGTTAATAAATTGTTTTGCACTAAGTTCTCTTTCGCATAAAAACAAGAACTTTGCTTCATCAATTTCTCGTAAAGCGAGAAAATCAGAATCGCTACTTGCTATAATTAAACTATCGGTATTATTTTTATAACATTCTTTTGCTGCAATTACACTTAGTGTTTGATCTGTTACTGATTTATCATCTTTAATTCTTTCGGTTTTTTTATTTTCGACTATAATACCAGTATTATCTTCAAGATAGTTCCAAGCAACATTAGCATTAAAGTCATTAACTAAAATAATCTTTTTAATTTTGTTTAGTTTTTCTTCGTGAAGACTTTTTAAAGCAGCTAAAAACTTAAAAGGGTCCATATTTTCACAATCAACAATTACTACTGCTCTAGATGCTTCTTTTAGAAAATTATATATATTATCTTTTGTATCCTGTGATGCATCAATAACATATTCAGACGCTTCAAATCTATCATCATTAATGCTATATAGTATATTTAAAAATTTATTATCGTTAAATAATATATTACCATATTCTTTTGAAGTTAGGTTTTTTAAATTAAAATTAAAATAAACCTGATAAGGATAAAAATCTTTATGATTAGCATAGTGATTTCGTATGCTAAAAAGTGCATTTTTTAATTTTTCATTATTTCCTTTTTCTTTTAATGCTTTGCTATCGTATTTAGGACAGTTAGGCATCTTAAAAGAGTTTTTAATATAGTCCCATTTTATATACTCAGGAAATAAACTTTTTATTTTCTCTATTTGTAATTGAATTAAATCATTGATGTTAGCTATTGATTGACTAGTACCGATAGTATTATAAATTACAGCCTCTATTTGGTGTTCATTATACAAATAATCTATTAAATCAACACTTACGATATCGCGCATTTCTGAAATAGGGACTCCGTTTTTGGAGCGATTTATTATTTCAGCTCTCCCTTTAATCAATTCATTTCTAAGTATTGATAGTGATCTTATTATTTTAGGAACTCTATTAGAGCCGTTATTAAGTTCGTTAATTCTTTCTTCGATATTAGATATGTTTTTAAAAGAATCAAGTCTTTCTTCACGAACACCTAGTAAGTATGCCATAAGAAAAACAATATCTTGCCTTACATTTTCAACATCAACTGTATTATTATATTCTATTGCCATTTTTTCACCTCCAATCGTGTTAAAAATATTTTAACATAATAATAAATTTAAATAAGATTATTCTATTAAAAAAACATTAAGATATCTATTCACGAAAAATCGAAAATTTTGTTTTTTGGTCAATAAGTAGTGTAATATAGTTATGAAATAAATAAAAAGAACAAAATATTTAGAATTATTAAAATTAATTAAAAATACACAGGATATTAAAATCATTACAAGAATACGTCGTGCAGGAAAAACAAATTTGATGTTTTCTTTTTTAGAATGGATTAAATCCACTGAAGATAATGCTAATATTGTATCGCTTAATTTACAAGATCAAGAAAACGAAAAATATTTAGAGTATCATGAATTACCCGATTATATAATGTAAAAACATAATCCTCAGATGAAAAATTATTTATTTATTGATGAGGTTCAACTATGCAAAAATTTTGAAAACTTTAATAAGTATTCATAGCAAAAACATTTATGATATCTATGTTTCCAGATCAAATGCATTTTTGTTAAGCAGTGATTTAAGAACTTTGTTTTCAGGAAGAACTTATAGTTTTGAAGTATTTCCTTTTTCTTTTAAAGAATACATTGAATATTATCCTAATGATAATATATTTAATGCTTTCACAAGATACGTTTTACAAGGTGGATTCGCTAGTGCATATCAATATCAGACAACTGATGTTGTGTATAATTATATTAGAAATGATATATTTGAAAATGTGGTATATAAATATATCTTAGAAAAATATAAAATTAGAAACAATATTGTTTTTAAAAATATTGTAAATTTTTTAATTGATAACATATCAAATTTAACATCACTAAGAAGAATTGAAAACTTTTTAAAAAGTTCAGGTTATAGTCCAAGCCATAATACTATAGGAACTTTTATTAACTATTTATTAAATGCATTTGCTTTTTATGAAGTAAAAAGATATGATATTAAAGGAAAAAAATATCTTTCTACAGAACAAAAATATTATCTTGCAGATCATAGTATAAAATATGCTATTTTAGGAACTAAAAAATTAGACACTGGAAGAGTATTCGAGAATATTGTTTTCATGGAATTAAAGAGAAGAAACTACGAAGTTTATGTGGGTGTGCTACCTAATAAAGAAGTAGATTTTATTGCGGTTAAGCCAAATATTAAATTGTATATACAAGTAGCAGCGTTTGTAGATAATCTAGAAACACTAAAAAGAGAAACAGCGCCTTTTTATGAAATAAAGGATAATTACCCAAAAATTATTATTGCACGAACTTATCAAGAGGAGTATTCAATTGATGGTATTAAGATAATAGATATAGCAAATTGGTTATTAAGTTAGCTTTATTAAGATATAAAGGAATTTGTACGATGTTTGTTGCATTAACAAAAAAACAAAGAATAAACATAGACAAGAAATTTTTAAAAAAAACACGCTAAATTTAGCGTGTTTTGATTATTGTTTTAAAAACTATTATTTATCTTCGTATAAGTCTTCAAACTCATCCATAAGATCGTTATATTTATCTTCGTCTTTATCGAATTCCTCTTCGTTATAAGTAAAGTCAAAGTTTTCGTTATCTTCTTCATCATTAGATGTAGGTAGTTCAATATCAATGTATTCTTTCTCTTCACTATCTTCAGGAGAGACTTCTTCTAATTCTGAGTCAACATCATCAATTTCTTTACCTGCTTCCATATCTTTAATCTTTTGTTGGTATTGTTCGTAATCAAATTCTTTAATATCGATATCATCTTCTTCATCAAGTTCATCTAAAGTTGCTCTCATTTCTTCAGTGATAAACGCAGTTCCATCTTTATCCCAATATTCTAGGTTTCTTTCTTTTAGATCCCATTTGTTTTCACCAACATAAACATACTTACCTGATGTTGTCATATCAAGGTATAGTTGGTTAATTGTTTCTATATCTTGACTATCAATGTTTCTATTAGTGGATACATAGTTAATAATTTCTTCAAGAGTTTTAGCATCTTGAGTTGATTTTAAATAAGTATCAATTAGTTCAATATTTGATAAATTTTCATTTGTATTTTTCATAATTCCTCCAATAAAATTAGTAGATTAAAATTATAATGTATTATCTTAATTATTGCAAATAAAATGACTAGAATTTAGTTCGATTAATCAAACTTTGTCTTAGTGTTTCGCTATCAGCATATTTTAAATCAGCTCCACTTGGAAGACCATAGGCTAGTCTTGTGATAATTAAATTAGGGTTTATTTCTTTAATTAGGCCTTTAATATGGTTAGCAGTTATTTCACCTTCAAGGGTGGAGTTAGTAGAAATTATTACTTCTTTAAATTCTTGCTTAGAAATACTGCTAAGCAGTGTATCTATTTTAAGTGAACTTGCATCAAGACCTTTTTGAAAGTTGATAAGATTACCTAAAACATAATAATAACCGCTATAAATATTTGTTTTCATAAATGAATAAACATCAAGGGATGATTCAACAATCATAACCTTTTTATCAAGATTAGGATTACTACAATTTGGGCATAGCGAATGCTCACTAATAATATTGCATTTAGTACAGTGAACTATATTATTGGCTATTTTATTAATATTATTAGCGAAGTCAATTAATTGTTGATTAGTGAATTTTTCTACTAGATGAAGTGCCATCCTTTCGGCTGTTTTTTCGCCTATACCAGGGAATTTCTTGAAATAAGAGGTTACCTTTTGCAAAAAAGATGGAAGCATTAAAAGCCTAGGCCACCTGTAAGATGGGCATACGGTGCCATAACGTCTGCAAATGCTTTTTCAATTTTATTTAAAATATTATTAACCGCTACTTGCATTAGTTCTTCAAGCATATCCTTCATAGAAGGGTCTAGTAATTGAGGATCAATTACTATTCTTGTAACTTCACGAGTTCCTAGCATTGAAATACTAATTCCTTGATAATTTTCAGTATATTGAGTCTTACTAATATTATCTTGAGCTTCTTCAATTTCTTTTTGAATTTTTTGAATTTTTCTTAACATTTGTGGGTTCATTTATTATCTCTCCTTTATTTTTTTACTTCTATTTTAACACCTGGAAATTTTTCCTTTAGGTCACTAATTTTTTTATCTTCAGATACATCTTTTTTATAGAGTTTTAAATCTATAATTGGCAGTTTAGCATACTTAATACCATTGTTTTTCTGATCAATAAAAAACTTTTTAAGATATTCTATTTCTTCAGTTCTTGCTGCATAAATATTAATTATTTTTTTATCAATTTTTCTAATAAAATTCTTAATTTCTTTTAAGTTTTCTGTTAGTATTTCATATGCATGCTTTAAGGTTTTTGTAGTAAATAAGATTGAATTCGGACTAACACATAAGATTTCAGCATCTTTTAAAAATTGTTTTATAGAGGCATTTTCTTCATCAAGAATTTTTTGTTCATATTTTTCAATAAACTTAGTTTTAGCCACTTTTGTTGCCTCATTAAGAATTGTCTCGATTTCTTTATATGTAATTAGTTCTTTTTTTTCGTTTTTAGTTTTTACTTCGTCTACTACTGGGACTGGTGTGATGCTATGCAATTTAATGCTTTCATTTAGTTGAGCAAACTTTGATTCTAATGCATTAATCCGGTCGTCATAAGATTTAAGGTCATTTTTATCTAAAAAGTCCATCATTTTCATTAAGGCTATTTCAAAATAAGCTCTTTTTTGAGTAGTTAATTTTATATCGAATAAAAGTTGATTTAAAATATTAATGTAGTGAAAGATTCTTGATTGAGTAAGAACTTTATCAAGATCACCAATATTTGCATTAGGCTTATCAAGATTTTTTGCTAAAAGGACATTTTTTAAAAAGATAATTAAATCATTTACTAGTTTAGTTATTTCTTTACCACTTGATAAAATATTATCTAAAATAATTAGTGCTTGTGCAAGATTTGTTTTACTAATGGCTTGAATTAGATTAACTAAAGTATCTTTGCTAATACCGCCTGATACTTCGTAAACATCATCTTCAGTTATTGAGGTTGGGGTATAAGCAACCACTTGGTCTAGTAAACTAATGGCATCTCTTAAGGCTCCTTCAGCACTTGAGGCGATAATGTCAATTGCTTCTTTAGAAATTGAAATATTTTCTAATTTAGTAATATCTTTTAATCTTTTTTCTATATCTTTAGTTTGGATGTTTTTAAATTCAAAAGTTTGGCACCTAGATAGTACTGTTTGGGGAATTTTATGCATTTCAGTAGTAGCAAGAATAAATATTACATTTGCAGGTGGTTCTTCAAGTGTTTTTAAAAGTGCATTAAATGCGTTATTGGTAAGCATATGAACTTCGTCAATAATATAAACTTTATATTGTGCTACAGTGGAATGATATTTAATATTTTCTTTAAGTTCTCTTATTTCATCAACGCCATTATTACTAGCAGCATCTATTTCTATAATATCAGTATTATTAGGATTTGATAAATAATTACATGCTTCACATTTACCACATACTTCGCCATTTTCTTTTGAATTAGAACAATTAATTGCTTTAGCAAAAATTTTAGCAATACTAGTTTTACCTGTTCCTCTAGGACCTGAAAATAAGTAGGCATGAGCAATATGTTGATACTTAACTGCGTTTCTTAGAGTTTGAACTACTACTTGTTGTCCTTCGATTTCATTAAAAGATTTGGGTCTATATTTACGATATAGAGCTATATACTCTTTTGCCATAAGCCTCCTTATTTACCTAAACAAAAATTTTTAAATATATTTTTTTCAATATCTTGATTATATACTTTACCAGTAATTAATAATAAATTTTCATATACTTGTCTTAAACCCTGAGCGACTTCTTCAAAAAAAGAGTCATCAAATGTTTTTAAAATGTGATTAAGGTCTCGATATACTTTTTTTATTTCACTAACTTGTCTAAGTGAAAATAGTCCTACTAAATCATTAGTATTATTATTTATATTAACCAAATTAATAATTTTTTCTTTTAGTTCATCAATGCCTTTATTTTTTTTAACCGAAATGGGATGAATATCAAAAAAAGATTTATCTAATTTAGCCGCAAGATCAATTTTATTAGCCACTATAATATAATTTTTATTTTTTAATGATTTAATTAAATTTTCTTCCTCTTTACTTATAGTAGAAGTGTTATCTAATACCACAATAATTAGATCAGCACTTTTAATATGCTTTTGAGTAATTTCTACCCCAATTTTTTCAATCATATTTTTAGTATTTCTTAGGCCAGCAGTATCAATAAAATTAAGTTTTATGTTTTTATAAATTATACTCGCTTCAATAGCGTCACGAGTAGTACCAGCAATATCGGTAACAATTGCTTTTTGCTCACCAACTAATAAATTTAATAAACTAGATTTACCTACATTAGGCTTTCCTACAATAGCAATATTAATACCTTTATTAAGTACATATGTTTTTTTACTAGTACTAATTATTTCTTTAAGTAGTTGAAGTGCAGCATAAATTGTCTCAGCAGTTCTTCCTTTTGTAAGGTATTCTTCAGGTTCATAATCTGGATAGTCAATATATAACTCCATTTCAGTAACTAAATCTAAAATAATTTTAATCGGTTTATCTAAAAGTAAACTAGTTTTTTTAAGCAAGCCATTTCTAGTAATATCAAGAGCAATCTTTGATTCTGCGTTGATTAGATCCATAATTGCTTCTGCTTGAATAAGGTCTATTTTTTGGTTAAGGTAGGCCCTTTTTGAAAACTCACCAGGTTCAGCTAGTCTAATGTTTAATGTAAGAATTAGTTCTAAAACTTCATTCATAACTAAAATCCCACCGTGGGTAGTAATCTCTATTAGATCTTCTCCAGTAAATGATTTAGGGTTAAGATAGATAGCCAATACGACTTCATCTACAACCTTATTATTATTTTTTATAAAACCATGAACTAAGGTGCTACCTTTACAGTTAGATAAGTCTTTAGAAAAAATTTTAGAAATCTCACTTATTACGCTATCACCTGATACTCTTATTATCCCAAGAGCAGCATTGCTTAATGGTGTAGCAATGGCAGCGATATTATCCATCATAAGAAGTGTTTATCATCATCATTATCTGTTAGAGAATCATCTTGGTCTTTATCCTCGATAACTTTATCATTTTCTGTTTTGCTATCACGATTAAACCGGTATTTCTTAATAATTAGGCTTCGCTCAATGCCTGGTTTAAAAGGATTGATTTTTCTTGATAGATCTCTTATTGTAATAAAACTCATTACAAATGCGCCTAAAATAGAACCAATTATTAAATATCCTGATCCTAAAATAAGACCAATCATAGCTACAGTCCAAATAGTTGTTGCAGTAGTTAAGCCTTTAATAGTTTTATTAGATTTCATAATAACACCAGCACCAACAAAAGATACACCTGCTACTACCTGAGCAATTATTCTTTGGCCACCGGAACCATCAGCTCTACCATTTTGATCAAGATAAAAAAACATTAGTCTTTGCATAATAGCAATAGCACATGCTGTAACTCCTACTAAAATATGTGAAGATACACCAGCTGCCTTACCAACGTTTTGTCTTTCAAAGCCAACAAAAAATGAAATAATAAATATTAATACTAAAGGAATTATTATGACAAAAAGCCAATTATCAAAAGTTAAACCTAAATCCTTAGATCTTTCTAAATTAGCTAATATATTATTATTTATTAAGTTTTTAAGTGTATTTAAAAAATTCACTAAGCCGCTTTCTTTCTTTTAGCACGCCAGTCTTCAATAGCTTGCTGGCATACAAATTTAATTTCATCTAGTTTAGTTTCAACATTAGCTATATTACAGCCGGCAGCATTATCATGGCCACCGCCACCAAATTTTTCTGCAATGTCATGAACAGTAGGCCCGTTATTAAATGAACGAAGTCTTACACGATACTCATTAGGATATTCTAAAATAATAGCCCAAATAGGAAAGCCTCTCATGCCGCCTAATTCAGATATCATTGAAGCAGCCTCTTCATACGAAACATTAAATCTTTCCATAACTGATTTAGATAAAATAATATAAGCAAAACCAAATGGTTCTCTTTTCATATTAGTAAGAACATAACCTTTAAGATCTTTTAGTTTAGGATCTTGCATTGATAATCTTTCCTCGATACGAGAAGGATTAGCACCATATGATACTAATTTACCAGCAAGTTGTAAAGTAAGTCCATCAACGCCACGATATCTAAAGCCACCAGTATCAGTAACAATACCAGTATAAAGTGCTTCAGCACCTTTCTTACTAATACGAAGTTCTTCTTTAAATAGTTCAAAAAAGTAAGTTACCATCTGCGCACATGCAGGCCAGTCTTCTTCAATCCAGATAATATCGCCATAAGTTCCTACTGGGTGGTGGTGATCAATTTTAATAAGTTCTTTACATTTGCTAAAGTTAGGATCTGATATTCTATCAACACTACCAGTATCTACAACTATACCAAGAGCATTTTCAAAAATAAATTCAGGCACTACATCAGGTTCACCTAAAAAGCGAACATAGCTACTAGGTTGACCAATAACGTAAACCTTTTTTTCAGGAAAAGTAGTTTGAATAATATCTTTAAGTCCAAACTGTGAACCTAAACAATCTCCATCAGGACGAATATGGCCAAACAAACATATTGTCTCATATTCCTTAATTTTATCTAAAATTCTTCTTAAACCGATTTCTTGCATAATTTAATTCTCCTTTTCTTTTAATAATTCTTTAAAATCGTTTATAACTAACTTAGCAACATTAAAATCATCGATAGTTGCTCCACATGCTAAATCATGGCCACCGCCACCATATTTTTTAGCAATATCAACAATAGGAATGGTTCTAGATCTAAATTCACAAATAACTTTTCCTAAATCTTTATTATATGTAAAATTAGCCCATATTTTTACCTCGTCAATACCAGCCATTCTTCCAACCATACCACGAGAAATTCGAAAGAAATCCTGTTCTCCTAGAAGATCCCAATCTTCCTTAGTAGTCATTATATAAGCAACAGGTTCATCAAAAACAATTTTACTATCATATAGTATTTCTAGCTGTTTATCTTTTTTAGATTGGACATATAGCCAAGAGTATAGTTTAGTTGCATCTGCGCCAAGATGTGATAGTTCTTTAGCAACCCCAAATAAGCGCTTGGCATTTTTTATATATTGAAATCGTCCGGAATCAGTAATAATACCATATAGTAAATAGTTAGCGGCATTAGGTGAGATTTTTAATTTTAGCGAAAGTGCTAATTCTGCAACAATTAGCGCAGCAGCCTCGGCCTCAGTATCAATAATTTTTAAGGATACATTTGGAATATCACACTCATTTTTATGATGATCAATAACAACTATTTCTTTTGCATCTAGGTAGTTTTTATCTGCTACCATATGTGAAACAGCAACATCCGTTATAATGAGCAAAGCATCTTTATAAATGTCAATAGGAACATTTTGCATAAGCTTTTCATAATCCATACGGTTAGAATCACCAGTCAGATAAATATTTTTAGTAGGGAAATTATCTTTTAATATTTTAGCTAAACCTACCTGAGATCCTATCGCATCCATATCAGGATTTGAGTGTCTAGTAATGATGATATTATTATATTTTTTTACAATTTTTATAAACTCTTTACTCATATAAATCCTTTCACTTAATATTTTATTATAACAAATTTTCATAACTTTTAAAACTTTATGGCCGTAAGATTTATAATTATAATAAAAATTATTATAAGTAGTATAATAATTTTATATATTATAAATACGGAGGTATTTAATGTCATATTATAAAAAGAATATAAAATTTTTTACTTTTATTTTAGGATTAGTTATATTCCTTAGTTTTTTAGTCCTATTATCTAGCTGTAAAGATAATAGTCCCAAAAATAATAGAAGAAAATATTCACTTGCGGTTCCTAATGGATCTCCTAATATAGCAGTAGCTGGTTTAACTAATTTATTTGATATAGATAGAGTATCAGCTGAAGATGGTCCTCAAAATATAGCCAAACATTTTACTAAAGGGGAAAAAGATATTATTGTTGGAGCAGTAATTCAAGGGGCATTATTAAGTAATAAATTAAAAGAAAATTTTAACTATCAACTTCATGCAATAATAGCGAAAAATAATTTTTATATGGCTTCTGTAAAAGAAAAGCATTTTGATAGTGTGGCATTAAAAGATAAAACGATTGGAAGATTTGGCGTTAACGAAACACCAGGAGCATTACTAAATGCCATTTATCCAGCCCATTCAAATTATAAAGACCATAATTCGGTAAAAGACTTACTTGCGCCAATTTTAACCAGTAGCGTTGATGCAGGAATTATTGCAGAACCACTACTAACTGTTTTAAAAAGTAAGGCTAAAGAAGCAAACAAAATTTTACATTTTCAAAAATTAACAGAGCTACTTCCTAAAGATTTTGGTGATATTTATCAAGCAGGATTATTTATAAATAAAAATATTACGGATGAAAAAGAAATTATATATATTAAAGAAGAATTTCAAAAAAATTATGACAGTTTTATAAATAATTCAGAAGAGTATTTAGAAAAAGCAAATAGTAAGGAAAAGAAAATTTTAAATATTGTAGACGCAAAGCAAGTACAATTATTTAAAAAAGCAGCACCTAATATGGGAATTTGTTTTGAAATAATTACAGTTGATATATTAAATAAAGTAAAAGCATTTCTAGAGTTTAATAAAAAAGCAACAAATAAAAATACTATAGTTACGGATTCTTTTTTTAAAGTTTTGAAACCTAATTAAACAAGGATAATCATGAGCAATTTTATGTCTTAAAGATTTAACCTATATTTTAGTACTTTTGATTTTTTAGCGTAAGACTATTCAAAATGTTATAATTATTTAAAGATAAATGAAGAAGAATTTTATTTAATTATATGTATCTTATTTATAGATAATGTTTAATTTGTAATAAAGAAACGGAAGCAAATATGAGTAGTTATTTTAAAAAAACAGGTATTTTCTTTTTATTGTTCTTTTTTAATTTATGTTTGTTTAGTTGTAAAAAAGAGATAAATAAAAACAAAACACTTTTCAAAATATACGTTCCTACTAAAGAAGAAAAATGCCAACAATCTTTTTTTTCAAACTAATAAGTATGAATAAAACTGAGTTAGTTGTTTATTTAAAAGGCACTATTTTAATAGATGGTAAAGATGTTTCAATTAACCAGCAACTTAACTTCAAAGAAGAAAAAGGTAATTTATGGAACACTAATTATAATGTTTCAAATAATAATATTCTTATTTGGATTTCTAGAAAATGTAGTGATCCGGTTTTAAGGTTTGGCAAATATAATGATTTTTTTAAATTATTATATAGCAAAAGAAAACAGTGGAATAAATTTTTATCATATTAATGGCCATGATTATTTAATTGAAGAGTAGCAGCCTTAACTCTTTTAAAATGTAAGGAACATTAAATCCTATTGAGAAGTTAGGGGTGTAATTTTATAAATAACCCATTAACTTATAATCTAATTTTAGTAATATATATCGTAGGCGTTAAATAGACAATACAAAATAAATATAGATAGATTTGCGGCATATTTATAATGTCATTTTTTATATTTTTATATAAAATATTTGTGCTCTTTTCTTTTTATCCACAATTGTCATAAATAATTTAGTAATAAATCTTAGCTCTTTTTTTAATATATTCCTTGTTTCTTTGAAAAATGTTTTTTCTTGAAGAAGAATAGTTTGTGTTTTACTTGTAAGATAGTTTATATCATTTATATAAAATTGTATAAAGGTATTATTACCTGTTTTTCTTATGTACTTGTTAGCATACTTCATTCCATATTTATTGGTTGCATCAAATAAAAGTTCTCCATTAGCAAATAAATTTTTAATATTATTAATAAGTTCAACAATTTTACTTTCTTCACAATATTGAAATACACCTGCTGCAATAATTAAGGTTGGAATAGTTTTATCTTCAATTTTATCAAACCAGCTAGTATCAAAAATATCAGATGTAATTAAATTTTCATTTTGATATAGTTCTTTTCTTAAAGAAATAACATCTGCAAAGTCAATGCCATAACAGAATACATTATTTGATTTAGCGAAATAATTCATTGATGTATCAAGGCCTACGCCTAAATAAATAAGATTACATTTCTGATTTTTACTAATAAAATTAGAAATTATTTTATTAAAGACAAATGCTCTAGCACAGTTTGCCATTATTTGATATTCGTTAGATTTTGAGGCAACTTCAGAAAAATCAAATTTATTCTCTAGGTTTAGTGCCACTTCATCATAAAAATATTTAGGAAAATGTTTAGATACATAAATTCTTGCCCATAATGGAATGAATAGTGTTTTTGCAACACCAGATAGATTATTACTCATTAGACCTCCTTATTAAATTAAAAAAATATCGACTTTATTTAAAAGCCAGTCTTCTATGTTTATATGAGTAATGTGATTATAAGAAAAGTCTAGTTTATCCATACTCATAACAAATTTAGGGGAATTATCTCTTACTGAATCATAGGCAGAAAATTCTCTTTTTACAACGTTTTCATCAGCAAGTGAATATGCTACTTGAATAAAACACTTTTTACCAAATTTCATGGCAACAAAGTCTATCTCATCTTTATAAGTTTTACCAATTCTAACATCATATCCTCTGGTAATTAGTTCGTTATAGATTATATTTTCTAGCCCATGTGCTAAGAATATTTGATTAGTATCACTACATGCAAATAAAAAACCATTATCAACCAAATAGTGTTTTTCAATTTTTTGAAGTGTTCTTTTTGTTGGGATATCGTATCTTCTAACACGAGAAATTAAACAGGCTTCTTCCATTTTATCAAGGTAGCGGTATATTTGTTTTTCATGTATTTTATCGCTATTATTTTTATTATAGTATTTAACAATACTACTTGCTAAAAATTCTTTTGTAGCGTTTATTATGATATAGCGAGAAATATTAAAAAATATTTCTTTATCAATGTGGTTTTTATCATTGCATATATCTTTTTCAATAATACCGTTATAAATTGATTGTAAATAATTTTTTATGTCTTCTTCAAATTGATAGTCTATTCTTTGAGGCATACCACCGTATTTTATGTAATTATTTAAAGAATCTCCAGGAATTTCAATATTATTTTCTCTATGATATTGAATAAATTCACCATAGGTGAAAGGCATTATTTTAAACTCCTTAAACCTACCGACTAAAAGAGTAGCTAGGCTATCAGAAAGAAGTTTTGAATTACTGCCAGTAATGAAAATAGAAACGTTTTGAGTTGCTTTAAGTGATGCTAGCGTTTTTTTAAATTGATCTACATGTTGTATTTTGTCTAAAAATATATAATATTTATTTGTATCTTTAATCAAACTTAATATATATTCTTCAACTTTCAGAAAGGTGTTAAATTAGTACATTTTGATTCTCCAAAGTTAATATATATAATATGATCAGCAGGAATTTTATTGGTAGTTTGCAGTTCTTGTTGAATTTGTTTTAATAAAATACTTTTTCCTGCACGTCGTATACCAGTTAATACTTTAATTAGATTAGATTCGTAAAACCGTCTTATATGTTCAATGTATTGTTTGCGTATTCTAATCATAATTATCACCATATAAATTATATAACAAAATCAAAAAAAGTGTCTTTTAGTCAAAATAATTTTGATTAAATGACACTTTTTTAAAATAAGGTATTAAATTTAACCAAATTATTAAAATATCTTTTTTTATTTTGATAGATATTATTCAAGTTTTATCATATTGTACTTTTCTAGATTCTATTTTAATACTAACTATAGAAGCATTATCACTACTTTTATTTTTTAAAACATTTTTAATGCTTTATGTATCGGCTTTAATTGTTGTTAATAGTTCACCTTGGACACCATACACATGATATTTATTAACAGTATCCTTAGTTATTGAAATGATGACATTATTTTCCTTTTTATAATTATAAAATAGACCTTCGAATTTTTCGAATTAAGCGTCTTTAATGGCATATAATTCATTTTTATAATTTCTAAAAATAAATTGATTATTGTCTAGAAACTCATTGATTAGATATGTTTCGCCTAAAGTTTAGGTTGGTGAAAGCCCGATTTTTATAGATTAAATAAAAGTCGGAGGAAATATTTTTTTCATATATTTCCCTCTTATCGTGTTTGTTATAAATTTTTTAAATATTATAATTGATGTAAAATTTTATGGATTAAGGCTACAACATCATCTGAATGGGGGATATTAGCATGCGAGTAGTTATTATTAAAAATGTTGTAGTAGTTTTCGTATTTCAGGTTTGTAAGAGGTTTTTGATCAACGCCTTCATACATGGATTTAATTAAATCAAGTGAATAAATATCCTTGCCTTTGAAGACATCTTTAGCCAGTTCAATTGTAGTATTAACTCCGTGCATTTTAGGAAGACTACATATATCATTGCAGGCACTAAGTGAATTAGAACATTTTTTATTTAGGAATGATTTTTGTTTAATACAAGGGATATTAGGGTCAATAAAGTTATAAATATTTGAGCATTTAATAGCATTTTGTTCGCTTGTTAATACTAGCCCATCATAAGGATATTTATTATAGATAGGTATGAACTTCTTTTTAAAAAACTTATTATTATTACTTTTTTTAACTATTGCTAGACTAGTAGTTAAGTATATTGCTGAAGTCCCACATATAACATGAAGCTTGGGTTTATGTTTTGTTTTATACCATTTTCTTTTTAGAAAGTAAAAAAATAATTTTGAGCCAAGTAAGCCTACTGCTTTTTGGAATCTTATTGTTCCAGCTAGGTCTTTTTCAAAAAAGACCCCCTTAGAAAATAATTTTAATCCTAGATCCATTACTAATAAGTTTTTAGCCATTAAGACATCTTTGTAGGGTGTTGATATAGAGATAACTTCTTTTATTAGTAAAGGGATTTTACTTGCTACGCTAAGATTAACAAGTCCTCCTTGTGAATGTCCAATTAGGAAGATATTTATATCTTTAATACGGTATTTAATCTCTTCAATTAAGAAGATAAGTTTTTTGACTTGGTTTTTAAACGAATCAAATAAATCATTAAAAGATACACCACGTGCTAATTCAACTTTAAGATGAATAGTTTTATCTTGATTAGAAGAACACAAATTATTTAATAGCTCCATATTACTATTAAAATAGTTCATATCTAAAAACACTCCTTTTTTAGTATTTAGTGCTTTCATAGAAAAGTAGGAAGTATTAATATCTTCACTATTTAAAAAAGGAATGTTAGTTTTGCTATCAAGTGCAATTAGTTTTTTTATTAACTTTGTAAAAAACTCCTGTTCTGCGTTAAGGCCGGGAGTATAGATTACTAATTTAGTTATGATTAGTCCTTATATAAAAAGTTATAGTTTTTAGTATTGTATACATAATCTAAACATTGCTTTACTTTTTGTATGTTTTCAAGTGATGAATAAACCAGATTATAGTCGATATCATCTGAGCTTAAATCAACATATTTAAAATGCTTATGATTTCTTTTTCTAGTATTTACATAACCAAGCGTTGTTTGATAGTAGTCGCTATAGATAATTAAATCTTTAGGGTTAATTACTATTTTCTTTAAATTAGTTAGTATGTTAACACCCATTTGAAATAATTTAGTCTCTATATCTAGATATGCAGTAATGGTGGCGTATATGTCACTAAGTGATCTTACTAAATTATTCTCACCTTTAATAAATCCTGGATATACGCCATTTACTAGATCCTTAGACTTATCTGGGGCATAGATAAAAGCAAACTGTTTGTTAAGGTGCTCTTTATATAATAAAGTATTCATAAGATACTTTTTCTTTTTTTCACTAAATAATTTAGTAATCGTTTTTCTTGATAATATAGTATTGTTCTTACTAGTATAGATCATAAAAATAGTATTATCTAAAGAGGTAATAACATCTTTAAGCTTTTTAAAATAACGATCAATTAAACCAATGTATTGAAGAAATAAGTATTCTTTTTCAGTGGCTTTTTTTAGCTTAAAATCAAGTTCTTTATTTTTAACAATTCTATCTGTATGAAGATAGTTAGTTTTACCATGCTTACTAGGGTATTTTTTATTAACTACGCCAAAACCTTTATCATGTTCATAAATATTAGTGTTAGGATATATTGGGAGATCCATTATAAAATTAACGTAGTTATTAGTTGATGTTTTAAAATTTTGTTTAAAAATATGTTTTAAGTACTCAAGTGCTGCAATCGGATTTACAATATTTTTATTATAGTATTGACTAAGTCCTTCTAGTTCACTTATATCACTATGCTTAGAACTAAGTTGATTTTTTTCGTATTCAGGAATATTATTAAACCAGGTATTTTTATAGATATTATATACATTAGTTTGGTCTTTTGTAGGAGTTAATAATTCAAATGAATATTCATTATCTAGGTACTTGTTATTACTATATAAATGATAATTTTGATACTTATATTTTAGTGCATAGTTAATATAATTATCGCTGTTATGATAAAAGTTTAATAGCGTTGTATTATAACCTTTATTATTTAATAGTTCAACTAAATTATTATTTAAAACTGCATTCATTCTTGATACATTATATGGATTTAAACCATGGTTTAGTGTATATAATGAGTCCTCAGGATTATCGGTTGTCTCGCTATAGAAGTTTTTTAAATGATAACTTTGATTTAAAAAATCAATCACATTTGGAGCAAGTTTTGAAAATCTAGGATCTTTTATTAGTGGAAGAAGCGGAGAAAGACCTGATAGTTCCATTGTGATGATATTTTTATTATTAAATAATTCTTTTATCTCATTATAGGTTTTATTGGTACCGATAATTGTATTTTTATTAGTAATAGCCTCATTATAATAATTTAAATAATTAGGAAGCGAAGTGTTATATTTATGGAACTCATCTTTAGGATAGTTAATTTTAGTAGCACGAATTAGTTTTTCAAATGGTAGCCCTAGGTAGTAGCCGTATACTCCACGAGTTGATAGTTGATTTTTTGTTTTCTGTTCATCACTAATTGCACCTACATTTGCAAGAGCAGCGCCAACGGTTTGGTTCATAGCAAACAAGATTAAAAGAGACAATGCAATCAGGGGCATAAATACTTTGTTTATTTTTAATAATTTATTAAAAGTAAGCATTTTTTTACTTTTTTGAATATCAAAGTAATTGCTGCTATATAGCGGAAGAGTATTAGTTAGTTCTTTATAAACAAGAGAAATAATAATTCCAATTAAAATGCTCGGTAAAAATAACATAAATAATTTTTTAACAAAGAAGGTATTTAAATTAGCACTATGACTAATTAAATTATTATTTATAGACTCGGTTATAGGGCCACCGTGATTTATAGTTAATAGAACTTGAACGATATTGAAAATATTTAAAACACAAGAGATACCTAGTAGTGTAAAATGGCGTGCTTTAGCGTTTTTAGTGATATTAAGAATTAAATAACTAATTAATGTTAAAAAGAAGATATCGCCTAAAAATCTATTAATTGCAAATGCAGCATTAAATTTATTAAAGTCCCATGTCTTTAATACTAGAGGTGAATATATAATTAAATTTAATATAGCATTGCCTAGGATAAAAATAGATAAGTTGATATATAGGGCTCTTGGTCCTTTAGATACTACTATTAAACCTTTATGGATTTTTGCAGTAATAATATTAAAATTTCTTCCAAAAAACCATACTAAAAATACAGCAGATGGGAATACCGAAGTGTATAGAATAAGTGAGAATAAATAGCCTAGGTCTAAATATTTTAGTTTACCAATTTGTTGAACATTAGCCAAAATCGGTAGAACAGTTCTTCGGTGAGGAGCCATATAGAATGTTTCGATTTCGTAGTTAGACATTTCTGCGAAGATAACATTTAGAAGGACTGCAATTAAAACAAAATATAAAAACATATAACATGTTAGGAGCATTGTCTTCCAATTACCAACTTGTTTAGTTCGATAAATAAATATACCAGTTAGAACCATTAAGACGTGGTGAACCATTGTTTGAATTGAATTAGCTAGTCTATCTCTAAACATATCAGTTGGAACAAAAGTAGCAAGTCCTCCACCAAGGATTGCAAAAGTTGCAAGATATGTAAGTGCTACTTCTCTTAGTTTGGATTTTTTACTTGAGAATAATGCAAGAGGTAGAACATATAATGGCGTAGAACAGAAATGCCACGGGATATTGTTCCAAGCAAATGTTCGTATTATATTTACCCCATAATTACCATATGTAAAATAAATGTATTGTTTTTGAATTTCGCCTACAACCATTATTCCCCATACACAACCTAGGAATATATCTGTAATTAAATCTTTTTTCTTTAAATTAGGTTTTAAAAATCTAAGAATAAGAATTATACCTATTAGTAAAAATCCCAAAAACATTAAGTGGAACCAACCATATGGTTTAGGCGTTTTCATTGTAATAATTAAACTATTCA
Organism: uncultured Acholeplasmataceae bacterium; assembly: GCA_963540875.1. Lineage (GTDB taxonomy): Bacteria > Bacillota_I > Bacilli_A > Acholeplasmatales > Acholeplasmataceae > CAUTNH01. Next base: position 6,390 of record CAUTQZ010000007.1, on the reverse strand, counting down.
TTTTTATTCCTTTCTATTAGTATTTCTTTTAATCCAAGATAATCATATTTAGTAAAAAGGTAGGTATTATTTTCTACCATTTCTTGATTATCAATATATATTTCAAATGTTATTTCATCTAGATAATTAGCATTTATGATGTAATTTTTAAAGAGTGCTAAAAACTTTAGTTTATTTTGAAAAGGTATTTTTATTATATAGTGATGTTTTTTAACTTTAGTATATAAATCTAATAGATTACATAGATTATTAGCACAATTATAATAAGTTCTTGTTAATAAAGGCTTGCCTAATTTAATCCCACCAAAATATCTAGGAATGACAATTAAGATATTATTTAATTGATTAAGATTAATTATATCTAGTATCATTTTACCACTAGTCTGAGATGGTTCACCATCATCACTATAACCTTGGGAATTATTGACTTTATATCCGTACGGATAATGAGATGCTTTTTGATATTTTAATTTTATCTTATCTAGTAATAAAGAAATATCTTTATTATCATTAATAGGAAAAGCAAGAGCGATAAATTTAGAATGTTTTATTTCGTATTTATATTCATATTTTGTCTTTATATAAAACAAGTAATCACCAGTAATATTTTATCATAATTAACTAATAGAAAAGGATAAATATTTTTTAAAAGATTAGAAGTCTACTATTTGACTTTTCATGGGGGGGGTGTATAATAATAACTATAATGTTAAAAATAAATAATTTATAATTTTTGCAATAAATGTCTAATCTAGAGTATCTACAGTGTAAATTATTTTTAATTATAAAGACTATATTTATTAAATATAAGTACTTTATATATTAGTTCAGGAGGAACAGAAATGTCTTATTTATTTCTATCTTTTGCTTATAGGCTAGGTAACTCTAGTAATAAAAAAAATGAATTATATAATCAATCTTTAAATGAGCAATTTGAACAAATAAAAAAAAGAATTCCTTATAAAAATCAAGTAAAAACATTTAAAGATCTTATAGAAAAATGTTTTCCATCAGGAATGACTAAACATTATTATATATCCTGTCCTAATTTTTTAAGAGAAAAAGAAACATCAAAGAGCGGCAATATTGAATATTTAGATAATGTTGTAGTGCGTCCTGAATTAACTTTAGAAATGAAAAAAGTGCTACCAAATAATCAAAATATAATCCTAATCGGAAAAATTGTTCAGGGAAGAAAATTAAAAAATTTAGAAGTAAAAGGTCTTCAATTCATAGATGAAAATATCGTTTCATCTAATGATGTTAAAATAAAAGCTTGTGCATGTAATTCTTTTAAATATGAAAGAAAAACAAATAGGAACGGTGATTCGTTTAATGTTGATGTTTGGTCAATATCTGATGTAGAGTACGATGACACAATTTTTACTGAAAATTTGGTATCTAAATTAATTAGTAAGTGCTGGACAGTTTCAGAACCAGAAGAAGTTATAAAATCTAAAAACGATTGGACTAAATATATTGGTTTTAGAAAGTATTATTTAAAAGAACAATCAAACCGCAATTTTAAATTAAATAAAGTAATGTTTATTGAGTCATATGCTATAAATAAAAAGGAATTTATAAAAAATAAATTAGCATATGAAAACTTTATTCTTGATGAAAAAACAGAATTTAAACATGGAGATATGATAATTTTATCAAGAAAAATAGGTGTTGCAGAAGAATTTCCACTTATAAGGGTAGATATTGAAAGAAATAAAAAAAGTTTTAATGAGAAAAAAGTTCAAAAAAGAGGAAAGTTAATTAGTGAAGAAGAACGTAAAATAAGATTATTATCAAAGGATAAAGTCTTTATTACATCTATTGATCCTCAAAATAATGTTCAAGATAACGATACTAATGATGAACAGAAAAAGACATTAATAGAAAAAGGCTATGTTTTAGGGGATAGGTTTAAAATGCTACAATATGATGTTGAGCCTACAGAACTTTTAGAAGAATTATATTCTAACTATAATAAAAATATTATTACTTCAGAAAATAAAATTGATCAAAAATACGAAGAAATTATTAATAGAGAAATAAATAATGAAGTTAGTTTATATAAAAAAGAACTAGAAAATGAAAATCAAGAAGAAATTTATTCTTATAAAAAGGAACTAGAAAAAACAATAGAAAAAGATATATTAGAAAATAAAGATCAGAAAATCATTAATTTAATTAATGAAAAGAAAAGAGAAATCCAAAAACGCATAAAAAAGACACATAGACAAGAAAAAAAAGAAAATAATAATAAATATTCTTTAAGAATAGATACATTAATAAAAAAAGAAATTGCTAATATTAATATAAAAACTTTTTATTTAGAAAGAAATGCAGAATTATTAAACAAAAAAGCTGAAGAGCTTGCTAATAATTCAAAGCAAAAAATACAAAAATATCATGAAGATAAAAATAATGAAATAAATAATAAATACAAAGAAGATATTAGAAACGAAAAAAATATTTCAAAAAACAATCTTTATAATAAATTACAAGAAGATGAGAATAAAGTTCGAGAAAATGAAACAATTATTAGATTCTCCATATATTTTAGATTAGCAAATAATAATTCTATAAATGAAAAAGATAAAAAAAACATAGAAAAATGTGAATACATAGTCTATGATAAAAGGGCTGAAGAAACTAAAATTTTAAGACAAGAAGCAGCACTAAATAATTTTTATTCTGGATATGTTAAGAATCCATATCTTTCAACATATCTTTTTAATCCAGAAGAATTAGAAAATATTAATTTAAGTTCTGCAAGTGAATGGGAGTGGCATTTAGAATCGTTAAATGAAAAGCAAAGAGAGGCAGTTAGAAAGGCTGTTTCAAGTAATGGTATTTTTTTATTACAAGGTCCTCCTGGAACAGGAAAAACACAAGTAATTGCAGAAGCTGTAGCACAGCTAGTTAAAAAAGGTAAAAAAGTGCTAATTTCATCAGAAACACATAAAGCAATTGATAATGTATTTGAAAGACTGCCAAAAATAGCAGATATTGTTCCTATTAGACTAATACCATCAAATAATGATACAAAGAAAGAGAATTATTATGATCCTAAATTTTTAGTAGATAATTTTTATCTAAATATTTCACATAACATGCATAAAGCAGTCGATAGATATAATAATTTTGAAGATACTAAAAATAACTTTGATGAAAATTTTAACAATTTAAAATTAGACAAAGCTAAAATAGAAAAATATAAAAAACAACTTGATAAAGCTAATCAAGAAATTCAAAGAATCTCTGAAAAAGAAAAAGATATTGATAAAGAAATTACATCTTTAAGAGAAGAACTAGATGCACTTTTTACTAATATAAATTGTCTGAAAGCGACAAAAAGATATATTAGTAAAAATCAGCTAACAGATGATGAAGTAAGAAAAGATTTTGCTGTTGAAACAATTAATAAACTAAATGTACTATTAAAAAAAACAGATGTATTTTCAACTATAGATATTAACGATTTAATAAATAAAATTGAAGAAATTAAAAATGATGAAGTTCAAAATGAATTAATAGAGATTAATCTAAATACTGAAAAAATTATACTTGAAAATGAAAAGAATAAATTTAAAACTAAACTAGATAGCATTAGAGATGAAATAGGAGAACTTAAAGATCCTAAGGATAAAGAACTTGAAACAGAACTTAAAAGAAAAATTAAAGATATTATAAATAAACAGAATAAAAATAATGAGAATCAAATTTATGAAAAGCTAAAACTTTGTAAAATTTTTAATTTGTCTTACTTAAACAATAATAAAGCAACACTCGCAAAAGAAATAGAAACTCTAAAAGAAGAAATTATTAAAATTAAAGCAGAAGTATTTAAAAAGATTGATATTGAACTTAATGAGCACGAAACTAAAAAATTAAACATAGAAGAACAAATAAATTCATTAAACCAGCAGAGAGAAAGATATGAACAAGATATTTTTGATATTAAAGAAAAAGATGATATTAAAAAAATCAATAAAATAAAATCAAATTTAGATAAAAAACTAATAGATTTTTTTAAAGACTTTGAAATTATAGAACCTTATAAAAATATAGATGATGCTTTAGCAATTATTGAAAAAACTTGGACAGAACTTAAATCCAATGCTAAAGAAAAAGAACAAGAAAATAAGGAAAAAATACCTATGTATGAAAAGATCGCTAATTACATTACAAAAGAAAATGTAATTGAAAATGATAGAAAAGAATTTACAAAGTCTTTATTTGAGAATGCTAATGTATTTGGTATTACTTGTACATCAAGAGATAAATTTAGGGCTGAAAATATTGATTCTTTATCTACATATAATATTGAAGCATTAGACATTAAATCAGTTGGTATTGATGTTGTTATTATTGATGAAGTTTCAAAATCAAGTTTCGTGGATTTACTAATCCCAATTCTTTATGGTAAAACGGTAATTCTAGTTGGAGATCATAGACAATTACCTCCAATGTATGAATTTTCAAAATTAAGAGATAATGATTTTGAAGGGCTAGACGATAAAGTTATAAATCCAGAAATTAATAAAGAATATACTAAATTATATGAAGAATGTTTTTTTAAAACATTATTTGAAAAAATTCCTAATAGTTATAAAACTATGTTAGTTCAGCAATATAGATGTCATGAGCATATTATGAATGTATTTAATCATTTTTATAAAGGAAAATTACAACTAGGTTTTCAAGGTCAAAATAATGATAAAAAACATAATGTTACATTATTTTCTAATGGAAGACGTATTATTGAAGAAGATAAACATATATATTTTGTTGATTGCAAGGAAAATGAAACACATGAAGCAGATTCGACTTCTATGTATAACAACGGGGAAGCTAAAGTTGTGGTTGAACTAATAAAAAAATTAAATAATTATTTTATGCAACATTCAAATCTTAAAAAACTAAGTATTGGAGTTATTTGTACTTATGGTGATCAAGCTAGAAGAATAAAAGAATTAATTAAAAGTGAAAAGGTAAAATTTGATGGTTTTGAAATTAGCAAGGAAAAGATGATTGTTTCAACAGTTGACGATTTTCAAGGAGACGAAAGAGATATTATTATATTTTCAATAGTGAGAAATCCAATAGACCCAGCAAAAAGTAATCCAGGTTTTATTTTAGCTTATCAAAGGATTAATGTAGCCTTATCTAGAGCAAGAAGAATGCTCATTATGGTTGGTAATAGAAAATATATAGAACAAAAAGGCGTAATAGATTTACCAGATGTTGATGGCATACCTGGGAAAGAACAAAAGAATTTTAGAGTGTATGAGGAAATTTTATCTACTATTGAAACATATGGTAAGGTAATTGATGATATTGATGTATTAGATAATAAAGGGGACGACAATAGATGAATAAGTTTACATTAAAAACTTCTTTAGAGTTTCCATTTTTTAAACTAAACGAACTTGTTAAATATTCAAAAGTCAAAAAACCAAGTGGAGTTGCTTATATTTTATTAGTTCTATTTGCTGAATCTAAAAATAAAAATATAAAATTAGTTCAAATATTAGAAAGCTTTGGAGTTCCAAAACCATTACATTTTATATTTGCTGAAGAACTTGAAAAACTAATTAATAAAAAAATTCTAAAAGAAGAAACAAAAGATTTAAATTATAATAAGAATTATTTTGATGAATATTTAATAAGTGATTTTGTCTTTACTGAAAAAGGAAAAAAAACATTTAATGAAGAGTCTATTCCTACTGGAGTTACAAAAGAAGAAAAAATTTCAGTATTTTATAATATTGCATTAAATCAGTTACTACTAGAAGTCGATAGAAATTTAGAATTAAAACCTTTAACACAATCCTATATTACCTCTGGATTTATGAGTAAATTTAAATGTGAAAAAGATATTGAAGATTTTTTAAATTTAGAAAAAGGTAAAGGAATACAAATAAAAAAGGAAGAAATAATTACTAGTGTTGAAGAGTTAGAAATTCAAAATTTGGCAGGAAATTATTATTGCAATTTTAGTATTGATTCTGATAATATTAAAATTAGTTTTGAAGAAACAAGAATACAAAAATTTTTTGAGTTTAATTATAATCAAAATATGATTAGTTCAGCTATCTCATATAACAATGAATTTAAAGTTAAGTCTCCTATTAAAAAGGAACTAAAACTAAGTAGTTATCCTGATGAAAAAATTACCGAAATTCTTGTTCCTATGAAATTAGATAATATATTACAACAAAAATATAAGTTATGTCTCACTAAAGGAAATTATAATCAATTTAACGACGATATTATCTCTTGCCCAAGATGTATTGAAAATTATGATGATAATATAGAATTTATTCAAGTTGATTATAATTAAAGAAACTGTAATTTTATACCCTATACTATAATTTAATGTCTAAAATATCA
>CAUTQZ010000006.1:0-73532 GCA_963540875.1 uncultured Acholeplasmataceae bacterium | reverse complement strand
ATTTTGGTGATACATACTATACAACTTTCTTTGCAGAAAAAGCTAATTTATTAGCTCCTAAAATTCAAGATAGTGTATTTTATTTTAGCAAGATAAAAGGAATGTTTACTAGATTAACATTCCTTCAGCCAGAAGAAATGCCTAAACTTTTTCCAGGTGCAATAAGATCAGCTACACTTATTTTATATATTTTTCCACTAGTTATTTTCTATTTAGTAATCCAAAGAAGATTTGTTCAAGGTTTTGAAAGATCAGGTATAACTGGACAATAAAATATATTTTAAGATATATTTTTAATGGTTCTTTTAATACCTATTTTTATCAATGATTTTTTATGTATCCACCGATTTATAGACGGCAATGAACGCTTGAGTAGACTACTAACAAACCTGTTATTATATAAGGCGGGTTATTTTGTGCATAAATTTATTTCTTTAGAAGCTGAAATAGCTAAAAGTAAAGAATCATATTATGATTGCTTATATTCTTCGCAAATCGGCTGGCATAATAGTAGTGAGGACACTACTTCATTTATAGAATATATCTTAAGTATAATTGTGAGTGCATATAATGATTTTAATCAAAGAGTAGATTTACTTAAAGATAAAACGCTAGCTATAGATAAAATTAGACTAGCAATAAATGAAAAAATAGCTAAGTTTACTAAAAATGATATTTTAGAACTAATTCCATCTCTTAGTTCTACAAGCGTAGAAAGAAGCTTAAAAGAATTATGCAATTTAGGAGAAATTAAAAAAGAAGGCATTGGTAAAAAAACATACTACTTAAAGTTAAATTAACTATTTTTCTAAAAATTTCTTCTGTGCTACCTATAGGTTTATTTTATTATTCTAATAAGGAGTTTGAGTTTAATTTTAATAATTTTTTTCATTTTCTCATCTTTTTATTACCATTATTTTAATAAAAAAACCATATTTTACAGATTTTAATGAAAGCGGTTTCATTTTACTTTTAAAAAATTAGTTTTTGGGTTAAAATGTATGTACAGATAATACTAAAAAAAAGGAGGAATAAAATGAATCGTTCAAGAAGAAAAATCTTTAGCATTTTGTTTTCAATTTTTGCAGTAACTTTTTTTGCTTTTTTAATAACTGGCTGTAGAAATAAAAACATTCAACTTCGTGATGAAGTTATTGCTAAAGCAACTGTGTTTATTCAGGATAATGTAGAATTCGGAATAAACTCAAAAAGCGAAAGTGATATTGAATTAGGAAAATCCTATGTAGTTGCAAATCCTGAAATAAAGGAACAAATTAAAGCAGCTATTAATTCACTTAAAACAATCCCAGAAAAAGAGTTAAAGAAATCTGATATCGATGCTTTAACTAGTTTAATTAATAATTTAGTTTTAATTAAAGGTAATGCTAAGTTCTATAAAGTTACTTTTGAACCAAATGGAGGAAGTACAACGGCTCCATTAGAACAAAGGATTAAGACAGGAGAAAAAATAAATAATGCCCCAACACTAACTTATGAAGGACATAAATTTATTGGATGGGAGCTTAATGGAGAAATTATAGACTTAACAAGTTTTGTTGTTAGTAAAGATATTACTCTAGTTGCTCAATGGGAAAAAGGTAATGTTTATTATAAAATTACTTTAGATGATTCAGTAAAAGATTTATTTTCTTTAGAGGATTCGAGTGTAAACTTAAATCAACTACAAGAAAATCAAGTAGTAAAATTTACTATTACTCCTAAAGAACATACTAAAATTAAATTATTCTTTAATGAAGAAGAACAAGTAGTTAGTGCAGATAATAAATATCAAGTAAAGGTTACTAAAAACTTAACTATTAAAGTTGTAGTAGAAAATATTACTTTTAAACTAACTATTAATGATGATAAAAATAAATTAACTCATAATATTACAGACCTTAATAATATTTTAGAAGGAACAAAAGTAGTTTTACAATTAGGTTCTATTGAAGGTCATCAAAGAGTTTTAAAGGTTAATAATGAAGAAATAAATGAATCTCAGATTATTGATAGTAAATATGAATTTACAATAACTAAAAATACGGTTGTCGAACTATTATTTACTAAATTAGCTAACCTATCTTTTGATAAGAATATTATTGGTTATCTTGAAATAGTTGAACCATCAGGACTTGATTTAACTAAAACTTATTTTGTAAAACCAAATACCGAACTAAAATTTAAAATAAAAAATATTCCAGAAAATAAAGAAATTGAAGAAATTAAACTTGGTGCTCAAAATATTGAAGTAAATAGTGATCCTAACTTTGTTTATAGTATAAAATTATTAATTGGAAAAGAAAACCAACTAACATTATCATTAAAGCCAAAAACATTTATGTTTAACTTTACAGCAGTTCCTGAATTTGCTAAGAGTGATGTTAAATTTTATGAACAAGGTACAACTAATGAAATAGATATCACTAAACCTATTGAATATGGTAAAAAAATTACTATTAAAAGAATTTCTCCATATCCAACAAATATGGAATTTGAATGTCATATTGATGGAGTAGTTAAAACTGATGAAGTTATAGCAGGATATAATTTAGATGTATATCAGAATTATACAATTCAGGTAAAAAGAAAGACATTTTATAAATTAACTATTGATGCAACATCTAGACAATATTTAAATTTTATATCAACTGAAGATATACCTGATAACGCTCAAGTAGAATATAGGCTAGAAGAAAATAAAGATATTGGTTTTAAATTAAGAAATTTACCAATAGATAAAAAAGTATCTAAAATCAGCGTTGGTGGTAATATATTAGATTTTGTTAGCAATCCTAATCATATATATGAAGGAAACATTACTAAGGATACTTTTATACAAATAGAATTAAAAACTAAGACACACAAAGTTAATGTTAACGCAACGCCATTATCATGTTTAGAATATCTAAAAATTTATAAATATGGTACCACTCAAGAAGTTGATATTACAGAAGAGTTAGAATATGGTACTAAAATTACATTTAAATTAAGTGACACTATACCAGTAGGTACTAAATTACAAGCATTATTTAATGATGTTGATCATAGTGAAGATATCAAAACTGGCTATGATGTTGAAGTTAAAGAAACACTAAATATTTCAATTAACCAAATTAGTAGTACTACAAAATATGATTTTAGTATTGAAGAACAAGCAAGAGATTATGTTGAGATTATAGCTCCTGCTACTATTGATAAAACAACGGTTAACAAGATAGAAGAAAACACTAGAGTTAGATTCAAAATTAAAAATTTACCTGTTGGTAAAGAAATTGATCAAATTCAATTTGGTAGTAAAACTATTACAGTTCAAACTGACCCTGAATATGTTTATAGTGGAACAGTATCAAATAATACGATATTAAATGTTACTTTAAAGGCTAAAACTTATAATATTACATTTAATGCTAACCCTGAAAATGCCGTAGGTGATTTAAAATTTTATAAAAAAGATACAGTAGAAGAAATAGATATTAATAGTATTGCACACGGAACAAAAATTACTATTAAAAGAATAAATAATTTTTCTCTAAATTATAGATTAACGGTTTTAGTTGGTGGAAATGATATATCTTCAGAAGTGGTTAGTGGTTATAATTTAACAGTAAATGAAAATATAACTATCGATATTACAAAAGTAGCTATAGCAGTTACCGTAAATTTAAAATTAAATGGTGCTAAACTTTTTGATGCAGGATTTATCGGAGATCAAATCTATAATTATGCTACTAAGTTAGCAACACTTAATGGAAAAACTATCACATATGGAGATAAGTTAGAATTTGATTATTTCTTTTATAAAGATAACAGGCACTGTTTTGAAAACTTCCTTATAGAAGAAACAAATGAAATTATTAATATCGGAGACCAAGTTCCTAATAATTTAATTAAAATGACTTTAATTCCACAGTTTAAAGCAGGATATTATCGTGAAGATACCTTGAACAAAGTATTCTATATGTATAAAACTATTGGCACTGGTAAGTTTGAATTAGTTCGCCTAGGAAACTTTAAACAATCTAATTCTGATGAATACACACAATGTAATACTTTAACAATCCCGCCCATTGAGTACACTGGTACAGGAGTTGAACAATCTTATAAAGTTAAATCTATTGCTAAAAATGCAACTAATGATCTAAGAAAAGTTAAAAAAATTGATTTTTATGGAGATAACAAGTTAGAAATTGAAATAATTGGTGATAATAATTTTAATAATATTTCTAGCCTTGAATACTTCTTACTATCTACTAAGATTAAACATATTGGTTCAAATACATTGTTAAATTGTCCTAACCTTAAAAAAGTAGTAAAAAATAATGTTATCTATTTAGATAATGATACTACCGAATCACATTGCTACTTAGTAGCTATTGGGGTACAAAATAAAAATGCAACCGAAATTACTTTACATAAAAACACAAGAATTATTCTTCATGGGGCATTTAATAGTATGACTGAATTAACCAAAGTAGTATTAAATAAAAATTTAAAACAAATAGGAAATGAAGCTTTTAAAGATTGTACAAAATTAAACACAATCAATTTAAGTGAAGCTACAAACTTAAAAACTATTGGTAAACATGCATTTATTTCAACTTTAATTACTAAAGAATACATTACAACTAATGTGGTAGCGGGTTGCCAAGTAGATATAGAAGTTTGTTAGGAGGTATAAAAAATGAAAACTATACACAATTTAGTAATGAAGAGATTCTTTCTTTCTTTATTATTTATTAGTATCTCGTTTTCAATAATTTTGGTTGTAGCTAAAGATAAAACAGGAATAATGAATCAAAATTATAATAGTAATAAAGAAATTGTTCCTTATGCACCAGCATTTAATATGGATACACTTTTAAAATGGACGCCCGAAAGTGATCCAGATGCTGAATATGCAAGATCGACTGTTCCTTTAAAAACCGGACGCTTTTATGGACCACAAGTTAATGAAAAGGCAACTAAAGGAGTAAAAATTCAGTCATGTTCTATTTTTAAATCAGGACGTGATGCCCAAGAACAATCACAATTTCATAACTATGTATTTACTCACTGGCAATATCTTGACTCAATTGCAGGCTGGGGTATTGGAGATGGAAATAATGTAGGTATTCTTGGTATTCCTTCTGCAGATCAAATTGATGCAGCACACCGCAATGGTGTTCCTATCACAGGATTATTTGGATTCCCGTGGTCTTATTCACCATATGGAGTAAACGAGTTTAAAAAATTAGTTACTAAAAATGCAGATGGATCATATCCATATTTTGATAAATTAGCGCAAATTTGTAACTATTATGGGTTTGATGGCTATTTTATAAACCAAGAAACTTCAGGCTTAACAAGTGATGATGGTAATAATTTAAGAAATGCTATCTTCTATGCTAGGAAAAAATATCCTCATCTTATTTTCCAATGGTACGACGCAATGCGCTGGGATGGTGGCGGTATAGGTGGAGTAAATGGAATTGGTTCTGGTAATAGTGGTTGGTTAAGATACCAAAATGACCTTGCTAATGAAGGAGTTGCTAAACCATATGCAATGGATGATATTTTTATAAACTACGGTTGGAATAATAATGTTGATAGTTCATTACAAAACATGAAAGATTACGGCAGAGACCCATATGATGCAATATTTGCGTTTGAAGTTCAACAAAATGGTATGAATACTTATTCTTTAAGTAAACTATCACAACTTGTTGAAGGAAATGATGGAAAAGCAAAAGCATCAATTGGATATTATTGTATTGACTCTAACTTTGGTATTGCTAGTTCGCCAAGTGAGTTCCATAAAATAGAGCATAAATTCTGGTCTACTTCTTCAGGAGATCCAAGACTTGAACCTAATAAAGTTGGCGGTGTAGGTACTAATATGCCAGGTATGGCAAGATTTGTTTACGATAAATCAGTAATTAACGAAGCTCCATTTAACACATTCTTTTCAACAGGACATGGAAAAGCATTTTATAATAATGGTAAAAAAATGCACGAAAGAGAATGGACTAATAGGTCAGTTCAAGATGTTACACCTACTTGGACTTGGATGATAGATACTGAAGATGGTGCTCCTAAATTAAATGCTGAATATGATTTTGACACTGCATTCTATGGTGGAAATTCAATTAAATATAGTGGTAATTTAATTGCTAACAAGGCACAATTATTAAAACTATATTCTACAAGAGTTGATGCAAATGGTGATACTACTGTTCGTTTTGCATATAAAGAAAAAAATAGTAATGATAAAACTACTATTGAATTACTAGCTGCTCGCGGCATCAAAGAAAAAATTGGTGATTATAATTGGGAAGCATACCAATTTGAATTAGAGAAAGAAGAAAATGGTTGGAAAATAGCTAAAGCTGTAATTCCTGCTGGCCAAACAATTACTGGTCTTGGTATTAAAGTTAAAGGTAGTGAAAATCTAGCAAATTATGAGTTAAATCTTGGTCAATTAGCATTACTTGGTGAAGCAGATGGATTAGAACCTGTTTCTAATATTACTGTTCCAGCAATTAAACTTTTTTCTAAAACAAATGGTCAATTAAGAGCTCGCTTTGATCAAGTTCAAGGTGCAATGTATTATGAAGTTTATTCAGTTGATAAAGACGGAACAAGACATTTATTAACAGTTAATACTAATAATGCGATTTTCTGTAATTATATTAAACATCTTGAAGCAGATGGAAATTATGGTAAAATTGAGGTAGTTCCAGTTGATTTTAATGGTGAACGCCATGAAGAATTAAAAGGTGAAGTGGAATTTTATTGGGAAAATTTAGAACAAAGTACTAAAGTTGATCAAACTACGAAAAATGTTTGTTTAAATAATGATGAACATCCTGATAATACTATTGTTACTGGAGTATCAAGTGAAAATGGTGGAGAAAAAGCACTTAACATGTTTGATGGTTCAAGTTCATCAAACGCATCAAAATGGTGTGCATTAGCTACATCTGGATGGTGTGAAATAAAACTAAAAACTCCAAAAACAATTAGAAGAATTCGTATAGAACATGCAGAAGCTGGTGGCGAATCACCAGAAATGAATACTAGAGAATTTGAAGTATTCTATAAAGATAGTAGTGGACATTATGTATCAACGGGATACAGGTTTAATAATAACAGTAAAGGTATAACCGATGAAATATTACCTGCACCAATAACTGCTCAAGAGTTTAAATTAGTTATTAAAAATTGTGGTGGTACGCCATGGAAAGCAATTAGAGTATATGAATGGCAAATGTTTGAAGGTGGTCATCTACCATTAACACCTAATTATGATAGTAATCAAATTGAAGTTGTTAGAAAAGCAGGTGGACTTGCAGATATTACCTTTAAAAACCCTCCTATTAAAGGAGCAAAATTTAATATTCGTAAATCGCTAGATTTTAATAGTCCTGTTATTGCAAGCGGAACTACAACACAAGGTTATTTTGGAGTTGAAGATCTTACACTTACAGATGTTAATGTTGGTGATGGAGAAACTGATTTTTACTTCTCAATGCAATATCCAGACCATGAAGAATCTAATCTTATTAAATACCATCTATTACCAGATGGTGCACCTGAAAGCGAAGGATTAACTAATGCTAATTTAGAATTTAAGCAATGTAAAAAATCAAACCATTATGAAAGAACAGATGATTTACAATTTATTAATATTACATTTAAAAATCTTTCAAAAGGTGATAAGATAGTTATAAAACAAGCAACTCCTTATTCTAGAGTGATTATTATTACTTGTAATAAAGATAATCAAGAAATAACTGTTGAGGGTGTTTGTATTAAAAAAACTAATAAAAAGGTAGCAATCAATAGAATTCAAGAACATAAAAAAGCAACAGGATTTAAAAATTTTGATGTGATTTTACCATAAAATAATAAATAAGCACTTCGGTGCTTATTTATATAATATAAAGGAGATATATGAAAAAGATTTTACTAGTTTTATTGATGACTTTATTACTTACCGTTTTCTGTGGATGTATAAATCCACAAAAAGTTGAACAACCTGAAGATGATGATCAAATTGAGGATGTTTATCAATTTGAAAGACAGGATATGACACCTAGAAAATATAAAGTGATTATGTACTCTACTGCTCCTGCAGAAGACAATCCTTTTGATGAAAATTTCCCAAAAGACAAACTGAAATGGAAAGCTAAATTACAACATATAATTAATACACTACAAAAAAAATATGATTGTAACTTTGAAGTTAGAGGTTATCCTAATGGTGAAATTGTTAATGGCATTGAGCAATATACTTCTGCTTCGGGGAATAGTGCGGCAATTGCTAGAATAAATACCAATGATACTTTTATTGACTTAGTTACTAAAGGTTATTTACAAGGAATGGATGAAATCATTTCTTTAAAAAATAATAAAATTGTTGCAAGTAAAGGTTTTGAAAATATGATTAATAATAATAATCAATTGGAAGTTGCCACTCTTGAACAAACAGATCCAAATGATGGAGTTAATTATTCAAAAACTTACGGAGTATCTCGTTTTAATGATGTATCTATGTTTAATTTATTTTTATATAATTCAACAATGATTTCAAAAGCAGGGTTAGAAGATCCATTAGAATTATGGAAAAAAGGTCAATGGACTTGGCAAAAAATGGAAGAAATGAAAATTGCTCTTAAAGCATATTTAGCAAGCGATAGTAAATACACTACTCCACTTCCAACCTTCGATAGAGGTGCAAGACCTTACGCTTATTCTTTTCAATTTTGGTTATTTGATTTATATGCACAAAGAACGGGTAAAACGCTTGATCTAAATAATCTCGATTCTAAAGAAATAAGAGATTTAATTGATGAATGGAAAGAAATGTATTTTAACGGTGATAACTGGCCAAGTAGAACTCAAGAAATGACAGGTACTGATAGTGGCGAGGGTGAAATTAAATACGAAGGTAAATGGGATAGATACCATCCTAATAATTGGTCACCTAATCAACACAACGCGGCTAGATGTTTTAATAAAGGAAGAAATGCCTTTACCAATGCAGAAGTATGGACTTATAGAGATTATATTTTGGCTCCTAACGGATCACCTAATGATCAAAAGCATGATTTTAAAATTAAAATAGTACCATTTCCTACGAATGAAAAATGTAAACCCGAAAATTCTCCTTCTAAAATAATGGGTCTTGCAGGAGATATGATGGTTTTAACAAAAGGTAAAGATAAAGAAGTTACTGCTAAATTTTTACTTGAGTTAAATAAAGCATGGGTTGATAATAATTTGGATGATGAAATTATTGAAGCTAAAAAAATGCCTGAATATAGTAATAAAACTGACCAAGAATTAAAAACAATTGCTAAAACAGGCGAAATTAGAGCTAAATTATGGGTTAGAAAACATTTACTAGGTAATGGCAATATTACAGAAGCTGAATTTGATATATGTGTAGAAGCTTATAAATACTATAGTGATCCTAAAAAATTAGTTGAAAATAAAATTGATAAATACGGTTTACTACTACCTATTTTACACGCGGTGCATCGTTATGCAATCGATGGTAAAGATTTAACCTCAGAATTAAATGATGCCAAGAGTAAGGCAAGAGATACTTTAAATAAAATACTAGAAGATATTAAAAAATAGTGTTACATAAAAAAGTAGTATTACGTTTGATTTGGTTAACGATTTTTACTATTATAATTAGTTTAATAATTGCGTCGATAGTAAAATCACACCAAATTATTTATAGTGGGAAAGTTAATCATCAATTAAAAAGAGTTCTTTATAAGAACTCTTTTGATGATGAAACGATCTCATATGAACAATACTATGAAAAAAATAAAAATTTTCCTAAGCAAAATAAAGAGATTTCTTTAAAATTAGTTAATGGGCAAAATTACTTACAACTATCAAATGGCATCTATTCATCTGATATTTCA
This sequence comes from uncultured Acholeplasmataceae bacterium, assembly GCA_963540875.1. Classification (GTDB taxonomy): domain Bacteria; phylum Bacillota_I; class Bacilli_A; order Acholeplasmatales; family Acholeplasmataceae; genus CAUTNH01. Next base: position 63,612 of record CAUTQZ010000006.1, on the reverse strand, counting down.
AACTTAGAATTTGAATTTGATGTTTTAGAAGAAGGACTTTACAATATATATATTGAATATCTTCCTTTAACTGGGGATGAAAATGATATAAAAACTTATATAGATACTAGTATGCAGGAGCATTATAGTAGTAAAAGTGCTGAAATAGAGAGAAAAGTTTTGATAAATAATACTGTCCCTTTTAAAGAAGCTGAACAAATTAAATTAACAAGACACTATCATAGTTTGGGTAGTATTACAAAAGATGAACTAGGTGATGAAATTAGGTCGAAACAAGTTGAGCTCCCACAATTAGAAAAAACTTATTTTGGTGATTTTTTTAATATCACTACGGGAGCTTATTATTTTTATTTAAAAAAAGGTAAAAGCCAAACCATTACATTAAATGCTACAAGAGAAGCAATGTTAATTAAGAAAATAGCACTTAAGCTTGCACCTCTTCCTAAAAGTTATGATGACGCTATAAAAGATTATAAAAGTAATGGTTATAGCGAATATAATGGTAGCGACAATATTAAAATTGAAGGAGAAAAAATCGGTCTTGCTTCATCTCCTAACCTTATTCCTTTAAGCGATACAACATCATCTAAAATAACTCCATATTATAATGGTCGTGATATTCGCTTAAATGTGATGGGAGTGTATTCTTGGCGCTTACCAGGTTATTGGGTAGAGTATGAATTTGAGGCTCCAGAACAAGGGCTCTATGCTCTTTCTTTCTATGCTAAAGAGGATATTAAAAAATCATCATTTGTTACAAGAGAAATTATTATTGGTCATTATGAAGGAGAAAATATTAATTATTTTGTTCCCTTTAAAGAAGCTTCTTATATAAATTTTTTATCTAATGATAATTTTACTACTTATCAAATAGGAGATAAAAACTCACCTTATTTATTTCCTTTAAAAAAAGGAAAAAATAGAATAAGAATGCGTGTATCACTTGCAGTAATTAAGGATATTATCGGAATTATGGATGACTCAATTAATGCGTTAAATCAAATTTATTTAGATGCAAAAATATTTTTAAGTGATAGTGATACAGAAAGAACTTATAATATTGCAGAGCAAATTCCTAATTTTAAAGAGCGTATTACTAATATTAAAAATAACCTTGAAAAATTAGTTAATCATTATACACTACTTGCTAAAAATTCAAGTGCAAGAGTGGCTGCTATTAATACAATGATTAATCAATTAAATAATTTTATTAAAAGACCTAATAATTTAGTTAGGCAACTAAATTCCTTTCAGGCAAATATATCATCGCTTGGAACTTGGTTAATGAATGAAAAAGAAGGACCTTTAACAGTTGATGCTTTCTTTTTTCATAGTAAAGAAAAAAAGCTAAAGAGAATAAATGAAAATATTTTTGAGCTTTTAGGACACGAAATAAAAAAATTAGTTTATTCGTTTAAACCTAAAACTAAAAAAGGTAAAAACATACTTAAAGTGTGGGTAATTTCAGGAAGAGATAATGCTCAAATAGTAAAAAAATTAATTGCTGCTACTAGTAATTTAGCAATAAAAAATATGAACATTCAATTAGAACTTGCTACATCAGAAGTACTTTTAAGAGCAGTTACTTCTAAGCGAGGGCCCGATTGTGCTTTGATGGTCCCCGAAGGAATAACAATGGATTTTTCATTTAGAAATGCGCTAGAAAATTTATTTAAATATACATCTTATGAAAGTATTAAATCTAAATATGCACCAAGTGCTTTAACACCATTTTTAAGGAATAATAAATTATTTGCACTACCTGAAACCCAAACTTATCCAGTAATGTTTTATCGAAAGGATATATTTAAAAAATTAAATTTAAAAATAGATTCTAATAAACCATTATCATATGAAGAGTTAGAAAACATTATAAATTCTATTCAAGATAATAAATTAAATTTTTTCCTAGAGTCGCCAGTTAATTCAAGTTTAGCTCAAAGAAGTGCAAATGCAGTCGCAAGTAATTCTAATATTATAAATACAGCTTTATTTGGTTCTATTTTATATCAAATGGGAGGAAGTTATTACCAAAATAATTTTACTAAAAGTGGTCTTTTATCAGATAGTAGTAAAAGGGCATTTATTAGATATAGTGAATATTTTGCAAATCGTAATATATTAGTTGAAGCTGACTTTATTAATAGATTTCGTAGTGGCGAAATTCCAGCCGGAATTATTTCATATGAAATGTATAATCAACTAGCGGTATTTGCACCAGAAATATCTGGCAAGTGGGGAATTACTAATGTCCCTACCTTTTTAAAAAAAGATGAAAAAACAACAGCTAATCGTTATGCAATTTTATCTAATGTTCCAGCAACTAGTATTTTATTAAAAGAGAGTAAAGTAAAGCAAATGGCGTGGGAATTTTTAGAATGGTGGCAAAGTGATGAAACGCAATTAGAATATGGACGAGAATTAGAAGTTATTGTTGGTTCAGCAGCAAGATATCCTACTGCTAATATTAATACTGCTAATAAGCTACCATGGCCAAGTATTGATTATCAGGTAATTAAAGCTGCTCGTGCTAATACGATAGGTATTCCGCAAGTACCAGGGGGGTATATGACTACAAGACAGTTTAAAAATGCTTTTGTATCAGTAATGAATGGATATGACCCAATTGAATCACTTAATAAATATATTACTGAAATTAATTTAGAAATTGCTAAAAAGAGAAAGGAATTTAATTATAATTAGATTTAAAATAAAATATTTAAAATTATATCTATTTATTTTTTTATCTATTTGTTTAATCTTAATTACTCCAGTTGTAAAAGCAAGTTCTTATAACTATGATAAAAATAATGATATTATCTCTTCACCGAGTGCCTATTTTGTTTCGCAATTTTTAGATTTAAATAAAATAGTACCGACTAAATTTTCAGATAAAAAGTTAAAGGCAATTGAGATAGCATATATTAGCGATAAAAAAAATAACATTATAGAAATAATTCTTTTAGCGCACTTATTTAATAAAGGCTCCAATAAAGCTCAAGGAATTATTTTCTTATTTAATAGTAGTTATAACTATAAAGGGCATATTATTACAAGTGCTGACGTATATGTTCCTAATGCTCCTACTAGTATTTGCTATACAAATGGGTATATTTATATTGGTGGAAGCGAAGAAAAAAATAAGTTTATTAAAAATTTATTTAATCCTATTACTAAAGAAGTAATAGCAAAAAGCAATGATATTTTAACTCAAGAAATAGAAAATAAATATAATAAGGTTTATAATGAATTAAAGTTAATTAGTCAAGATAAAGCAATGTTATTTAAAAGAGATTATTTTAATTCATTCAAACCACAAGCATTTATTTACCAGTACAAAAGGATGGAAAATGGATACTTACTACCAGATGATAACCCAGTAAAATTTGAAAGAATTATTGGTTTAAATAGTAGAGATATGTCAATTTTAAAAACGCCATTTAGGCCATTAAAAATAAGTGCTAATCCTAATGCAGAAATGTTTTATGTTATATCAGCCGACTCAGAAATGGGTATTTTGGCATTTAGATTAGATGGAACTTTTGTAAAGTTTATTGGTATTAATAAAATTGAGTTATCACTAAAAGAAAAGTTATGGAGAAAGTTAATATCAGATGAAGTTTTAGATAATGAAGCTAGAAAAACGCAACTAAACTTTACTGCTATGGCAATTGATAATAGTGGCTTTTTATACACAGTAACAAGTGCTTCAAAAAATAATCCCGTTCAAAGATTTAATCAAGCTGGAAAAAATATTTTAGTTGAAGACCAAAATAAAAAAATTCAAGGTGATTATATTCAAAAAAGTTTTGAAAATAAAAATAGTATTGCTTCAATGTTTAGTTTAATTAGTGTATCAAGTTATAAAACATACGTATTATTTGATAGTAATAATAATAAATTATTTACATATAATAATAATGGTGAACTTATGTTTTTATACGGCAATAAAGGAAATAGTATTGAACAATTAAATAATGTTAAGGATATAAAAATTATAAATCAAAACTACTTTGTTTTAGAAAATGATAACTATTCTAATTACATAAAAATACTATCACCAACAAGATATGGTAAGTTAATTAATCAAAGTGCCATTAATTATGCAAGTGGTAATTATGATAAGTCATCTAAAATATATAATGAGCTTTTAATGCTAAACTCTAACTGCGAGTATGCCTATAATGGCCTTGGTAAAATTGCTTTATTAAATGGTGATTATAAAGAAGCTTGCAGTTATTTTAAATTAGCTAATAATAAACTTTTATACCTTGAAGCATACGAAAAATATCGTAATTTACAAATTGAGGAAAGTATTTATTTATTACTAAGTTTTGTGTTTTTAATATTTACCTTTAGCGTTAGTAAAAAAATGATTTATAAGAAATGAATAAATTAAAGTTTATATTTGATAATTTAATAATGTTTCCAATTAGATTGGTTTTCGCCCCTTTTAAAAACTTTGAAGAAATTAAAGAAAATAAAAAGACTGGTTTTATATTTGCGACTATCTTAATAATTATCTATGGCATTGTGCAGATATTTGCTTATCAGTATAAAGTGTTCTTTTTAAATAAGTTAAGCCCTAAAGAAATTAATGGACCACTTATTTTTTTAGGGAGTGTCATCCCTATCTTATTATTAGTAATTGCAAATTATTTAACAACTACTTTATTTGATGGAAGTGGTAAATTAAAAGAAATTTATCAAGCAACTGGGTATTCTTTATTTATTTTAATTATTTTTCAAGTTGTAAGTGTTATACTTTCTAATTTTATAACATTATCTGATCTTGTTTTATATAAAGTTTTTAATGTCTTAGGAGTAATACTATTTAGCATTATTCTTTTCATAGGCTTAATTGTTGTCCATGAATTTAGCGTTGGTAAAAATATAGTAATGATTATAGCAACTTTTTTTACTTTTTTAATATTACTATATTTAATCTTTTTAGCATTTAGTTTAATAAAACAAACACTTGGTTTTGGCAATCAAATTATTGAAGAAATAATTTTTAGAATAAAAAAATAATGAAAAAAATAGATTTTAAAAATAAAATTATATCTTACTATGATATTTATAATAAACTAAAATGGTGGCGTAAACTACTAATTTTAGGGTATTTAATTTTTGCTATTTTTGCCATAATATTTTTTACAATTCAAATGAAATATCCTTTAAGAGCAATAAGACCAAATTTAGCGAGCTATTCTAAGATTAAATTAACAGATAAAAATTATTTGAATTTAGGTTCTCAAGAAATAACATCAAATGATAGTAATAAAATGTTTTACAACGATAAATCAAAAAGTATTGATGTAAAATATAAAAATAATCTAGTAAGTGTTGTGCCTTTAATGCAATATGGTAGTGATAAAGGTTATACAGAAGAAACTTTACTAAATCATTATAAATATCCTAATGAACAAGAAGAGAATTTACTTTCACCATTTATTGCTTATTTAACTTATAGTAGTACTCCTGGTGAAGCACGAGAAATTACTTATAAAATGATTAGTATAAAAAGTATTAAAAAAGTAAAAAATTATGATGGAGTTTTAGTTGAATATGAAATAAATAGTGATCCGCTAGATAATTCTTTATTTCCTAAGGCGATAGATTCAATTAAAATGAAAGAATTAGTTAGAAAAATAAAAAAATATTTTAAAAATAATCCAAACGATTATAAGTCTTATTTAGCTTCGCTATCACTATCTTATATTAAAAACGGAGATAAAACTAGTAATAATCTTTACAACTTTATTCTTCCTTCAGATGATATTACTTTACATAAAAATAACTTAAAATATATTTGGTATAACATCTATAAATTAAGCGATAACGAATTAATGAAATTTAATCCTAATGCTAGAATAAATAAGTATTCTTTTACTATACCGATTATGTATTACTTAGAAGAAAATTCATTTAAAGTAAGTATTATTAGTGATTTAATTAAAGAAAATAGTATTGTTATAAATAATAGTAAATGGCAATTATCAAGTATTAAATTAAATCCTAATCTATTATTAACTAAAAAAGAAAATGTCGAAGAAGCTATTATTCCTGAAGGTAATGGGGCACTAATTGATAATATGGATATTAGATGGAACGGAGTAGTTTATAACGCTAATCGTTTTTTAGTAGAAAAAAATTATGAGCAACTTCCCCCTGATGTCAAAATACCATTTGTTGGTTTAATAAGTAAAAATAATATAAAAAAACTAGTAAGTTATTTTTATATTGAAGACGGTGCAAGTAATGCTAATTTATATCTTGATCCTTTTATTAACTACACTAGAATTTATCCTGAATTTTATCTTAGAAGGTCTGGTAACGCTACTTTTATAGGGGAAAGTACTACATTAGCACAAAGCCCTGCTTATTTTGATACTAGATATACTGTTGCATATCACTTTATGGAAAAAGAAAACTTAACGTATTTTGATGTAGCAAATGATATTGCAAATAACTATATCAGGAAAAATAAGGTGTTATTTTATAATGATATAGCTACTGAATTTTTAGGAGCCATAAATACTCTTAATCATTTTTTAGGTATACCTTATTATAAAGATATTAAAATGACATCGTTTAAAGAAGCTAAGGAAATAATTGAAAAAATAAATTCATATTCTACAACTTATTTTTATACTAATTGGCAAAAAGATTTTCTTTATCAAAATATACCTGCTAAAAAAACTAAAGAGTTAAGAAAATTAGGAGATAGGGAAATACTTAATGAGTATAATATTTATTATGTACAAAGTTTTTTAAAAACTTATAATAATAATTACCAATTATTTTCTAATAGACTTAATGGTATGCAAACACTATCAAACGAAATTAAAAAATTATATGATTATAGTCCAATTACTAATAGCGAGGTTAAGGATAAATTAAATAGGTATTATTTATTAAATAATAAATATTTACTCGATACAATAAATAGATATCAAGGGACTAGTTATAAAAACTTAGCACTTGATGATCTAAGTATTCCTAACTATGATTATAGTGATAAATTATTTTCACCTAAAATTGTCGATGAAATTAAAAAAAGTTCAATTGAACGTTTAAAAAGAAATAAATTAGCGATGAATTATCCATCTTTTAATCTAATAAGTCAAGCAGATTTAATATATGATATTAAGCTACCTACTAATAATAGATCTAATATTAAATCACCGATCCCTTTTTATCAGTTAGTACTTAAAGATTATTATCATTTATATTTAGAAACTAAAAATTTATTTGATGATCATATTGCAGGTGATATGCAAAGTTATTATTTTCAGTACCAACTAATTTCACAAACTAAAGCCAAATACACCCTATCGTATGAAAAGACTAATATTACTAAAGATAGTTATTTTTACAATAAATATAATTCTTGTTATTATGCTGATTATCTAAGTGAGATGGATAAGCATAACCAATATATTAGTAATTTTTATCAAAAATATGGCACTAATATAGTATCTCATAAGGTAATTGATTATAATATATATGAAGTTAAATACGAAAAAGAAGGTATTATTAAAACTTTAATATTTAATCTTACTGGAGGAAATTATTTAGGTATAGCACCATATTCACATAAGGAAATATAAAGCGATGAAGAATAAAATAAAAATAAAATTAAATACTAAAGTCCAAATTAAAGGTTTTTTAATGTATTTACCTTTTCTTATTGGTTTTCTTATCTTTTTTTTAGTTCCTTTTGTAATGATTATTGTCTACTCATTTAATAAACTTGAAACTGCTCAAACAGGAGGTTTAATGTTTAATTATGTAGGTGGCTTTAATTATGATTACGTATTTAATAAATTAAAAGTAAATAATAGTTTAGGCGAAACAATTTTTTTTAAACAATTTTTAGTTGAAGCAATTGTTGATACTGTAGTAAAGCTTCCTTTAATAACTGTATTTTCACTTGCCATTGCTGTTTTACTAAATTCTAAGTTTAGTGGACAAGGTCTTGTTAGGGTGATATTTTTCTTACCGCTAATTTTGGGATTGCCTGCTATAGTATCACTTTTTAGTGTTGGAGAAAATAACTTAATTTCTATTAAAGATAGTGTAGTTTATAAAATCTTCAATGTTTCTAAAATTTTCGAATATTCAAAAATTCCACCAAGCATTATAGCACTAATTTCTAAATCTGTTTTAGGAATTTTAAATATTTTAATGTTATCAGGTGTACAAATTTTAATTTTTTTAGCGGCTATACAATCTATTAACCCCTCTCTTTATGAAGTAGCTGAAATAGAAGGAGCAAATAAGTACGAGCAATTCTTTAAAGTAACACTCCCATCAATATTTCCAATGCTATCAGCAGTAATAATATATACGTTAATTGATTTGCTATATCGTTCTCCACTTGTTGAACTAATTATGGATGAAAAAATTTCAAGAGAAAATCGTGCTGTTATTTCGGTAGTATTTACAATTGTCACTTTATTACTACTTTTAATTGCAACTATTTTTCTAAAAATGGTTAATAAGGAAAAATTAGTAGGTAAGAAAAGATGAATAATAAAAGAAATTATAAATATGAAAAAGTAAGAAACAAAATTTTAGTATCTTCATTAAGAGCAATATTAATTATTGGATTATCGTTTATTATTTTATTTCCACTAATTAAAACTTTAATTGCATCAATTACTAGTTATGATTATATAGGAGTTGCAAATACTCAGTGGCTACCAAGGAAAACTAGTGACCAGGCATACGGGATTGCTAGTAGAATGTTAAACTATTCAATTTCAATCTGGAGAACATTTTTATATGCAATTGTTTTAATGATTATACAGGTTTCTATTGCAGCATTTTGTGGTTATGGTTTACATATAATTAATTTTAGAGGTTCGAAATTTTTCTTATTACCTGTCTTAATTACTATTATTATTCCTGCACCAATTATTGCACTTCCCCAATATATTTTTTTACATTCAATAAAAATATTTGGTCGTGATGGATTAGTCGGAAAAGAAATAGCAATTTATATTATCGCTATTTTTGGACAAGGAATTAAACAAGGTCTATTCATCTATTTATTTAGACAATTTTATAAAGGCTTACCTAAAGAATTAACTGAAGCTGCAACAATGGATGGATGCTCATTTTTAGGAACATTTTTTAAAATTATTATCCCCAATTCTAAAACTATTGTTATTACCGTTTGTGTTTTTAGTTTTATTTGGAATTTTGGAGATACTTTCTATACAGGATATTTTGCTAGAACTGCTAATTTATTGCCCAATAATTTATTAAATATTAGATTAGAAAGCGCCTCACGAATATTTAAGGATATAACAGGTATTGCTAATATGAATAAATTTTATCTACCATCCATTACAGGAGCTGCTAATATTTTATTTATTACGCCAATATTACTTTTATATTTTATTATACAAAAAAGTTTTGTTCAAAATTTTGAAAATTCTGGTATTGTAGGATAAGGAGGATTACAATGAAAAGATATTTTAATTTATTATTTATTTTACTGGGACTATTTTTACTAGGGGTTTTTTATGGATGTCAACCAAAACTAGATAAGCCGTTAGATATTGATAAACTAATTAAAATGGCTAATATATATAAGGACAGAGATAACTTTATTTTTGAGCCTAATTTAACTAAAGAAAATTTAAGTAATTCAAAATATGTAATTTCATTACCAGAAGAAAAAAGAACAGAACTATTTGTCCAAGCTAATTTACTATCAAGCACTACTGATAAGAAACAATTAAAAGTAGAATATGAGAAGCTTAATAATTTATTAAAAGAAATTAAAGCTAAGAGATCAAAAGGTATTAAAGCTACTCAACAATTTTTTATTAGTATAACAGAAAGAGCAAAACCATATGTTAGTATTTTAAACTATGCTTTTAAAAATGATAACTTTATTCTAGTAGATGGTGATAAATTGCTTGAGTTTAAAATTACGCCACTTATTGGTAAAAAAATAAATGAAGTCATTTATAACAAAATAAATAAGGTAAAAGATCCAACAACTGAAAAAATAGAAATTACTAAAACTAGGGAAAATTTAAAAATAAGTGATAATGATTTATATAATATACCAATTAATTCTGATATTGAGATAGATGTAGCTTCTATTAATGAACGCAAAAAATATAAATTAGATATAGTGAATAATGATAAATCGGGTCGTATAAAAATCACTAAATTATCTAATGATAAGAAAGAAACAGAACTTAATTTAAAAGATACTAATGAAGTAATTTATAACACAACACTTAAATTAAAAGCAACTATTATCGAGGATGGTCATAAAGCTATATTTTATATAAATAGTGTTCGTTATGATGTTGATTTAAATAATGAATTATTATATAGAATTACCCAAGATGTACAAATAGAATTAAAAATTGTTCCAGTATATACTGTAAAACTTTTAAATCAGGCTAATGATTATGATGTTTCCTTTGATGAAAATGTTAATGCAAAATTCAATAAAAATAATAATACTATTATAAGTAGTGGGAATAACTTAATAAGTTTAACTTTTAAAATAAAAGAAAAATACGAAATAAAAAACCTAGTGTTAAAAGAAATTGGGAATCCATCTGAAGGAACAAATCGTGAAATATTAACTAGTAGTAATATTGAACTTTTAAATGCAGATACAAGTGAGCCTCTTGATTTATTAAAATCACAATATCAATTTTTTGATCTTACCAATGAATTAGAAGATGGCCAAAGTTATAACCGTAAATATAAACTAATATTTAAAGTTTCAAATAATACTAAAATTAATTTAAAGCTTGATATTATTAAATTTAATTTAAAATTGGTTCAAGATAAAACTAATAATAATACCGCAGATATTCTAGAAAATACTAACAAATATTTTACAACTAACATTTCAAGTTTTAATAATATCGATGCTTTGAGTGTCGTTAAATTTACATTTAAGCCAGTTTTTAACGATAAAATTAGAGTATTATATGTAGGAACAACTCCGTATAATGTTGGTGATACTTTTGAGTTAGTGGTAAAAGATAATATTGAAATTAAATATCAAATTAAGAACACTTACAAAGTAAGCGTTAAACCAGGACAAGAAGATAAGTTTCATTTTCCTGTTGAAGATATTACTAAACGTATAGAAGAAGGTGTCTTTGTTACATTTACTATTAAAAATAGTGATGAGAATATTGATTTAAGCGAAAAGATAATAGTTAATGGTAAAAAAGGACTTGTTTCAAAAATTGCTCATACTAATCAATATAGTTTTAAATTAACTGAAGATACTCAAATAGGTCTAGAAGAATAAATTAAATATGTGTTATTTTCTGATAAAAATAAGTAGAAAAAACTAATTTATAACAGCATTTTTCAGGGTAAAAATGCTGTTTTATTTTTGCTTAATAATTTTTTTATGAAAGCGGTTTCATATAATTTGCAAAAATATGGCTTTTATAGTAAAATATAGGTGCAAGTAATACACAAAAAAATAAAGGAGGCATTAAATAATATGCAAAAAAGGAAAAAAATATGTAAATTTCTAAGCGTACTAGCTTTTACCGTAGTTCTTTGTTTATTAGTTGGATGCAGAAAGAAATTACAAGAAGAACACGCTAAAGTAAAAGAACTTCATAAAATTGTTTTTGAAGATAAGAGAAAAGAAATTATCGAATTCGGAACAGAAGATAAAAAACCTGAAGATATTGAAAAAGGTAAATTTTATCTTAAAATGAGCGAAGAAGACTATGAAGCGTTAAAAAAAGAATCTTTAGAAACAATAAACTCAGATGTTTCTAAATTAGAAAAAGATAAAATAGATAAACTTATTGCTAAATTATCAAGCGTTAATTTCATTGTAGGTACTAAACCTAAGGAAATGTACGATGATAAAAAATTAGATGACTTAGCAAATGTTGTTTTTAGTAAAAATGTAATTTATGATAGTTCTAAGGACGCTGCTAATTTATCTAGTTCAAAATTTTTATACAAAGGTTCAGAGAATAAAGATGAATTATTCGAAAAATATAGCAATAAGACTAATTTAACTATTTCTGAAAAGAAACAATTAGAGCAAAAATTACAAGCAATAAAAGATGCCTTGGTTCCGGGAACTTTTACACCAGAGAATGCTAAAGGTTTAATTGAACAAGTTAAGACTCTTGCTAATGAGGTGCTTTCTGATAATGTTTTATTCCTAAATCAAGAATTAGTTTCAGATGAGTTAGCTAAAGATAAATACTTTGTTAAAGGTGAACCTGCCCTTAAAGAACAGTTAAAGGCTAAAAAAGAAGAATTAGTAAATAAACAAGTAGAAGATTTATTTAAAGAGGAAGTAGAACAGTTAGTAAATAAATTAACTGAATTAAAAGCGACTAAAGTATTAGGAACTTTTGATAGCACTGCTCTTTTAAATGAAATTCGTGTTTTAGTAAATAAACTAACTGATGATAATGTAGTATATAACGAATTAGCAAGACAAAGTGCTGAGTTCCCTAAAGGCTATAGTCATGTTATGGCTAAAGATGATAAAAAGCAATCAATAAAAGATAAATTTAATGAATTAGAAACTAACCAATCAAATGTAACAAAACAAGAGTTAATTAATTTTAAACAAGAATTAGAAGCACTTACTTATACTGTTGGTGAATATGACTACCAAGCTGCTAAAACTGCTTTAGAGGAACTACATAATATAATTTTTAGCACTAATAGTATATACAGTGAAGATGATTTAAATGCTGCTGATGTAAATAAAGGCTTAAATCATATTAAAACTAATCAAACAACAATAGATGAGAAAAAAGCTACATATGATAATATTATTACAATTGATCCTAAAAAATCATCAGTAAAATCACAACTTGAAGAATTAACTACATTCTTAAGAGCATTAAAAGTAACTAATGGTGCATATGATACTGAAGCAGTTAAAGAAACAATTAATACTTTAAAAGATCAAGTTTTAAACGATAATGTATTATTTGAAGAAGTAGATAAAACTGCTGATGTGGTAAATAAAGGTTTCTCTCATATTAAAGCTGCACCTGCTAAAAAAGCAGAGTTATTAGGAACTATTGAAAATATTACTAATAAAACTTTAAAGGAATTAAAAAAAGTTGAATTAGAGAATCTTAAAACACAATTAACTACTTTACAAGCTGGTATAGTCATAGGAACTTATGATTTCCAAGTTGATTTAAATAAAGTTAATGCTTTAAAAAATGAAGTTTTAAATGATGATGTTGATTTTGGATTAGAAGCAAAAACTGCAGACATAATAATGAAAGGCCGTTTTTACATCCAAGAAGATCCAGCTAAAAAGGCTCAATATATTAGCAAAGTAGTAGCAATTAATAAAATTGTACCAGGATATTTTGTTAAATCAGATCTTGAGGCACTAAAAAATGAATTAGAAGTTCTTAAAGGAAAAATGATTGCTGGTAGTCTAGACTCTACATATAATCTTGAGAGAATTGAACTTTATAAAATGCTTAATGATAAAATCTTTAATGATAATGTAGTTTGGGATAACAAAGATTTAACAGCTGAACAAGTAATTAGTGGTTTAGCTCATGTTAAAACAGACAAATTTAAAACAGATGTTATAAATGCGTTAATTGCATTAAAGGCAAAAAGCGATGCAGAATTTATTGATGACTACAATGCACAAAAAGCCATTTTCGATGCAATAAAAGCAACATATATCGAAGGTACATATGACCATACTACTGTTTTAAATACTATTAAGAGTGCAGATACTTCTGTCCTACAAGCTGTTTGGTATGAAGAAGATCGAGATGAAGATGGCATGAAAAACGGTAAAACATATATTAAAGGTAGTAGTTATGAAAAAGAAATATTAACAGCTAAAGTAAATGAAATTAAAGCTCAAACTTTGACTCAATATGATATTACACAATTAGAAGCAGTTGCAGCACTTGTTAATGAGTATAAATCTTTACTAAAAGAAGGGAAAGCTACTTTATTAGAATTCACATATTCTCATCCTTCTGGTTATAAAGTAGATTATGAAGTAGTAAGAAATGGAATTGTTTATATTAAAAAGATTAAATACACTGGTTCAACAATATTAGAACGTATTGATATTCCAAATGTAATCACTCATAATGGAATTACTTATATGATTGAAGGAATGCTTGCTAATGCTACAAGCCAACTTAAAAAAGTTAAAATTGTAGACCTAGCTTCAGAAGATAATAGTTTATTATCATTTATTGGAGATAATAACTTCCAAAATATTCAAGAATTAGAAAATGTTTTCTTACCAACTTCAATCGAATACATTGGCGAAGGTTTCTTAAAGAATTGCCCTAATATTAAGACAGTAGAACATGAAGGACTTAAATATCTAGATAACGATTCTGCTGATGAAATGAGTTATTTAGTATGTCTTGGTTTTGCTGGTGCAGCTCGAGAGGTAGTTGATCTACATCCTAATACTAGAATAATCGTAGCTGAAGCTTTCAAGGATCAAACAACAATTACTGAAGTTAAAATAAATGATATGTTAACTCATATTGCTAAAAATGCTTTTGCAGGTACAACAAATTTATTAAAAGAAAAAATTAAATTTATAGACTCGCCTTATTTATTATATATATCTGATTTAGCATTTAAAGGTTCTGGTGTTACAGAAATTAAATCTAGTGATGTTCCACATGAAACTAAAGTAAGCAAATACGCTTGCTAATTAGAAAAGAGGTATGTCAAATGATTAAAAGAGCGTACCAATCTATTTTAAAAAATGTTTTTTCCTTATTTTTAACACTATTATTACTATTAAGTTTTGCATCAGTAGTTTATGCTGGTGAGTATGAAGAAAATGTAAATAATGAAGGATATGATCAAAATACAAGTCTTGATGTCCATAGGGAGCGTCTAAGCTTTGATGCTCTTCTTAAATGGACACCTGAAAGTGATCCAGACGCTAAATATAACCGTGCCACTGTCCCTCTTAAAACTGGTAGATTTTATGGTCCACAGGTAAATCCTAATGCAACTCCAAATGCTAAAATTCAACACTGGGCAATGATTTCTACATGCGGTGCTCAAGGTTCGCTATCATATGGTAATTATGCGTTTACCCATTGGCAATATCTAGATACATTAGTAGGATGGGCTGAAACAAAAGGAACTATTGTATGCCCTACTGCTGATGTAGTGGATGCTGCTCACCGTAATGGAGTACCAGTAACGGCTGGTATATTCTTCGGCGGAGGTTATAATACTTACGGACAAAGTCAAATTAGATTATTAACTAAAAAAGAAGGCAATCGTTATCCTGTTATAGATAAATTAGCACAATTAGCAAAATTCTATGGTTTTGATGGTTATTCATTTAACCAAGAAACTAACGGAGCTAGTTCATATTTAAATGGTATGTTTGAAGCAATGAGATATGCAAGATTAAATTATCCTAAACTAATATTTAACTGGTATGACTCAATGACTTCTACTTATGGAAATGTTAACTGGCAAGATGGATTAACTAACCAAAATAAAAAATGGATCGCCGAAGATAGCGAGCTAAAAGAAAAAGGTGCATTGAAACCATATTTAATGGATGATATGTTTACTAACTATAACTGGAATGCAAGCAAAGTAAATGAGTCAGTTAGAATAGCAAAAGAAATAAATCGTTCTCCATATGATGTGTATCATGCTTTCGAGATGCAAGCAAGAGGATTTAGAGAAAAATACCGTTTCCCTTTTGTATTAGATAATGATGGTAAATTAAAAACTTCTCTAGGATTATATTGTGCTGATGCTTCTACTATGGGAGCAGAGTTCCATGATAAGGAAAATTATTTGTGGAGTTCAAAGAAAACTGAGGATGATGGGTCTGTTACTTATGATCCTCGCCAAAGAGGTGATGATGAATGGGGTTTAGCTAATTATGTTTTAGATAAATCAGTAGTTAATACTTTACCATTTAATTCTACCTTTAATACAGGGCATGGTTATAGTACATATATAGATGGTAATGTAGCACATAGCTCTGAATGGTTTAATAGGGGATTAAGTAGTATTGCTCCTACTTGGACTTGGATTGTAGATACCGATGCTACAAAAACTCTAAAAGCAGATTATGATTTTACTACAGTATTTAATGGAGGAAGTTCAGTTAAGTATTGGGGTAAACTAGAAAATAATAAATACTATGACGCTAAACTTTATTCAACTAGACTTAATGCTAATAAAGATATTACTTTTAGAATAACTGTTAAAGCAAGTGAAGCTTCTAATGTTTACGGACTTATTTCAAGAGGAAAAGCTGCTTATAATTGGAATGAACAAATCACTCTAACAAAAGTAGCAACTAAAAATGGTTGGGACATTTTAGAAGGTACTATTCCTGCTGGTGAAATGATTAATGGAATAGGAATTAGAATTAAAGCAACTAATAATGTGGATAACTTCACTTTTAACTTAGGTCAAATGCAATTATATAACAAAAAAGTTTCTATGCGTAGAGCAAGTGCTCCTAGACTTAATAAATTAATGCATTTTGATAATTATGCAGAAGCTAGAGTTGAAAGTAAAAAAATTAAAAATGCTGAGTTCTATGAATTATGGTTAGAATATGGTAGCACTAAAAAATTATTAAAAGTAAGTCCTAATCCAAATATGTTTGTTCACAAAATAGAACTACCTCGTGGTGTTACTAAGGCTAAACTAAGTATTGTTCCAATAGATAATAATGGAAATCGTCGTCCTGAGTTAGCATCTGATTCAACACTATTTAACTTTAAAGGTCGTTATGCTTCTGTATATACACCAGGAGAAAACCTAATGAGAAAAGCAGAATTAGTAACTTGGATTAGTAGAGATAGTGGAATGAATCCTAGATGCATTATTGATGGTATCTATTCTTGGGACCCAAGAATATCAACAAAAGATAGTGATATTTGGGCATGCTTTGATTTAGGTGAAGTAAAACAAATTGGAATGGCAAGAATTATTGCTATGGGCAACATCGGAAGTAGCGAACACGGTAGACATGTAAACACATTAGATAATGAGGACATAAATCCGCTTGAATATGAGATATATTATTCTAATACTAAACCTGCTACAAGTGGTAGGCTTCCATCACTTGATGGTATCCCAAGTGATGCACAGTTATGTGCTAAAGTTAGACATTCTGCAACTGCAGGTGAAGTTTGTATTAAAACAGGAAATTACTCAGACCTAAATAATATTACATATCACACTGTTACGGGTAGATATGTATACTTAAGAATTTTTAATATTCCGAGAACGCATTCTCACTGGAATTTAAGATTATGTGAATTTGAACTATTTTCAAATTTAGGATTACCAAAAACTGCTACAATAGATCCATCTGATATTACTGTTGAAAGAGTATCAACTAATTCAGGTAACGTTACATTTAAAAATGTACCATTTAATTCAACTATCAATTTATATAATGAAGAAGATGTCCTAATTGCAACAAAGAAGCAAAGTGTATTTGAACCTTATTCAGAAGCACTATATAGCGCATATCGTAATAAAACATTAGTTCATAGTGCAGATATTAAATTTGAAAATGTTACTATGAAGAAAACTAATGGTTTCTATAGATATGAAATTAAGAATACTTTACTTGAAAGTTCATCCAGAGTTGAGATCCCTTATACAGGAGAAGACGCAGAGATGACCCCTGATATTGATGCTGGTCAATTACAATTTAGCCCATATAAAGTCTCTACTATCTATAAGAGAAATAGAAAAGACGGACAAGTTTATTCATTGACTATATCAGGTCTAGCACCAGGTACTGTTGTACAATTAAAGCAAACAGGCTTATATAGAAGATTAGAAACTGTAATAGCAGATGAAAACGGAGTAGCGTTCTTTGATTGGGTATTCGTTGATAAGAACCGTAAAATTAAACTTATTGCACAAGGAGTTAATCAACAAATATGGAATGCTGAAAAGGAATTTAATGTAAGTTAAAAGGAGTTATTTAATGAAAAATTTAAGTTTTACTTTTACTAAAAGAATTTATACTACTATTTTATTCTCGGTAATCGCACTATTTTTATTCACTACAATTAATACTAGTGCATACGATACTACTGGAATAAATAATGATGAGTATAATGAAAATTTATCACTAGATATTAAGCGTCCACGTTTTAGTATGGATACAGTATTAAAATGGACACCAGAAAGTGATCCAGATGCTTTTTATGCTAGATCTACAGTTCCCCTAAGAACTGGAAGATTTTATGGTCCACAAATTAATCCTAATGCCACACCAGGAGCTAAGTTCCAACACTGCGCCTTCCTAACTATGAATGGTGGAGCTCAAGGACATAATAGTTTCCAAAACTATGCATTTACTCATTGGCAATATCTTGATAGCATGGTTGGTTGGGCTGAAGATGCGGGTAAGGGAATTTTAGTATGTCCTACAGCTGATGCTATTGATATGGCACATCGTAATGGAGTTGCTGTTACTGCAGGATTATTTTTCCCATATGGTCCTAATGATGCAGGCGTTCAAGAAATGAGAAAATTAGTTAAGACTGATCTAAACGGAAGATTCCCTACAATAGATAAATTGGCTCAAATTGCTCGTTTTTATGGCTTTGATGGATATTTTTTTAACCAAGAAACTAGTGGGTGTTATGCGCATTTACAAGGTCTAAAAAATGCGCTTAGATATGCTAGATTAAATTATCCTGAACTAGTTTTCAACTGGTATGACTCTATGACTTTTACTGATGGGGGAGTTAATTATGGTAATGGATTAAATGGTTCAAATGTTGGTTGGTTTGGTGAAGATCAAGAATTAAAAAATAAAAAAGCTCTAAAACCATATTTAATTGATGATTTCTTTACAAATTATAATTGGAGTAGTTCTACAGTTGATGAGAGTAATAGATTAGCTAAAAGATATAATCGTAGTCCATATGATGTATATATTGCATCAAATTTCCAACAATACGGTTTAAATACTGATTATCAATTTGATTGGTTAAAAGACGCTAATGGTAAATTAAAAGCATCAATTGGAGCATACTGTTTAAATTCAACTGTTGGTGAAGCAACAACTGGTGAACAATTCCATGAATTAGAAAATTATTTTTGGTCATCTCGTATTACTAAAGATGGAGAATATGAATACGATCCAAGAAATAACGGTGATAAATTTGGTATGTCTCAATACCTTCTAGATAAATCAGTTATTAATCGTTTTCCGTTTAATTCAACCTTTAATACTGGCCATGGAAAAAAATTCTTTATTGATGGCAAATTAGAAATTGATGAAGAATGGACAAATCGTAGTTTACAAGAAATTACCCCTACTTGGACTTGGATGGTTGATAGTAACGCATCTAAAAAATTAAGAGCTGGATATGATTTTGAAACTGCTTGGAATGGTGGTAATTCTCTAGCATTAAAAGGTAATGTTGAGAGTGAAAAGTATAATGAATTAAAATTATACTCTACCCGTCTAAGAATGCAAAAAGATATTAAGTTCCGCTTAACCTACAAAGAAACAGGAGATAATGCTACTATTCAAGCACTAATATCTCGTGGCCAAAATAAATATGAGTGGACTGAAAATATTACTTTAAATAAAGTTGAAACTAAAAATGGATGGACTATTGCTGAGTGCATAATTCCTCGTGGAGAACTAATTAATGGTGTAGGTATTAAAGTAACTAATAACATAAGTGGCGCATATACATTAAACATTGGTCAACTTCAAATGTTAGGTAATGCTAAAAAAGTTACTAAATTAGGAAATCCAATTGTTGAAAATATTTATTATAGAAATAATAGTGCTGAAGCTAGAGTTCATATTCCTACTCAAAAATCAGTTAAATTCTATGAAATTTGGATGCACGATAATTTGACAAATCAAAAGAAATTATTAAAAGTTTCTTCAAATAGTTATGCATATGTTCATAATATGTTTCCTACAAACGGTGCTCAATCAGTCTATTTAACTAGTATTCCAGTAAATGAAAACGGTGAGCGTTTAACACATTTAGAATCAAATATTACTGAGCAAGTATGGAAAAAAACGCCAAAATTAAAAGAATTTAACGCAGGTAATAATCTATTTAAAGATGGTGAAGTATTTGCTTACTCAAAATTTGGTAATACTACTGAAAATGTAAACAAAGCAGTTGATGGTAAAGGAGATTGGGGATCAAAGTGGACTTGTGTTGGATCATATGGTGATTATGTTTGTGTAAAACTACCAGAAGCAAGAGAAGCAGGTTTTACGCGTATTTGTGCTGGTGGTGTTACTACTACAAATTTTGGAGATTCAATAGATGAAGTATGGGGATACGCTTCCAAAAAATTTGAAATATTCTGTACTGAAGAAGAAATATCTAAAGTAGATTGCGATGACGTATATCATAATGGAAGTAGTCCTAAATTTACTAAGTGTGCAACTATAACAAATCCTAAAAAAAATAATGAGATAGTATTTGAGTTTGATAAAAAGTATAAAGGGAAATATTGGTTATTAAAAATAACTGAAACATCTGCAGGACAGAATTGGGGCAGTATGACTTTATTTGATTGGCAATTATATAATGTTTTAGGCTCTCCTTATACGAATGTTAGTTCTATAAAATATACAGTTCACCGTAAATCAGAAAATACTGGCGATATTGAAGTAGAATATCCAAAAAATGTTGAGTTAAAATTTTATGATAAAGTAGATGGTTCTGTTATAGGAATACTACCTAAACATAATGGATTTGGCAATTCTAAAATGGCAAAAAGAACATTAGAAAATGTAGCACTAAAAAAAGAAGGTGGCATTCTATACTACACTGCAAAACATGAAAAACTTAATGAAAGTTCGTTTACTGAAATAGAATATTTACCTTATAATGATGGTTCAATTCCTGATACTCCAGTAGCAAATCAAAGTGATATAATGATAACTAGATTAAAATATTCTAATCGTTATAATCGTGGAGCTGCTGATGGATATTTTGTAAAAGCAACAATTAGAAATTTAGCTCCAGGTACGGTTGTAACACTAAAACAAACTAATCCGTACAAAAGAGTAGATACATTCGTTGCAAATAGCGAAGGAATAGTTGAGATAAGACGTATCTATATTCCTAGTGATTTTTCTAATCCGCGTAAGAATAAATTTAGCTTAAAGTTCTATAAAGAAGGTAAAATGCCAAATGCGGATTTTACTGATTATACAGTAGCACTCCCTTAAAAAAAATAAAGTTTATTGCTAGGGCACCTAGGTGCCCTCTAGTAGTAATATGAAAGGATAAAAATGAAAAAAATATTACTAGTTGTTTTAATTATTTTTACAATAATTACATTGTTTGCCTGTACTAATCCGAAACCAAATCCTGGAAATAACGGTTTATTAGATCCAGCATCAGAGTTCGAAGAAGCAGGCCAAACTAAGATATATACTGCAGTTGATAGACTATCAAATAGTAGCTGGCCAACTGTTAAAATACTAACTAAAAATCTAAATGAAGATGACCCATGGCATAAGGATTTTAGTCCTAGCGACAAAACTTTTCGTTATAAAATGCAAAATAAATACAATATGGTTTCTGAAAAATATAAAGCAAATATTGTATTTGAAGAATACACAAATGAAAATAAAGTAGCATGTTTACAACAGGAAGTGGCTGCTAATAATGAACATTCAGTTATCGCACGTATTGATTCTCAACAAGAGTTAATTGATTTAGTTTCACATAATTTATTAACTGGACTAAATAAAGAAGTAGCTTCTCTTAATGAAAAAGAAGAAGTTGTTGGCGATAATGAATTTATTAAGAAAAATGTTTCTGGTGCTGGTCAGTTCATTAATTCTTATCTTAAAGTAAAAGATAGTGAGGGTAATTTTCACTATAATACTTTTGGTTCGTCAAGATCTAATGGTGGCGGTGCAGGAGTATCATTTAATTGTTTTATTTACAATCGTTCTTTAATAAAAGAAGCAGGTTGTGAAGACCCAGCTTATTTATGGGAAAAAGGACAATGGACCTATACTGAAATGAAAAAGATGGGCGAAAAAATTAATAATTATATGAAAACTTCAGATAAATATAATAAGCCTAAAGCTTCTTTTTATGATCGTGCTAAACCATTTGGTTTTTATGGTGGATATTATATTTTTGATATGCTTGCTATGAGAAGAGGCCATGCTGTTACGGAGTCTATGTTAAACGGAGATGGCTTAAAGGAATTAAAAGAAGTAATTGATGAGTGGAAGTTAATGAATGGTGATAAAGGCCGTGGTGGAATAAATCAACCATCAAAAGAGTTAGAAATGACACATAATGTAGACCCTAATCCAGATGGAACTAAAAATATTGTATATGAAGGTTGCTGGCAAAAATGGGTAGCAGATTCTCCAAACCCACATAATGCTGCAAGATGTTTTGAAGTAGAAGGTACTGCTTTTGCAATGGCTGCCCCATGGATGTTCCATGATTATATTTTAGGTAGTAATAACATCAAAAAAGATGGCGATTTTAAAGTAGGTATTCTGCCATTTCCTGCTGATATGCCAGGAAATCGTGGTAAAGAAAAAGCAAGAGTTTTAGGTGCTACTGGTGATATGCTTGTATTAAGTAAAGCTAAAAACTCTAAATTAAGTACTCAAATAATGCTTGAATTAGTTAATGTTAATGGTGATCATGGTAGAGCTAAAGCAGCATATGAGATTAAAACTTATTTTGCAAATCATCCAGATAGAGAAGCGTTTTTTAAAGCACAATACCCCGAAGGCACAAGTTATCGTGATATGTGTATTGATTTAGCTAAAAAAGGTACTATTAATGCTGAAAAATGGGTTGTTGAACATATGATTAATAACAATAATGCAGATAGCAGCGAACTTGGATTATTTACTAAGATATTCGAATCATATACTAATCCAAATAAAATAATTCCTAATGAAATGGAAAAATACGGATCAACTAGACCAGTTTTAGATGCTATGTATCGTTATGCTATTGATGATAAAGACTTTACTCAAGAAATTAAAAAAGCTAGTGATAAAGTAAGTGAAATTACTGATAAATTACTAAAAAGCTTGATTAAAATTGAGGAAGAAAATAAATAATTTAATAGAAAATTGCAAACTTTCTTAATTTATATTAAGAAAGTTTGCTTATTATATAAATATGAAGATACGAAAAATTATAATTAAATCATCATTACTAATTGTACTAATAACTATTATGATATTAGTTATTTTTTCTTGCGTAAATGCAAATAAAATAATTACTACAGGCTATATTAATAAATATCAAAAAAAATTAAGTTTTGATAATAGTTATTCTGTAAATAATAACACAATTTTATCGTATAACGAATATAAAATTAATACTAATAAACCAGATAAAAAAATTAGCTTATCATATAACGATCACTTCCCTAAAAAAGGAGCTATAATAGACTCGCATAATGGTAGTATTTTCCAAGGTGATAACACAGCAGTTGTTTTTAACTTTGATGTTGAAGAAGCTGGAGCTTATGCTATTGAAATTACTTATACGCCATTAGTTGGAAATGAAACACAAGTAGATACGTTAGTACCTGAAGAAAGAAAGCAATTTATTTCTAAATCAGGTGAGATTGAAAGAAGCATTAAAATTAATAATAAGACTCCGTTTAAGGAGGCTGAACACATTAAATTAACGAGGTTTTTTAAAGACGCAGGACCAATAACTACTGATGAACTTGGTGATGAGATAAGAAGCAAGCAAGTTGAAGTTTCAAAAAAAGAAACTACTTTCCTGCGTGATTTTACATGTGGTCATCCAAGACCATATATGTTTAATCTAGATAAAGGATTAAACCAAACATTAGAGATAATAGGTATCAGAGAACCTATGATAATTCATAATATAAGCTTTAAAAAATCTTGTTTACCAGAAAGTTATAGCGATGCAAAAAAAATGTGGTTATCAAATGGATATGAAATATATGATGGTAAAGATGAAATCGTCTTTGAAGGAGAAAAGATGACCTTAAAGTCATCACCAGTACTAATACCACAAGCAGATACTACATCAAGCAAAATTACTCCATACTATAACGGAAGAGATGTTAAATTAAATGTTATGGGAGTATATTCGTGGCGTTTACCAGGATATTGGGTAGAATATGAGATTAATGCTCCCAAAAAAGGTCTATATGCATTTTCATTATATGCCAAACAATCATTAAAGCAAGGAACATTTTCAACCCGAGAAATTACTATTAATAGTAAAGTTCCTTTTGCAGAGGCTTCTTATATACCTTTTGTAGATAATGCTTATTTTTCTACTTTTCTGGTTGGTACTAGAAAAGAACCTTATTTATTTCCATTAGAAAAAGGTAAAAATATAATCAGAATTAAATCATCGCTCGCTACTATAAGTGATTTGTTACTAACTGTTCAAGATAGTATAGAAAAATTAAATAAGTTATATCTAGAAGTAAAAATGGTTGTTTCTGATTATGACGAATTTAAAACATATGAGATAAAAAAACAGGTTCCTTTATTTGAAAAAAGAATTCAAAATATAATAAATAATTTAGAACTTTTAGTTGCACATTATCATTTGCTTGTAAATAATTCTCGTTCTAGAACTTCTTCAATTCTTACTGTTATCCGTCAATTAAAAACTTTTATTGAATACCCAAACCGTATTGTTAGCGAGCTAGAATCTTTAGAATCTAATATTACTAGTATGGGCAGTTGGTTAATTCAAGAAAAAGAACAACCGTTAACAGTTGATAAGTTTTTCTTTCATAGTCCTAAACATCAAGTAAAAAGAGTTAGAACTAATGTTTTTGAAAATATTCATTTTGAATTTACTAAATTTTTTAAATCATTTTCTGTAAAACAAAAAAAGACTAACTCAAAACCACTCAATGTATGGGTTTTAGCTGGAAGAGATCAAGCTCAAATATTAAAACGATTAGTTGATAATCCGGGTAATGAAAAAATTAAAAAATTAAATATTGTAATAGATATTGTTAACAGCCAAGCTTTACTAAAAGCACTAACTTCTGGAAGAGGTCCTGATGTAGCACTAATGGTGCCTGAAAGTGTCCCTATTGATTTGGCTTTCCGTAAAGCGTTATGTAATTTAGCTGAATTTAGTGATTTTAATACTATTGCAGATAAGTTTAACGACTCAGCATTAGTCCCATTTAAATATCAAAATGGTATTTATGCTCTGCCAGAGACACAAACATTCCCTGTGTTTTTTTATCGTAAAGATATATTTGATCAATTAGGATTAACAGTTAATAAAGAATATATGAAAAGATCAGAGCTTGAACATATAATAGGAGTACTGCAAAATAAAAAACTAAATTTCTTTATTGAATCTCCTCTAGGTAGTAGTGGACAAGCAAATATACAGGCAGGAAGCAATATAGTTCAAACTGGTTTATTTAGTAGTATTTTATATCAAATGGGGGGCTCGTTTTATAATGAAGATTTAACTAAATCAGCATTATTAAATTCAAATAGTAAAAAAGCTTTCCGTGAATATACAGATTTTTTCTCTAATAAAGGTATACCTAAACAAGCTAATTTTATTAACCGTTTTCGTTCTGGAGAAATGCCAGCAGGAATAATTTCTTATGATGTATATAACTCTCTTTCAGTATTTGCTCCTGAAATTTCAGGTAAGTGGGAAATTGCTAATGTCCCAACATTTGTTCGTGATGAAAATATAAGTAATCCTAAAAAAGATTATCAGATAACCTCAAACTCAAAAGAAGCAAGTATTATTTTAAATAGTTCTAAACAAAAAGATGTTGCTTGGGAGTTTTTAAAATGGTGGTTATCTGATGATATACAATTAGAATACGGTAGAGAGCTAGAAGTAATTGTTGGAGCAGCAGCTAGATATGCAACAGCAAATAAAAATGTTGCTCAACTACTTCCTTGGCCAGGTCAAGATATTAAAATTATTGAGCAAGCCCGAAAAAGAACTAGAGGAATTCCTCAACTACCAGGTGGCTATATGACAACAAGACAATTTAATTATGCATTCCTTGCTGCAGTTGATGGCGAGGATCCACTAGCTACTCTTTATAAATATATGAAAGAAATTGATGTAGAACTAGAAAAGAAAAGGAATGAATTTCAAATTACTAAATGAAATTAAAATATTATAAAACTTTTAAAATTTTATTAGTGGTTATATTTTTAAGCTTTATTGCAGGAGTTTGTTTTAGTAAGGTTAAAGCTATTACCTATGATTATGATCCGTATAATCAAAAAATTAATGCTCCTGAAAGCTATTACACCCTATTAAATCGTGATATCACTACTTTTTTGCCAACTGAATTTAAAGATAGAACAGAAATTATTATGGGTGTAAAAACCTCACTTAGTTATAATATAACTAATTTATATGTAGCAACTAGTAATAACAATATATTCATGGCCCTAAATTTAGAAGAGGACGCTCAAAGTGAAGCAAGTTTTACCCATAATAAATGCCTTTTAATATTAGTTATTACTTATAATTTAACTATTAAACAATATGAACTTAAAAATCATTTTAGTAGTAAAACTGATGCAAATATACCAAAAGAAGCATTAGCATTAGCATTTAGTGAACATAAATTATATCTATCTTCAAATGTTGTGCGCCTACTTTATAATTATGATATCATAAATCCTATCGATAAAAAAGTACTTATTAAAGTTGATAGTTTAGTTAGCGATGATACTTTAGCAATTGAAAAACAATTACTAAAAGATTTAGAACAAGAAGTTAAAAATGATAATTATCCAAAAGAAGAATACGATAAATATAAATATAACTTAGAACAATCAAAAAGACAAGAGTATCCTATTTATATGTATGATTTTACTAGTGAGGATTATAAACTTACCTTTGATAGAACTTTTGGTTTAAAAGCAAGTGAAGCTCATATATTAGATGAAAATTATAAAACTCCATTTAAACCAGTTAGAATTGCTACTAATCCGCAACATAATATTTTATACGTTATTTCTGAAGGTTCTAAGCTAGGATTACTTGGTTTTGACCGCCATGATGGAACATTCATTAAGTTTGTTGGCTCAAATAAAATAGAATTATCGCTTGCTGAAAAATTTTGGCGTAAACTTGCTAATAAAAATCTCTTAGATCAAAAAGATAAGAAAGTACAGGAAAATTTTAGTGATTTAGCAGTAGATGAAAATGGATTTATTTATACGGCTACTGCTACAAGTAAAAATACTCCAATTCAAAGATTTAATGCAAAAGGCGAAAACATTTTAAAAAGTAAACATAAAAGTATTACGGGTGATTATAAAAAAGCTAATGAAAAAGGTCATAAGCAATCAAAATTATCGTTAATTGATGTTTCTACTTATGGAACATTTATTACTTATGACAAAGAAAATGGACGTATTTTTAGTTATAATAATAACGGTGAGCTTTTATTTGTTTACGGTAAAAAAGGTAGTTCAAAAGAAAACTTTTCTGATGTTCAAACTATGAGGTTTTTAGGAGATAACATCGTTTTAACAGACAGAAAAGGAAGCTCTTCATTTTATTTAAAGATAATTACTCCTACGAAATATGGTGATCTTATTAATCTTAGTAGTAAAAATTACGCATCAGGTGATTACGATAAATCCTATGAATTATTTAATGAAATGATTAAGTATAATTCAAATAGTTATTATGCACATATTGGTCTTGGTAAGATTTACTATTTAAGAGGAGACTATAAAAATGCTTGCAGAGAATATAAATTAGGTCATTCAAAAAGCGGCTATGCTGAGGCTTATGAAATATATCGTAATAATGTAATTAAAGAAAGCATATTTCTAATTAGTGCTATTATAGTTTTTGCTATAGTGTTTAATGTATCATTAAAAAAATTTATAAAAGATAAAAAAAGGAAAAAATGAAGCAAAAAATTAATAATTTTTTTCATAATTTAATAATTTTTCCACAATCAATTATTGTCTTTCCGTTTAAAAAATGGGACCAATTATCTGATAATAAAGAAGGAGACTTATTATCTGCAACTTTATGGCTATTTTTATATGGTATATTAAGAATATTTGAATATCGTTTTACAGGCTTTATAATAAATAATAATGATTTTAGATTACTTAATGCCCCCCTTTTATTTATAAGTAGTATATTGCCCCTTTTATTACTAGTTGTAGCTAATTATTTAGTAACGACTCTATTTGATGGTAATGGCTCTTTAAAAAAGATATATCTAGTATTATGTTATTCATTATTTGCAGTTATACTATTTCGTTTTATAACAGTTATTTTATCAAATTTAATAACCAAAAGTGATTATGCTCTTTTACAGGTAGGTAATTATATAGGCTATACTATTGGTGCAATTGTATTAATGATTGGTTTAGTAGTTATTCATGAATACGGATTTTTTAAAAATGTTTTGATGATAATAACAACTTTATTTGCCTTTCTAGTTTTACTATATGTTATCTTTTTATTTTTTCATTTACTACAATTATCATTTGGCTTTATTGGTCAATTTTTTGAAGAGATAGGATTTAGAATTAAGAAGTGAACATACAAACTACAGTTAAAAATTTAATTGTTAATAATTATAAAAAATTTTATAAATTAAAAAAAGTTTATAAAGTTGCTGTTTACTTATGGATAATTTTACTTATATTTTCTTTAGTATTTATTTCACTAAGTTTCAAATATAAATTAACTTCTATTATACCTAATCGGATAGCATATGAAATATTCAGTGGTAAAGATATTAATTATAAAACTCTTGCTAAGAATCATCTGATAAGTAAAACCGAGGGTGATTCACAAATTAGTTGGGAAAATGAAATTCATAATATTTCATTTAAAAATAAGGGATTAAATCTAAGTTTATATCCATCAGAATACGTTAGAAATAAATTAGCCCCACTTGATGATCTGCATCAATTTCATCTTAGAAAAAAAGAAGACATATATGCACCATTTGTTTTGCAAGCCTGCTTTTCAACTGATACTGGCTCCCTTATTACAATAAATGGTAAATCTCGTTTTGTTTCAGTTGAAAAAGTTAAGGAACTAACTACTCATAAAGGTTTTATTATAAATTATAAAGTTATCTCAGATCCAAGAGATGGTTCTTTAATACCACATTTACTAAGTCCAAATGAATTAGCAAGTCTTAAAAAACTAATTAAAGAAAAAGCTTCACCATTTGATAGCGCTAGCTTAATAAATTCATTAGAAACTTGCTATACCCGAGATGAGGGTAAAGCTAATAAAAATAGTAAGTATACTTTTGGCTATCCACTAACTAATAGAATATATCATATAAATAATGTTTTTAAAATTTGGTATGAAATATATAAATTAAATGATAAAAGTTTATTAAAATTTAATGTTGGTAAAGTTATTAACAAATATGAGTTTATTATCCCAATTGCTTACTACATTAAAGATAACCAATTTTATACTACTGTTTTAACTGAACAGATAAAGCAAGATAGTCCTTCTATTGATGGCGGAAGATGGGTTATTAGTAGTATTAAATTAAATCCAGGGGCGTTAGCAGTTGAAAATAATAACAACGAGCTATTACTTCCAGATGGTACTGGCGCTATTGCTTCAACTAATAAAATCGAACACTGGAGCGGTAGAGTATACGATCAAGATTTTTATTTATATAAACAAAACGGAGATACCGCTAAAACTACTATCAGAGTACCTCTTATTGGTATTAATCAAAAAAGTGGAACAACTAATCACGCCACCCTTATGCATATTACTAACGGGGCCTTTCAGACTAAGCTATATTGCTCTAAAGTAGTTGAATATGGTAATAATAGTTCAATTGATTTTAGATGTTTATATCCTGAGTTTACACTAAAATTTAAAGGCGACCGTTATTTTCTAGGTGATTCTAAAACCGATGCATATTCTCCTGAATATAATAAAGATAGATTTAGTGTTGGGTATAAACTTATTAAAAGAGATGATAATAAAGAAGTTAGTTATTATGATTATGCTAAAACATATGCCAAAATAACTAATAAAGTGCGTGCTAATCATTACTATGATGGTGAAGTACCTATTAATATTATTAAATCCATAAATAAGACTAACTCGTCATTTGGAGTTCCTACTAACGAACAACATCTTCTTACTAGTAGTACTGAGTTTAAAAAAATAGAAGAACAACTAAAAAATACTTCAAAAACTTTCTTTTTTACTAACTGGCAACAAGGAGGTTTATATAATCAAATACCTTCATATAAGTTAAGAGATTTTGAAAATACCACTCAAATAGAAAGAGATAATCCTAATTATTATTTTATAAATTCTTTAATTAAAACTTATAGTGAAAACAAAGGAAGTTTTCGTAATAAATATGATGGTATTCAAGTTTTATCTGGTGAAACAAGAGCATTAAATGAATTTAATACTAAGGAAAACGCATATACTGGTCAAAAATATTACTTGTTAAATCCTGATAAACTATTAAGTGTTATGCAATACTATAATAAATATAATCAATTTAGTTCTATTGCAGTAGATGATTTAGGAAATTTAGTTTATAGTGATTTTAGTAATCATAAGCTAGCGCCTGAACTTATTAAGCAAATAGTATTAAATAGTTTAAGAAGTGCTAAAAGGCAAAACCTTGCATTAAAAAATCCTTATTATGATTATGCTAAGAGTGCAGATTTAATTTATGATATGCAATTAAGTTATTCAGGTAATCCCTTATACAAAGCCCAAGTACCGTTTTTGCCGTTATTATATTCGTTTAAATATAAAGTAATGCTACCAGCTACAAATGAAGATATCGAAAACAAACCAAGTAATTTTTATTTAACTTATGCTCTTTTAACTAATACTTATCCAACATTTAATATAACTGGAAAAGATACTACAATTACTCGCAATGCCCTAGAAGATAATAAGTACTATAATACTTATTTTAATCATAATAAAGAAGTTATTAATGAATTTTATAATAAAATTAAAGATTATCAAAAAATAGTTGGAAATAATATTATGGAGCATACTTTACTAGAACCTAATTTATTTTTAGTAACATATCAAAAAGAAGGTTCTATAAAAAAAGTTTTATTTAATTTAGATGGAATTCATAAAAATTATACAGATACAGAACTAAATTCTTATCAAGTACCACCATATAGTTATTTGATAATTAAGTGAGAGTAATGCAATTAAAACTAAAAAATAATAAAAAAATTAAATTAAAACAAAAAACAATTGATCAGTTTTGGTCTTTTATCTTTTTTCTTCCGTGGTTAATTGGTTTTTCAGTATTTTTTATAACTCCTTTTGTCACTACTATTTATTATTCATTTAATAAAATAGAATTTGGTGCTAAAGGGGGATTAACTTTTAGTAATAATGGATGGAAAAATTATAGTAATTTATTTAGTAATCAGATCATAGAATTAGAAGGGAAAAAACATACATTTACTGAGTTTTTGCTATCATCTATTGCAGATACGGCTTTAATGATTCCTTTAATAACAGTTTTTTCATTATTAATAGCAGTTTTATTAAATCAAAAATTTAGAGGTAGAGGAGTAGCAAGAACTATCTTTTTTCTACCAATTATTTTTGCATTACCTGGCGTTTATAATTCATTTGCTACAGCAGGAAGTGATGCCAGCGGGCTTTTATCAGATTCAGCATTTTATCGTTTTTTTGATATAAAGAAAATATTTATGTCATCAGAAATTCCAGTTAGTATTTTAACTTTTTTACAGTCTGCAGTTAGTGGTGTGTTTAATATTCTAATGCTATCAGGTGTACAAATTTTAATTTTTTTAGCTGCTATTCAAAGTATAAATCCAACTCTATACGAAGTTGCTGATATAGAGGGTGCTAATAAATATGAACAATTTTTTAAAATTACCATCCCATCTATTTTCCCAATTTTATCATCAGTTATTATATACACTTTAATTGATTTGCTATATCGTTCTAAATTAACCCTTTTAATAATTGATAATCAAAATCAATTTTCAATTGAAATTAAAGCCGTAATATCTGTTATTTTTACAGCACTTACCCTAGGAATGCTATTTATTATTATGATTTTATTAAAACTTATCCAAAGAGGAGGTCATTATGATAAAAAGAGAAAATAAAAAAAATGTAAATTATAAATATATTAAAGCACGAAATAAAACTTTAGTTGTTATAATTAGAACTATTTTAATTATTGGTTTATCATTTGTAATTTTATTTCCTTTAATAAGAGCCCTAGTACCTGCCATTACAAAGTATGAATATATTACTGCAGCTAATTCAAGATGGATCCCATGGAGGGTAAGTGGACTTGCTTTTAATGTGGGAAGTGAGTTATTAAACTATAAAGTAAGTTTACCTAGAACGCTTCTATATGCCTTTGTTATTATGGTAATCCAGGTTGCTATTGGAGCGTGCGCAGGATATGGTTTACATATTATGGACAAAAGAGTATCACGAGTATTTTTTCTCTTTGTTTTAATAACAATAATTATTCCACCATCAATTATCGCAATGCCACTTTATTTATTCTTTAAAAATATGAAAGCATTTGGTCCAAATGGTCTGTATGGGTCAGAATTTTCTATTTATTTACTAGCTATTTTCGGGCAAGGAATTAAACAAGGATTATTTATATATTTATTTAAACAATTTTATCAAGGCTTACCTAATGAATTATATGAAGCTGCCAAAATGGATGGCTGTGGATTTGTTAAAACTTTCTTTTTAGTAATTTTACCTAATGCTAAAACAATCATTATTACAGTAGCAGTATTTGCTTTTGTTTGGAATTATGGTGATGCATTCTATTCTGGGTTCTTTGCAAGGAATGCACAACTATTAGCAAATAAGATGGGTAGCGTAAGTGAAGGAAGCGCAAGCAGAATATTTGTAGATATAACAGGACATAATATTATGAATAAGTATTATATGCCATCTGTTACGGGTGCTACTAATTTATTATTTATCGGACCAGTTTTACTTTTATATTTTATTATTCAAAAAAGTTTTGTACAGAATTTTGAAAATTCAGGAATTGTAGGATAGGAGGAAATAATGAAAAAATATTTATTTTTAATTTTCACATTTACAAGTTTAATTTTTATTTTAAGTGGATGTAGTGGATCTAAAACAATTAAAAAAGCTGAGCAACTTTTAGATAAATCAGTAATAATTAATGAACATTTATCAGTAGATAATGTTCCTAGCAATTACTTACTTGCTAAAGGTTCAAAAGATTTAAGATCAGAAATTGAAGAACTACTTCCAAAAGCAAAAAAAGATAAAAAGTATTTAGCTCAATTAAAAACATTAGTTGATAATATCGCACTAGATAAAGGAAAAGCAAAATTAGATTCTAATTTAGTTTTAGTTCAAATGACTAGTTTTAAAGGTACTAATTTTTATTTTACGCTAAATAACGAAGCAAAGCCCTTATTAGGGCATGAATTTCTTTTATCAAAAGGAAGCAGTGGAAGTTTAAAAGTAATCGCTGCACCAAGCTATAATTTAGTAGATGTTTTATTAAATAATAAAAAATTAGATCAAGTACTTTCAACTGATAAGGATGAAATTATAGTAAATAGTTTAACTATAAATGAAGCTAGTAAAATAAAAGCTACTCAACAACTTATTGATAAAAAAATAAAATTATCTTTTTTAGGAAATATTCTAGATCAGTTTACTTTTACTGACTTAAATGGTAAAACGCCTAATTTTAATGAGTTAGTAATTAATACTCGCTTATTAGTAAAACCTAAGGATAACAAAGATAGCATTCTTTATTTAAATGGTGAAAAAGGAATAAAAATTAAAGCTACAGGCTCAGTGATTAATATCTCTAAAGAGCTATATATAAGTGCGGTAAATGTTACAGATGTAATGAATCAAATGGCAATTGCTTTGCTTCCGTCAACACTTTATTCATTAGATATTCCAGTAGATAAAGTAAGTAAGGAAATTGGAATTTTACGAATTGACCCATCAAAATCTATCGAAATAATTTCTGAAGCACAAAATATATATAATGAATTAAAATCAATGACTAGTGGATTTCCTGCAGATAAATTTGAAAAGCTTGCTAATTTAGTTAAAAAATTAGAATTTGGAACTAGCGAAGAAAAGCAATATGTTATAACATTTACTAATACTAATAATTATAATATTTTATCTGATGTTGCACAATACGATTTAGCAAAAGGAAAAAAACTTTTGTATCACCCCAGCTATTTTAATCAAGATACTAAAGAATTTACTTTTCGTTTATTTTCAAAAACAGGCCATAAAATAGATTCGATAAATTATCAAGATTACGGATTAAAAACAGTTAAAAATAAATATGATGAAATAATTATTACCAAAGAGCAAGAAACTTCAAATGAAACCTCAACAATTAATAAATTTATTAAATTAGATTGTAGCAATCATACTTTTTGTAATGTTTCAGTATTAGAAGATAATAATGAATACCAGCTAAGTGCAGAAAATGATGATGTTAAATCATTAATCCCTAATTCAATTTCTATTTATCACATCACTTCAAATGGTAGTGAAGAGCTGTGGAGCCCTGAAAAAAAATATTTATGTGGAAGCATTTTTAAAGTTAAAAAAACAGAAAAAAATGACCGTAGAATTATTGTATTTAGAAAAGAATTAACAACAATTCATTTTGAGAAAAATAATGAGTTATTATTTTCTATAGATAGTGATACTAAATTTTTTAGTGAAGCACAAGAAGCAAAATTTCTTTATGTTAATAACGAAAAACTAATTAATAACGTTAAGCCTAGTAATACTATAACATTAAGCAATAAAAAATATGATGGTAATTTAGAATATAATATATATAATAAAAACTCTAAATTAGAAGCTAAAATTAAGCTACCACAATTTTATGAATTAGAAGAACTTTCTTTATATAACAAAGAAGATAATACTGAAAAAATATATTATGGAAGCTCTATTCTTCCAGAATATAGTGAAGTTAAAGATATATCAAAAGATGTTCTTACAACTCCTGAGCAGGTAAGTTATCGTGTATACAGATTTGATTTCAAACTGTTAAAAGATTATGAGTTAAGAATTAAGGCTAAGGTATTAACCTATAGTTTAACTTTTTCAAATCTTGGTGATAATAC
The DNA here is from genome assembly GCA_963540875.1 of uncultured Acholeplasmataceae bacterium. GTDB lineage: Bacteria > Bacillota_I > Bacilli_A > Acholeplasmatales > Acholeplasmataceae > CAUTNH01. The sequence continues at coordinate 28,445 of CAUTQZ010000006.1, read as the reverse complement.
AGCAGGTTTAAATAATTCTAATTACTCAAAATATATTGAATCTATTACTTTGCCTAATGGTGATAAAGTATTAGATATATCACAAATTTCAGGTGGTACTGAGTTAACAGTTAAATTTAAACCAATTTTAGATGCATTTGGTAAAGAAGATAAAACAGCGATTCATCGTCTTAATATTAATAATAATCAAGTAGAGGTTAACGAAAAATATGAAGCAAAATTTATTGTCTCTAAAAATACGACCGTAGATTATGGTATTAGTTATCTTGCAAAAATTAAAATTGGTGATATTGAGTCTAGTAAATATATTGAAGAAATAATACCAAGTATTAAAGATATGCATTTTGAAGGTACTACAGTATATGTTTATATTAAGCCTGAATATGCTAGTAAGATTAAAGCAGTATACTATACAAGCGATAAAACAAAAAAAGCAGAATACGATAAAAATGCACAGTGTTATACTTTTAGCTTAGTAAAAAATACGGTTATTAGTATTACTTTAAAATAAGGCTTGTAAATTAATTCAAATTATTATCTTATTAAGGAATATATATCTAGAAGGTAATCCTAATATTATAAGGATATATAGCTAAATAATTTTATTATTTAGGCAGGTGTAGTTTAGTGGTAGAACTTTAGCTTCCCAAGCTAATAGTGTGGGTTCGATTCCCATCACCTGCTTTTTATTTCGGGTTTTACCCGAAAAGTCTGCAACAAAAAAGCCGAAATGTCTGCAACAAAAAAGCCGAAATCTCTGCAGCAAAAAAGCCGAAAAGTCTGCAATAAAAGTTCTTATAATTGATAATATTATAATAATATTGTAAAATTATATTGGTGGTAATATGAAAATAAAAGAATATAAAGCAAGACTTGCAGATAAAATTTTAGATGACAAACTGGAAACTTTTGGTGGCGTATTAATTATTGGGCCAAAAGGTTGCGGTAAGACTACCACTGCTGCAAGGAAAGCAAAAACAATAATAGAATTGCAAGACGAAGATAAAAGAGAACAATATATTAAAACCGCTAATGTTATGCCTTCTAAATTACTTAAAGGTGAAAAACCAATTCTAATTGATGAATGGCAAGATATACCGAAAATATGGGGTGCTGTTAGAAAATCTATTGATGACGAACAGGAAAAAGGTTTATATATGTTGACAGGGTCATCTTCGGTTATTGTTAATCGACCTCATAGTGGAACTATGCGAATATCAGAAATGACTATGTATCCGATGAGTTTATATGAAACCAGCGAGTCCAATGGTATGGTATCACTACTTGATTTATTTAATAATAAATTTAATGATTGTAAGAGTAATTTAACAATAGATGAGCTAATATTTGCAATATGTAGAGGCGGATGGCCACAAACTATTGGTATTATAAAAAAAGATCAACAATTAAATATTGCTAAAGATCTTTATCATCAAACTTGTTATCATGATATATCTAATTTATATAACATAAAAAGAAATCCAGAATTAGCTGAAGCTATTCTTCATTCTTATGCAAGAAATATTGCAACACTTGCTAATAATAAAGTAATATATGAAGATGTAAAACAAAATAATAATATATCTGAAAGAACATTTTATGATTACATAGATAACTTAAAACAACTATTTATTATTGAAGATATACCTGCGTGGTCTCCAGCTATACGTTCTAAAACAAGCATTAGAAGTAGTAAAAAGAGAAACTTTATAGACCCATCTCTAGCAGTTGCTGCCCTAGGTATTTCACCAGAATATTTTAATAATGATTTTAAAACTCTAGGTTTTCTATTCGAATGCCTTTGCATAAGAGATTTAAAAATATATTCATCTATTTTAAGAGGCAAAGTATCTTATTATCATGATGCTTATGGTTTAGAATCAGATGCAATTTTACATCTTGAAGACGGAAGATATGCGCTAATTGAGTTTAAATTAGGAGCAACTGAGTTTGATAAAGCAGCTAAAAATTTATTAAAACTAGAAAGTCTTATAAAAGATTATAACCTAAAAAATAAGCAAATAAAATTAAGAGAACCTGATTTAAAAATTATTATTACAGCTACAGAATATGGCTATCGTAGAGACGATGGAGTTTATATAGTTCCTATAGGCTGTCTAAAAGACTAAATTATTTGGATATACTATTAGATTGTGATAAAATAAATTTACGAGTAGAACTAAATTAGTTCTGCTCGTTTTTATAAAGAAAGGATTTAAGATAATATTATTAACCAAATAAAAGAAAAAATTAAATCTTACCTCGATAATAAAAAACTTATATTATATTCTTTAAAAATAAAAAAAGATTATGGCATAGATAATATAATAGAGATTATTCTTAAAGGAGATAATTACTATTTAGAACCAGATCAAATTCATCTAGATATTTTAGATTTAATTGATGATATTATGCCTGATGGATATTATCTTGAAGTATCATCTGTAGGAGCAGAATATCCAATAGATACCCTTTTGGAGCTAAATAATCACATAGATAAATATCTATTTATAAACTCCCCTGAGTATAATGGTTATGGCTATTTAAGAGCAATAATAAATAATGAACTAATATTTGAAGTAAATCTTAAAGGAAGAATTAAAAAAATAACCATTAAATATAATGAACTAAGAAAAATAAGAACGGCAGTGAAGGTGTAAAAAATGACAAGGAAAAATTTATCAAGTCTCTTAGATAATGTAGCAAAAGACAATAATGTTCCAAAAGAACAAGTTATTGAAATTTTTAAACAAGCGCTAGTATCAGGCTGTAAAAAAGATGGCCAAGTAAAAACTTGTAGAGTAGAGCTAAACGAAGAAAAAGGCGAACTAAACGTATATAAGCAAAGACTTGTTGTAGGTGAATATAACTTAAACCGTGAAAGTATGGACCCAGCTCTAATGAAGATGACCCAAATATCAGTTATTGAAGCCAAAAAAATAAAACCACGTATTAAAATTGGTGACATTCTTGAAGAAGAAGTAGATCCACAACAGTTTTCTTATTCATCAGCCAGAATAGTTAAAAACTCTCTTCGCGATGGAATTTTAAAAGCGCAAAAAGAACTATTATATAACTACTTTAAAGCAAGAGAAAATACTGTTATTAAAGGAAGAGTTATCTCAATGGAAGCAGACGGACAATGTATGCTTGATATAGGGCATGAAGTAACTACTCTATTACCTAAAAAAGATATTCTCCCTAATGATAGATTACATGTTAACGCAGTAGTATCAGTACTAATTACTTCAGTTGATAAAGAAAGAGAAAAACATTTAGTAGTATATGTATCACGTACAAAAAATGAAGTAGTAACATCTCTACTTAGTGAAACAGTACCTGAAATTAAAGAAGGTATTGTAGAAATTAAAGCAATAGCAAGAGAAGCAGGAGATAGGTCTAAAGTAGGAGTTATTTCATATGATCCTAATGTAGATCCAATTGGGGCTTGTATTGGTGAGGCAAAATTAAGAATAAATGATGTACAAAACTCCCTTCGTGGTGAAAAAATTGATCTATTTAAATGGTCTGATGATATCCCTACTTTAATAACAAACGCATTACAACCCGCAGATGTTATTAAAGTATTTGATATAAATACAGTTGAGAAAAAAGCCCGTGCGATTGTCCCTGATGATCAATTATCTCTTGCCATTGGTAATAAAGGACAAAACGTACAACTTGCAGTTAGAGCAACTGGGTGGAATATTGATATTAAATCAGTCTCTGAAGCAAAAGAACTAAATATTGAACTAACTAGTGAAGATCTTAAAAAAATAAAAGAAAGTACAGCTAAAATTAAATGATCCAAAACTACTTAGGACTAGCTAGGAAAGCAGGACTAGTTATTAGTGGATCTGATAAAGTTTTAGAAAAAATAAAAACTAAAGCAGTAAAACTAGTGCTTATATCAAGTGATGCTAGTAGTAATACAATTAAAAAATTTAGCGATAAGGCTAACTACTACTTAATAGACTATTTAATAATAGATAATAATATATTATTAAAAGTATATAAGGATAATCCTCCTAAAGTTATAGGAGTACTTGATTTAGGACTAGCAAACAAAATAAAAGCTATTAAAGGAGATGAGAGTAATGGCTAAAAACAAAAAAGAATTGATCTATAAAAATAATATGTCAATAAGTGATATTGCTAAATCACTTGGCCTCGCTCCAGTAGAAATAATTAAAAAGTTAATGCAATTAGGAGTAATGGCTAATATAAATATGCCCCTTGATAAAGATACGGCTGAGCTTATTGCAGTAGAACTAGGATATGATTTTAAATTAGAAGCTGAAGTAGACGATTCAAGATATGATGAAATAGTTATAAAAGAAGACCCTAAAAACCTAGTTAAAAGAGCACCAATTATTACTATTATGGGCCATGTTGACCATGGAAAAACTACCCTTATTGACGCCATTAAAAAAACTAGAATTGCCCTTGGTGAATCAGGGGGCATTACTCAACATATAGCAGCTTACCAGGTAGAAAAAAATAATGAGGTAATGACTTTTATTGATACTCCAGGACATGCTGCTTTTACTGAAATGAGATCAAGGGGAGCTAAAGTTACGGATATAGTTATATTAGTAGTAGCCGCTGATGATGGCATTATGCCTCAAACTATTGAAGCCATAGAACATGCCAAAGTAGCCAAAGTTCCTATAATTGTAGCAATAAATAAAATTGATAAGCCTAATGCTAAAATAGAACAAATTAAAACTAAATTAACAGAATATGGTGTTCAGCCTGAAGATTGGGGCGGAGACAACCCAGTAGTTGAAATATCGGCTAAACATAATAAAAATATTGATAAACTTCTAGATACTATTTTGATGGTAGCAGACCTACATGAACTAAAGGCTAATCCTAACACCCAGGCAAGTGGAACTGTTATTGAAGCACGCCTTGATAAAGGAATGGGTGCAGTGGCATCTCTTATTGTAGCCAATGGTACCCTAAAGGTAGGAGACTATCTTGTAATAGGAAAAACATATGGTAAGGTAAGAACTATTAAAAATGATTTTGGTAAACTGATTAAAACTGCTATTCCTTCACAACCAGTAGAGATTACAGGTATTCAAGATGTCCCGCTTGCAGGTGATAAGTTTATGGTTTTTAAAGATGAAAAAGAAGCCAAACTTGCTTCACAAAAAAGAGCAGAAAGAGAAAAAGATGGTATCGATAATTCTAAATCACTTAGTGCCCTTTTAGCAAGTAAAGATGTAAAAGAACTAAATGTTATTATTAAATCAGATGTAATGGGTTCTATTGAAGCAATTAAAAACTTATTAACAAAATTTAATAATGATGATTTTAATATTAACGTAGTTAGATCAGAAGCAGGTGCAATTACTGAAAAAGACATCCTTTTAGCAGAAACTGCCAAAGCCTTTATTATTGGCTTTAATGTAAAACCTAATAATAATATAAGAAACCTCTCTAAAGAAAGATGCGTTGAAATAAGAGAATATAGCGTTATTTATAATATCGAAGAAGACATTGAAAAAGCGCAAAAAGGACTATTAAAACAAGACCTAAAAGAAGTAATTATTGGTGAGGCTGAAGTAAGAGATTTATTTAAGATCCCTAAAGTAGGTGTAATTGCTGGTGTATTTATTACTTCTGGTTTATGCAAAAGAAACGGCTTTGGTCGTATTATTAGAGATGGTGTAGTAGTATACCAAAATAAAATAGGATCGCTAAAGCATTTAAAAGATGATAAAAAAGAACTTAAGCAAGGACTTGAGGGAGGTCTTACGATAGAAAACTATCAAGACTATAAAACTGGCGATATCATTGAGTTTTATGAAATGGTAGAAAGTAGCGAGGAATAAAATGTTATCAAGTGAACGCCTTGCAGGCTTAATTCATCGCTATTTATCTAATATTATTAACGAGGTTATTAAAAATACCAAAATTGGTTATATTAACCTTACTGAAGTAAGAGTAACTAAAGACCACGCTTATGCAACAGTATTTTTTACTATCTTAAATGATAATAACGACAATATTGAACTAGCAAAAAGTGAACTAGCTCGTTTTAAAGGACGAATAAAAAAAGAGCTAGCAGAAAAAATTAAAGACTCAAGAAAAATCCCTGATTTAATTTTTAAATTTGACGAATCATTACGAAACGGTAATAAAATAGATAAAATTCTAGCATCATTAAATAAATGATTGCTAAGGTAATAATTAATCGAAAAACTGAAAAATTAGATAAGTTATTTTCCTATTACATTCCTTTTGATTTAGAACCACACATCAAAAAAGGTGATATAGTTCAAATAATATTTGCTAACAAACAAACCTTTGGTGTAGTAATAGATATTTCTAATGATGAAAATGATATTAAAAACTTATCAGAAATTAAAAAAATAGAAAAAACCTCAATTTTAAATGAGGCTTTTTTTAATACTTATGAGTATATGAAAAGTAGAACTAATCTAGCAAGTAATCTTTTATTATTATCGCTTATTCCTAATAACTTTTTTAAATTAAGACCAATTACTAATAATAGCGAAAAAATAAAATATAAGTTATTATCAAATGGAGCAAAATTAGTTTTTAATCCTAATCAATTTATGGATAAGATAGAATATATAAAAGATAGTATTAGTAAGTATGAACAAATTATTATTACATCAAGTGATTATCATTTATTGGATAAATACTATAATGAACTAAAAGAATTTAATCCTTTTATAAATCATCCATATACTGGAGAGAAAAAGCAAAACGAGGCCATAAATAGTTATTTTAATAATAAAGGAATAATCATTACGCAAAAAGAGTTATTATTTTTTGATAATAAATTTAGTAAACTTATTATTTTAGATGATATAAATGTTGGTTCTAACGAGTATGAAAAATTATCTTTTTCACTAGTTGATTTATTGAAATATAAACAAGCATTTAATCAATTTGATCTTGTCTATTTTTCTAATCCATCGCTTGAGTTTATTCATCTATTTAAGGATGAAATTAAAGTTATAAGAAATGATTTTTTAATCCCTGCGCCTGAAGTTATAGATATAAGGAAGCAATTAAATAAATACAGTATCGCAGATGATATTATAAATATTATTAAAAGTAGCCTTGCTTCTAAAGAACAAGTAGTAGTCTATAATGCAAGAGTACATTATTCGCTATACTTATTTTGCAGGCATTGTAAAAAAATTATTAGATGTAATGATTGTCAAAAAGCCTTAAAATATAGTGAGTATAAACAGATAGTATTTTGTCCAAGTTGTCATAAACAATACTCTTATTTGGATAACTGTCCATATTGCAACGAGAGAAGTATAAACTATTATGGCTACGGCTTAGAGTATACTTATAGTGAGTTAAAAAAACTATTTCCTGACCAAAAGATTCTTTTAATGGATGGAAATTATACTAAGTTAAAAAAACTTAATACTAAAGAATTTAATATTATTGTTGGTTCAAAAGGGATTAATAAATTTTTAAATCTTAAGTTAAATACTAGATATATTTTATTAAATATTGATCTTGACTTAGCTCTAAATCAGTATAATTCACTAGAACAAAGCTACCAGCTAATTAATAGATTTCAAAGACAATCAAGCTATCCTGTAGTAATTCAAAGCGAACATAATTATTCTTTTTTTTATTCTTTTTTAAATAAAGACTATTTTGAGTTTAGCCAATTTGAACTAGATAATAGAAAAAATCTTTTGCTACCACCGATAGTAAATAATTATCAAATCATTTATAGTGCAAATAGTGATAGTTATTTATTAACTTATAAAAAAGCAAAAAAAATTATTTCACTTCTAAATAATTATAACTATATCGGACCAAGTGAGCTTTTTTTAGATAATGGTTATAATTATAATTTTGCAATTACAATTAAAGATAATAATTTAGATATTAAAAAGATTAAGGATTTATTATCTAATATAGAACTTAGAAAGGAGGAAGGGATTAGAATTTATTCAAGTCCCGAGATATACTAATGAAAATTGTTTTTTTAGGTACCCCATTATTTGCTAGTATTATATTAAAAAAAATAAATTCAATCTATCCTATTTCTTTAGTTGTCTCTAAAACAGATAGCCCCGTAGGTAGAAAGAAAATTTTAACCCCATCACTTGTAAAAGAAGACGCCCTTAGGCTAGGTATTAAGGTTATAACCCCTGATAGGGTAAAAGAAATTATAAGTGAGCTTGATTTAATTAGACCAGATATTCTAATAACTGCTGCTTATGGGAAAATGATTCCGGATGAAATATTAGATAAATATTTTACAATCAATTTACACGCATCACTTCTACCCAAATATAGAGGTGGATCTCCAATCGAGTATGCCCTTTTAAACGGAGACCCCATCACTGGTATAACAATTATGCGATTAGTTAAAAAAATGGATGCAGGCCCAATTCTTTATCAAGAAGCAATAGATATATTAGCTAATGAAAATAAAACCGAGCTTACTTTAAGACTTGCTAATAAGGCCGGAGAAATGATAATTAAATATTTAGCTAATATAAATGATTTTAAAGAAGTAAAGCAAGATGAAACTAAAGCCACGTATGCGTATAATATGGGCTATAGCAGCCAAATATTAGACCTTATGCAAAATGCTCAAGTAGTAAATAATAAAATAAGAGCGCTATCACTTACCCCTGGCGCATTCATTAAAGTAAGTAATACTTTAGTAAAAATTATTAAAGCAGATACTACTAAGATAAAATCTAAACCATATCATATTAAAGTTAATAAAGACGAACTTCTTATTGGTACAAGGGATTATTATTTAAGAGTACTATTTTTGCAGCAAGCAGGCAAAAAAGAGATGTTAGTTAAAGATTATTTAAATGGGCAAAAACTATTTATTGATAATAACTACATAGACAATTATTTAAAGGAGTATCAAGAAAGTAATGGATAGATGGAATTTTAATGAACTATATTCAACAGAAGACGAATTTAATAAAGATGTTGAATTTGTAAAAAATAATCTTAACAAATTATTAAAGTATCAAAATAAATTAAGTGATTTTAAAGTATTAAAAGAGTTTCTTTTATTTGATACTAAAGTTGGTAATATATTATCTAAACTTAGTTTTTATACTACGATGCTTTTAGAACAAGACCAAAGAAAGCAAGAATATATTATTAAGGAAAAACTTATTTCTAATCTTGGTACGGATTACGCAACTAATACTTCATGGGTTGATAACGAGATTGCAGGATTAAGTAAGGAAATAGTTAATCAAGTAAAAAATGACAGTGACACTAAAACTTATCTATTTAGCATTAAAGAAATTATAAGAACTAAAAAACATAATCTAACCCCTGCTGAAGAAAAACTTTTATCAGTTTTTGCTCCATCAGAAACAGCAGTTAAACTTCACTCAACCCTTGCTGTAGCTGATAGAAAGTATCATCAAATAGATGGCGTAGAAATAACTGAGGCTAACTGGACTAATTTAATTAGTAAAGAACGAGACCCTAAAAAAAGATATGAAATCTTTAAGGCAATCTATTCACACTATGAAGAAAATAAATATTCTTATTATGAAATATATCACGATATAGTTGCTAATAATATAAAGAATGCTAAACTAAGAAAGTATAATCATTTTCTAGATATGTTTTTAGAAGGCGATAATATTAGTAAATCTGTATTTCTTAATTTATTAGAATTTACTAATAAAAATACTAGTGAGGTAAAAAGATTTCTAAAAATCAAAAAGGACTATCTAGGTTTAACCTCACTTAGAAGTTTTGACCAATACATCAATATGATTGAAAATAATACCAAGTATTCTTATCAAGAAGCAAAGGATCTATTTTTAGCCTCACTTAGTAATTTATATCCTAGTGATTATATTGCTAAAGCAAAAAGTGTTATAAGTGATGGATATGTTGATGTATACCCAAGAGATGGTAAAGCAAGTGGGGCTTTCTCTTATGCTTGTGAGTTAAGTAAGCCATATATTTTAATAAATTATGATAGTTCACTTGAAGACATCTTCACGCTAGCCCATGAAGCAGGCCATTCAGTCCATTATATATATGCTAAAGAGCATCAGGATAGTGTTAATGAAGGCTATCCCATCTTTATTGCAGAAATTGCTTCAACTATAAATGAGCATAACTTATATGATTATTTATTAAGTAAAGATAATACTTCTTTAGATGAGAAGATCTATTTAGTAGAAAATGCAATTAAAAATATAATCTCTACTTTTTATGGCCAGGTACTTCTTGCAGAATTTGAATATAAGGTTCATCTAGCAGAAAGCAAAGATGAGCTCTTAACTTACGAGGATTATAATAATATAATTAAAGAACTATTTAAAAACTATTATGATATAGATATTACTCCTGAAATATATAAAGGCTTCTTATGGGCATATGTACCACATATATTTGAATCTCCTTTTTATGTTTATAAATATGCAACATCTATTGCAGGCTCACTGGCTATATATGAACAAATTAAAGAGAGTAAAGACTTTACTAAATTTATTAAAATGTTATCACTTGGTGGTTCTAAACCAACTTTAGAGATTGCTAAAGCAGGAGGGTTAGATTACTCTAACCAAGCTCTATATAGTGGGATAACTAAAAGATTAAATGAACTAAATAATATATTGGAGCAGTTAATTTATGAAAAAAACACTACTAAATAATAACTGGCAATTTTGCCTTTTAAATAATCTTAAAAAAGGAGACCCTAGAGATATTGAGTATAATTCTAGGTGTTTTACTTCACTTGATCTTCCGCATGATTATAGTATTACTAAAGATTTTAATTTAAAATCCCTTGCTCAAAACGAGGGTGCTCTTTTAGATGGAGGAGCCGCAGTTTATAGAAAAGTTATAACTATTGATAAAAAAGAAAATATAAATTACTTTATTCATTTTGGTGGCATTTTAGGCCAATCGCTTGTATATATAAATAAAAAATTAGTAGCAATAAATAAAAACTACTACACTCCGATAAAGGCTAAGATAAGCGAATTTCTAAATAATGGCCAAAATTTAATTACTGTTTTTGTCAACAATCCTCAACCAAGTTCAAGATGGTATTCAGGCTCTGGTATTTTTAGAGATGTTTATTTAATAGAACATAATAAAACCTTTATTGATTTAGATGATGTAGTAATAAATTATTTTAGTAAAGATAATTCAATTAATATATCATTTCCTGTTATAGGAGATTGTTCTAAAATAAAAAAAATAGAACTAAGTTTATTAAAAGATAATAACCTTTTAAATGTATTTGAACTAGATATTAAAGATAATTTAGTATCAAAACAAATTGCACTACCTGAAATTCAACTTTGGAGTGTAGAAAATCCTAATCTTTATCAAATTAAGATTGCTCTAACTACTTGCTGCTTTTGTGAAGAAGTAAACATTAATTATGGGTTTAGAGAGATAAAAATTACTAACGAGGGTTTTTATTTAAATAATAATTTAATGAAGTTAAACGGTGTTTGTATCCACCATGATAATGGCTCCCTTGGGGCGGTAGATTATAAAACATCACTTAGAAGAAAGTTAGCTTTATTTAAAGATATGGGGGTTAATGCAATTAGATCAACCCATAATATGGCATCAGATAAATTAGTAGAGCTATGTGATGAGATGGGCTTTTTGTTATTTGATGAAGCCTTTGATACGTGGTATATGGGCAAAAGAAAACATGACTACGGACGATTTTTTGAACAAATTCCAAATCTAAATAATCCTAATAAATTAAGTTATGCTGAACTTGATTTAGCAAAAATGATTAAACGAGATCGCCTGCATCCATCGGTATTTTTATATAGTCTTGGTAATGAATTAGATGAAACCCATAGACCAAATGAGAAAACTTTTGCGTGGGCTAAAAAACTAATAGCACTAAAAAATTCACTTGATAGCACAAGAGAGTGTACTATTGGGCAAAATGGCTATTGCTTTATTAAGGCTGAAGATATTGCTAATTTAGATAAGTTTATGGCTTTATTTCCTATCTGCGGGCTAAATTACGCCATTAAAGAATATCCTGATTTAGTTAAAAGACACCCTGATTGGCGCTATTTCTTATCAGAGTCTAGCAGTGCTGTAAAATCAAGGGGGATCTATATTGATACTAAAGATAATTATAGTATTGATGTCTGCAATGAAGAAAACAGAAACCAAAGGACTAATTATTATTTAAATAATTTTCCAACCGACAGAGTTGGATGGGGACATACTGCCCTGGAGTCGCAAAAGTTTGTATTAGAGAATAAAAACATGTTTGGTGAGTTTATCTGGACAGGAATTGATTATTTAGGTGAACCAACTCCATGGTTAAACGATTATAAAAATATTGTTAAAAGTTCTTTTTTTGGTATTATCGATCTAGCCGGTATTCCTAAGGATGATTATTACTGGTATCGCTCCCTTTGGAATAAAAAAGAGCCAACCCTTCATATTGGCGGTACTATGAATTTAGAAGATAATGATGAGCCATACTTAACTAAATATGGTCATCAGTTAGATAAAAATAACTTATTATTTAATATCTACTCATCTAATGATCTAATTAAAGTCTGGCTTAATGATAACCTAATTGGAGAATATAGAAAAGATCCTAATAGCCTTGATTTTAAAGTTAGACTTCCTTATTCTAGTGGCGTGCTAAAAGTTAAATCTTATGATAATGATGGAAAAGTTGTCCTAACTAAAGAATTAAAAACAATTACTTCACCTACTAAAATATCTTTAAAACAAGAAGAGCTACATAACTATGATAACTTGTACTATCTTATAGTAGCACTTACAAATAATAATGATGAAGTATACCCTTATAGCGATAATTTAATTAGTATTAAATACTCATCTAATGCATCTATTATAGGCACTGATAATGGTAGCAGTGCCTCGCTTGATAGACTTAACTGGAGTGGTTTAAAAAAGCCACAAATAAAACTATTTAATGGGCTCGGTGTTATTGTTGTTAAAAGAGTAAAAAAAGGAACTATAAAGATAAAAACAACCCTAAAAGGTTATAAATGTGCTAAAATAAATATTATTGATTAGAGGTGAAATATGAAAAAAGTATTTCTAATTTTAAGTTTAATTATTGCTGCATTTGCTTTTTTTGGTTGTAAGCCTAAAAAAGTCCATGTTTATTTTAACGCAAAACCAGGTGATATCAAGCACCTCCATGAAGGCTATGCTCGTCAAGGAGAAAGTATCCTTGCTTATATCAATAAGCATCGCAAGTTTTTTCAGCAAGCAATAAATGACTATGAGTATGAAAATCCAAGTAAAGTTTTTCTTAACTTTAAACAAAACTCAAAAATTGTTGGAATTCATTCAAAGTTTGTTGATACCCATACTAAAATATCACCTAACTATATAAATAAAGGAGAACTAGTTTTAAAATATGACCTAATGTCAGCGCCATTTGATATGGAACCGCAAGTAGGAAATTTTAACAATGACCCAGATTTTAAATTTAACCTTGAAAACTATCACGCTGAGCAATACACCGGTTATAAATTTATTGGCTGGTATTTTGATAAAAAACTAACTAAGCCAGTACTATCATCAAGTGATATAAAAGAATCTTGTACTATTTATGCTAGATGGGAAAGAACAAGAAAAACAGTAAAACTTACTTTTAATCAAGGTAAAGAAAAACCATTTAATCGAATAGATTATGTAAGATATGTAAAAAAAGGGGAACCTTTTATGTTTCATAATGAATATATTAGAGATCCCCAACTTGATAAACATAAATTTAAATTTTGGTCAACTGAAAAAAATCCTAATGCCAATTCACCTAAATTTGATTTTACCAAGCCAATAACTCAAGACACAAAAGGCTATCCTTATTTTGAAGAAGAAAAACACGATACTATTATTTATAAGATTCCAGAAAATAAACTAACAGCAGAAGCAAGACTATACAATTATAACCTTCATGTATATAAAGGAGACCCAATAAATAAAGCACCAGGTTTTAATTATTTTGGTTTTAAAGATAAAAAGTTTATTCGCTGGGAGCTAGATATTAATGGTAAGAAAATAACTTTTGATCCTTTTATGGTTTTAGATGAAAATAAAAAATCAACGGTAGAAAATACCTATACCCTTGAGGCTATCTTTCAAGAAGATGACGAGGCTGTATGTAAGTTTGATAATACGCCAATTTATGATGTGGTATTTAAAAAAGGCTCAAGTTTAAAGCAATATGAACAAACTATTCCTGATATTGATGGTAAAGTATTTCTTGGGTGGTTTTTAGATAAAGAGTTAACTAAACCATTTGATTTTGATACTCCATATAGTGAAAATATTACCCTATACCCTAAGTTAGTTAATGTCGATGATTTTTTTAATATTACTCTTAAATCTCTTTCTAATTATGAACTATCTATTACTAGTATTAAAAATGAAGACACTATCGATAAAAAAGCAATTAGATATGTAGGGATTCCATCTAATTATGGTGGTTATAAAATAACTTGCTTTGATGGTGATATTTTTAATGGTTATACTAATTTAGAATTTGTCTCTATCCCAAATGGTATATCTGAAGTTAATAATACTAATATTTTTAAAGATACTATCTATTTAAATAAAATGCTTGCTCAAGATAAAGAAAATATTATCATTGGGAAAACACTATTTAAATATCGCCTAGATAAAGAAGAATATACTTTACCTGAGTTTATTAAATCAATTGCAAGGGAAGCATTCATGCACAATAGCCTTATTAAAGAAGTAAAACTCCATGATTTTATTAGAGATATTAACGAAGACACTTTTTCTGGCTGTTATAATTTAGAAAAGATAAATCTAGAACATATCCAAAAAATAAAAGATCGTGCTTTTAGATTTTGTAAAAAAATAACTGAGGCTAATTTAAGAATTGTGGAGCATTTAGGTGATGAAGCATTCTATGGTTGTGAAGTATTAGAGAAAGTGCAATATTCTAAATATCTAGGTACTTTTGGTGAGTATATATTTAATCAAACTAAATTTTTAGAAAACATCTTTGAACGTGATGGTAAAAATTATTTTGTTATTAATGAAAGACTAATTGCTATTAACCCTAACCACTCACAACCAGGTGGTGTAATAACTATAAATGGTAAACTTAGCGGGGAAGACGTGTTTGAAGAAATTACTAAAGGAGTACTTTCACAATCAGGCAGTAGTTCATTAAAGCATGTTAAAAAAGTAGTTTTAAAAAATGTTTTAAGATTAATGCAAGAATCAATCAAAGATCTCCCTAATTGTGAGTTAGTAGAAATTGATAAAGAACTTATTAGAACCGATGAGAAAGTATTTAAAGCACTACCTAAGTTAATTAAAATTAAAATAGATAGAAAATCAGATGATATGTCAGCCATTCATACTAATTGGCATAATGGCTATCCGGTTGAAAATAAAGCATAAAAAAAAGGTTCCAGCCGGATTTGAACCGACGATCGAGCTTTTGCAGAGCACTGCCTTACCAGCTTGGCTATGGAACCGCAAATATATTATATAAAAAAATGCTAATTTATCAAAATATAGAGAGGATATTATGATTAAGAAAAATTTAACTATGCTAATTTTATTTCTTTTAGGGCTCTTATTATGGGCTTGTGTAAAAAAACCTGAAGGTGAATTTACGATTAAAGGAAGAAAATCTTGGCGTAATAAAATTGAATATCAAGTTCAACTTAAAAAAACAAATAATTATATTTATACTAAGGATAACTACTTTTTTATTCAATGGGAGACATCATCTGGTAGAATTGAGCGCAGTAAGCTTACTTATAATTCTGCTACAGGCTATTATACAGGAGTATGTTTTGGCCTTGGCTATTCAAAAGACTTTGAACCTAAGTTTGGAGCATATCTTAAACATAAAAAGAAAACAGATAAGGATGAAAAAGACGAGAAGAAAAAATATGAAAATGAGTTTCGTGTTTTTGATCTAGTTGACCAAGATGGTAAAAAGTGGCCACATTTTGATGATAAAGAAAAAAAATATGTTGATTTTAAAGATAAAACAGATAATCCTGATTATGATTTAAATGATATTAAAGAAATTAAATCAGTTGACGACTACCTAAATATTGCTAATAACTATAACCTTAATACCGAATCAGGATTAGTAGTGCAAAATTATAAATTAGTAAGTGATCTTGATTTTAAAGATAAAGAATTTGTTCCCTTAGCCCCTAGATTTGCAGGTTGGTTTGATGGAAATAATAAACGAATTTTTAATATAAATATTAACACTGAAAAGAAAAACTATATTAGTAAAGAATATGGCTATAAGGTTGACTATGAAGTACAAAAGCCTAAGTTTAATAAATATGTTTCTTTTGGTTTATTTGATGAGCTATTAGAAAATTCAAAAGTCACTGATTTAGTGCTTGAAGATATTACCTATGATAACTCGCAAGTATTATATAAAGATTATGAAGAAGTAAAAGAGATAAAGAAATTTGGCTTAATTGCAAGAGAAATACAAAAAGATGCCAAGATTACTAATATTACCTTAAATAATATTAGTCTTACCTATTTATCTCATCTTCCATATGCAGTAGAAAATCAAAGCGGTCTTGATACTGGTGCAGGCTTATTATGTGGTGTAAGTAAAGGTGAGATTACTAATATTCATATAAGTAATGTAAAAGCGACATTTATCAATAGATCTAATTCAGGGATGGCTTTTGGTCTTGTGGCCGGAAATGCTACTAATATTGTGCAAAATATTACTATTAAATCCTCTGAGCTAAATGTATTGTGTGATGAAAGAAGACTGCTTCATATGGATAAATTAGAAACCGGTTCTGATAAAGATGATTATAAAATGGCAGATTTAAAGAAGTTCTCTGGTAAAAAATATAACACCTACGCAGGACTTGTTTGTGGTTATATGGAATCATCTGAAGAAACTCATTTTGGTTATATTTATCTTAAAGATAATAAAGTTAATTTTAATACTGAAGAGAAAACTTTTCAAAAAGATAATGAAAAAGAATACTTTGTTACTCTTTTAGGAGTAGGCCTTTGTTTTGATTTTACTAAAAACTATAAAGAAGAATATGTTAAAGAAGACACTTCAACTGATAATAATATTTATAAAGTTGATAATAAGATTTTTAAAACCTATAAATATGGCGAGAAGGCTAAAGTATTTTTCCGCAGAAAAATGAACTATGCAAAACATATGCGTAATGTTTATAGTGGTGGTGATAATACTCACGAGGTTAAAAAAATAACTGTTGGTGATAAAGAATACTATCCTAAGGATTATAAACTTGATGAGAAATTTGAAGGCTATTATTATATTGAGTTTGAAGTAAGAAAAAATTTAGAAGTTAAACTTCACTATACCGAAACTTTTGCTAGAAGCGGACGAACTGATACTACAAATAAAAATGTTAATAGTGAGGATAAAGAAAAAAATAAGGATAAATATAAAGATCCTTTTAAAAATGATAAAGATGAAGTTATCTTTGAAGATATTACTCTAAATCCTAAACAAGACGAATATCCATATCTTACTAAATTAAAATTTAAATATTTAAAAAAATCGCAAGACTTTAAATCTTTATATGCAATTGCTACATTCGATTTTGCTTATGAGCATAAAGATGATAAAAAAAGTGAGAATAAAGAATATGAGTATAAAATATACTCAAGATTAGATGAAGACGGTGTATTTGAGCTTACAGCTATTGGAGGCAGACTTGCTAAATTAGAGGTCTATCAAATGCCTGAGCGTAATTACTATTTTGGCTTAGTAGCAGGATTTGCTAAAAATATTGCCTCCCTTTATTGTGAAAATAATTTCCTTTATCATGTTGGTGATTTTGGTAATTTATTAAAAACAGATAAAGTTAATGAGATATCTACTAATAAAGTTAATGTGGGTTTATATAGCGCTAACTCAACGGCTACTTATTATAATACAATAAGTGATAATAACCGGGTGCTACCAGTTACTAGTCAAATTTATAATGATGGTCATTTAGAGCAAAACCTGCTTGAAGAAGTATTTAATGCTGATGATAAGAATAACTTTTTTAAAAGTATCTCTATTATCAACGGGGAACCTATTTATAGTACGCTTACTAATATTGATTTTAACAATAATCTAACAGACAAAGCAAAAATACTACATCGTTTAGCTACTAAAACTAATCGAGAATTATTTTTTAAGGAGTTAGGCATCAGTGAGGATTCCTAAAACTCTATTTTTAAATTTAATCCGTTGCAAGCGTTTTGCGGCATTAAATGAGTTAAAGCAAAATAAAACTAAAGCCATTATTGATGATAGTAGTCTTGATGAATTATTTACTGAAGATAGAGAAATTAAACTTGAAGAGGCTAAAATGGATATGCTAAAGGAAATCTATGAAACTGATAATGAAGACGAAATAGATTTTGAGCAACTAAAAATAGGCAAGCAAGAAGAACTTGCTTTTATGGATGATTTTAATTTAGTTGAAGAACTAGCTGCTAAAAAAGTTTTAAATCTTTTTGGTGGTAAAGTTATTTATGGTCAGTCTTTTAAAGAACAAAAATATATTGAGCATACAATAGATGGCTATAAGTTTTATGCTTTTATGGATATCTTTCAAGAAGACGATAAAGCAATTAGGATTATTGAATGTAAGGCTAGTACTGATTCTAGATTTTATAAAATTGCACCAAAGATACCTTATTTTGAAAAATCAAGTGAAGGAATTTTGTACTCTTATGATGATAGACAAGTTTTAGGCACTAATAATGAATTTAAATTAAGTAGCCAAAAAGAAGCGCTAATTAATCCTTTTCATGATAATGGAAGGTCTATTTATGATCTAGCATTTCAGTGCTATATTTATGAAAGATCTAGTATATATAACCCTAAGAATAAAAAAGTCGAATACTATCTAGCCGTACTTAATTCTAAATATATCTTTGATGGAAAAGTGCAAAATGGTAAACCTAAATACGATTATAATGAAATTATAACTTTAGTGTATGCAACTAATTTTACTAATTTAATTTGTAAAACTAAAATGGAAAATGATATTAATGCAGCCATTTCATCTTTAAATGAATGTAATATTAATAAAGTACCGATAGGAAAAAATTGCTTGCGTAAAAAAACTAGAGAATGTATTTATTTTGAACTGTGCCTTAAAGATAATAAGATAAATCCGGTTGAAAACTTATTTAATTTTTATCACTATCATTATGGTTTTAAAGTATCAGGGCAAGCAAAAAAAGATGATTTTTATGAATGTCTTAATAATGATGAACTAAAAGATATTAAAAACATGAAGGAAGAGTATTTATCAGGTGAAAGACAAAAAACGCAATTAAAAGTTATCCAAGCGCCATCATTAAATGATTACTATTTAGATAGAACTAGACTAAAAGAATGGCTTAATAAAAATTTAGTCTACCCCCTATATCATCTTGATTTTGAATCTCTTCCTAAACCACTACCTAGATTTAAGGATGAAAAATGCTACACCCAATCACTTTTCCAATTTTCACTTCATATTGAAAAAGAACCGGGTGTGTGTGATAAAGATGATAATATTGATTTTCTTGCTACAAATGATAAAGAAGACCAAAGATATGATCTGGCTAAAAAGTTATGCGATTCAATTGGTCCAACTGGATCAGTTGTAGTATATAATCAAACATTTGAAAAACAACGCCTAAAGGAGTTAGCCTCATATTTTCCAGAACTTAGTGCAAAACTAAATAATATTAATGATAGAATTATAGATCTATACTTAGGACTAATTCCTTCAAAAGAAGTATCAAATACAAGCGAGACGGTTTATTACTTTTATCACCGTAAATTATATGGCTCATTTTCAATTAAGAAAGTGCTGCCTATCTTTGCACCTGAACTTTCTTATAAAGAACTTAATGTTCAAAACGGAGTAATGGCTTATACTTCTTTTTTACAATTAGGAAAACTTGTTGATAAAAATGCGATTATTAGACTTCGTAAAGATATGTTAGAATATTGTAAACTTGATACTTATTCAATGTTTGTAATTTTAAAAAAATTAAGAGGTATTATTTATAATAATGAAAATTTATAATCCGATTAGCGAGAAAATTGAAGAGTTAAAACTTATCAAAAATAATGAAGTTTCTATTTACTTATGTGGTCCTACGGTATATGATGATCTGCATATTGGTAATATGAGATCAGTTATTATTTTTGATCTTTTAGCAAGATATTTTGAATATCTTGGCCTTAGGCTAAATTTTATCTCTAATATAACTGATATCGATGATAAAATAATAAAAAAAGCCATTAGTGAAAATAAAAGTGAAAAAGAAGTAGCAGCAACATATATTGAAGGCTTTTATCAATTACTAAAGGCGCTAAATATAAAATATCCCATAACTTATCAACTAGCGACTAATTATATTGATAGTATCAATAATTTTTTAGATAAATTAATTAGTTCAAATAACGCCTATGTAAGTGATGGGAGTATTTATTTTAAGGTAGAAAATTATCTTAATGAGTATGGTCGTATTAGTAAACAAAATACTAAAGAGTTATTAAAGAATAATACTGATAATAAGAGGTCTGCACTTGATTTTGCCCTTTGGAAAAATACAACCGAAGGAATCAAATACCCCTCATCTCACGGCAGTGGTCGGCCTGGTTGGCATACTGAGTGTGCTGTTATAATTAGCGATTATTTTAAAGGACAGACAATTGATATTCATGGAGGCGGAATGGATTTAAAGTTTCCCCATCATGAAAATGAAAATATTCAATATCTTGCAGTTAATAAAAATAGGATTGCTAATAATTTTATCTATTGTGGGATGCTTGATTTTAATAATCAAAAAATGTCTAAATCACTTGGTAATATTATTAAAGCCCAAGAACTATTTAAAATCTATCACCCACATAGTTTTAAACTTTTAATTTATGCTCACTTGTATCGCGTTAGAATTAGTTATTCTGATGAGTTAATCAAGCAATACGAAAAAGAGTATTTAAAACTAAAGAGAACAATAAAAAGTAAAAGTTTAATTATTCGCTATAATAATATAAGAACTTCTAATCTAGATACTATTTTTATTAATAAAATTAAAGCCACCCTTGATAATGATTTTAATACAGCATTAATGATATCGTATCTATTTGAATATTTAAAAGAAATAAATAAAGAACAAGACTTAACTACTTTAGCCATTAAATTAAATACCATCAATCACCTGCTTAATTTAATAGGAATCCCACTTGAGTATAACCCAAGCGATGAGGTAGTAGGACTATATAGTGCTTGGCTTAAAGCAAAAGATGAAAAAAATTATAGTCAAGCAGATAAAATTAAAAAAGATTTAATAGCAAAAGGAGCATTAGATGAGTAGAATAAAACCAATCGATATTAAAATTGAAGAAGCAAGTAATTTATATAAAATTACTCCTCAAATGCTTAATAATCAAAAAAGCGAAGATAAAAAGATTGTAAAAAAAGAAATAAAAAAAGCAAAAAAACAGGCTAAGTTTGAAAAGAAAAAAGCCAAAAGAAAACCAAAACTAATAATTAGTGCCTATAATCCTGATATTAAAAAAGGATTAAGCAGTGAAGAAATAAGTGCTCGTTATAAAGCAGGACTAATAAATAAAGCCAGTACTAAATCATCAAAAAAGTTTGTCTTTATCTTATTTAAAAATATATTTAGTTTTTTTAATATTTTAATGCTTTTAATGGTAGGACTTCTTATATATGCTAAAGCAGCCCCATCACAGTATTTGTTCCTTTTAGCAGTGGCTGCTAATTTATTTATCTATTTAATTCAAGAAATTAAGGCTAAGATTATTATTGATAAATTATCCCTTAAGAGTAAGGAAATGGTTACTGTTATAAGAAATAGCGAAGAACAATTAATTGCACCCAATGAGCTAGTATATAATGATATTGTTGTCCTAAAGCCTGGAATGGAGATCCCAGCCGATCTAGTAATGCGAAGCGAGTATCCGGTTGAAGTAAATGAGTCAATGCTTACCGGCGAAGCGGATGCTATTTTAAAAAAAGAAGGTTCTATTTTATACTCCGGTTCTTTTGTAGTCTCAGGTAGTGCCTATGGTCAGGTTTGTTTAATTGGTGAAAATACATATATCGAGCAACTTTCACAAGCGGCTAAAAAATATAACCGTCCTAAATCGCAAATAATAGGTTCAATTAACTTTTTAATTAAGATCTTAGGAGTAATTGTGGTTATTCTAGGTGCGGCCCTTTTATATTTATCTACAAGAGGAGTAAACTTTGAGCGAGAAGCACTATCTAAGCCAATTATTTCTACCGTAGGAGCACTAATTGGTATGATTCCTGCTGGTCTAGTAGTATTAACAAGTATGGCGCTAGCAGTAGGAGTAGTAAGATTATCACTTCATAAAACACTAGTGCAAGAACTATCATGTATAGAAACTCTTGCTCGCGTTGATACTCTATGCCTTGATAAAACTGGAACTATTACTGATGGTACAATGTCAGTATCTGAAGTTATTACCATTAAAGAAAATCCAATTCTTTCTCCTGATGATGCAATTGGTCTAATTATTAAAATAATGGGAGTAAACAATGCTACTGATAAAGCCTTAGATGAACGATTTAAAACCCAATTAGAAGTAGAAGCAGTTGCTAAGATTCCATTTGATTCTAAGCTAAAATACCAAGCAGTAGAACTACCTAAATATGCTACCTTTTTATTAGGGGCACCTGAGTTTATACTAGGAAAAAAATACTCTCTTGTACAAGATAAAGCTGAAAAAGCATACAGGGCTGGCTCAAGAGTAATTCTTTTAGCACAAGTTAATGAAAAGATAAAAGATAAAATATTTACTAAAACGCCAGAACCAATTGCTTTAATTATCTTAGATGATGGCATTCGTGAAGACGCCCAAGAGACACTAGAATATTTTAATGAAGCAGGAGTTGAAGTTAAAGTTATATCAGGCGATAACCCTGTTACAGTATCAAGAATTGCTCAAAAAGTAGGTATTGTTAATGCTCATAAATATGTCTCCCTTCATCAAATGACTGAAGATGAGGTAAGAGTAGCAGCAGAACATTATACAGTATTTGGTCGTGTTACTCCTGAACAAAAAAAATGGTTAATCCAATCATTTAAGCAAATGGGACGAACTGTTGGTATGACTGGTGATGGTATTAATGATATCCTAGCTCTTAAAGAAGCAGATACCTCAATTGCAATGGCCTCAGGTTCTGAGGCGGCAAGAAATGTGGCTAATATGATTTTATTAGACTCAAATTTTGCTTCAATGCCTAAAGTTGTAAAAGAAGGTCGCAGAGTAATTAACAATATTAAAAAAGTTGCCACTATCTTTTTAACTAAAACAGTATTTTCTATTTTATTAACACTAATAACAATCATTTTGCAACTTATTATCGGTACTGGGGGAGCTTTTAATTATCCAATCCAACCATCGCAGTTATTACTAATTGATTGGTTTATCGTAGGTATTCCATCCTTTTTCCTAGCCTTAGAGACTAACGAGGCTATAGTTAAAAAACATCGCTTTTTATCAGAAATTATTAAATCAGCCCTTCCAGGCGCTTTAGCAATGATTATTAGTATTTTCATCTTTTATGCCTTTAAGAAAATCTTAAGAATAAACGATACTACAGTAGAATCAACTCTAATTTTATATGCGGCAATATCAGTTTTTATGTTTATCTTAATTAAGATCTGTAAACCACTTAACGTGCCAAGAACAATTCTAATTTTAGGAATGGTTGCTGCTATTATTGGTTCAGTTATTCTAGTACCTGAGTTTTTCAAGTTAGCACCATTTATTCCTATTGGTTATTCTAAAGGTAAAGAACTTACTACTATTGAGAAAATGCTTGCCATTGTTATTGTCCTTTCTGCCTACCCAGTTATTGCGATATCATCTAATACTACGGCATTTATTAAAAAAACAAGAAAAAATATTACGACAAAAATAAGAAAGAGTAAACATAATCGTAAAAATAAATAATGATTATCTATGGAAAAAATGCAATTAAGGCTTGTGTGGCTAATAAACATGAGTTTTATAAATTGTATTTAGATAAAAAATTTAATGATGCTAAATTTTTATTATTTTTAAAACAAAATAACATATACTTCCAGCAAGTGGCTAAAGATGAACTAAATAAACTTACAAGTAATGGCTCTCATCAAGGCGTTGTTGCAGATATTGCTCCTTATAAAAGTATTGCTTTAAAAGAATTTTTAACGTTATATCCATCCTGCGATTTAGTAATCCTTGATCAAATTACTGATGCCCAAAACCTAGGATCAATAATAAGAACATCTAATGCACTTGGTTTAAAGGGAGTTATAATTAGTAAGAACAATCAAGCCCCAGTAAACGGAATTTGTGCAAAAATCGCTTCAGGAGCACTAGAATATGTTAAAATTATTGAGGTTGCTAATATAAATCAAGCAATTATTTATCTTAAAACACTAGGATATACTATTATAGGTTCAAGTGATAAAGCAGTTCTTGACTATAGGGAACTACCAAAAAAAAATATGATAGCCATGGTAGTTGGCTCTGAAGGTCAAGGGATGCGTAAACTTGTGATGGATAATTGTGATTATTTAGTAAAAATTCCAATGTATGGTAATGTCTCATCATTAAATGTAGGAGTAGCATTTGGCATACTAGGATATCAAATATTTAAAAAATAATAATTAAGAGGTACTATGGATTATGGTAATGATTATGAACTTCTTTACTTAATTCAAAGTGAGCAAGATAGTATTGCTCTAGAATGCCTATTTAAAAAATACGAAAAACTAATTTGGCGCTATATAAGGCAATACAATGTTCCTAGTGGAAGTCATGATGACTATTTTCAAGAAGGAATAATTTGTCTTCATAAAGCAGCAATATCTTTTGTAGACGGATATGATAAAACCTTTACTAGATATTTTGAACTAATTCTAAAGCGTCGTTATTGGGCTTTATTAAAAAAAGAGTATCAATACAGCGTTTGTGAAGAAATAGATGAGATGTATTCATCGCCTAAAAGTGTAGAAAGTGATTTTATTATTGAAGAACAATCATCAATGCTTGAAGATAAGTTATCACTTTTGTCTTCAATGGAGTATAATGTTTATAAATTATACTTTGAACAAAATAAAGATATAAGTGCTATCGCTCATAAGTTAGGTATGAAAGTAAATAGTGTATACAACGCAATATTTAGAATCAAGAAGAAGTTAAACTAGGACTAGCTTTGCTAGTCCTTTTACTTTTTGCTTATCTTAGTTTAAATCGTAAAAATAATGCGTAAATACACAATTTTTTTCTAGTTGATCGTTAAGATGCAATTGGTATAGAAAATAATTGCTTAAATACGCAAAAATTTTTCCTAATTACTTGAATAAATGATAAAATAAGTATAGAAAATAATATCGTAAATACAAAAATCTTCTAGAGGCTTTTTATGAAAGAAATAAAAAATACCCAACATTTAAAATCAATAACAGGAACCGGTAAATGGAGACTGTGGTCTAAAATCGTAGCACTAATTTCTATGATTTTTGATTATTTAGGTTTATAAAATGAAAAAAGCGCTTGCTGTAGTTCTAGGAGTAATTGCCATTATATTAAAAATTATTGCTATTGTTTTAGAAGCAATTGGTATCATAAAGGGTGAAGACTAATTAACAAAATAGTATCTGTTAATAATTTAATAGTTCGATATGGTATAGAAGAAGCTGTTAAATCAGTTTCTTTTTTTATAAATGAAAATGAAATCGTTGGTTTATTAGGTCCTAATGGGAGCGGTAAAACTACTATTATTAAAACCATATTAGCGCTTATAAAAAAATATAATGGTGAGATATTAGTAAATAATTCTAATATAAAAAAAAGTTTACTCTATAGAAATTATGTGGGATATGTTCCTGAAAATGTAGAAATTTTTGAAGCCTTTACAGGCAAAGAATATTTAACATACTACGCAGGGTTATTAGGAATTGAGCCACAAGAGGCGCTAAGTTATTTAAAAGAATTAATTGATGGTTTTGAAATGACATCCTATTTAGATAAGAAAGTATTAAGTTATTCTAAAGGAATGAAACAAAAATTAGCTATAATTGCTTCTTTTATTAGTAAACCCAAACTTTTACTTTTAGATGAGCCTTTTGATGGACTTGATACCAAAGCAATTTTATTTTTTACTAACATCCTAAAATCATTTGCCCAAAACGGTAGGTCAGTTTTAATTTCATCACATTTACTAAAAATGCTTGATGAACTAATTACAAGAGCAGTTATTATAAGTGATGGCACTATAGTTTTTGATGGAGATTTAAAAAATACAAATAAAGATATAAACGCACTGTTTTTAGATCTAACTAATAATGAACAATCTATGAGTAATGAAGTAATTAATAATCTTTATGCAGACAAACACGAGATTTAAATATTTATATAAAACTTTAATAAAGTTTAGACAGAACCCTAATAATATAATCCTAAAATATTTTAATGTTGATTATGTGGCTATTTTATTATTAGGGCTAATTTTTTCTTTAGGTTTTTGGTTTAAATTTAATGATTTAATTTCTAATATAAAAGAATATAATTTAACTTCATTTTTCTTACTTAGTTTTTTTATTTTACAAAAGAATAATTTCCTAGTAACAAACTTAGAAAAAAACACTTTTTTAGAAAGATTTTCTTTTTCAAAATATAAAATTCATTTAGTTGATAATATTATTCTTTTAAAAGATAGTATTATTAGTACCTTAGTATTTATGCTTCCTTTTTTTATTTATATAATTAGTAGTGCTCTCCTTTTTTTATTAGGTTTTATTTTAAGTATGATAATAATTTGTACATCTTCAGTATTTTGTACTGAATTATTTAAAAATATTATCTTAATACTAGCAAAAGTATCACCATTTTTTTATAAAATTAAAAAAGTATTATTAACGGCATTATTTTCTATTTTGTATTTTTTAATCCTAAGATATTCACTTCAGTTAAGTGATAATCAATTATCTTTATTTTATTATTTTAATAGTGGTTATTATTTTTTAATAGATGGCTTTAATTTAACTACACTATTAGTATACTTAGCATTAATTTTTGGATTATTAACTATTATATTTACGCTAATACCTTTAATAAACATTACTAACTATAAGGTTAAAAATAAAAAAGTAATAAAAACCCCAAGTTTTAATGAAAATACTTATCAAGAAAATGCTATAAAGGGAATAACTAATTCACTACTAAAAAAAGATCTTAATTTAAGTGAAGCACTACTTGATCAATTGCTAGATTTTATTTTTAGATTCATTTGGCTAATTATTTTATTTTACTCATCTAAAACATTTATTAGTTTTAATAATATAATTTTTATAACTTCAGTAATAATCATTTCTTCCTTAGGAAAAGAGTTAGATATCATCTTAGTTCAAACTAGATACAAATTATCTAATCAATTCAAAATTATTAATAATTACGAAGATATTAAAATACTTAATCAGTTTTTAAAACAAAATCTTACTTTTAAAATCTTTTTATTTATTATTCCATTAATTAGTCTTAACATATTTTTTAATAACTTAGTATATGGCATTTTAATTAGTATTAGTCTAGTTTTTATTTTTGGTAGTAGTTATTATTTCCATTATTTATTTACTAAAAAGCAATTTTTATTTTCAAATAGATACACTAATGATAGACCAATAAGCGGTAAGATTTTAATTATTAACTTAGGGCTATTTGGATATTTACTTTTAATGTTTGCTAAAAATGAGATTATTTTTATTAGTTTAGTTATTCCTTTAATATTTTTTTTAGTGCCATTTATCCTTTTTATAAGAATGTTATTTACTTTAAAATTTAGTTATTATCCATTATGTGAAAAACAAAATGATAATTATTCCTGTGGGAGAGTAGCGCTAAAAAATTTATTATTTTATTATGATATAGATATATCGATTACTGATTTTAGTAGTCCTAAGTGTGGTGATTCAATATATGGTATTATTTTGCTAGCCAAAAAATATAATGTTAATTTAAAAGCATACGAGGGTGTTGATACTAATCAAATTACTTCACCATCAATTGTCCTAATAAAGAAGCACTTTTCCAATCATTATGTAGTAGTAATAGAAAGTCAAAAAAGACATTTTATTATTATTGACTCTTTAAAAAAGAGAACTTTAGCAATTAGTAAAACTAAGTTTAAAAAATATTTTAGTGGAATAGTTATTAAATAAGTCATAAATTCAAATTAAAACCATTAAATAATTCCGTTTTTTTGATTATTAAGCATATTATTTGGAAAATAAATTAGATTATGCTAATATTTATAAGCGTTGTAAAAAAACGCTCTAAAATGGTCTTTGGAAACTAAATATCAATCGACAGCACAACAAACCAAAAAGGTAAGTTA
>CAUTQZ010000005.1:0-86586 GCA_963540875.1 uncultured Acholeplasmataceae bacterium | reverse complement strand
GGTGGAGGTTAGTGTAAAAAGACTTTCACCCCTAACTTCTTAAGAGAGCCAAGAATAATAAGGTTGTTGTTCTTTTTTATATTTATGACTAAAAAATATAAGATTTAAAATGATTTACGAAAGCAGTTTAAAATAGAAGGTAATTATTAATGAAATGGGAATATAAAACTATAAATATAACTCCTGCATTACTAAGACTAACTACTAAATGTTTATTAGCTTCATTTAAACCTAAATTAGACGAACTACTGACTACATTAGGAGAATACAGTTGCGAGCTAGTATCTGTTTCACCATATGATATAGGGTGTAAGTTTATTCTTATATTTAAAAGACCAAAAACCGAGTAAAAAAATAGAAAGTTATTAAAAATTATTTAGTCAAATAATAAGTAGATGATATAAAACGCTTTTAGCGTTTTATTAAATTGTTAGCTAAACATCAATGCTTACTTTTCAAATAATAAAAAGCCCACACAATTTTGTGTGAGCCTAAAATTGATATAGCCTAGTAATAAAAATTAGTTCAGTCTAAATTATTTAAATAGTATAAAATATACTTGATTAAGATTGGTGTTTATTAATAAAAAATTAAGATTATTATTAGGAATTGGTGCATTTTTTAATTTAAAATAATATTTATTAATAATATGAAATTCATTATTAACTTCTTTAATAAAGTGTCCACTAAATAAAAGATCATAATCTTTAAAGAAGTCTTTTACAAGATGTTCAACTACATTATTTTCCTTATCTACTTTATCCATTTTTTGTAGATAGTCATAATGAAAGGTACCCTTTAGTTCTTTATCTTTAAATAAATCTAATAAGTTATTAGTTTGATTTATTTTATCACTAACATCAGAATACTCAGCGTATCTAAAACCGTATCTAAAACCATTTATATATACTCCTTCTTTATTGTCTTCTTCTGTAAGAGTGTAAACATCTAGTATTTTATTACTAAATATAATTGGTTTTAAAAAATCTTTACTAATTACTCTATCTAAAACATTATCGTATAAATAAGTCATTACTTTAGCATTGTTTTCTTTACTAATAAATGTAACAATAGTTCCTAAATGTAGAGTTGGAGTTAACATATAAAAATAATTTTTCTCCTTTTCTACTCTATTAGCAAAGATAACTTTTTGTTGTTTAATTTCATATTTTGAAAAATCATAAGATGTTTCTATTTTAAAATTAAAATCATTAAGGTTAAGTGGATGACCTTTTTTATACTGTGAATAAAAGGTTAGTAATTTATTATCTGGAAGTTTTTCAAAAAATAAATTTGTTTTTATAGTGTCGATTTTTAAATTATGAAACTCTTTATTGTGTAGAACTTCTTTATTAAATTGAATCCCTTTATTATTACAACTAGCTAATATTATGCTTAAAAGTATTATAAATATAAAAGAAGCAATCTTTTTCATTTTTTACCTCTATATTCCTAATTTGAAAGCTGTTTCACTATCTAAAAGTTCATTTGTTGAAGTATCTAAATAATAGCTAATTATAGATTCTGCGCTACCTTTAAAATGACAATTATATTTATAAATTAAATGATAAGCATTATTAATTTTTACTAAAACAGATTCAACAAAAATTAAATTATAGCTATTAAATATTTTACTTTTTTCTACTATATTTTCAATCCTTTCCAAAAGTACCTGAGTGTTAGGATTATCTGTATACTGATAGGAAGTAGGCTGACTTTCAAATAATAGTGAATTATCAACTATTTTATGACCATTTAAATATCTATTATTTATTTTCTTTGGTGAAGGTTTATAAAAAAATATAGGATCTTTACCTGCACGATATAAAACTGGTCTTAATATGCGCCATTCTAATGGATGGTCAAGAGAAGGGTGTAAATAAATATGGTTAATTGTTTTCCATATTACATCTTCAATACTTTGTTCATATTCGTCTTCCATTAAAAATTTCCAAAAATTTGTGGTAAACAAACGCGCTGATGATACAGTAATAGACTGTGTCCAGCCAATAGCGTAACTTACGCCTTTGTGTTTAACAACATGTTCTGCTGCATTACTTCTTGCACCACCATAGCAAATTGAAAATAAAGCTACTTTTGTATTATACATATCAGGGAATTGATTTGCTGTATAACTGTTATATGGTGAAAAAAATACATCACCATATTTTGAACCATGGGAGGAAATAAAAAAATATCTACGGTTTATTCTACGATACATTAAATCTGCTTGCTTTAAAAAGTTTTGACTATTTATTTTGTTAGTAACTTTGTATGAATCTTCATCTTTAAAATAGCCTTTAACTTCCTCGATATCACGAATGGTATTTAGATCACTAATAAAATCTCTATAAGAGCAAAAATATAAATCGCGTTTTATTAATTCATAACAACTAGGAGTACCAGCTATATGCGATGGGCAATATTCGAATTCGCATAAATATTTTAGGGGGCCAGGAATGATTTTTCGAATAGTAATATCTGAATTTATTTTAAAACCAAATAAATAGAATGATATTATCATTAAAAAAAATGAAATTGCTACCTTTTTCATTTTCCTCAACTCAATCATATTATATCGTATAAATACCCAAAAGTCAAATTTTGCATAAATTGTACAAAGTAAAAAATATATACTATTATTTAATTATTATTAGATTTATTTAGTATTCTTTAATATTTTATAGTTTGAATTTATCGTTATACAGTAAAATAATGATATTATTATAAAAAAATTAAAGTTCAATAATTGTTTTACATTACTTTAAAATTAAATAAACAAATTTAATAAAAATAACTTGGTAATTTATTAAAATCAAAAGTCTACGAATATTAATTTAATCGTATATTTTATGATTTTTTAATAAAAAATCAAATAAACTGATATACTCAATACCACTTTCATCTATACGAGGCTTTATTAAATTTTTTACAATAACTATTTTTTTAAAATTATCAAAGATATTATTAATTGAATTAGTTTCTTGTTTTAATTTTTCAATGTCATCTATGGTTAATGCTGATTGAATATAGTATTTTTTTGCTCCTTTTGTAGCAATAAAATCTACTTCATATTCTTTTTTTTGATAGATTATTTTTCCGTTTTTATCTCTTTTATTAGTAGGCTCATTGATTATAACTGCTCCTGTATCAACAAGATAACCTCTATATCTTAATTCGTTGTATATAATATTTTCCATAATATGAGATTCTTCAATCTGTCTAAAATTAAGTCTTGCATTTCTTACTCCGATATCTTCAAAATAAACCTTATATGGAGTAGAGATATATTTTTTCCCTTTTACATCATATCTAATAGACTTACTTATTAAATATGCGTCTTCAAAGATATTTATATATTTGTTTATTGTTTGACTATCTATATTTAGATTGGTCTTACTTTTAAAAGTATTAGCTAGTTTAAAAGGACTAATGGTTCGGGAAATAAAACTTGCTAAAAGATCAAAAATTTCAGGCAGTATTTCAGATTTGTATATTTTATTATGTTCAATAATATCTTTAAAGTATAACTCCTTACAAATATTTTTAAGGTAGCTTATTTTTTGCTCATCAGTTTGCATATTACAAACAATCGGTAGACTCCCATAAGTTATATAATTATCCCATGCAACATCTATATTAAAATTGGAGTTAGATAAGTATTCACTAAATGCTAGGGGGAGGATATGTATTTCATCACCTCTTCCGCGAAACTCGGTAATTATATCTTTTGATAAAAATTTAGAATTGCTTCCTGCTACATATATATCAAAATTACCCTTACTAAGAAAGCCATTAAGAACAAATTCAAAGCCATCTAATAGTTGAATTTCATCTAATAAAAGATAATACTTTTCTTTATCATTAGTTTTTTTATTAATAAAAGAGATGAAGTTTTGATAAGGTATTTTTTTATTTTCTTTTCTAAGAGCAATAATATCTATATTAATACTTTCTAAATCACTTGCAGAATCAAAAGCAAATTTAATAATATTTTTTTTATTTATACCTGTCTCAATTAAGTAGTTATAAAAAATCGTGTTTAGCAAGAATGACTTACCTGCACGTCTGGTGCCTGAAATAATCTTGATTAGTCCGTTATTTAAACGACTAATTAAACGATTTAAATAAATATCTCTTTTAAACATATTTTCCAAATACCTCACAGTTCTTTACTTTTTTTCGATTTTATTGTATCATAAAAAATAAATTATTAAAAAAAACATTTTTTTAAAAAACTAAAATAAATTATTTTGACTCTTTTTTATATAATTATTAACTTTTTTATATTTTTTATATTATTTCCAAGTAATTTAATAACTCTTTTTGAGTCTTGGTTAAAGTATTTTTTCATAAAGAAAGTAAAAAAATTGACAAAATTAGACCTTTTTAGTAAAATAAATTAGTCAATTAAAAGACACAACGCGAGTGGGAGAATTAGTATTCGCTAACCACAAGCTTATTTAAAAGAAGGAGGTTGTGTTATGGCAAAGAAAGTAATTAAGGAAGTTAAATTACAAATGCCTGCCGGAGCTGCTACACCAGCACCACCCGTTGGACCAGTACTAGGACAAGCGCAAGTAAATATTCCTCAATTCATTAAGGAATTCAATGACCGTACAAAAGATCAAGTAGGTTATACAGTTCCTGTAGTAATAACTGTTTATGAGGATAGATCATATACATTTGTTACTAAAACTCCACCAGCAAGTGATTTATTAAAGAAAGCTTGCAAAATTGATAAAGGTTCAGGAGCACCTAACTCTAAAAAAGTTGGTACAATATCAACTAGCGAATTAAAGAGAATTGCTGAAATGAAAATGCCTGATTTAAATGCTTACAATGTAGAAGAAGCAATGAAAATAGTTGAAGGAACCGCAAAAAATATGGGTATCGAGGTTAAAGATTAGTATGAAAAGAAGTAAGAAATACCTAGAAGCTCAAAAACAATTCGACAAGCAAAAATTCTATCCAATTTTTGAAGCATGTGAAATTGTTAAAAAAATTAGTTTTACTAAATTCGATGCTAGCGTAGAATTATCTATTAAAACTAATTTAAATCCTAAAAAAGCAGAACAAAATTTAAGAGGAGCATTTATGCTTCCAAATGGCACTGGTAAAGTTAAAAAAGTAGTAGCAATTTGTGATGGTGAAGATGCTAAGGCTGCTCAAGAAGCAGGTGCTGATTTTGTAGGAGATGCTGACCTATTAGAAAAAATTAAAAAAGGTTGGTTTGATTTTGATATTATTGTAGCAACTCCCAAAATGATGCCAAAACTTGGTGTTCTTGGTAAAATTTTAGGACCTAAAGGTTTAATGCCAAATCCTAAAACTGGAACTGTTACAACTGATATGAAAAAAGCAGTATCAGATATTAAAAAAGGTAAAGTTGAATTTATGGTTGATAAACTAGGAAATATTCATCTTCCAATTGGTTTAGTATCATTTGATAGTGAAAAACTTAAAGATAATGCAACAAGTTTTGTAAAAGAAGTATTTAGATTAAAACCAAGTACTGTTAAGGGACAATATGTTCAATCAATTACAGTATGTTCAACAATGGGACCTGGTGTTAAGATAGATATTGAAAATATTAGAAAAGAAAAATAAATAATTATTATTAGCCGTAGACAGTAGGGACGTATGTTTAATAATCCTACCTAGGTATAAAGATCTCTTTTTACCATACGGCTAAGAAGAGATTTTTTATTGGAGGAAAAATGAAAAAAGCGATTGAAAGAAAAATTGATGAGGTAAAAACCTTATCAGAAAAATTTAAAAAAGCTAAATCAATTATCGCTTTTGACTATCAAGGTCTTACAGTATCTGATTTAACTAATTTACGTAAAGATCTACATAAGGAAAATTGTGAAATTACTATTTTAAAAAACAATATTTCCAAAAGAGCGTCAGAAGAGTTAGGTTATAAAGATTTAGCCAAAGAATTAGTAGGTCCAAAAGCACTTGCAATTGCCTATGATGATGAGATTATCGCTGCTAAAGCATTAAGTAATTTTAGTAAACAAAATGATAAAATTAAAATTGCTGCTGGTGTTGTAGCAGGTCAGGTAGTAGATAAAGAAATGATAGCAAAACTTGCTAACATTCCACCAAGAGAACAATTATTAACTATCCTAGCTTGTGGCTTAATTGCTCCAGTTAGAAATGTTACAATTGGATTAAATATGTTAAAAGAAAAACTTGAAAAAGAAAGTAAATAATAAGTAAGGAGAAATAAAAATGGCAACTAAATTAACAAAAAAAGCTTTCATTGATGCTTTAAAAACAATGACTTTATTAGAAATCAACGAACTTGTAGAAGGTTTAAAAGAAGAGTTTGGTATTGATCCAACTGCCGTTGCAGTTGCTGGTCCTGCTGCAGGTGCTAGCACAGGTGCTGCTGCTGAAGAAAAAGATTCATTTAATGTAGTGTTAAAAGAACATGGTCCTAATAAAATTGCAATTATTAAAATTGCTAGAACTGTAACTGGCTTAGGTCTTGCTGAAGCTAAAGCTTTAGTTGAAACTGCTGGTGCTGTATTAAAAGAAGGCCTTAATAAAGAAGAAGCCAATAAACTTCTAGAAGAGCTTAAAGCAAACGGCGCTACCGCTGAATTAAAATAAAAAAAAGTGAGTAGTAGTTCTACTCACTTTAATATGTTTTATTAGTATTAATAAAATAAATTATATTTAATGAGGTGAAAGAATGGCCAAAATTAAAAAAGATAAACAATTAATTAAGGAAGAAAAGGCTAGACTGAAAGCCGAAAAAAAGAAAATGAAGATAGTTAAAGAAAAAGATGATGTACCTGTATTAAAATCACCAACAGAATCTAGAATAGGTAGAATTGTAATTTGGTTTTTGCTAATTGCAATGGCTATCGGAGGACTTGCCACTGTAATCTATTTAATTATTACCCTATCTATTCACTAATAATTTTATACTATCTAAATCTAACTTATTTAATTTTAAAAGATTTGCTAGCGAATTAGCTGGTAAATCTTTTTTTGTTATATATCTACCAACTACTTTATTAGGATAATTATGTTCTTTAAAATAGTTAGATATCATTAAATAAAGAGAGCCTTCAAGGGGGGCTTCTTCAATAATGTATAGGGTATAATTTTCTTTTGCTAAGTAATCAAGCATTTCTTTATCAATAAAAACTCCAGTAGTATTTATTACACTTAAGTCCAATTTAATGTACTCACTATAATATTTTGCTAAAAGATAACCATATGATAATACTACTTTTTTTATGCCATTATTAATAAAATAATAACTATTTAATTTTTCTAATTGATAAGGAAATGCTATTAGTTCTTCTTTAGAGTATACTATTGCTGTAGCATCTTGATTGGTAAAATAATTATTTAAATATATATTTATCTCTTCCTTATTTAGCGGATAATATGGTGTAAAGCCACTAGCAAGTAAAATATTATTAGCATAAATTCCTTGGTGAGTAGGACCGTCATAGTCAATTAGTCCTGCTCGATTTATAAGAAGTAGCGGCTTTAGTTTTAATCTACCAATATCATTAATTAGTTGATCGTATCCCCTTTGTAAAAAAGTAGCATACATTGGAATTACTACTTGTTTTTTATTTAATAATAAGCCATAGGCAGTAGCAAGGGATAGCTCTTCATTCATTCCTAGATCTAAGTATTTATCCTTTAGGATATCTTTATAGCCGAGCATATTAAAGCCTACACTCATTCCGGATTGAATGACATAAGGTAGATATTTTTTAATATATAATAAAAGAGTATCCGCTACTAACTGAGGATAACTACAACTTGATTTAAACTTAGTGGTATGGTGAAAAATACCCAGTTTATCATTTTGGGCATTTAGATCACCTAAGCCTTTAATAGTCTCAATTAAATATACTACAGGTTTAGATATTTTTTTTATTTTAACCAAATCATTTATAAGCTTACTAATATTATTTCCATTAGCTTGATAAAAAAAATCAAAACCATAACTAGTAAAATAATTTTTAGCATTTATAGGGTTATTTAAAATATTATAAATAGGACCCTCTGAGGGCGAGATATTCATCTTGTTATTATTGATTATCAAAATAGTATCTTTACTTTTTGCTAACTCATTTAATCCAGCAAGGTTAATACCGTTAGCAAAACCACCATCACCAATAAAGATAATGGTTTTATAATTCGATACTAATGATCTAGCATATCCTAGGGCAATAGCAAGTCCTGCATGTCCTGTTTCATAATCATCATAATTATCATCTTTTGAGATTAGGCCTGAGATCCCGTTTTCTTTTTTAATTAAATTAAAGTTATTTTTATTGATTAGATATTTATGGGTATATCCTTGGTGGCCAATATCAAAAATGATTTTATCTTTTCTAAAATCAAAGACATTATGAAGGGCAATAGTTGCTTCGATAACACCTAAATTAGAACTATAATGACCTTGATTATTTTTTACAAGGTTAATAATATTAGCTCTAATTTCAGATGCTAGCAGATTAAGTTTATTAATATCCTGGTTATTTTTCACTTATGGCATTAAGTTTATTCTTCGCTTCATCAAGAATAGCTTTTAATTTTTTAATTAGTTCATTTCCTTCTTCATAACGCCTAATTGCCTCATCTAGTGGAATATCAGCAGAATTAAGTGCTTCAGCAATTGCTTCAAGTTGCTCATAAATTGCTTCAAATGTTTCTTTTGGTTTAGCTCCGTTAGTCATTTTATTCTCCTTTGTATTTTTTAATTTCTAAAATTTTTGATTTAATTTTCCCATCTTCAAGATAGCTATAATATTCATCATTTATTTTTATATTATTTATTGAGTTAATATCTAAATTAGTTAGGGTTTTTAACTTAGCATAGCCCATTTTAAAAATTCTTTTAGGATTGTTGGATGTAATATTATTCTCAATTGAAGTAAAAAGTTCTTTTTTACCATTATATACTATTTTTATCTTAGATAGTAGTTCAAATGATTTATTAGTTATGATATTTAACTTAGTATTAAATAAATTAGCAATATTGGTTCTAAATAAGTTTTTATAATAGCCTATATTATTATAGTTATTACTTAATAAGTTCTTAAGACCTGTTATCATCATATGCTTCATATCTTTTAATTTATCATAGTTATTATTAAGATAAAACTGAAAAATATTATTTAGCTTCTGAGGAACTAGATGATATTTATTGTTGTAGTTATTAATAACATTATTATAACTTTGGTATAGTTTAATTTTTTTAGCATCTAGTTTTTGATATTGGCTACTAATAATATTAGATGGAGATTTTTTAAGCAGTAGTTGCTCATATTGAGCTAGGGATTCACTAGCTTTAATAAATTTATTTTTTAAGTAATCCCTAATAGTATTAGTAAAAAACTCAGCATTTTTTAACAAAATATTAGCATCTGGTACGGCGTATTCTGCTGCAGATGTCGGGGTAATTGCCACTTTGCTAGCTACTAAATCAGTAAGTGATTTATCAGTTGAATGACCTACGGCAGATATTGATGGTATTTTTAAATTAGCAATTGCAAGACATACTTCTAAATCATTGAATGCCATTAAATCCTCCATACTACCACCACCGCGTCCAATAATTAGGATGTCATTATCTTTATCTTGGCTTGCTTCCTTAATTGCATCACATATACTTTTAGGAGCATTATCACCTTGAACTAAACAAGGATAGAGTTTATATCTAACAAGGGGATATCTTTTTTCAAGGGAGGTAATTAAATCATTTATCGCAGCATGACCTTCGGCTGTAACAAGAGCAATTTGTTTTGGAAAACGGGGGAATTTAAGTTTATTAGTACCTACTAACCCAAGGGCTTCTAGCTTCTTTTTTACA
Source organism: uncultured Acholeplasmataceae bacterium (assembly GCA_963540875.1). GTDB lineage: Bacteria > Bacillota_I > Bacilli_A > Acholeplasmatales > Acholeplasmataceae > CAUTNH01. The sequence continues at coordinate 76,727 of CAUTQZ010000005.1, read as the reverse complement.
GCTTCAATTTTAGTTTCAATTGATTCAATTCTTTTAAAATCAAATACTTTAAAATTAACAGTTGATTTATAAAGAGAAAGGGATCCTAAAAATTCAAAACGGCCACCATCGTATAAAATCTTTTTTTTCTCCATAGGACAGTTAAAATAAACAGCCTTTAAGTAATAGCTTTTATCTTCAAAGTCTTCTTTTAAGGCAAAATAATAATGTTTGCCATTTATCTCTCCCTTATTATCTACAATATCAGCCCCAATCCAAATACTTTGTAATTCTTCGTGGCCGACGCAACTTTCTAGATAATTAACTATTTTATGAAGATGATATTTTTTAAACTCTGCCATTAGCAATCCTATCTAATAGTGAATTATTAAACTTATATTGTTTATCATTTATATCACTATATTTTTTGGAAATGATAACAGCTTCATTTATTGCTATTTTTTTATCAAGGTTATCATATATCATTTCGTAGATAGCATATCTAATAATACATAGGTCCAATTTAGGGAGTCTATTTATTGTATAGTTTTCTAAATTAGTAGTAATAAGGCTATCTATTTCTTCGTATTTTTTTAATACTAGTAATGCTTTTTGATATGATTCATTTTTTAAATTAAGTACTTTGATGTCTTCAAATTCATTTTTATATAATAAGAAGATAGTTGCTTCACGAAGTTTTTCTCTTACGAGCATCTAAACACCACCCATTCAAATAAAAGCTTATATTGCGTTTTAGGATCATATACCTGAAGCTCATGGTTTGGTCCTATTTTAACATCTAACATTTCTTTTACTTTATCAATTTCACTATCATTTTTTTGTTTTTCTAAGATACTTTTAATTGGTGAAGGATAACCTAGCTCTAATGCATTAGCTAGTGCATTTTGTTCTTCAAATAAAAAATTAATAAATGAATATACATATTCTAATTGCTCAGTTGAATTTTTAGGTAGGACAATTCCATCAAGCCAAACATTAGTTCCTTTTTTTTGTGGAGCATAATAACCGAGATTTAGCTTAATGCCGTTTTCTTCGATTCTGTTCATTATTTCTACTGCATCTCCTAGATAAGCAAGGGCTACATCATATATCCCGTTAGGGATATCATCAAATATTTCATCGGTAATAAAATTTCTATTTGCTTTAGGAATACTAGTTAGCCAGTTTCTTGCCTCTATTACATCGTCTTCAGTAGCACTAGCTACTTTTTTAGGCTCTTTTTTAGCTTTTAGTGCAGTAGTAAATAAATCAGCAGCCGAGTCATATATTGCTACATTAAGCTTACTCCCATCCATTGCTTTGGTTTCTTTTAAAATATCCCATTCTAGCGCTTCTACTTTTTCTTTTGATATTTTATCCATATTATATAAAATACCAAAATCACCCCAAAAATATGGGATCGCATAGTCTAGGAGATTATACTTTTTATTGTCTTCAAAAAGTTTATTAACACTAATAAGTTGTTCTGTATAATCTGTTTTTTTTACTGAATGGATTCTAGACCAATCAATAGGCATAATTACATCTTGGTCATTTAGCTGGGTATTTTTTAAATTGTCAATTGCATACTCCGATAAAATAGCCATATCATATTTATTACCTGCTTTAAAAGAAGTTAGAGCAATTTCATTAGAATCAAAAGTAATCTCATTAATTCTAATCCCACTTTGTTTATAAAACTTATCCTTTAGCTCAGGGAGTAAGTATTCACCAGCATTAAATAATTTAATCTCTTTATTTTTTTGGCAACCAAAAAGAATAATTAAAGATGAAATTATATAAATAGTTAAAATTATTCTTTTATACATTGAGTAGTCCCTTCTTAAGATTCTTTTTATTTTTTTTCTTCCATAAAATTAAATCATATACTAGCTTAGATGATAGTACTAGCAGTACTAATACCGAAAACGCATTAACAGTTGGTTTAACATCTCTTTTTAGCGTATATAAGTAAATAGAGATATTTTTTATGCCAGAGTTTCCAGCAGCAAAATATGAAATTACAAAATCATCAAAACTAAGGGCAAAACTAATTGCCATTGATGCAAATATTGAACTTTTTAACTGTGGCAAAATAACTTTAATAATAGTTTGAAACTGAGTAGCACCTAGATCAGCAGCAGCATCGGATAGGTTTTCATCAAGTTGCATAATTTTAGGATAAACCGTAACAACAACAAATGGAACACAAAATGTAATATGGGCAATAATCATAGAAATATAACCATTAGGAATCCGAAGGGCACCAAATATTACAAAAAGAGATATCGCAGTAATAATATCAGGGTTAATCATTGGTATTTCGTTTATACCAAGCATAATTTTTCTAGTAGTCTTTTTTAATTTAGCAAGTGTTAGGGCCCCAATAATACCAATTATAGTTGATAAGATCATAGCAATAATTGCAATGATAATAGTATTAATTACAGCGCCCCTAAAATCACTATCAGTAAACACTTCGCGATACCATTTTCCTGAAACGCCAGTAAAACGAGTAAGTGAGCGTGTAGAATTAAACGAAAAAATCACCATTGAGATAATAGGTATATAGATAATAAGTAAGATTATAATAATATAACTAAGATGTAAGGCTTTTGATAACTTAGATCTCTGCATGTTGGGTTTTACCTCCTTTAGTTATTTTTCTAGTAACTACTTTGAATACTATTATCATCGCAAGCATAATTATAGACAAAATAATTGTAGTAGCACTAGCTAAGGCAATATTACCATTTAATTTAACAAATGATTCAATAACATTACCAATAAGATATTTCCTTTTACCTAAATAAGCAGGAACTACAAGTGATGTCGCTGTCGGAAGAAATACCATTAAAATACCTGAAAATATTCCAGATAGAGATAGGGGAAATAATACTTTAGTAAAAACGTGATAACTACTAGCTCCTAAATCTCTTGCAGCTTCAATATATTGGCTATCTATTTTAACTAGGGTAGTATAAATTGGAATTACCATAAAAGGTAAAAATAAATGAGCCATTCCGATTATAACTGCTAATCTTGTACCTAATAAATTAGGAAGCATCATTAAAAATAACTGTTTAAGTGCAAGGGTTCTAATTAGCATATTAATCCACATTGGAGCAGATATCAAAAGAACTAAAAGTGATTGAATATGAGCTTTTTGTTTAGCGATTAAATATGCTAGTGGGTAGCCAATTACTAGCGTTATAATAGTAGTAATTAGAGCTAGATAAATAGATTCTCCAATTGTTTTTAAAAAGGCATATTTAGAGAAAATTACCCCGTAATTATTAAAAGTAAAGTTAATAGAAAACACTGATGCATCAGGGTTTTTCTTAAATGAATAAGCAACCATAATTAGAAGAGGTATTAAGACAAATAGACCAATAATAACATAATATGGAATACCTAGCAAATGCTTGGTAATATGTCTTTTAATAACTATCTTATTAGCCTTAGTCATTTTTACTCATTATGTGAATATCATTAGGTCCAAATGATATTCCTACTTTAGAATCTAATGGGTAGTATGAGGTTGTATGAACCTCATATATTTGCTCGCTATTATCAATTGAAACATCATAGTCATAGTATACTCCTTTAAATGCAACTGAAGTAACGGTCCCATTTAAAATTCCTTCACCATATTTTGTTATATCAATATCTTCGGGTCTTATTACAACATCAACTGGTTCATCCTTAGCATAGCCACTATCAACGCAATCGTATTTTTTATTATCAAATGAAACTAAAAAATCACCAAGCATAATACCATCAATAATATTAGATTGACCAATAAATCTAGCAACAAATTTATTTTCTGGCTCGTTATAAATATCTTCAGGCGTACCAATTTGTTGAATAAGTCCGTTATTCATTACGACAACTTTATCAGACATAGTAAGAGCTTCTTCTTGATCATGTGTAACATAGATAAAACAAATACCAGCTTTTTGTTGCATCTCTTTTAACTCATATTGCATCTCTTGTCGCATCTTTAAATCAAGGGCTGCTAGTGGTTCATCTAAAAGTAGAACTTTTGGTTGGTTAATAAGCGCTCTTGCAATAGCGACTCGTTGCTGCTGACCACCTGATAGGGAGTTAATATGTCTTTCTTCAAAGCCATTAAGTCCTACCATATTAAGGTATTTTTTTACTTTTATTTCTAATTCTTTTTCTCTAGTTTTACTATTTTCAAAATTAGATCTAATTACTTTTATTTGTTCTTTTAACTCTTGTTTTTCTTCTTTTGAGGTAAGCTTTTTAATTTGTTCTTTTAACTTGTTTATTTGAGCTTTTTTTTCTGAATTAGGATCTTTAATTAGTTGAACTTTTTTAGTCAACTCTTTACTTAACTCTTTTTTTCTTTTAGGATCAGTTGCTTCTTTAATTAGTTTTTCATATTCAATTACTAAATTACTAATTTGTTTTTTTACTAATTCACTTTTAGGTTTAATCCTTAAACCAAATGCAATATTTTCAAATACATCTAGATGTGGAAAAAGTGCATATCTTTGAAAAACGGTATTAGTTTCTCTTTTGTGAGCAGGAACTTCGGTTATATCTTTATCATCAAAATAAACTGCTCCAGTTGATGGAAACAAAAAGCCTCCAATTATTTTTAATAAGGTAGTTTTGCCACAACCTGACGGGCCTAAAAGAGTAACAAATTCATTTTCATAAATTGTTAGATTAATTCCTTTTAAGATGATCTCCCCAGAAAATTCTTTGGTAATATTATCAAGTCTAATTAAGACATTTTTATCTTCCATAAAAGACCTCCGTAAATTATAATACTTAAATTATATCATTTATTTAAATTAAAACTCTTTAAGATAATTATTATTTAATAGATAGATAAAAATATCAAATAATATTAAATAAGAAAACTTTTATTTCATTCGGCTCTCATAAGATGTTAGGGGTAAAAGTCTTTTCACACTAATCTCCACCTTAATTTTTCGTTAGAAAGGTTAAGGTGTTTTTGTATCAATTATTTTATGAAATAAAGCAACTTTTTTTTATTTTTACCGCAAAAAGCTAAAATAAAAAAGCACAAAAAACCAAAATAAAAAAGCACAAAAAACTAAAGTTAATATTTTTTAAAATTGACTTTTATTCAATTTTTTTAATAATATTATGCTTCCTATGCTGTAGATAAAAAATGAAGCTTCTCTATAAATTTAAGACAAATGTCGCACGCTAAAATTTATTAACATTTCAGTGAAAAGTGAATATAAAAAATAAGAGCATTTAATTGTTCTAAGTATCTAAATGATTTGATGCCCACTCAAAAATTTTTTTGTATGTTGATTTCCTGCATCTATGGAAAGGAAAATTTCAGATAATTCAGTTTGAGTGTATGAAGGTTTAATACCGTTAAGCATTAAAAGAACCCAAAAATAGAAGACATATAATAATTTTTAAAAATTAGTAGAATTTGATAAAATATAATAAAGAAAGCGCTTTCACAGCGAAAGGAGTATGTCGCAATAATGAGAAAATTTATCTTTTTTATAACTATTATTTGTTTTAGTTATTTAATATTTGGATGCAGTAATTTAAATCTTGATAAATACTGGAATGAGTTAAAGTTTACAGATATTAGTTCTAAAATGGAATTTAGTAATGGCGATATCATTAAAGGAGATTTTAGCGCTCCGACTAAAATAAGTAATGCTACACTTACATACACTCCTTTAAATAAAAATATTACTTTAAAGGATAACCTTTTTAAAATTAGTCCTATTATTTTAAATGACCAACTAATTAGAATTGAGGCTACATTAAATATTAACGGACTATCCTTTAATAAAGAATATGAGCTAGTTTTAAAAAAGACACCTGTTTATAGAATTACACTGCCATCTGAATATAGTATTAGTAATCTTAATAGTATTCCTAATATTAAAATAAATGAGGCAAGCTTTTACTTTTTACAGGGACAAAACCTAGATATTACTTTACCTAATACTGAAAATAAAAAGGTTTATTTAGTTGAAAATAATAAAAGTTCAACCAAAAAAGAAATCACATCTGAGATAACTAATAATGTATATAAATTTAATCCAAGTAATAATATTAATGATTTTACTATTACTACTGAAGATATAACTTTTAAACTAACTGCAGTTTTTGAAGATGGCGAAAGAGCAACTTTAAAAGAGACCCATATTAAAAATAGTGAATATGTACTACCTCCTGCCTTTAAAGATGGTTATAAATTTATTAAGTGGGTTTTAAAAGATAATCCTGATATAGAAGTTTCAAAAATTACATTTGATAAAGATTATGTTATAAAACCTATTTTTAAAAAAGGCTATGTACTTCAATATGATCTAGATGGTGGCTCTTTAGATGAAGAAATTCCAACTGGATTTGATAATAACGAAAAATATGACTTGCCAGTACCTAAAAAAAATGGCTATACTTTTATTAAGTGGATAGATATAGAAACTAATGAAGAAGTTAGTAAAATTACTTTTAATAAAGATTATTCAATTAAAGCAATTTATCAGCGTAGTAATTTCTATGTGGTTGAATTTGATTATAATGGTGGAGTAGATTCTTCTGGTAATAAAAGTAGGCCAGCTGAAGAAATAAATGCTAATACTTATATTGAAAGTCTCCCAACACTAACGCATCCAGATACTACAGTTGAATTTGTTGGTTGGTATAATAATCTACATAAAATTAGTTTTCCATATAAAGTAGAAAAAAGCGAAACTTTAAAAGCAATATTTAAAAAAATAATTTATTACGATATTACCTATGATTATAATGGTGGTAAGGATAGCGAAGGCAATACTTCAAGACCTAATCAAAAATTAAAAGCTAATACTAAAATAGAAAACCTTCCTGACCTAATTCATCCTAATACAGCCCTTACCTTTGTCGGTTGGTTTGATAGTAAAGGAAAAATTAGTTTTCCTTATGAAGTAAATGATGATGAAACAATAAGAGCAGTCTTTAAAAAAGAAATTAAGGTATACTTCGACCTTAATGGTGGAGAGATAAATGGCTCTGGCAATTATGATGATGATAAAAAACACTATGTAGGAGATAAAATTATCTCGCTCCCAACACCAGTTAAAACTAACTTTAATTTTAAAGAATGGACAGTAAATAATAAAAAAATTGCTTTCCCTTATACCCTTCCAGATAATACAGATATTACCTTTAAAGCAGAATATATAAAAGGATTAGACGCTGAAATACCAGATGGTTATTATAATGAGATTGAAGGAAAAGAAGACGAAGCTTTAATTTTAGCATTGCAAACAATACTTAAAAGAATGCACGGTATATCTTATGCTGATGTAAGATATGCATTAGAAAAAACTGATGAAGACCCTGATAATCCAGGTTATGTTTTAGGAATGTATGATAGAAAACATTATAGAAATAAATGGACTAGTGGCGACCCTTGGAATAGGGAGCACGTTTGGCCTAATTCTAAATTAGGAGTAGGAAGAGTTAAAGCAAACCAAATAAATCAAGCTAGCGACCTACATAACCTAAGAGCTTGTGAGAAAAATATAAATTCAAAAAGAAATAATCATCACTATGTTGATGGAAGTGGCCCTACTGGAGATTTTAGCAACGACCATAAATGGTTCCCAGGCGAAGCAGATCAAGGTGATGCTGCTAGGATATTAATGTATATGGCAGTAAGATATTATGGAACTTTAAGATTAAAAGTTCATGAAAAAGTAGTTGATACGCCTACTTATCAAGCAGGTAGTGCCAATATGGGTGATTTAAGAGTCTTTAAAAAATTCCATGAAAGTGATCCAGTAGATAAGTTTGAAATTCATAGAAATAAAGAAATTTATAAAATACAAAAAAATAGAAATCCTTTTATCGACCGCCCAGAACTATTTTTAAAAGTATGGCTATTCTTTATGAAAAAAGAAGGCGAGCGTATTTCTACTTCACTTTCTAATATTTATACTCTTAACTTTTATAAAATGGTTCTTACACAATACATAGAGATTAAACAATACTAAACTAAAAACCTATAATCAAAAAATGGTTATAGGTTTTTATTTTATTAAAGAAATCCCAACATACTGCACTATATTATAAAAGTTCTAGGTGATACCTATATATCCAGATTATTTGCTAAGTCTTTTACATATTTTAAAACTTTATTGTCCCTCCATACATTACCAATATTTTGTTTTTTATAACTCTTTAAATATTCAATTATTTGCTTAAAGGAATACTTACTATTTAACCCTTTTTTCACTATTAAATTTTTTACTCTGCATCCTATTATTAATGATAAATAATTAATAAATTCAGTAGTGTATACTTTCATATCCGAATGAACTCTTGTAGGTGATAGTTCTAGTATATTTTTATAAAAATTAAACATACTTTCTATCTCCCACCTCTGGTTATACATAACATATACTTCTTCAAGAGATAAATCAATATTTGATTCAAATATAATAACACCAAATTTTTTTGATTTTAATTCAAATTCTTCATAATTAAAATCATTAGATTTGGTGTATTTTTTTAGGTTGTTTTTCTTTTCTTGTGCCTCAATATCAAGATCTTTAATTATGTAATAAAATTTATTATCAAGGTTCACTTTTTTACCAAGTAAATCTTTATCTTTAATTTTAATTTGTTCTAAATTACTGATGAAATTATTATCTTTTATTATTGATAAACTATTCTTGATTGGAAATAAATATTTTAATGAGTTTAGTTTAGTTAATTTACTAATAATATAGTCTGTTCTAAATCCTTTATCACCAATTAGTATTTCGTTATTACCTTTAATATTTTCAATATAATTATCAAAAATAGTGCTATCTAGCATATTTCCTTTATAAGGACGATGGTAAATTGGTTCTTTGGTTGATAAATCATAAGTATATAATAAAGAAAAATCCTTAGATCCTTTGATTTTTCCTTTGCGAGACCAAGCAGAAAAGAAAGAGTCTTCTGCGTTATATGTTTTTAGAGTTCCATCTATAATTTGAACTTTTCCTTTAAACAAATTAATTCTATCTAGCATAAAATTTTCTAATGAACTATAATGCCTTCCAGTAGCTTCAAAAAAATCAGGGAGCGATGTTTCTGACAGACCTACATTTTTATAAAGTTCAGATAAATAAGATGTTCTATAATAATGAGGTAAATCACGATTAACTGCTCGTGGATAGGAACATCTAATAATAGCAATAGTATATAACTTTAAGGCGGTGGTGTTATCAAAATGTTTTAATAAACTATCTAATATATCATTACTATTTTTGGTAAATAAAATGATGTTTCCGTAGTCTTTAATATCACTTTCAATAGTTGTCTTTGGACTTATAATATCTTTATTTTCTTTAGGTTTAATTAAGATTGGTTCATCAAAAGGGACATATTTAAAATTCCTTATTTCGCCAAGGATTGCTACATCAATGGGAATAGGTTTTTTATTGATATATTTAGAAGTTCTTTTAACAACTTTATAAACTCCAAAATAATCTCTTATTACTGTGTTTTTAGGGCGAGGAACATCCTTTATTTCTTGTGGAATTCTCATAAATCATTCTCCTTTTATATTATAGTATCATACCTATAAAATTTTGTCAAATAAAATGCCTTGAAAATGTATTTTTTCAAGTCTTTATACTTATATTAGTTCTAGTTTTTATTGTTTGAATGACTTTTTTTCTAGATTTTTTTTGAAAAAGTGGTTATTTTTTATGTTTTTATATACGTATATAGGGTATAACTTTAATAATTTAAAATTATTTTTTCTATATTTTTTAAAAAAATGGGTAATTTTTAGCTTTTTTATATAGGTATATAGGGTATAACTTTAATAGTAAAAGAAATACGTTAAATAATTGGCTTCTATAAGCCAAAATAATTTAATAAACAGTCTATACCATAACAGTTACTTTTAATAGATTCATTTTATTTTATATTTTTAACTGTAAAAGTCGGGTTATAGCAATAATTCCAAGCGTGTTAAATATTTTTTTTCATTCTATAGTCCTAAATAATCAAAAAATCATGGCAAGTATCTCTACTATTTTGGACCATATTTTCCATTTACCTGTTGCTTTAATATTTTTTAATTGTATTATATTTGTAATTTCCTTCATAGTTAAATTTTAGCATAATTAGGTAATTTAGATAGTTATTAAACTAAATTATAAATATAAAAGACTTTTACTCCTAACTTCTTAAGAAAGCCTTATTTTATATTTTTTTTACTGTCTAAAAACATCTTCATATCACTTTTACCAAATGGTAAAAGAGAAAATATTATATATGCGCTATTTATACCACTAGCTAGTAATATTAAAGTATTTGTTTTAAGATATAAAATAAAAATAATTTCTAAAAGTATTTGATAATAAATACTCCCGAAATAAAAGAAAAACAATTGATGCTTTTTTATTTTTTCTTCTAATTCGAAAGAAACATAACCTTTGTATATAAATGGTGATATTTTAAAATTTTTTAATTTAAATTGAAATAATTCTTCGCCAAGAGAAACTTCTATTTTTTTAAAATCGAAATATATTGCCATTATTAAATGTCCTAACTCATGGAAAATAACAGTTAAATTTATAAAAATATAAATATAAATATAATTTATCATAGTGTTCTATATCTCCAACTAGTAATTTTAGTTAGATAATAATTTATTATTTTGTTATTAAAATTATAACTTAAACAAACTAGAGTAAATACCATATAACTTAATAAATAATCAAATAAGATAAATACTTTTCCTTTATTTATAACTATATTTATAATTAAGAAAAATAATATGAAAAAATAATATGAAATTTTAGGATTAGAGTATTCTTTCACATTTAAAGTAATATTATCTAAATTTACATTTTGATTTTTATAAATAATTATATTTTTTTTATAGATAAATAATAAAAGAAAAGTAACTATAGCATTAAAAATAAGAAAAGAAAATAAAGAAGATAGTGCAATAGAAATAAGTTTAATATTTTTATTAAATATTAAATTATTTTCCATTATGTTTCTAATTTCATTACTATAAAGAACTACATTAGAATCTAGTTTTGAAAACTCTGCACTTAGTATTAAATCATTAAAGTTATAATTATTATTAAAAATAAGAATACTATACGCAATAATATATTTATTTTTATTTTTACTAAAAAAATTATTTATAAATTGATTGTATTTACTCTTATTAAATAAAATAGTATTTTTAATTTCAATATAATTTATTTTCTTATAATCAAAATATTCTGAAGTGTCTAAATTAGTAAAACTAGGATCAAAACCTAACTCGGTTAAATATATATCTATTAAAGAATAGAAAGTATTATTTGCTTTATCCTTTATAACAATAGGATATATAATATAATTTTTATTAGAAACAATATTAATATTTGTTGGTTTCAAAACATTATAATGCCTTTTTTGTTTAGCTATTATTTTACTAATTTTAAAAGGATTATTCGTAAAAAAAGCAGTAGTAATATCTTTTGATAATAAATAATCACTTTTATCATCGTTTATGTATTTAAGTGCTCCAATAGATATTAAATCTACTTGGTTAGTATTATTAAAAATTTTTTTAGTAGTTATATTGTTGTTTTTATTAAACATAAATAAAAGTGAAATTAAAAGGGTAAGTGCAATTATTATTAAGATTACCGAAAAATAATTAAAGGGTACAATTTTTTTATAAATAGGTAAATAAGACGATTCTATTTTTTCTTCGTTATAAGTTAAGTCTTTTCCTTTTATTAAAAGTAGATCATTATTTTCTATCGTATATAAAATATCTGCACAATCAATAATTCTATCATCATGTGATATTATAATTAATGACTTTTGTTTTTTTATTTTATTTAATAAAGAAATAATTATTTTAGTAAAATTATAATCTAAATCATTAGTTGGTTCATCTATAAAAATAATTTTTTCTTTAGAAAATAAACCTCTTAATAAAACTATAAGTCTTTTTTCTCCACCACTTAAAGTTTTAGTCTTTTTATCTAATAAATAAAATAAATTATTTTCTTTTAAAAACTTTATAAGATCTTTTTTGTTAGTATTATTAAATATTATATTATCCAAAACAGTTTTATCTGTAAGTATAAAATTATTATTTTGTTCTATAAATATAGCACTTTCATCTTCGTATTCATAAAAAATTTTTTTCAATAATAAAGTTTTACCAATTCCATTTGTTCCTTTAACTACGGTTATTGAATTAAAATTATAAATTAAAGAACCTGAATTCAGTATTAGTCTTTTTTTAATTTTTATTTGCGAAAAATCTAAATGCATAATTAATTGATTTTTTTAACATTTAATAAATACACTAGTATGTAAGAAAAACAAAAAATAAGAAGCGATATAGCTGAAGGTATTAAATTTATTAGCATAAAATATAATTTACCATCAACTTTTAAAAATGAGCTTACTAAAATTAAAGATAAAAATACTAAAAAAACTATACCTATTTGATTTAGCATGTACAATTTTTTATATTTATTTTTGGTAATAAAATAATTATCAATATCTTGTAAATTAAGAAGATTATATCTTATTGTTTTAAAATTGAATAAAACAAACAAAATAGATAATAAAGTATAAACTAAAGAATTAATTAGTATTAGTTTATTAAAAATTTTAAAATTATCCTTTGATTTTAAATATTGAAACAAATAATTAGATTTAGATTCATTAGCATGATAATTACTAATTAGATAATTCGTTAATTTTTTCTCATCTAAATTAGAGCTTACTTCAAATATTATTTCTGTAGGTTGATCATCTAAATTGCATAAATTATTTTTAAGAAATGAATTATAAGTATCTTTATTATATTCATAAACTCCAAAATTATTTTTATTATTAAATGATACTAAAAAAATATTAGTAGCTATTAGTCCAACAATTTTATGTTTTTCCTCTTTAGAACCAATTTTTATTAAAATCTCTTGCCCTATTGGATTTTCTTTTATATTATATTTGCTTTTAAGTATTTCTTTGGAAGTCACAACTTCTTTTTTATTATCAATCGGATAATTTCCTTCTATTAAGTCAGGAAATAAAATATCTCTTGATAATTTATTAAGATTTTTTAATATATTATAAGGTACACTATAAGGAGAAAATGAATAATGTTTATCCTCTAATTCAGTAATTATTTTATTATAATAAATAGTATCTTTTAAAAAAATACTTTTTAATTTATTATTTTTATATATACTTTCAAAATCCTTATAGGTAATTTGTTTTTTTAAATTTTCTTCCTTAATACTAATTTTTTTATATTTAGCATAATCTAAGGTTAATTTAGTCATTATCCCAGTAGGATGCGAAATAATAAAGTTTTCTGCTTCTGCAATATCTGTATTTATATTTTCCTTTAAATAATATTTATTAAACCCTATTATTCCTCCTAGAAAAAATGCGATTAATAAAACAGTAATAATAAACATTTTAGAAAAAGATAATTTAAAAAAATATTTGTATGGCTTTACCTCTTTAGAATTTGCTACTGAAAAAGTATTTTCTTCTAATGAGATATTAGTTTTTATTATTTCTTTATTATTCTCGTCTATAAAAATATCATAATCACTTATTTTATTTATTCTTTCATCATGAGATACTAAAATAATAGTTTTTTCTTTTTTTTGTTTTAAAAAAAAATTAACTAATGTGGTTAGCCTTTCATCATCAAGATTATTCGTAGGTTCATCAATACATAAATATCTTGTATTTTTTAAAAATCCTGCAATTAAATGAATAATTTGTTTTTCACCACCAGATATTTTTTTATATTTTATTTTTAAAATATTTTCATCTATATTAAATAAAGCAAAATATTCTAATATTTCTTTAATGGTAATATATGTATTTAGTTTTGTTATATATTCTAATACATTAAGATCAGTTGTATAAATGTTTTGTGAAATATAAGTTATTATTTTATATGGGTATAAATTATATGTCTTTTGTTCTTCGTAGTTAGAAAAAGAAATATTATTTTTGTTAAATAACATTTCTTTTAATAGTGTGGTTTTTCCTGAACCATTTTCTCCTCTAATAACATAAATTCCGTTATTACTAAAATCAAAATTTAAATTACGATAAGAAAAGTTTTTTATTTTAAAATCATTTATGTTTATTTTCAATTTAATCTATAAGCCAGTCCATAATAAAAGTTGATTCAGTATTAAAATTATTACTTTTTATAAATTTAAATACATAATTAATATTTTTTTTAACTTTTCCCCAATTTTTAACTTCGGGAGTTTCATTTTTTGAAAAAGTATGATTACTTACTAAGAAAAATTTTCTTCCATTTACTCTTTTATACTCAACTCTATATTTTGCATTTAATTTGCCATTACTTTGCCTAACACCATAAGTAAAGCGTCCTCTATTAGTAATTATATTATAATTTTTTTCTCTTTCATTTACTTTATAATTAGAAACAATAGAACCACCATTCGAACCCTTAGACTTTCCTAACCTAATAGCTAAATCTGCAACACTAATACCAATAGCTACTGCTGCTAAAACGATAGAAATTATACCTATAATTATTCCTGGTGCTAGTATATTTCCGTAAATTCTTTTTTTATTGTTCATTTTTAAACTCCTTACAAATATTAGCTCTTGTCCAAGTTTTATGTCTTGCTTTTATTTTAGCTATGATAAAATTTCAAAAATAGTATAGCAAATATTAAAAAATTGTCAATGAATATGATTATTTATTAGCAATTATTAAAAAATATTTAATGAAAAATTAAGGTGGGGGTTGGGGTTAGTGTAAAAAGGATTTATTCCTAACTTATTAAAAAAACCATAAAATAATTTTAACCTAGTTATAAGTTAATACTCCTTTATTAACTAAATATTATTATCTAAATAATATCTTCCGAGTCTAGCTGCTCCTTCAGCAGGGTCTACTTTAGCATCAAGGATATTTAGATCTTTATCTAGCGCTTTTAAACCATTTAAAAGACAATCTCTAAAATAACTTGGATTACTACCAAGCCCTCCAATAATAGTTAGATTCTTATTAGTTAACTTTATTTTACTTAATACTGCTCTAACACATAAAACTAGCTCATTAGCAGCAACCTCACTAATTTCTTTAGCATAAGGATTACCCTCTTTAGCGTGTTTAGAAGTAATTAGGGCTAGCTGTGCTATTTCAGTACGCATATTAGCTGCTTTAACAAAAAAGTTTTTAATATCTACACTATCCTTAATATTCATTTTTTCAGCTAATTCCTTATGGTATTCGGTATATTCTATGCGACCATCTATTGCTCTTGCTAATGACTTCATACCCAAAAAGCCAAGACTATAAGCTGATCCTAGATCACCCTCTCTATAGCCAAGTCCCCCTGCAAAATGATAACTACCATTTTTGTCAACGCCAAAACAATTCATCCCAGTTCCTGAAATTAGCGCTATTCCTTCATCAAAAACAAGCGATGATGCTAGTGCATTATATGAATCATTTTTTGCATAAAATGAGGTATTTTTATCAACACCTTGGATTTTTAGTTTATTATCTATATATAATTTAGCATCGCTATCTGATTGAATACCACCAAGTCCTATAAATACACTTTTAAATTTAATCTTTTTATCAAAACCTTTAAGGGAGTTATTAATAGCCTTAATTGATTTATTAAGACCTACTGAATCTAGTGCAGATGCTTCAGCTAAACCCGTAAAGATTATTTTATTATCTTCATCAAGGACAATGGCTTTTGTTTTAGTACCACCACCGTCAATTCCTAAATAATAGTTCATATAGCCTCCTTAGTCTTTTTATATCCATTTCTTATTTCATCACATAATATTTTACAATCAATATATGAGCTTTTTTTATAGTTTTGCATTAAATATTTCATATCAATTAAGATAATCTGTATTCGTTCATATGATAAATTATTTAAATTATCATTCCATTCACCCATTGCTTCGCCGATATTTAGGCACCATTTATTAGGATCAGCCTTAAGCTGATTAGTGTCGTACTTATTTTTATTAAATGGAAGTAAAAAGGCATTATATACAATCTCACCAGTCTTTTTCTTAACCATTCTACCATAAGTTATTTGTTTATTTATATCGCTGACTTTAGGTAGATCATCATATTTTTTAGTAAAACTATACTTATAGTATTTAGCATCTAGGACATAGTAGGTTTTAGATTTATTAAATGAATTTGTTTGATAAGTAATAGTATCTGGCTTTAACATATATTTTGGTTCATTAAATGTAAATTTTTTATCATCATTTATATTATAACTAGCACTAGTATAAAAATCAATAATATTAACTTTATTGAACATCACATTTATCATATACTCAAAAAGTTCATTAAAATAGTATGTTCCGTAGTGTCCCGATGTAATACCTACTTCATTTTTATTATTTATTAAATTAAGCATTGCTTTAAATAAATGTTTATCTTCGTCATTATTAGTATTATTTAATTTCTCATTTAATACTTGATTAAATAATTCTTTATTAAAGATAATATCACAACTATCATTAGTAGATAAACCGAACTTAGCACCCATCCAGTTAAGGGCTTCAATAACACAATACTTATTTATTTTTGTTATTAAATTATCAAAATCAGGTGTATTTTTTCGTATAATATAATTCAAGTAAATCGGTTTATTTTCAAAAAATACAGGTTTTATTTTTTTTATAGTTTTAGCCCAACTAATGCTACCTCTTTTTCCTTTTTTAAAGGCTGGATTATTTTCATAATAATATTTTCTATTATGATTTAAATAATACTTAATAATAACCTCATAAGATTTAATTGGTACTAGTTTATCAAGCTCAAATAAATTAGTATTATCATAAGGATTAATAGAACTTATTAATTTATTTCTTTTTTGTTTTTGTTCATTAAAAAAATCATCTAAAGTTTCAAGTAATAGTTTATAGTCACTAGCTAATTGATTTGGATTTTGTATTAGATCATACCCATATGGCATGAATACAGATGCTTTAGTATTAGGATTAACTTTAATACCTACAAAAGGAACACTTCCTGAATCATTAATTATATCAGTACTTTCATATGTTTTATTATCAAATAAATCATATATAATAGTATTTCTATCTAACATATTTATTTAGCAGTTAAACTATTTTTTATATCTTCAATAAAAATATCAAATCGTTCATTTTTCTTTTTTTCAGTAAAATCTTTAACGATATCTTCAAATTGAGTATAAATAGTTTTAAAAAGTTTATCTCTTTTATACTTAAAAGCATCATCCCATAAATATTTAAGTACTTTTGAAGCAAATTTTTTAGAATCAGCTAGTTCAAATTCTTTGATAAAAAAATAACCTAATCTTTTATCAGCAGTAGATTCTTCAAAACTATTTTTGCTAGCAATTTCTTTATTGATGATATCTACAAATTTTAGCCATTCTACATCGGTATCAACAATGGTCTTATTTTTAAAAAGACAACTATCGGCATTATTTTTAATTAGCTCCATATCCCATCTTCTTTGGAAGGCAGTATCAAGGGTAAATACATTTTGATCACTTGTATTCATAGTAGCAATAATCGTTAAATTATGTGGAAGATATATATGTCTATTTTCATCATTGAAAACAAATCTTGCAATATCTTGGTTTGTTATTTGGTATTCACTAAAACCTAAATTATCTCTATCTAATAGTTGAAAAATATCTCCTAGTATTGCAGGTGCATTACCTCTATTTATTTCTTCAATAACTAAATAGAAATTTTCAGTCTGATCTAAAATTGCTTTTTTTAAAATCTTAGTAAATGGACCTGGTACAAACTGATATGAAAGTGTATTTCCCTCAGCCTTAGGCATAATTTGTCCTATAAAATCAGAGTAGGTATAATCAGGATGAAATACTACTCGTTCTACATTATAATTATTTGCATTCTTAATATATTCTTTCTTAACTTTATGAGACTTACCGCAACCTGGGATGCCATATAAAATAACATTTTTACCCTTATATATATCGTTTTTATTATTAATTAAACTCATAATCTGATTTTGAAAATGATTAATTCCTACTAAAATAGCATTAACTTGAGTGTTTTTGTATTTTTTTATTTCTTCTAATAAATAATCACACGATATGTTTTTTAAAATCCATTCTACTTTTTTAATATAATAATAATTATCAATTTTTTGATCATAGTCATTTTTTACTTTACAAATATTATGGGTCTCATTATTATTTTTATCTTTTACACATACTAAAATAATGTCGTTAGTTTTTAAGCCTGAGACAAAAAAATTAGAACTTAAATTATTAGGACTTTCATTATATTCATCTTCTGGATTGTAGTTATTAGTGTCATTTTTTAATAGCGATATCCCAATAAAAGAATTAGTGTCATCAAGGGCATTAGATGGATATCCCATATATAAATAGTAAAAATTTTGCTCTATTTTATTAAATTTATTTTCTATTAGTTTCATATATACTCCTTTCAAAAAGTTTTAGTATTTAGGTATATGATATACCTAAATACTATTCATCTTGTCTTATCTCTTGCGACGGTGATAATTCTGTAGTTTTAATTTTATTTGCTAGCTCTCTTTTTAGAGCTCTTTTTTCCTTAATAGTTTTAATTACTAATTTATTTAAAAATACTAAATAAAAAGTTATTATAAATAATAAAATGATACCTACTACAAGGCTAATTAAAACTTTATTATAACCTTTATAGTTAGGTTTAATAAAATTGTTTGTGTCATTATTATCTAATTTAGGTAAGTTAGCAAAAGAAAAATATTGCTTAGTTATGGCTTCTTCATCTTTAAAAGATGACTCTTTACTTGAAAGAATCAAATAATTTTTTTCTGCATAACTATCTTGATTAATTATATTTTCATTAAACTTTAACTTTATTCCAGTTAAATAATTATTTTTACCAAACCAGTTTGAATAAAAAATAATTGGTTGATAAGGGTCTATTTTAGTTTGCAAAGCACTCGCATTTTTTTTTGCAAAATTACTATCTTTTACACTAAATTTAATTGAGAGCCAACCTAAATATTTATAATTATCTTTTGCTGGCGTTTCCCTTTCAGAATACATTAAATCATAAATAATCTTTTTTTTACTAGTAAAAAATAACTTATTAAAATAAATTATAATACCTTCTTCTTTTGTTTTTCTTTTTTTAATTTTTTTTATAATAATTTGATAAGATAAACCATCAAGATATGAACTATATTCGTATTGATATAAATTTGACTTTTGAATATCTGCATTATAAATATTTGTTGTTTTATAGATAAACTCATCATATTTTTGACTACCATATAAAGGAAAAATTTCTTTATTATAGTAGCCTACATTACGATAATTTAAACCCCATTTAATACATAAAAATAGTGCAATAGAAAAAAGTCCAAAAAAGACAAGATAAGAGATTATTACTAAAAATATTTTTTTTTTATACATAATCCTTTAAATTAGCATATTTATAAACATTGATAGTGTCTTCAGATACTCCTTTTTTATAAACTTCATTTGTATAATCGAAGGTATCATCAGAATTTTTACCACTATGTATATTTAATTTATTTTCTTTAGCATAAAAACTTGCCATTAAACAATAGTTATATAGTGAAATATTATTATAATATATTTTGGTAGAGCCAATATTATCAAATCTAAAATCAGCAAGTCCATTTTTAATTAATGCAAAAGGAATTAGAGTTTTATCAGTCCATACCAATAATAAAGCACGATTAAATGTATCAACAGTTGGTCCTTCACCGCTTATTTGGGTATAAATAGTTCTTGCGTTTTTCAATAAATATTTAGTAACTGCACTTGCTACTTTGCCATATGGTTGGTATCTTACTGCTTGAGTTTGTTGGCTCTCAGGTGTATCCATACCTTGATAT
The DNA here is from genome assembly GCA_963540875.1 of uncultured Acholeplasmataceae bacterium. Lineage (GTDB taxonomy): Bacteria > Bacillota_I > Bacilli_A > Acholeplasmatales > Acholeplasmataceae > CAUTNH01. The sequence continues at coordinate 56,809 of CAUTQZ010000005.1, read as the reverse complement.
CTTACTTTGTTATAATCAATCGTATTTTTACCAATAGTAGCCCTCAACTCATTAAAGTAAGTTGTATCACCGTCTATATAAGAGCTAACACTAACTTTAATTAAATTAGTAGTGTTATTATTTTCTTTAATATCATTTACAAATTTATTGTAATTTTCAGTTGATGGAGATAAAATTTTTTCTTTATCAAGTTGTGGCCCTTTTAAAACCTCATCATAATCATATTCTTGATTACTAGTAAATGTTTCAAAAAAATCTTTTTTTAAATAACAATAATCAGTTTCCTTAAATTTAGATCTTTGTTTATCTTTGCCTTTAAATCTTACTAAGGTAGCAAATGAAGAAAAATCGGTGTCTGCTCCCATATAGCCAATTAAGTCAATAATTTTTCCTTTTTTAGTTATAGCCACACAAGCATGGCCATTTCTTTTTAAATCATCTGCCTCTAAGTTAATTCTGTTTTTTATTTCATCAGGATGTTCATCTTTTGAAACAGCAATTAAATAAGTTTCATTAGGCATTAATTTTCCTGATAAATCGATATCTTGATTGTTATCTTCTTCTCCTCTTTTATAAATGGTTAATTTATAATCACTTAGCTCTATATCTTTAGATGATGTATTTTTTAGCTCAACTAGTCCTTTTTTTATAGTTGAGGGCGTAAGTAATTTATTAATTATTATTCCTCTTTTTTCTCCGATACAACCAGTAAGACCTAAAGTAAACAATAAAATACTTAAAATTATAATTCGTTTCATATTATCAATCCTTTAATTTAATAAAAGAGCCTTTTGCAAGGCTCTTTCTTTATTTTTCTATAATGCTTTCAGCATTAAAAATATTTACCTGTACTTTATTCTTATATACGCCAATACTTCCATTAAGTTCATAAGTTTTACCAACTACTAGTTTACCTTTAAGCGACTTACTTACTAGTCTTACAGTAATTTTTACTTCACCAACTTTAGCAATAACATTACGTGCATCTTTTGTGTCAATTGATTCAATAACAACAGTAGTATTTATCTTCTTATTAACTTTTGAAGCTAAAGCATCATAATCAGCTTGAGTTTTAGTATTATCAAATTTTTCTACTTGAGGGGTAAAATTATCAACTTGTTCATTAACTTTACATTTGTCAATTTTTTTAACAATTAGCTTAGGAATACCAAACTTATACTCAAGGATACCAACAAATCTTACTTTTGCACCTACTTTATAGTCTGCACTAAATTCAGCACCGTCTATAGATACCTCAAATACATTATCTTGATTTTCTTTATCTTTTACTACTAATCTCTTTTTCTTAGTAGATTCTTCATAAATAACGCCTTCAAAAGCAACTAATTTACCTTGATATAGAAGTTTATTATCATCATTAGGGTCTTTTTTATATAAATCATTAAATGTAGCTTCCACTGGTTTTGGTTCTAATAAATCAAGTCCATTAATAAATTCAGCGATCTTTTCTCCTTTTTTAACAGTGATTTTTAATAATGATGTAGCTGCTTCTTTTAAGTAATCTATATAGTTTTCTTCTAAATGAACTTTCCCTTTATTTGGATCTTTTTCATTATATAATTTATATTCAAATGTAAAGCCATCCTTTGTAGCTTTAGTAAAATTTCCTTTTTTAGGGTCATCTTCACTATCTGGTTTTAGTTCAATAATATTATCTATTTTATTTTTTAAAACTGCTTCTTTATATGCTTCAAAAAGTTCTTTTTGCTCAGCTAACTTATTTTTAAGTTCATCGTTTTCTTTTACATCTTTATTTAGAATTTCAATAACACCAATACGAGGATCGTATTTACCTGTAATTTTTGAATCAGCGTTATTTTTTGTAGAATCTTCAACATCTCTAACATCAACTGCAGTTATAGCCTTAAATTCGATAATTTTACCATTTAGTTCTTTTAATTCTTTATAGATATATCCATATGATGCTAGTACTCTTTGTCCAGTTGCTAAATCTTCTAACTCAACTCCGTATTTTTCATCATCTTTATTAGTTACAACAACTTTAGCAGTCATTTTAACAATTTTAGAATAATTAGCATCTCGTTTTAAATAGCCAATTGCTTCACTTCCTAATTTAGCACTAACAGTTGCTTGTTTACTAATAGTTTCACTTTCATCTACTTTAATTACATCTTGTTTATTATGAGCAGTAATCTCATAAGTAGGAATTGTTTTACTTGATAATTGTAATACATCGTAATATTCATCTACATATGCAGATAAATTAAGTTCATCTCCTACTTTAATATCATTAGGAATAAGAGTTTGATCTTTAGCATTAAGGTATAGTAGGGTTCTATTTACTCCGTCTTTGTCAACTAGATCTATTCTACCTGTACTAATTGCCGCAACAATAACACCTTTAACTTTAGCTTTAATATCTTTATAATTATTTTTTAATGTTTCCACTTCTGCTTTAGTTATATTATGTAATTGCGATAATTCTAATAATTTTACTTTAATTGGAACAATATCACCTTCAAAAGTTTTTTTAACAGGTTTTAAATTTTTATATTTAAATGTAGCTGTTAATGTTGCTTTTTCATCAGCAGGTTTATCTGCTCCATCTTCATATTCTTTAAAAGTAACTTTTGCAGTTCCATCATTGATAGTAATTGATTTAGAATTTGACTCCCATGTAATTTCAATTCCATCTGATGTTATCTTATCTAGTTTGAATGAACCTTGGAATTTACCTGTTTCAGATAAAACTGAAGTAGGTAATTCATAGCGATCTGCTTTAGCTTCTAATTGTTTTTGTGTAATACCTTTACCACAACCTAACATAATAAAAGATACTAAAGTCATAACTAAAGCTAGAAATAAATACTTAACTTTGGACATTATTTGTCTCCTTTCTATTTTAAGCTACTTCGATTTGATCGAATGCTTTTCTTAATATACTAATAATATATTCTTTAGTTTGTAAATCTGTTGGATTATTAATTTCTTTTCCATCGCTACCTACTACTTTATCTTTAATTATACTCGTAAATGCTTTACCTATTTCTTTACGAGCGGTAGTTGATTTAGCAAATGTTGGTGAAGTATAATACTTAGAAGTTTCGTTTTTGTAAATTTCAAATACCTGCGCAATTAGATTTTTTCTTAAACCGTCCTCGGTTTTAACATCACCTTTTTTGTTAGTTTCAATAAAGTTAGCATATTCTTTGCTAGTTAATACAGAATCAGTAACTGGAGAATAGCCTGTTCTTGTAGATAATTCTAATTGAACTTCATCACTTAATAAAAACTTCATTAGTTTCCATGCTTTAGCATTTTCTTCTGCTCCTTTATCTAGCATTGCTATATTTGGTCCTTGTTGAATACTCTTACCATTTTTAACATCAAATTGTGGCACTGGTGCTACTCCAACATTAAAGGCAGCTCTTAAAGGAACATTATATTTTACTCCTCCAGATGATCCTATTGTAAAAATAGTTTGGCCTGCTTTGAACAGATCTGAAGTATATTTATTTGAATTACTTCCTTTAGTAATAAAGTATTTTTTTAAGAAAAATTTTCTTAGTTGAAGTAATCTATTTATCTCAGCAGAATCAATATCTTTCATTTCATGCTTAAATATAACTTCTCCTTTACCTTCATCGTTGTATTTTGTATAATCAAAACCTCTTTGTTCGTAATCAGTAATTATTTGATTTTCATCAGAATCATAGCCATAAATATTTTTTAAATCTAATGAAGCAAATTTAGGATTACTTAATATTTGTTCACATAATTCATATACACCATCCCATGTAGTAATTTTTTCTCGCAGTAAAGCGTCATCAGTATAACCTAATTTAGCTAATAAGTCTTTATTATAAAATAAAACATCTGTTGATTTGGCAAGTGGTAAATTAAATATTCCGTCTTTTAAGTGTTTATTTGATTGTTCAAAATATTTTCCTTCTTGTTGAAACGAAATAGGAATTTTATCATAAATTTTCTTAAATTCTTTATCATTATCAATAAATTCTTTTAAGTTTTTTACATTAGCTCTTTTTCTATTATATGATGCAATGTGGTCATTGTATGCAAATACTAAATGATGAAATGAACCACTAGAAAGTGCTTTTTCTGTTGATTCCTTAATTTTTGACCAATCACTTTCTTCATATTTAACTTTTAGTCCTGTTTTTTTAGTAAATTTTTTAGTTAAATCTCTTAAGATGTTTGCGTTATCTTTTCCAAACGCAGTTTGTACTGATATATCATATTTAGTACATGCTGTAAGAAATGATATACCAAATAACATTATTGTTAATGTAATAATTCTTTTGAACATATTTTCTCCTCTCTATCCTTTTGTTCCTCCGCGAGATACTCCGCGCATTATATATTTTCTTAAGAAAATAAATACTAATAATAATGGAATTAATACAATTACTGTTGCAGCCATTTGAGTTTCAATTAAAACACGACCTGTTTCAACATCATTAAAACTCGTTCTTAGCCAAACAGTAATTAGTTTTGTATCAGTTCCTGCAACTAAATGCGGCCAAATAAATGCATTCCAAGCACCCATTACTTTTAAAATAGTAATTGTAATAATAGATGATTTAGCAAGCGGCACCATAACCCTCCATAAATATTTAAAATCAGTACAACCATCAACTTTAGCAGCATAATATAATTCATTAGGGATTTGCTTAAAATTTTGTCTTAATAAGTAAATATGAAAAACTGTTACTAAAAATGGTACCACCATTGCAAAAAACGAAGCACCAGCAAACTTAGATGATAAATCAGTCCATCCTGCTTTCGTAACTGTGATAAAGTTGGATATAACCATCATTTCTCCAGGAATCATCATTGTTGCCATCATAATAGAAAATAATACTTCTCGTCCTTTAAATTTAAGTCTTGATAAAGCAAATGCTCCTATTATAGATAAAAATGTACCTATTAAAGTTGAACTTATACCTACAATTATAGTATTTAACATAGCCCTACCAAAATTATCTGGCTTTTCTTCTTTTTTTCTCTCAATTAACTTGGGAAGTTCATTTTCATATCGTTCTTTTAAATCTTTTAAAGTGTTATTTTCAGCCTCATAATCAAATACCGGTTTATAAACTTTTAAAAAATCTTCTTGATAAATATCTGCTAAGTTCATTTTTAAAATTTCATTTTGCTCAGTATTAAAATTGCTTTTAAATTTTTCAAAATAATTTGATAAAATTTTACGTTCTTGTTTTATATCATCATATTTTTTATCAGCATTTTTTATTTCGTTTTCTTTGTTTTTATATTTTTCAGGTTCTGCTGTGGAACTAATTTGTTTTAATTCATTTTTAAGATTTTGTAAAATTTTTAATTGATCATCTAATTTTATTTTTAAAATAGCGTATTTATCTTTATTTTCAAGATATTTATGATATGAATATCCATCCGCATTAGTATTAACATATTTATCAATGTAGTTTTGTTTATATTTAATGCTAATATCATTTTGGGCTTGTTTTTCTAAACTTTCATATTTATCTTTACTAGCTATATAAGCTTCTTTTAAGCTGTTAACTTTTTTTTCTTGCATATCAATTTTAGCAGGTAATTCTTTTTGCTCTTGATAATATTTTTCTAAAGTCACTTTCTTTTTTCCTAAAAACGCAATACGATAATTTTGAAAATTCCACTCATGAGGGTATAGCGTAGGAGGTTCTTTTGCAGCTTCATGCGCAGTTTTAAAAGATGTATTCAACATCCAATAAAAAGGTATAATTATTACTAACGCCATAATTGTTAAAAATAAAATCGTTAATGATTTACTAACTATATTACCTGTTTTTTGTAATTTTAATTTCTTTTTTACATCCATAATATACCTCTAATAATGCACTCTTTTTTTCGCAAAATAAGTGTTGATTGCAGTCATTATTAATATAATTACAAAAAGAACAACAGCACCCGCTGCACCAGCAGCATAAGCTCCATTAGCATCTGATGATAATTGATTATACACATACCCTACTAAAGTATTCATTCTATCTAATTCATTTGTTTGAAGTGGAAATAATCCAATTATCGCAGCATAAGTTTTAAACGATCCAATAAGTGAGGTTATAATAACATAAAGAAGCATAGGAGAAATTTGCGGAATAGTTATTTTTCTAAATGTTTTCCATTTACTTGCATGGTCAATTTGTGCAGCCTGATAATATTGAGGATTAATTGATTGAATAGCGCCAACAAAAATTAGTATTTTAAAGGGAAGTGCTTGCCATATAATATATGTGAGTGCAACTGACATCATAGCACCATATGTTGGTTTAGGAATTCCTTGTGCAACAGATTCTGGTGTTAGCCAGTTAATCTTACTCATTCCAAATAATTTTAAAAATTCGTTAATCAAACCATTATTATAGTCGTATAATACCGCAAATACCATACCAATAGCAATTGTATTAGTAATGTATGGTAGAAAATAGATAGTTTGAAAAAATGATCTTACTTTTTTAATACTCATTAATCCTGCACTTATAGCCAATGCTAAAATAGTTGATATTGGTACTGTAATAAAAACAATTAACAATGTATTAACTAAATATTGCGAATATTGTGATTTAACAAAATTTCCTGATTCGGTCCAAGAGCCATGAAGTTTTTTATACATTTTAAAGCTAAATGAACCAAAATTAATTTTTTGTTCAATGGGATCGAAAGTAGGGTCAAATGAAATAAGAATAGTTTTAATCAAAGGATAGAAAGTAAATACCGACATTAAAATAATAATCGGTAGCATATAAAGCCAACCTTTATTATTATTATAAAATTTTCTAAACCTCGAATAAGGTTTTGGTTTAGTTTCTATTTGTGTTTGCATTACAGTACTCTCTCGCCAGTTTCTTCATCAAAGACATAGACCTTATCTGCTTTTATATTAAACTTAGCTGAATTATTTTGTAATTTATCGGCATCTTTGGTATTATTTAAGATAATCCTAAATGTCTTATTTTGAAACTTTTCATGCTTTGCGACAAGTGATAAATCTCTTCCAATTGATTCATAATATTCATACCCAACGGTAAGTTTTCCTTTTTCACTAATTTCATAGCCTTCAGGTCTAATACCAACTAAGAATTTTTTAGGAGGATATAAATTAGATTGTTGTTTAATAATTGCTTCTCCTTCTTGAGTTTTAACAAATTCTAAAAATGCGACAACTAACTTATCTGCTTTTTCTTGTGGATATTGATTAGCAATTAAACGCGATATAGTTGAAAATAAATAAGTGTTATCTAAAATAGTCTCATCAGATACTCTAACATCATTTACTAAAACTTCCTTTATATTTAAACTGTCTAAATTTAGCGTTTTAAATAAAGCATAAGGAATAAAACCAATCATATTATCATTTGCTGATACTAGATCTACAATTTCTTGATCTTCTTTAACTCTTTTTTCATTTAATACCGGAATAAATTTCTTCCATCCGTCAGTCCATCTTGAAACACCTAAACGCATAAATAATAATTCTCTTACTCCTGATTTTTGATTTTGTAAAAGAGTAATTATAGGTTTTTGTGTCCAGCTTAATTGATTAGATTTTTCTGCTTTAGGATTATTTTTAAGTTCTTCTCTATATTTTGACTCTAAATCCATAGCAAACTCAGGCATTAGTCTTGACCATTTTTTAAATTTTTTTGAAAAAACATGCTTTAATTCTTTAGTAGTAATATTTTCAAGAAGATTATTTTTATTAACAATTGGCACAATTGCATTTGCTAAAAATCTTTTTGTAAAACGATAAATCGGGTGTTCAAAGTTAGTATTAAATTCTCTTGACATAACACCAAGATGTGGTCTTTCATCAATATAAGGTTTTGCTTCTTGTCCTTCTTTCAATTTAGGATGTTTTTTAGGTTTTTTTCTAAATCTTCCTTGCACGTGAGTAAATCCATCTTGAGAGCCCTTAAGATCAAAAGTATATTCAAAATTACCTGCAAGTGTTTTAAAACTATCTAAAAGAGGAGTAATAATTTCTTGATATTGTTTTGATCCTACTACATGAATAGTTACATCAGAATTATTTTCACTACACACAGGATAGTTTGATTTAATATCATCCCATTTTTTAAGCTCAATATTAGCATTTGTAGCATCTAGAACTTCTTCATCGCCGATATAAACTTTTTTATTTTTTATATTTGCATAATATAAGTTAATCGGAGGTGTTCCTAAAAACTTTGCAACAAATAAATTCTTAGGATTATCATATATTTCTTGTGGAATACCCCTTTGTTGTTCAACCCCTGCTTCCATTAGAATTATTTGATCACAAATACTCATAGCCTCTTCTTGGTCATGAGTAACGAAAACTGCTGTAATACCAGTTTTTCTTTGAATTCTTTTTATTTCTTCACGCATTTGTAGGCGAAGTCTTGCATCAAGATTTGATAGTGGTTCATCAAGAAGAAGCACCTTTGGTGTTTTAACAAGTGCTCTTGCGATTGCAACTCTTTGTTGCTGACCACCAGATAATTGCGACGGCTTTCTTTCTAATAAATTTGAAATTCCAACTAATTTTGCAACCTCTTCAATTCTATCTTCTGCTTCATCTTTTTTTACTTTTAAATTTTCAAGTGGAAACATTATATTTTGTCTTATAGTCATATGCGGATATAAAGCGTAATTCTGAAAAACTAGACCAATACCTCGTTTATCAGGAGTAAGGTCCGTTACATCATCATCTCCAAAATAAATTCTTCCTGAACTTGGTTCATGAAGGCCTGCGATCATAAAAAGAGTTGTTGACTTACCACAACCCGATGGACCTAAAAGACCGATTAATTTACCATCTTCAATAGTTAAATTTAATTTATCTACTGCAGTGGTTTCTCTTCCTTGTTTATCGATAAAGATTTTAGTAAGATTTTCTAATCTAATTTGCATCTCTACATTCCTTTCTAGTTTAAATTATTTGTTATAAGTCTTACATTCAATTATACTTAATTATACCACAATTTTACAAAATTATGAAACCGTTTTCATTGATTAAAATAAAATTGTTTTTTTTACTAAAAATAATAACTATAAAAGATTGTTTTATGCATTTATACACAAATTTATAATGTGTCATTTTTTATAAAAATAATAGTATATCTAAGTTATTTATAATATTTAATACTCAAAAGAATACATTTTAATAGCAAATTACATAATATAAAAAGATTATTTTTAAGAATAGTATTTTAAAACTAATCTAAAATTTTATATTTCACTCTAACTTGTTTTTTATAAAAACAAAAACAAATAATTCCTTTATATTGTTTATCTTTAATTAAGGAAATATAATTGTTTTCTTTTATTTGCTCTAATCCGTTATTTAAAAGAGTATCTATTTCTCTTTTAGATTTAGCGTGTTTAACTTCAATGATATATGAATAATCAAGGCTATCATAACTGATTAGTGAAATATCATATCTTCCTTGTCCTGCTTCACGATTAGATCTTACCTCACCAATTCCGATTAAAGCAAGCATTCCAGTAAGGATATTGTGATAGTTGTTTTCATTAGCATTTTTAGGGAAATCATGATATGAATATGTTTGTTCAAAAAAATTATTAGTTATTTTTTCTAAATTATTTAGTTTCCCATCTCTTATGGCTTCTCTAAAGGCTTGATAGTATTTTTTGTTTTTAAAAAAACCATTACCCGTTATATCAGGTAAAAATTGTAGCACCTCTTTATTAACTATTTTGGCTTCTTTTGTTTTACTATTATAGTTAAGATAACCTGAAGCAATCATAAAATCAAATAATTTAGTGGAATCATTAAGACTTTCTAGGACTAATTGTGAATAACTTATATCTTTTAATTGTACAGGATTACCTTTGGCTAGTTCAATATATTTTTGTTTAATAGATAAGGGTGCATCTAATAATAAGTCATTTATAATTTTAGTTGATGATGTTTTAGTCCAGAAAAAATCAAGCTCTTTTTTATTTAAAAAATTTAAAATTGACCATGGATTATATATTTCTTTATCACCAAAATGATAACCATCATAGTATTCCTTAATGGCTTTTTGATTTGGTTCTAAATTATAGTATTTTAATGCTTCGTTAACCTCATCTTGAGTAAACCCAAAGGAATCAGCAAAATCTTTGTTTTCATAATCATAAACGATAAAATTATTAAGTCCAGAAAAAATACTTGCTTGGGAAATTTTAGTTATTCCTGTAAGAAGTGCTTTTTCAAGATAATTATTCGACTTTAAGGCTGAAGAATAGAATGTTTTTAAAAATTCAAGAGCTTCTTTATGAAATCCTCTTTGTAATGCGTTTAAAAGAGGTGCTTCATACTCATCAATTAAAATAATTACTTTTTTATTATAGTACTCAGAATAAATTCGAGAAATGGTAAATAAAGAATTCGCTAGTGCTACCTTTTCTCCTTGCTTAATTCTACTAATCATATCTTTAGTAGTATCCTGAAGTTCTATGTTTAATAAATTAATTTTTTCAATCAACAAAATGATTTTATCTTTTATTGATAAAAGCATCTCATCAAAATTTGTTCCATCAATATCTTTCAAATATATGTCTAAAACAGGATAGGTACCTTGATTTTTAAAAAATGAGGACTTTTCGATATATAAATCTTTAAAAAGTTTTTGATTTTCTTCGCTATTTTCTATATCATAAAAATATTTTAATGATGACATAAACAAAGTTTTTCCAAAACGTCTAGGGCGTGTAAAAAGAAAAACTTTCCGGCTTGTGCTAAATTGTTCAATTAGCTCAATAGCCTTTGTTTTATCAACATAATAGCTATTACTTTCTATAAGTTCCTTAAAGTCTTCTGTACCTAGTGGAATATACTTCATCTATATCACTCCCTTTATATTTATTATACCTTTTTTTTATTTTTTAGCCATAAATCTCATAGCTTATTTAGTTAATTGTTATATAAACTGCAATTAATTAACAATAAAGGCTTCTACTATGCGTAAAAGCCTATCATTATAAATAAATATTTTTATATAATTTTATTTGATTGTAACTAATTATAATTTAGATGGACTACCTTTTTTTATGTTATCTAATAAGTCTCTTTCTAATTTAGAAAAATCAACTAATTCGATCTCTGATTTTTTTTTTATACTTGCAGATAATTCATTATATTTTAATAGTGCGTCTTCTTTGGTCTCTGAAATAGTAGCAAGTGATGCTAAGAGAATCGCTTTGTTATTAATAAATTTTAAAATTCCATCCGTAAAATAAATAAAACTTTGATTGTATTTTAAATAACCAGTTCGTGAAAAAAGTACTACAGGTGAGTGGTCTTTTAATATCCCATATTCACCTTCTTCACCGATAAAAACTATTTCATCTGTATTTGTTGTTAATAATGTTTTTGAATGGAGAATTATTTCTAAGTTAATCATTTACTTAACTCTTTTGCTTTTTCCTGAGCATCGCTTATGGTTCCTACCATATGAAATGCCTCTTCAGGCCACTGATCACATTTGCCATCTAAGATCATCTCCATACCTAGAATAGTATCATTTAAGGGTACATAAGAACCTTTTACATTAGTAAATTGTTCTGCAACATGCATATTTTGCGATAAAAAAAATTGTACCCTTCTAGCTCTATGAACTACTAATTTATCTTGATCACTTAACTCATCCATTCCTAAAATAGCAATAATATCTAATAGTTCATGATATCTTTGAATAATTTGTTGGACTCTTCTGGCTACTTCATAATGTTTTTTACCTACAATATTAGGATCAAGTGCACTTGAGGTAGAAGCAAGCGGATCAACTGCAGGATATATACCATTTTCAGTTAATTCTCGCGAAAGGTTAGTTGTTGCATCAAGATGAGCAAACACTGTAGCAGGTGCTGGATCAGTATAATCATCCGCCGGGACATAAACTGCCTGAATTGATGTAACAGAGCCGTCCTTAGTAGATACAATTCTTTCTTGTAATCTTCCCATCTCAGAGGCTAACGTTGGCTGATATCCTACTGCAGATGGCATTCTTCCTAATAAAGCAGATACCTCAGAACCTGCTTGCACAAATCTAAAAATATTATCAATAAATAATAAAACGTCTTGCTTCATTTCATCTCTAAAATACTCTGCCATTGTAAGCCCTGTTAGTGCTACTCTCATTCTTGCACCTGGGGGTTCATTCATTTGTCCAAATACTAAAGCAGTTTTTTCTATAACACCTGAGGCTTTCATTTCTTCATATAATTCATAACCTTCTCTAGTTCTTTCTCCTACACCAGTAAAAACTGATATCCCTTTTCTTGCTTTAGCAATGTTATTTATTAGCTCTTGAATAAGAACAGTTTTACCTACTCCTGCACCACCAAAAAGACCTATTTTACCACCTTTAATGTACGGTGCTAAAAGATCAATTACTTTAATTCCAGTTTCTAAAATTTCTACTTTAGGTGAAAGTTCACTAAATTTAGGTGCATCTTTATGAATAGGTCTTTTAGGGGCTTGTTCAAGTGATTTACCATTATCAATTGTATCGCCTAAGACATTAAATAACCTTCCTAAAATAGGTTTTCCAATAGGAACCATTATAGGATTACCTGTAGCAATTACTTCAAGTCCACGTGAAAGTCCCTCAGTTGCTTCTAGCGCAATTGTTCTTACAATTCCATCCCCTGCATGAAGTGCTACTTCTAAAGTAGTTTCTTTTTTACCTACTACTTTTAAAGCCTCATTTATTTTAGGAAGACCTCCTTCAAAAAAACAATCAACTACTGGTCCTTTAATTTCTATTATTTTTCCTTTTAATTTCATTAACTATTCGCCCCACTTACAATATCAATTAACTCGCTTGTTATTTGATTCTGTCTTGCTTGATGATACTTTAACTTTAATTTAGAAATAATACTTAATGCATTATCACTTGCTGCTTTCATTGCCATCATCCTTTTATAATGCTCACATTTCTTTGCCTCAAGTAATGCTTTATAAATACTTGATTCTAAATAAATATTTAAGATCTGCTTTTTTAGATTACTCATATTACCATCTAATTCAAATAAATCATTATTAGTATTTTTTTCTTTTATACTGAGTGGAAAAATAATTTCTTCAGTAGGACTAAATTCAGTTCCACTTATTGATTTATTATAAATTAGTGCTATTTTATTTATTCCTCTTAAAAAAAGTTCTTGTAGCTTATTTGAAATATCAGTTAAATTAACTAACTCAGTATTATCCTTATTTAAAACTATCTTAGATGATACTATATTATAGTCCTCTTTTTGGCAAAAGAAATAACCTTTTCGCCCAATAGGATAAATAAAAGAATTATTTTTATCTTTAACTAAATCCTTAAAATATTTAAATAACTGAGAATGATAATTACCTAGTAAGCCGCGATCAGAGCTTAGTAAAATATATAATGAAATAGTACCATTACTTTTTTCGTATTCCTGGTAATAGTTAGAAAAAAGTTTAAAAATATCATTAAATTCATTAGAAAATTTTACATAATTTAAGACTGCATTTTCACTTTTCTTTATCTTAGATGCTGAAATTGAATACATTGCTTTTGTTATTTGTGAAGTTTTTTCAATAGCAGCGATTTTAGTTTTTATTCTTTTAAGATTAGGCATTATTTTCTAAAATAATTTAAATTTTCATCTAAAAATTTATTTAATATTACTTTATCTGGCAAATGTTTAGTTGTATATATTTGCTTAGCAATTAATCTTCCTTCATCTGATAATCTAAGTTTTTCATTTATAAAATTAGAAAATTCTCCCACTTTATCAATTGCAATATCATCTAAATAATTATTATTTAGTGCATACAATATAACAACCTGATAAGCAATATCTTTTAATTCATGAACATTTTGCTTTAGGATTTCTACTGTTCGTCTACCACGGTTTAATTTATTGAGACTTGATTGATCAAGATCTGATCCAAACTGGGCAAATGATTCTAATTCTCTAAAACTTGCAAGATTAATTCGTAAAGTACCAGCAACTTGTTTTATCGCTTTAATTTGGGCAGACCCACCTACTCTAGAAACACTTAATCCTGAATTTATTGCTGGTCTTATACCTGAATAAAATAATTCACTTTCTAAAAAAATTTGACCATCTGTAATAGAGATAACATTAGTAGGGATATACTGAGAAATATCACCAGCTTGAGTTTCAATAATTGGTAGTGCCGTAATTGAGCCTCCTTTTAGCGAATCTGATAATTTCGCAGCACGTTCTAATAATCTTGAATGAAGATAGAAAATATCACCAGGAAACGCTTCCCTACCTGGTGGTCTTTTTAATAAAAGTGATATCTCACGATAACTTTGTGCATGCTTTGTTAAATCATCATAAACTACTAATACATCCTCACCTTTTTGCATATAATATTCACCTAAAGTTATAGCAGAAAAAGGTGCAAGATATAAAAGTGTTGAAGGGGCACTTGCAGCAGCACTAATGATTGTAGTATACTCCATAGCACCATGTTCTTGTAGCATTGTCTTAATGCTAGCAATACTGGCTTCTTTTTGACCTATTGCACAATAAATACATTTAACGTTTTTACCTTTTTGATTAATAATTGTATCAAGTGCAATTGTAGTTTTACCAGTTTTTCTATCTCCGATAATTAATTCTCTTTGTCCTCTACCAATTGGGATAAGTGAGTCTATAGTTATAATTCCTGTTTCAAGTGGAGTATTAACTGCTCCTCTATCACATACAGAATATGCCGGTCTTTCTACAGCCATTTTAGTTATAGGTTTAATAATACCACCATTATCAAGTGGTTCTCCTAAAGGATTAACAACTCTACCTAGAAAGTTTTCTCCTACAGGGATGCTAAAAACTTCACCACTTAATTTAACTTTATCACCTGCTGATACTTCATTTATATTATTTAATAAAATAATACCTACCATATTAGCAGTAAGGTCAATAACCATTCCTTTAGCATTATTTTCCAAAATTACAAGCTCACCTAACATTGCTTTATCTAGTCCACTTGCTAGTGCAATACCATCTGCTACACTAATAACTTTTCCAATATTTTCTAATTGAATTTTTTCCTGGTAAGATTTAATTTGCGATTTAATTGTTTCTGCTAGTTTAGAAATATTTATTTTAGCCATTATTCACCTATATATTAAAAAATATTTTTTCAAGGCGAGAGTTAATTGACATATCAAACTCTCCACCAAGATATCTAATTTTATAACCTGTAATTAAACTTGGATCAATTTTATAATTTATAATAACTTTTTTATAGTTAATAATTTCTTGAATTTTTTTATTAAGCACTCTTTTTTTAGCATCATCAATATTTTTAGAAACCAAAACTTCAACATACGCTTGTTTTAAATATTCATCAGCTAAATCAAAAAAAAACTTTTTAATAACATTTATCTCGCTAATTAAATGATCCTTAAGAATTAATTTTAAAAACGATGGAAATGATTTAGAACTAAATGTTAATTGATCAATATTTTTGTTAATTTCATCTTCTTTTACTAGGGCTGAATATTTAACCCATAGTGGGTTTTCTTTAATAATTTTTATAAAAGTATCAAAATCATTAAAGGTATCTAGTACTTCATTATTATCAATGGCTAATTGAATTAGTGCTAATGCATAGTTATTTAAATTTTGCATCGCTTAACTCCTCAATGATATCATCAACTAATGTATTAGAAATATTTTTTGTATCAAGGTTGTTTTTAATAATTTTTTGAGAAGCAATTAAGGCTATTTCTTTGATTGCTTTTTTAATATCTTCTTCTTGCTTAATAATATCATTTGCTAGTTCTACTTTTAGATCTACTCTTTGTCTATCCATTTCTTTAATAGCATCATTTATAATACGTTCTTTTTTTAAGTTAGCCTCTTTAATTAAATCTTTTTCTAGTATTTCTAATTTATCCTTAATTTCTTTGTATTCACTATGTTTTAGTGCTTCGTATTGTTGCGCCTTTTTGTTTAACTCATGTGCTTGTGCTAACTCTTTGTTAGCCTCCTGCTCTTCATGTTCAATAAACTTAGTTATTGGACGCCATAAAAAAGCCGCAACAAAAATAACCAATAATACTAGGGCTAATAACTGCCACACGATAATTGGATAGTCACTAAAAACAGAATCAATTCCTTTATTAATTAAATCAGATAACTCTTGAAACATTAGACTTTAGCAAGAATTAATAGCGCTACGATTAAAGCATAAATGGCACTAGTTTCAACCATTACTTGGGCAATGATCATTGTAGTTCTAATTTTACCTGCCGCTTCCGGTTGACGCGAAATAGCAGACATAGCCTTAGCGCCAATAATACCTTGTCCAATAGATGTTGCCATACCAGTTAAAATAGCAATACCTGCGCCAATAAAAGCCATTCCTTTAGCCCAATCTGGTGAATAAGCAATACTTTCTAATAATTTTAAAAATGTATTCATAATTTCCTCCTTATTTATTTTTTATAATCTATTAAATCTGTTTCTTCAATTTTATTTGAAGTAAAGATAACCGTTAGGGTCGTAAAAACAAAAGTTTGAATAATACCAAAGCCTATATCAAAGACTAAATGTAATAGCGGAGTAAGAATTGGAGAAGCCCATTTAGCAAAACCATAAACCATACCAAGGATTAGTCCTCCTGCAACAATATTACCAAAAAGTCTTAATGACATTGATATTATCGGGGTAAAATCACCTAAAATATTTATAGGAAACATAATAGGAATAGGCTCAAATGGTGTTTTTAAATGTTTAAATTTTCTTGACCTAATGCCTGTTAATTGAACAATTAAAGTAGCAAATATTGCAAGTGCAACTGTAATTGATAATTTTTGGGTTGGTGTTTTTACTGCGAATAAGCCCGCTATATTTAAAAGTGCAATATAAATTGTTAAAGTTAATACCATCGGAGCACTAAATTTCCAGTGCTTGCCAATGTTTTGTTTAATGAAATTATTAAACTTTTTTACAAGCCCAATATTTACTCGTAAAAACTTACCTGGTTTAACATTTTTTTTACTACAATAAGTAATCATAAAAAATATTATTATTGAATAAATAATTATTAAAAGCGCTACCATTAACGAGACAATAAAATAACTAGGTAGCGGCATTCGCCATTTATTTTCTATTTTAAGTAGTCCGTAAGGCATAATTTTTCCTTAATGAATAAAGAATAATAAATACTAACGATATCGTAAAGCCGGTAGCGTTTAAACTAAAAGATATAACTAGGTTCTTACTATCAATGCTAAATAAAATAATACTTAAGAATATTAAAATAAAATTAATAATTTTTAAAAAATGAAAACTTATAACCTTAAATTTGTTAGTAGATAAACTAATTGCTTTTAAATATAAATAATTACTAACCCCTAAATGATATCCTAAAAAGAATAATACTCCACTAACTAAATAATTAAATAATACTAAAAGTGAACATATTATTAGTATTGTAATATAGGATAAAATTATTAGTAATTTATTTTTCTCTATTTTCAAAACCTTCTTTTTTTTCAAGTTTTATAAAAACTTTTAAGCTAAATAATACTGCTAGAATAATGCCTATAATTGCACTAAATACTACTGTAAGCATTAGTGTTTGATATGTAGCATTATATCGTTTACATAATACATACGCAATTAAAGGTGGAACTAACATAAAAGCAATAATTTGCGTAGTTATTAAATAGTAGCGATAAAAAGACCTCATTACTTAGTGCCAAACAATCTATCGCCACAATCACCTAAGCCTGGCACAATATAACCATCTTTATTTAGCCCTTCATCTTTTGCAGCAAGATATATATCTACATCAGGGTGTGCATCACTTAAGGCCTTAATTCCTTCAGGGGTACCTACAAGGCCTACATATTTAATTCGCTTAGCACCTTTTGCTTTGAGAATAGATACTCCTTCAACGGCTGAATTTCCGGTTGCTAACATTGGGTCTACTAATAGCACCAAAGCGTCTTTGATAGTGCTAGGGAATTTAGCATAGTACTGATGTGGTTTTAGTGTTTGCTCATCACGATACAACCCAATATGTCCTACTTTAGCAGTAGGTATTATTTTATGAATACCATCTACCATCCCCAAACCTGCTCTTAAGATAGGAACAATTACTAGATCTTCTGCTAACATTTTAGTTTTCATTTTGGTAATCGGTGTTTTAATTACAGCATCTTTTAATTTAAGGTCTCTTGTAATTTCATAAGTAATTAGTCCACCAATTTCCGAAACATATTCTCTAAATTCTTTACCACCAGTGTTTTCATCTCTTAATAGGGCTAGTTTATGAGTAATTAAAGGATGATTTAAAATAACTACATTTGCCATACTTACTCCTTATTCTCTATGTTTTTTATTTTATCTAGTCTATTTTGATGTCTTGTCTCATATTTAGTACTAATAAATTTTTCTATCATTTTTATTGCTAAATCTAAATTAGTAGTCCTGCCGCCAATACAAATAATATTAGCATTATTGTGCATTTTTGCTAATTCTGCAGTAAGTTCATCATATATTAACGCAGCTCTTATTCCCTTGACTTTATTACAAGCAATACTTATGCCAATCCCTGTCCCACATAATGCAATACCCATGACGTTATTGTTAAGGACAAATTTTGCTAACAGCAAGCCATAATCTGGATAATCAACAGATTTTTCTGAGTTAGTTCCTAAATCAATAAACTCGTATTCTTTAAGCCGTTGCTTAATTGCTTCTTTTAGATTATAACCACCATGATCACTTGCAATGGCTATTTTCATTTTAAACACTCCATAATATCATTTAGGGAAATATTTCCTTTTCTAACTAGTTTAATTTCATCTTGTGATGATAAATCAATAATAGTTGATGGAACATTTGAAAAAGTAATATTTTTTTCATCATAGATAAAATCAACTTTATCCCCAAACTTAGTTTTAACTAATTTTAAATCATTAGTTGCACCTTCGCCAGATATATTTGCAGATGTAACCCACATCGGACCATACTCACTTAGGATCTCTAAAGTAGTTTCATGATTAGGAATTCTTATTGCAATAGTATTCATATTATACTTTCTTGCAAAATCATCATTAGTATTAAGAATAATAGTTAGCTCTCCTGGCCAAAATTTTCGCATAATTAGATAATCACGATTAGAAAACTTAGCAATTTGATTTATTGATACTAAATCCGGAAGCATTAAAGGAATAGGTTTATTTTTATCTCTTCCTTTTAATAAATAAATATTATTTAGTGATTGTTTATCATCTAATCTACAACCAATACCATAGACTGTATCTGTAGGAAAAATAATTATTTTATTTTCATTATCATTCATTTTAGCCTCCGTATAATAATGTAGCGTGGACGCGATGTAAGATCATTTTTATTTTCTATTTCAATATAATTTGTATATTTTTGTAAATATTTATTTATTTTCTCTTGTTGGGTAATACCATGTTCTAAATAACAAAGACCGCCAATATTAAGATAATTAAGGATGTGATCTAAAAATTTATAAATAATATCTAATCCATCAAGACCTCCGTATAAGGCAATATCTGGCTCATAGGCAAGTTCAGTATTTTTTTCACTATTTAATAAATAAGGTAGATTAGCAATAATTAAATCATATTTATTATTAACATTTTCAAAAAGATTAGATTGATAAAAATTTATTTTAGTTTTATGAATAAATTGATTACTAATTGCAACCTTCAATGCTTTTTTAGATATATCAACGCCTTCAAATAAATTGGATGGTTTTCTTTTAGCAACACTTATAATAAGTGCACCAGATCCTACGCCAACTTCAAGGATTGATTTATTTACTAAATTTAACTTTAGTATATCTTCAATCATTGATTCGGAATCAAGTCTTGGGATTAAAACTTTATTTGATACTTTAAATAAATCATTATAAAAATATGTATGACCGATTAAGTATTGAATCGGGATTTTCATAGTAATATTTTTTTTAATAATTTTTTTTAATCTTAAATAACTATTTAATGAACTAAGTTTATATCTATCAAGATATGAACTAATAATATAATCAAAGTAATTACTATCTAGTTTAAAATTTTTCTTTAATTTAGCAATATATCTAGATTGCATTATTTAATAGCTCGTCTGCTTTTACTTTTTCAAGTAATGGTTCTAGAATTATATCAAGGTTGCCATTTATTATTTCATCAAGATTATTTTTAGTTATATTATATCTATGATCCGTTACTCTATTTTGCGGGTAATTGTAAGTTCTTATTTTTTCACTTCTCATACCTGCTCCAACAGAAGACTTTTTTAGTGCTCCTGCTTTTTCTTGCGCTTCTTGCATCTTTAGTTCATACAATCTTGCTCTTAGCGAGGCCATAGCCTTTTCTTTATTTTGGATTTGCGACCTTTCATTTTGGCAAGTGACAACAATTCCAGTTGGTAGATGCGTAATTCTTACTGCAGACATTGTGGTATTGACACTTTGTCCACCAGCGCCGTTAGAGTAAAACGCGTCCATTTTAATATCCTTAGGATCAATGGCTATATCTATCTCATCTGCTTCAGGCATTACATAAACAGTTGCTGTAGAAGTATGAACTCTGCCCATTGCTTCAGTTTGAGGTACTCTTTGTACTCGGTGAACACCTGATTCATATTTAAATCTAGAATAAGCTGCTTTCCCTTTAATCATAAATTCAACCTTAGCAAAGCCTCCATCATCATTAGCACTTGCTTCGATTAGTTCGACTTTATAGTTATATTTTTCAGCATACTTTTGATACATTCGGTATAGGTCACCTGCAAATAAATTAGCCTCAGAACCTCCAACAGCACCCTTTATTTCAATGATAATATTTTTTGTGTCATTTTCATCTTTAGGAATTAAAAGGTATTTAAGATCTGCTATTAACTTTTCTAATTTTGGTTCTATTAAATTAAGTTCTTCTTTAGATAAGTCAATAATTTCTTTATCTGATTCGCTACTTATAATATCATTTAATGAGCAAGCCTCTTTATCGAACTTGTCAAATTCCTGGTAAGTAGTATAAATATCTTCTAATTTAGATAATTCTTTTTGTTTACTTATTAATTCTTTAGTGTCTATATTCGGCTCATATAAGGCCTTTTGTATTGATTCATATTTATTTTTTAACTGTTCTAATTTATCCCTTAATTGCTTATCCATAGATAACACCAAATAGTAGAATAATTACAAATAGAATAAATAAAGCAATACCCATTCCTTTAACTGACTTAGGATTTTTCCCTGCCCAATAATAAATTAGTATCGCACCAATTATAGGAACAAAAAATGCTAGAAAGCCCCAGTAGTAATTATCATATAAATTAAATTTTTTATCCTTATTAGTTAGCCTCACTCAAATCTCCTTCAGCGCCTGGAATTGGATCAATTCTAGTAGAAAAAGAAACATATTTCTTTTCAAATAGAAAATGACATTGACCTGTTCTTCCTTGACGGTTTTTTGCTACTTCTATTTCTAGATTTTCAT
Source organism: uncultured Acholeplasmataceae bacterium (assembly GCA_963540875.1). Lineage (GTDB taxonomy): Bacteria > Bacillota_I > Bacilli_A > Acholeplasmatales > Acholeplasmataceae > CAUTNH01. The sequence continues at coordinate 35,297 of CAUTQZ010000005.1, read as the reverse complement.
AATCTCCAAATTGTTCATAGCCTTTAGTTTTGGGTTTATAAATTAGCATAACAATATCAGCATCTTGTTCAAGTGAGCCAGACTCACGTAGATCTGATATTTCAGGTTTTTGATCTTCGCGGGTAACAGAACTTCTTGATAATTGTGAAAGGGCTAAAATTGGAATTTTTAACTCTCTTGCTAACTCTTTTAAACTTCTTGAAATTCTTGAGACAACTTCTTGCCTAGACATTCCAGTTTTAGTATCAGCGCTAATTAGTTGTAAGTAGTCAATAATAATAAAATCAAGCTGTGATTGTTCTTTTAACTTACGGCATTTTGCTCTTATATCACTAATATTAGATGATGACGCATCATCAAAAACAATATCTAATTTTTTAATAGTATCAATGGCAGAATAGAAATTTTGCCAATCTTTTTCATTTAAAGTAGTTGTTTGCAATTTAGATAAATCAATATGTCCAACTAATGAAACAAGTCTTGCTAAAATTTGTTGATTGCTCATTTCTAATGAGAAAAACGCAATTTTCTTTTTATTTTTTCCTCCTTCAGAGGCAATTTTATGAGCTAAATTTAGTGCAAAAGCAGATTTACCTACACCAGGTCTGGCTGCTAATATTATAAATTCTTCTGGTTTAAAGCCAGGTATAAGCGAACTAATATTTGAATATCCTGGGTCAAGACCAATAATTTTGCCGCCTAGTTTTGATAATTCTTTAGTAGTTTTTGCATATTCATCTGCAATTTGACTAATAGGAACAAAACTGGTAGTTGACTTTCTTTTAGCAATTTTGTATAAACTTTCCTCAGCAAAATCTAAAACATCTGAAGCATCAGTATTTGATATAAGTGCTCTATTAGCTAGTTCATCAGATAAAGAATGGACCATCCTTTTTAAGGCAGCATCTTTAATTGTTGCCATAATAGTATCTAGTTCTTCTACTGAGATAACAGTTGTATTTAGGTCTTCTAAATATTCTGCACCGCCAATAAGATTTAAAAGTTTTGTTTTAGTTAACTCTTGCATTAGTGTAGCAAGGGAAATTTGATAGTTTTTATCATTTAGGGTTTTCATTGCACTAAGGATTTTTTGATGCTTTTGATCATATAAATCCTTAATATTTAATTGGTCTAAAACAGTAGTTATTTCGTTTGGATTCTGAATAACTATTGCAAGCAATAGTTTTTCAGAATATATATTATTTGGTAGCTCTTTCATATTAACCCTCAGTTACATTAACAGTAAACTTAGCATTGATATTAGTATCTAATAATACATTAGCATTATAAATTCCTATTGAGTTAATCTCAGATAATAATTGGATCTTCCTTTTATCAATAACAATTTTGTGTTGATTAAAAAATTCTTCAGCAATCTCTTTAGTTGTCACCTTACCAAACAATTTACCTTCAGTTCCAACTTGTACTTTAACAAAAACATTTTTATTGTTTATTTCTGCAGCAAGTTTTTTTAGCATTTCTGTTTTCTTTTTCTTTTCATCTTCTGCTAGTTTTAAATTATTATCAAGGTTTTTTAGGTTTTCTTCGGTTGCTAAAATAGCATCACCGTTTTTAATTAAGAAATTTCCATAGCCTTCTTTAACTGTGACCACATCATTTTTTTGTCCGTAGTTTTTAACATCATTTATTAATATTATCTTCATTTCTACTCCACTTTGATTTATTTCTATCTCTAAGTATTTAACTAGGTCTTCGTATACTTCATCTATATTTTTATCTTTAATTTTAGTAGCAGCGGCACTAAAATGACCGCCTCCACCCATAAGTTCCATAATTAGTTGCACATTAAACGAACCAATTGATCTTGCTGAGATATTAACTGCACCGCTAGACATATTAGCAATGGTAAATGAGGCCTCGACGCCATCAATTTGAAGAAGTTCATCACTAGTTTGTGCTAATAAGACTAAATCTGATATTTTATCTTTAGAAATAGACACTGCTATTTTATTATCAAATAAAAGGTTTGTATCCGATACCAATCTATTTATTTGTGATAATCTTTCCATATCCTTACGAAGCCATTTTCTAACTTCATTTATATCGGCACCATATTCTTTTAATTTAGACGCAGCCTCAAATGTTCTTGCTCCTGTACGATGGGCAAAGTTATTAGTATCAACTAAAATACCTGAATACATTACACTTGCAACAAGAGGAGAAATTTTAGTTTTTTTAGTTTGATAGAACTCCATTAGCTCAATTAGAAGCTCTGATGTAGAAGAAGCCGTTGGTTCAAGATATTCAAAAACGCCAGAAAATGAGTCTTCAGTAGCACGATGATGGTCAATAACAGCTTTTCTTTCAAAATAATTAAAAACATCAATTGAACTCACTAACTTCATAGATTGAGTATCTACAACAATTAACAAACCGTTTTTACTTGCCTTTTTAATGACTTCTTCACTTCGCATTTGGTGTTCTAATATAGAAGGATCTTCTTGCGTAACAATAGAGTTAATTTTTTGAACAGTATTATCTAATCTTTCCTCATCAATAACCATATAAGTTTTTTCTTTACCATCAGCAAGTAGTAATTTTGTTAAACCAAGCATTCCGGCATAAGCATCAGTATCTGCATTCATATGGCCCATTACATAAATTTCGTCAGCATGATTTATAACCTTTTTGAAATTTTCAGCTTTTATTCTTGCCCCTACTTTTGAGTTTGAACTCTCTTGGTCAAGTTTAGCACCAAAATAAGCAATTTCTTGGTTTTCTATATTTACAACAACCTGGTCTCCACCACGCTTTTCCGCAAGTTCCATTGCGTTTTGAGCATATGAGGACAATTCAGCTAGGTCTATATCCCATGAGGCAATACCGGCTGAAATAGAGACTAAAAGATTATGTTGATATGATATGTTTCTTATCTTTTCTAAGATAGAAAATTTATCATTTATCATTCTATCAAGCGATGATTTTTTAGCAAAAATTATCATTTTTTCGTTAGAACTTGTTTTAAGAAATGCTTCGTATTGAAGCGCCCAGTCTGCAATTTCAGATAGATATTTACCTCTAACATTTGACTGAAGTGAGACATCAAGAGTAGATAGTGCTTCTTCAAAATTATCAAGACTAATAATACCAATAACGGGAATTTTTTCTAAATACTTAGCCTTTATTTCTTCTCTTTTAGTTACATTAAAAAAATAGTAAGCATTAGTTTTACTTTTTTTATGAACATCATATTTCTCATTTTTATAAGTAATAGTAAAAATTTCTTTTTTGGAAAGAAGTGCTTCTCTCATATCAGATGTTAAATCAGCGATATTTTTCTTTCTAACATCCTCACCAAAGATATTAAAAATCATTTGATTTGTCCACTCGCAAGTTCCATCCTCAGATACAACAATAATACCTACCGGTAGTTCTGTAATAACATCATCATTTACCTTAGAGACATGAAAAGAAATTTCTGACCACGCATCAAGTCTTTTTTGTAGTGATTTGTTTTTTGACCTTACGCTAGATACAGCTACAAAAAATGTGACCACTGAAAAAGCAATTAGTGAAGTAAGAAGAAAAATAATTTTAAAAATACGAAGTCCGAAATCCGGATCTGCTTTTTTAGGCCAGTTATGGTTTAAAAAATAGACTATTATCGCCCCAATAAAAATTAGTGCACTAATTCCAAACATTGTCCACTTTAAAATTATTCTTTTATCGCGCATTTAAAATCCTCTCCCTACTTTAAAAAATAGCACGCAAGCGTGCTATTAATAATTACTCTTTAACAAATGGTAATAAGGCCATATGACGAGCTCTTTTAATTGCAACAGCTAGTCTTCTTTGCCATTTAGCAGAGGTTCCAGTTACTCTGCGAGGTAGAATTTTACCTCTGTCTGAAATAAATCTTTTAAGTAGTTCAGCATCTTTAAAATCGATTTTTGTAGCCTTAGTTTCAGTAAAGTAGCAAACTTTCTTTCTTCTTTTAAAGCCACCTGGTTTTCTATTTGTTTTATCTTGATACATATTTTTTTCTCCTTTTAAAACGGTAATTCAGTAGCAGTAGATAAATCGTCTTGAATTACTTCTTCATCTTTTGCATCTTGCGTAGTTGCTTGATTGGTAATTCTTTCTTGCGTATCGCTTGATTTTATTCCTAAAAAGTTAATTCTATCACAAACTACTTCATATATTTTACGATTTAATCCTTCTTTAGTTTGATAAGTCCTTGTTTCAAGTCTACCTTCTACTGCAATAAGACTTCCTTTACCTTGATATTTAACTAAATTATCTGCTTGTGTACCATATACAACACAATCAAAAAAATCAGCATTGTTATTAGCATCTTTAGAATATTTATTTACGGCAATAGTAAAATTAACTACAGATAATGCAGATGATGTCTTTTTTAATTCTAAATCTTTAGTAATTCTTCCAACTAAACAAATTCTATTCATACTATTCTTCCTCGCTGCAAACAATATAACGAATAATATTCTCGTTAATGCCAAGTAAACGATTAAATTCTTTAATTACTTCTTGGCTTGCTTGAACTTCTAACCAATAATAAAATCCTTTTTTGAATTTTTTTATCTCGTAAGCAAGTTCTTTAAGTCCAATCTCTTTTTTTTCAAGTATTTTACATTTATTATCTGTAAACACTTTAGTAAGGTTAGCAATTACTTCTTTTGTTGCTTTTTCCTCAAGATCAGGCTTAACGATAAACATAATTTCATATTTACGCATTATATACCTCCTTATGGTCTTTGGTCTTTAATTTTTAATAAAGACAAGGCGTTTTTAACACTAATTATTTTATCATAAAATAAAATTTTTCTGAGTTAAAAAAATTATTTAGAAAACTCGGAACTCGCCTAGTTAAGCCCGTTCCTTTCAACTAATTATACAACAAAGAAAATAAATAAGAATTTTTAGAAATAATTTTTATAATTTCTGTGCGTAAATTCTTATTAAGATTATTAAATCTAAATTCGCATTCTCTTAAATGAAGATGAAAGTTATTTCTATTAATACCATTAAACTTATTTAATCGTCTTTTACAAAAAGACCAAAATGATTTAATAGAATTGGTATTAATAGGTCCTTTTGCAAATTCATGCTTTGAGTGAATTACGGTTTCATGATGGTATTTTTTTACTTTTAAATAATTGTATGATCGACATTCATCAGAATATATTATTGTGCTAGTATTGATATGTTTTGAAATTATTCTATATAATGTTTTTGTTTTGATATTTGGAACAATTTAAGTAAAAACATTTGCATTACGCTCAATAATCCCAAACACAATTATTTTTTTTATTCCCTGAAACTTACCATCTTTATGAAACCTTTTTGGTCCAAAATAACTTTCATCTATTTCACAAGTAGTATTACTTAAATAATATTCTCTTGAAGAATGCAAATAGATTTCATAACGAAACAGCTTATAATACTTATTTATTGTATTCCTATTTAGCATAGTTAATTTTGTAGTTTTACTAGCTTCAATATCACATGCAAAATATTGAATAATCTCAAGAAGTTGTTTCGTTGTTAATCGCTTTCTTTGTTGCATAATTTCACCTTACGGGCATCTTGAGAGGCTAGAGCCAAAACTCGAGCAAGGCTATATTCTATAGAGTAGGCTTAAATAGTTCTGCCTGTTAAATTTTATCAAGTTTTATAAATAAAGAGTTATAAAAAACACCATTCTTAACTGAACTATTTTCAATATCAAGGTGATCATTGGTTGATAAAACTAGTGCATTTACTCTAAAATGTATTCTCATTTGAAAAACAAAATCATTGTATTTTAATATACAGTTATAACCATCAATATTTGCACCATTTAATGAAAAATTTACTTCTAACTCCTTAGTAACTAACACATAACATTTAAACTTATAAAAATCATTATCTTTAGTGATAATAATTTTTAAGTGTTTAATTTCACTAATTTCATAATTATTTTTAACTAATATTTTATTCTTAGTGAAATAAGTTCCCTCATAAATTTGATTAATTTTTTCTCTATCATCATAACTTACCCGCTTATAATTATAGGCTTTATCATAAGTAGCACACCCATAAAATAGCAATATAGTTATTAATAATAACATTTTTATAATTTTTTTCATAGTTCAATTTATAAAGAAATATTTTTGACCGCTTCTTTTATTAACTAGCGCAAAACAGTTTTCATATACTTGACCCTCAATTTCAAAATCGAATACATAATGTTGGCGTACATATTCATGGCTTAGGCGATAAATTGCTTTAACATCATATTTCTTACTATCTTTAATTAAAGTAATAATAAGTTTATAATAAGCATTAAAATGAAAATCATAAAAAACATTAATTAAATTAGCGTTTATATAATCATTTTTTGATATTTTTTTTAACTGGATGATAATTTCCTCAGCATAAAATTCATTTTTATTATTTTGCCTTCTTTGTGTAAAAGTATGTTTTTTTTCTTTGATAACACTATCTTTAAAAGGATATTTGGTAGTGCGATGAGCTCCTGGATAGCCATCATATGATAGTATAAAAAAAGTAGTGATAGCTATTAAAAACAACACAAGAGTTATTGCAATTAAAGACGAAGTTATTATAATAATTTTTTTTCGCTTATTCATTAACTATTAAATTATCAATTACTATTCGTCCTCTATTCCAATTATTATGATAAGTATTTTTTTTATATACTTCTAGAGTGACTTTGTAAACTTTCCTATTAAAATCAATGATAAACGGATATAAATCTAACATATATCTATCTTTATAAAGTTTCTCTATATTAAAATTATAAATAAGTTCATTGTCATTAACTAATAATCTAACATAATCGGTACTAGGATTAAAATCTTCTTTAGGACCCCAAATTGCAATATTAAATGTTAAACCACTAATTCCTTTATGATCAATTAAGGTTAATTGTGCTTTTTTAGGAGTGCTACTTATTGCTGATAAGGCGTTAAACATTCCATTTTTTTGATTTGGTCGATAGTAAGATTGAACATATCCTGCTCGTGTATAATTAATATCTAAAGTTTCATTTAAATTATTTCTCATAATGGAATTTTTATTATAATTATAATAATAATTATTAGTTAAGTTAAATTGATTTCCAGAAAACATTTTATTATTTTTAGCCTTTACTTCAATCATTCCCCAAATACCAACTAATTTGTTTTCATCAATATATGTACTATTTCCTTTTTTTGAATCAGATGTTACTTTTAAAAAATTAATAGTTGTGGTTTTTTGGGTTTTCAAATTAGTTATTTTCCAAGTTTCATAGCCATATGCTACTATCCAATGATTATTTTCAGCTATTTTTTGATTATAAGTCCAAATTAATGATGGAAAGCCATTTAAGATATTATTCATTATTCTCCATACTCTTTGCTGAAATATATTAGTTCTATTAAATGATATTACATTATTTAAACCTAATGCAGTTACAGTATTATTTAAACCTTGAATCATTTGGCTAGAAAATGTAGCTACATTTTCAGAATCAATATGGGAAATTGGAGTATTTTCATATATATAATCAGCAAATTTTAATTTATTTATTTTCTGTTCACTTTGCTTTTTAAGATTGTACTTTTCAGAATGCAAATAGGAGATATTCCTAGTTCTAAAATATCTTTTATTTAATAAATTATGAAAACCATATGTATTTATAAAATATTGCATTATAATGTATTCGGCAACAGGACCACAACCACCATAGTCTGATGGTGCTTTGTGGTGTGCTCCTATTTTATACAATTCTTCATTTACACTTAAATTATTATCAAAATCATTATCTACAATGTTATTTTTTTGTTTATTAAATTCATTTATATTTTTAGAGTTTATTTTTTCAAAATAATGTCCTTCTGGATATATTTCTTTTAAATGAGAAGCAATATTGGTAATGCTTTTATACTTTGTAAAATCTTTGAATTTTGTGTTATTATGTACTTTGAAAACAATATGTTTTTTATTAAAAATATAATCATCCGATACAAAATCAATGACACCATAATCATCAATATAAAATAAATCCCTATAATTATCTACATTTTGGAATTCTTTATAAGATAATTTTTTTACTATTTCTCCATTTTTTAAGGATTTTTTTAGTGTATAAAAACTTTTTAGGCTTAGATTAAATTTTATAGAAAACCCTAATAAAAAAGGAATTATTATAATTAAAATAAGTAAAAAATTAATTTTTTTTAATAAGTTCATTTAAATCACCATAAGTATTATATCATGATATTTTGAATAAGATATTTAAATTATAACTGTTTATAACTGTTGTGTAATTTTGGCTCTCGCCTAGCTAGGCCCGTTCCTTTCAAATAATTATACAACAAAGAAAATAAATAAGAATTTTTTGAAATGATTTTTATAATTTCTGTGCGTAAATTCTTATTACGATTATTAAATCTAAATTAGCATTCTCTTAAATGAAGATGAAAGTTATTTCTATTAATACCGTTAAACTTATCTAATCGTCTTTTACAAATGTGCTAGTATTGATATGTTTTGAAATTATTCTATATAATGTTTTTGTTTTGATATTTGGAACAATTTAAGTAAAAACATTTGCATTACGCTCAATAATCCCAAACACAATTATTTTTTTTATTCCCTGAAACTTACCATCTTTATGAAACCTTTTTGGTCCAAAATAACTTTCATCTATTTCACAAGTAGTATTACTTAAATAATATTCTCTTGAAGAATGCAAATAGATTTCATAACGAAACAGCTTATAATACTTATTTATTGTATTCCTATTTAGCATAGTTAATTTTGTAGTTTTACTAGCTTCAATATCACATGCAAAATATTGAATAATCTCAAGAAGTTGTTTCGTTGATAATCGTTTTCTTTGTTGCATAATTTCACCCCTAACATCTTAAGAGAGCCTTAATTATTTATATTTATTTAATAATAATAAAAATGTTATATTTATGAAAAAAATAAGAATTTTGCAAAGATATATTAGATTTAATAAATATTTATTATGTAATTTTTACTTTCTTTATTTAACTTAAAACCAGGCTACATATTATTATGGTTTAGCTAATATTAAATATTTTTTAATACTTAATAAAAAATTTAATTAACTAAGAACAGCATTAACTTTTATTCTAATTTTTACTAAGGGATTTGCTACTAATGAATATTCTAAAATTTGTGGCTCCCAGCTAGTAATAAGAGCTGTATCTGTTATTTTAATAATTATCTCTTTTTTTTTATTATTTATTTGAGTAGTAATATATTTACTATTTCCTCCTTTAGTAATAATAACCTCATCATTTTTTACATTTTGATGCTCAAAGGCATATTTAATAACTAGGTCCTTACTTTCTTTTTTTAGTTTCCAAACCCAATACGAAGAATATGATTGTTCATTATCATTATATGCTTTATAATCTTCATAAAAAAGTTTATTTTGCTCCATCATTTCTATATTTTTATCTCTTACAATATGAATACTACTAGGAGTACTAGGCTCAGGCGTAGTTGTTGATTGCACACCTAAAAATAAAATGATAACTACTAATAATAAAGACATACTAACTGATAACATTAAAACTAATTTTCTACTCATACTAGCCACCTTAAATAAACTTTAGTTTTTATAATTAACATGCATATTCTATAACCTAAAAATAATATAAGGATGGGAATTAAAACTGTAAATATTAACTGTGCTCCTTTATTAATTAAAATGAAACTAAATAAAGTTATTATAACTGCTAACAAAATGCCAACAAATATTGCTTTAAAAATATTTTTATTATCGCCGATATTATCACTATCTTTATATGTTTCTTGATCAGGCATTTCTATATCTATCTCCGCAACCCATGCACTATGAATTAGTATTGCTAATAAAAATATTATATGAAGGGCGATATTTTCTGTTAAAAAGAAAACACTTGTAATATCATTTAAAACTAAATTTGTAATAATTACACCCAAATTAATAATAAAAGGAATCGTTAATTTACCTAAAATAATACTAAATATATTTTGCGGATTAGTTTTTAAAAAATAAATATTTTGTTCTTCACGAGAGATGATAGTAGCTGCCAAAAAGTTTCCGCTAGTAAGTAATAAAACGCCCATAGCCATCTCTCCTAAGTAAACAAGTTGTCTTCCAAGTGAAGTTAAAACTACTAATTTAAAAAATGAATTAAGAAAGTAAAATATTAAAGGCATTAAAAATGCGTATAACATTATTGATACTAATTGCTTAATATCTCTAGTAGTTTCTTTAAATTCTTTAATTATGGTTAGAAAATATAGTGAAGTTTTAATAAATTTTTTTGTTTTTAATAAAGAAGTGCTTGATGGAGTAATTTTAATTTTACTAATAAATAAATACATATAAGGACTAATTAGTAATAATAGAGCACACATAGGCAAAAGTGCTAAAAAATTAAGAATATAAAAAATAGAACCCCTAAAAAAGATAAACTCAAATAATATATTAGAAAAAATACTGTATCTAGTAAAATCACTTAACTTATAATTAAACAAAGAATGCAGTGCTAGGAGGATTGATTGTTTACTTATTTCTTTACCTCCGTTTTGAAATTGCTCCATAAACAATGAAATAAATGAAATTGCAATAAGTAAAAAAGAGATTCCAATTAAAAGATAAGAAATAATATTTTTACCAATAATTTTATTAATAATTCTTACTGCATAAGCAATCATTTGGCCAATTGCAATAGTAAACAAAGGAAGTGTTAGCACTACAATTAAAACTTTAAGAAGATAGTATATATTTATTAAATATGGAAAAGTTAGGCCATAACCTAAAAAGAGTGCTAGATAAATTAGAAAAGACTTTTTTAATTCTATTAAATATGTTGCTAATAACTTAGCATAATAAATTAGACTTTTATTAACAGGAAATGTTTCAAGAATACTTAATCTTTTGTCATCAAATAATTTCTTAGCTAAAAGAAGTCCTGAACTAATTACTGATATCATAATTACAAAAGAGATAAATGCTTTAATAAAAGGTTTAAGGGGCGATATATCAAGTCCTGATGCTCCCTTAAATAAAGTAAACCCAAAATAAAAACCATAAGTTAAAACAATAAAACCAAATAAAAATAAAATAATATATTTAAAACTTAAATGGCGCATGTCTTTAGTTGTTGCGTTATTATCAGATAAGTTTAGTTTAGTTAAAATAAATAACTGTTTTATCCAATTAGGAGTTAGCGAATACTTTTTTGCTAGGAACTCTTTTTTTAATAACTTAATATTATTTCTATATTTTTTTATCTCTTCAAATCTATCTTTTCGGTTAGACAAATTACTTAGTTTAGATTTTAGCTTATTTTTTAAAAGTTTTTTATTTTGATAATAATCTTGAGTTATTTTTTTAACACATAGTATTGTTTTACCTCTTTGAATATGCCTAATATTTAATTGATTGGAATATTCTTTTTTATCTTCTTTTTTTATTTGTTTTAACTTATTATTATAATCTTTAATAAGGTCTTTTTTTGCTGTCTTAAAAGTTGTTTTTTCTTTTGTCAAAGCCAAAAAAGACCTTTTCAGATCTTGCTTTAATTCTTTTTTAATTACACGATATTTACTTAACTTAAGCATTATAATCTAACACATATTTTTTATAAAGGTCAGTAAGACTATCATATTCTTTAAGGGCATTATGTACTTCACCTGTATACATCAACTGACCTTTTTTAATAATAGCAATCTTATCACAAATGCCTTCGACAATCTCAATAATGTGTGATGAAAAAAATACAATATTACCTTTTTTTGCATGATTAATAATACAGTTTTTTACCATTAAAACACTAGTTGGGTCTAATCCTGTTAGTGGTTCGTCTAGAATCCAAATTTTTGGTTCGTGAATTAAGGAAGCAATTATAGAAACTTTTTGCTTCATTCCATGTGAATATGTATTTATTAAACGATCAATATCTTTAGTTAAATTAAATAATTCTAAATAATAATTAAGTCTTGCTTGATAATCATTTTTTTCTACCATATATATTTGGGCACAATATTTAATATATTCTCTTCCGGTTAGTCTTTCGTATAAAGGATGATTATCAGGTACATAGCCAATTAAAAACTTTGCCTGGGCAGGATTTAATTTTAGATTAATATCACAAATACTAATTTCACCATCATATGAATTTACTCCTACAAGAGACTTTATTAAAGTTGATTTTCCAGCTCCATTATGACCTATAAAACCAAAAATCTCACCTTCATTTATAGTAAGCGAAAAATCCTTTACTGAGTAAAAATTAGCACCAGGATAAATTTTTGAAAAATTATTTATTTGAAGTTTTGCTTTTTTTTCATTTAGCATATAGAGCTCCTTTTTATTTAACTTAGGAATTTTTTGGTGTTTTTTTAATCTTATAATAAATTCCTTTGTAATATTTTTTAAATTAAGAATAAAATTATCAATGTAGTTATAAACTGCAATTAAACCAAAAGTGAATGTGATAAACGAAATATAAATAATTAAATTATGCAATAAATAGATACTACTTTTTACCCCGTTAATAGTAATAGTTTTAACAACCTTTTCCCTAGCAATTCTAAGAATTGAGACATACTGTGATATTTGTGTTCCATTTAGGAAAAAATAGTCTACTCCAATACCACTATTACCAAATACCACATTATTTCTAATTGTAGGAAATATTGCATTAACAAATGATACACATATAAAATAAATAGTAAATAATAGTGCTTGCATGGTTATATCTTTTAATACTGGCTTAGGAAAATAATTTATTCTTACTGCAATAATAGGAATAAATAAAATCCCTATATGATTTTGCCAAAAATGAACTGCTTCAGGTGAAAAAAAAGAATAATTTTTGTTAATTGCAGGAAATATTATTGCAAACAATGTACCTATAACATTTACGAAATAAGTAAAATAAAATAATTTTTTTTGTTTAAACCAAATTGCTATTAAGACAAGATATACTGCAGTATGACATAAATGGATAGGCCATTTTGAAAGATTGTAAAAATCAAGAATTGTATAATAATCTATAAAGACAACGAATAAAGAAATGGTAAAAAAGTGAAGTAGTATTTCCTGCCATTCTTTGGTTATTTTTTGTAATAATAATGCAATAATAAAGGGCGTAATAATACTAAAGGTAATTATAAATATATGTAGGGGAGAATAATTTGTTTGCTTAGCCTTGAGAAAACCAAAAATAATACCAGGCCCAATATTAGGAATAGTAATAATGGCTCCAATTAAAATAACTAACAGCATATATAAATAAGGTTTATAATTTTTAGGAAGGCCTTCTTTTATTAAATCTTTTAAGTGAATTATAAAAGATAAAATCATAAACGAGTGCATAATAAGCAATAATTGTATTTCTAATGTATTTATATTTGCTAATTGAAAATTACCAAAAAAAGAATAAATTACTAACGGTAGTCCTATTAAATTAAATAAAAAAGTTATTGGTATAAAAAAGACATTTAATAATTTAATAATCTTATTTTGATAGAACTTAAAACCTAATAACGCAATTGGAATTGATATGTATAGAATATATTTTTGTGTAAATGCTAAGTTATTTAAATATTTATTAGGGTATTCTTCACTTATAAATTGATAATAAGTTTTTCTGAAAATATAATAAAAATTATCTTCAAGCTTATTAGGCATTAAAAGAAATAAAAGAGTGGTAATAAAAAACATAACCCCTAAAAGCATCAAAGTCTTTTTTTTAGAAAATAACTCTTTATTCTTTCTTTGGTTAAGAAAATAAAATAAATATATAATTGGTATAAGTATTGATAACATAAACATATACTTATTTTATCAAATAAGTAAAATATATCGTTATTTATGGTTTTTTTATATAAAAATACAATTATTTACCATATTTATCTTTTGGTGCTATAATTATAGTTCATAAAAGGAGGCACTTATGAAAAAAATAAAGATTTTAATCGTTCCTATATTTTTAGTTTTATTAGGAATAATACTTGCAGCATGTAGTAAAACATTCCGTATTTCTGGTGATTTAGATGTTTTAGAGCCGCTACCATATCAATATTTAAAAGATGAAAATAACAATCCTTATATTAAAGTAAAGCCTGGTACTAAATTAGTATTTAAAGTAGATCCTGCTAAACTAAATAAAGGTAAAAGCGTTCATCTCTACCAAATAATTAAAAAAGACAATATTACTAATATTCAAACTCCGCATACTGAAGTTGTAGACACCGATATTATTTTTAAGGTTATTTACCACGAAACAACTTTCCATGATTTTAAACTATCAGATAGTGATAAAAAGGCATATGATATTTTAGATATTAAAAAGATTATCAATAGCGAGGTAAAAGAACTAGACAAGGATGATGTCCAAATTAAAGACAATATTATTACTAAAATTAAAGGTGGCCTAAAATTGAGTATTACTATTAAAAAAGACCATCCTTATTTAATAGGTAAGGAATTACTATCATTAAATATAAATAACGATATTTATAACGATCTTTCTAAACCTATTATTATTGATGTTATATCAGCACTAAAAATATCATTTAATACCGAAGAACTGAATAAATTAAGTCTTTCTTATGATGAGGCTAAATTTAGCGAATACAATATTAGTATTGTAAACGACCTAGATAAAACCTATGCTTTAGATATAATTAAATTTGATTTATCTAAAATAAAATCAATTTATAAAAAAACACTAAAAGCAATAAAGGTTAACGAAGTAGAATACGAACTAAATAATGAGTTCCTTGAAGTTCCAACTAAGAAAGAAGACAAAAATATTAGTATTGAATTAATAATTGAAGAAGAGCTTCCAAGTAAAATTACATATACTAATGATAATATTAAAGAGATGTTTAATTTTTATATAAAAAGAAATAATCAGGGCGAGTATCAATTATTAACCATACCTTTTGATTTATATAAAAACGATCAATTAAAAATTACTACAAATAAATCTTACCGTCAAAAAGAAGCAAACATTGCAAATACTACAACTAAAGTAACGCTTAATGATATCTCAATAGGTCAACTTAACGATAAAGGTGAAAACGCTGATGTAGAATACGAGAACTTAATTAGTGAAAAAAACAAAGAATACCACCTTAGTTTTGAAGAAAAACCGTTAACAGAAAAACTAATTAAATTATCTGCTACTGCAAAAGAGCATCTTAAGGCTACATATAGATTAAAAAAATATAGTGATGATTTTAAAGCCTACCCTTATCAAGAAATTAGCTTTGAAGTAATTAAAGATATTCCTGAAGGACAAGTAGTCGAAGGCTTATACTTTAATAACCAAGAAATTTATAGTGAAGATAAACACATATATAAATTTATTATTCCAAACATTGATGAAGAATATAATATTAACTATAAAATTGGTGATAGTAAAGATTACTATAAATTAAGTATTAAAGATATATTTAAATCAAATGATGATAAAAAAACACTAGTAGACAATACTATTATTAGTTCTAAATATTATAAAAAAGATACTACTCATAAACTTAGTATTAACTCTGAATACTATAAATATAAATATTTATTAGTTAATGGTAATAAAGTAGAAATAAACGATACTGAATATGAGTTTAAATTAGAAAATCATACTGAAATAGTTATTAAAGATGATGCCTTAATTCCTCATAAAGTAAGAATTAATCTTAATATTAGTAGTGATATTCTTGATTTATTTGAATTAGTTAATATTCAAAATGGTGCAAATTTATTAGATTATAATCAAGAATTTAGTATTAAAGCAAAAGAAAATAAATTTGAGCTTACTAACTTCTTACTTAATGGTGTTAACACAAATGCAGTTAATAACGAGATTACTCTAAAGGCTACTTTTGATGTTAATTCTATAGAAATAACTATGGCGAATAACTATAAACTAGTTAATGCAAAACTTACAATAGATAACCAAGATGAAATAGTTATGCCATCAGCAATTAAAAAACTAGAAGACAACACCTACATCTTAAGAAAAGACTACGAATATGAATTCAAAGTTAAACATACTAGTAATTTTAAATTTTATAAATATATTATTAATCAAGAAGATATTGTAGTTAATAGTAGCAAAATTACTCTTACATTTAATGCTAATGATAAATTAGTTGTTGATAAATTTAGTTTAGTAGAACAAATTGGCTCTCTTGATAGACTAACTAGCGAAAATATAGATAATGCCTTCCTGAAGGCAAATCTCACAGGTTTTGGTGAACTTGTAGAACACAAAAAAATAAGCGCTGATCAGGTTATATATAATTCAACTAATAAAAAATTTTACTTCATTTACGCAGGCAATGCTAGCCTTTACATTAAAGATAGTAATAAAGGTTATATTCTTAATTTAAATATTAAATGGAAATATGATGTAGAATTTATCTCAATTAACCCTAATCAATTAAAAAATAATGTATCTAACTTAACTTTTGGTAATTCTAATTTAATAAGACCTATTAAAGAATTAAAACTAACTTTATACAATTCAATTGATCAAACAATGACTACTCAAATAGTTGATAGTGATTTTGCTAAATACATCAGTACTGAATTAGAATTTGAATTAGTTGATAATAAAACTAATACTACCCTAACTAAGGCTGACTATGATGTAGCCAAAGATGCTATTACCTTAAAAAAAGAGTATGAAGACCTTACTATTAAGTATAAAGATCAGAAAATAGAACATGCCATTATTAAAAATGGACACAATGCTTATTCACAAACTGATTTATATGAACTATATAAAAATTCTGATATTACTAATATATATCTACTAAAAGATATTAAACTGCAAGTTAATAAAACTCATACCCAAACTGAAGGTAAACACCCTAATTATAAAGAACTAGCAAAAGACCATACCCTTAGTGAAGAAAAAAGATTAAAATACGAACAACTTAAAGATCACTCCGAAGAAGATATGCTTATGAATAGAGGAAGTGCTAGTTATTTTTCAAGGGATTTCAATAATTCTTCTAAAGACTTCTTTTTTGAAGGCAATGGTTTTACTATTGACGCTAAAGGAACTCCATTCCCAGATATTAAATCAGGTGATTGGGCTCCGGGAGGCGCTGATTCTATTTGTGATGTTGCATTTGGTATTTTTCACGGTGATTATTCATCAACTAATATTCCTAAAGCAATCGCTCATTTTAAAAACATTAATATCTTAAGTAATACCTCTCTTCCTGATAATGATGCCGATCCTGCTTCAACTGTATCTGCATGGGCAAGCGGCGGAATGCATGGCTTTTTATTCTACTCAAGACTAAGTATAGATAATGCAACTATTAAAAAAGCAACTCTTGGTGTAATGTCTCGTCAAGGCTCACTGACCCTTAAGAACTCTATAATTGATGAGTGTTGGGCTAATAGTGTTCTTTATTCTAACGCAGTTGATTCATTTACTTCGGCAAACGAACCTAAATATAATGGCTTTATTGCTAAAGCAGAATTTATTAATAATGACTTTAAAAAATCAGGTGGTGCTTCTGTATTTATGATTGACTACTCTCGTGGTAAAAGAGGAGACAAAAATAGTGCTGATACTATTAAAAATGATAAAGAAAAAAATCCTACCCAAAGAGATGCTATCGCAAGAAATTATACATATGATGTAAATGATCCAATTAGTTGTTCAAGTTATTCTTATGATCCAGAAGCATATTTTGAAAATAATACATACGATAACTTTATTGATGGTACCTCTAGCTATTATCGTGCTAATAAAATTCCTGCCGATCAAATAATTACTAAACTAACCGATCATTTTAAAAAATTAAATGAACAAGGTATTAAAAAGTCGCATGTTAAAAAAGTAAATACTGGTAAGGGGGAAAAACTTATGATGAACTTTGCCATGTTTTTCCAAAATCCTGCCCTAGCACTACCTGATGATCCAAATGATATGGAGGCTCATCACCAAGAAGCATTTGATATTAGATATAAGCCAAAAAATGGCCAAGAGGTAAGATGTTATAGAAGTTCATTTGATAAATATAATAATTATGTAGCTCCTCTTACACAAACTAATGGTTTTATCCAAGGAGCAGGATTTGATCTTGGTAAAGCAATGGAGCTTATTTGTGAAGCAATGGATGTCGATATGGGTAAAATAGGAACTGATCCAACACAACAATTAAAATATGCTAACGCATTTGGTGCAGCTCTAGTAAGATCTCTTACAGGTGCCCTTCATCCTGCACTTAGTGCTATGGAAGGTTCTATTCCTACGAATACAGAATTTTCAGGAAGATTTTTTGAGCTTCATATGGGACTACTTACTCCAACCTTAAAATTTAGTTGCTTCCCTCTAATTGAAATGATTAATGATAATGTTCCTGCTTAACTTAAATATTAATAACTAACAATAAAAAAACGCACAGTTAACGTGCGTTTTTTTTCTTTTATGAAAGCATAGTTTCTTATTTATAAACTTATTTATAATATTTTTAAATTATTTTCAATTGTGCTATTATATTAAAGGTTTTGAAAGGAGCCAATGAAAATTATGAATTTAATTATCTATTCATCAAAAACAGGTAATACGAAATTAGTATGCAACGAAGTATTTTTAAGATCAAAAGTATTTAACAAAATAATTAGCATAGACGAGTTAAATAGTACTAATCTTGATGATTACCAAAATATCTTAATTGGTTATTGGAACTATATGGGTAAATGTGACCCTAAAACAGAGAATCTTTTAACTAATATTTTAAAAAATAAAAATATATTTCTTTTAGGAACCCTTGGTGCCTATGATAATTCAAAACATTGTGAAACAATGAAAGAAAGAGTTAAAGCCTTTGCACTTTTACATAATAGTGTTATTGGCGAGTTTGCCTGTAGAGGCAAAATTGATATGTCTATTGATATGATTAAAGCTCATCAAAACTATACCGAAGAAGATAGAATTAGAAAAGAATCATCCCTTCTTCACCCTAATGAAGAGGATTTTAAAAATGCGACAAGTGAGGTATTAAAAGTATTTAGCGTATGAACTTAATTCTCTATCACGACACTAACTTAATAACTAAAAAGGTAGCGCAAAATCTATTTAATACAAGGGAGTTTTTCTCTAATATTAAAGCAATAAATGACCTAAATAAAGAAGATCTACTTGATAGTAGTAATATTGTATATGTTTACTCCAAAACAGATATAGATTGTCTAAATAATTTAGAAATACTAACTGATAAAAATATTATCCTAGTAGAAATAAATAAAGAAGACCATCTTAAAAAAGATGAGGTTATTGCTAAGATTGGGGCCAAGAATAATTATCTTAATACTTACGTATTTAAAAATGATAACTTACAAGTAGAAAATAAAGTATTATATAAACATATAACTAGCTCTTTTGTAAACTATATTAAAGAAGAAGAAAAACCACTTACAAAAAAGAAAATTGCCCTTAATGTTATTCTTTTAATTACTTTTGCTACTATTTTAGGGGTTGTAATGATTGCATCAATATTTACTTCTAAAATAGGTATACCTATTAAAACTGTTTTTAAAGTTATCTTTAGACCTGATAACTCTGGTTATTCTAATGTTATCTGGTATGATAGGCTCCCACGTATTTTTGGCGGTGCCCTAATTGGTGCTATATTAGCTCTAGCAGGAGTAGTGTTAAAAGTAGTAATGAGAAACGATTTAGCAGCGCCTTCAATAATAGGTGTTAACGCAGGAGCCTCACTCGCTGCTCATATATGCATTCTAGCATTTCCTGCTTTTGCGTGGTTTTTACCATTTGGAGCCTTCATTGGGTCATTCCTTACAACCGTTTTAATTTATTTTATGGCTTATAAAAAAGGGGCAAGTCCTGCTAGATTAGTACTAGCTGGAGTAGCAATCACATCAATATATGGAGCATTCACTAGTTTAATTAGAATGTTTAATGCCGATAGCCTCGGAAGACTAGTAGGCTTTGGTATCGGTCATTTAAAAGGAGTTTCCCTTAAAACTGATGTTCCTTTACTAATTCCTGTTTTTTTAATTTCTTTTATTCTTTTAATGATCTTTTCCAAAAGAATTAATATTATGATGTTAGGTGATGAAATGGCTACAGCACTTGGTTTAAGAGTAGAACTATTTAGATGGTTTTTAATTATAATATCATCGCTTCTAGCATCAATATCAATAGCTATTGCTGGTATGATCGGTTTTGTAGGTTTAATTATTCCCCATATTGCCCGCTTGATAGTAGGATCAGATCATAGATTCTTAATCCCAACATCTGCTCTTTTAGGAGCCATTTTATTAGTTATATCAGATACAATCGGACGAGTTATTCTTCCGCAGGGAGAACTATATGTCGGCGTTATCTTAGCCTTTGTTGGAGCACCATTTTTCTTATTCTTACTAAGAAGATCGCATGCAGGTTAATTATGTATTTCGGATTTAAAAATATTAAAGTAAATTTTGGTAAAAGAGAACTGCTACAAGATATTAGTGTCGAGTTTCCCAGAAATAAGATTACTTCAATTATTGGTAAAAATGGTTGTGGTAAATCCACCTTATTAAAAACTATTACTAATTCAGTAAGACCATTATATGGTGAAGTCGTATTTCAAGATGAAAATATAAAAGAATATAAAAGAAAAGAAATAGCTAAAAGAATTGCTATTGTTCCTCAAGTACACTTAACTCCTCATGATTTAACAGTAAAGCAACTAGTAGAACTCGGTAGATTCCCACACCTTTCATTTTTACAAAGAATGAAACGCCTTGATAATAAGATAATAGATGATATTTTAAAAGATACCTCAATTAAACACCTTGAAAACAGAAGAGTAATGACCCTATCTGGTGGCGAAAGACAAAGAGCATGGATTGCACTTGCACTGGCACAAGAACCTGAGATTCTAATTTTGGATGAACCAACAACCCATCTTGACGTAGGTTATCAAATTGAAGTTTTAGAATTAGTTAAAAAACTAAATAAAAATAATAATATGACCATTATTATGGTCTTGCATGATATAAATCTAGCAGCAAGATTTTCTGATTATTTATGTGTTATTAATAATGGTAAAGTAAGACTTTTTGATACTCCTGATAAGGTATTAACAAGTGATTTAATGGAAGAACTTTTTCAAATAAAATCTGAAGTTTTATTTGATGAAGAAAATAAATGTAGTTATTTTATACCTCATAAAAGTATAAAGAAGGAGAGTGATAATTATGAGGAAAATAAATAAATTAGTATTATCATTTATAACTTTGTTATTAGTGATAACTGCCCTAGTAGGATGTACTGGCACTACAAAACCAGAAAAACCAACTAACACATTTGACCCTAATACTAAGGGGGCTCAATATGCAGAAACTGATAAATTAAATACAGATTTCTCAAAGAGTGCTGAAATGACTAAAAAAGATTACAAATGGAAAGAAGAAGAAAAAACATTTGGTGAAAATTATCGTTTTTTCATGCGCAATACTACTAAAATAGGTGTTGAAAAAAATGAAAAAAATGAAGACGTTGCCTATACTATTGATAACTATCAAGAAGGCAAAAATGTAGTTGAGAAAAAATTAACTTACCCAGTAAGACCTAAAAGAGTAGTATCACTATTTGAATCTCACCTTAATCTTGCATGGGAGATGGGCCTAAGAAATATCGTAGGTAGAAATGCTACTTCAGTAAAAGGTGTTCTTCATAAAGAAATCGAAGAGAATAAAGCAATTCAAGTTATTGGTGAAGGAGCTGTGTTAGCTAGTACTGAAAAACTATTAGCACTAAATCCTGATTTAGTTATAGTTGATGCAATGCATACATCTGAAGAGACAAAGAAAAAATTAGTAGACGCTAAAATTCCTTTTGTTGAACTTATCTCATCAAGTGTTAATTGGTATTTAAGAAGTGCTAAACTTATGGCAGCAATTGCTGGTAGAGCAGATCTATTCGAAAAAGTTGCAAAAGAAATGACTGAAGATATTACAAAGATTAAATCTGCTGTTGCTCAATATACCAAAGAAAAAGGTTTAACTAAAGTATTTGATAACACAAATCCTAAAAAACCAGTACTTAAAGAAGATAACCGCCTAAAAATGGCTTTAACCCTTCTTGAAGCAGGTTCTACTAATAAAAACCTTTTAGGATATAATGATTGGGGAGCAAATGGTAAAATTATTAAAACTCTAGGTGGCCGTAATTTATACGAAGGAAAAACTAATCCTAACGCACAAAATCAAATGTTTGCATCTAGAATTCCTATTAATAACGACGAGCTTGTTAAATTTAATCCAACTAAAATTTTTGTTCAACTTCATGGTGAAATGACCGAAGTAGAAATGCAAAAATATATTGAAGAAAATATTCTTCAAAACCCAGTATACCAATCAATTGATGCTGTTAAAAATAAACAAGTATTTGCCCTACCTGCTAAATTATTCTTATACAGACCTAATAAAGAATATGCTAAAGTTTATAAATACTTTGCAGAAAAATTATTTGATGGAATTAAACTTCCTCAACTAAATTGTGATAAATAATTTTTTTAAAAAAAGAATTAAAACTACACACGAAATACTAGGTATAACTACTCAAGGATTTAGGCTTAATTTAAACGATGAAGAAAAATATCAATACTTGAGTAGCCTATTAAATCAACAATCAAAAAGCGAACATGTATTATATATACATGTTCCTTTTTGCAATAAAATTTGTTCGTTTTGTCCATTCTTTTCAATCCCTAAATTAGTAAAAGATGACTATCATAATTTAGTAATCAATTATATAGATAGTATTAAAGATTATCCTTATTTTAAAAAACCACTTAGAGGCATCTATTTTGGTGGCGGTACTCCAACTGCATTAAAACCAAAACAAGTTGAAGCCATCCTTCAAAAAATATATGAGAGTTTTAAACTAACACCTAATTGTGAAATATCACTTGAGAGCTCAATTAAAGAGTTAAGTGATGAAATGATTAGCACCTTAAAAGCAAATAAAGTTAATCGTTTATCAATTGGAATACAATCATTTGATGATAACAGTAGAAAAATATTTAACCGCGCTACTAAGTCTAATGTAGCCATTGAAAAAATTAAAACACTACAAGCAAATGGCTTTACTAATATAGGAATAGATCTACTATATAATTATTCATGGCAAACTAAGGAGACTATAATAAAAGATTTAGAAATTATAAACTCCCTTAATCTAGCAGGAGTATCAATATACTCATTAAATCTATTTGAAAAAACACCACTATATGATAAGTTATCCCCAGAGCAAAGAGCTACTTTCGGAGATATCTCTAAAGAAGAGCATAATTATAACCTTATTAAAAACTCTTTAGTAAAATACGGATATAGTGTTAATCAAATGCGTAAAGCAATAAGAGCTAACTTAGATGGCTGTATTTATTTAAATAATGCTGATGATTTTGGAGAAGTTATTGCCGTTGGCGTTGGTGCTGGTGGCTGGATTGGAGATTATCAATACTATTCATATAATCCGATGATGAAAACTAAGGACCTAAATATTTCGCCAATGGGAAATGTGCTTCATCCTAAAGCAAAAATATATCGTTCCTTAATTTCTTCTATGGAGAAAGAAGTAATTGATTTTAGTATCTATTCAAAGTTATTAAATATGGATATAATGCAAACATTAGCAAAAGAGCTTGTTCTATTAGAAAAAAATAATTTAATAAAGCTTACTAAAAATGGTTATATTATAAACCAAGATAGTTGGTTTTATAGTGTTTCTATTATCACTTACTTAGTTCAAGAACTTCTAAAAAATGATGTTGACTATAAAATTACTGAAAAAATAAATTTTATTAACTTATTTGATTAACTACAGACTTTAGAAAAAACTAATTTCTAAAGTCTTTTTTTATTTGCTCATTCGCTAAAAGTGGTCAAATGGTCAGAAAAAGCGAATGGCATCTTTTTTGGTATAATATTGTTAGTAAGATTAAAGATGTTTAAAATGTTAGTTAAAAAAGATAAACATTTAAATAAACTCATAAATAAAATGAAACGGACTAGTAAAAATTGTAGTTGGATTTCGTCTGAGCGGAAAAACATTTTTTTGTTTAATATATTTAAAAAATATTTAGAAGATATTAATATAGCTAGTAATCAATTAATTATATTTCCTTCGTTAATAAAGAAGATCTTATGAAACTTAATAAATACAATTAGATGAACTCTACATTGTTTTTGATAAGAAAAAAATAATTATAAAGTTAACTCAATAAATTTCTAAAGTATGTCCTAGTTAGAACTTCGGATGAGAAAAATATTACATCCTAATAAATAAAATTCAATTGCTGGATAACTTTTATATCACATTAAGCACTTTAAACTGTAATTAACAACTTGATACTACATATTTTACTAACTAAATTATATAATTAGATAATGTATTATTTATAAGATAAATTTTTAAAATAATAATAAAATTAACAAATAATTTTAAATGCGTATATAATAAAATTAAGGAGTGATTAAATGGATAAAAAAATTGCTATTATCAGCTGTATATTAGAAAATCCTACTACTATACAAAATGAATTTAACAAAATAGTTTCACAGTTTAAAAATATTATTAAAGGAAGAATGGGTATTCCATTTAATAATGAAAACATTTCTGTTATCTCTATTACTGTTGTTGCTACCCTTGATGAAATAAACTCATTTACCGGTAAACTAGGTCTTTTAAATGATGTATTGGTAAAAACTGCAATTAGTAAAAAAAGTATTAATGATTAAAACTCTTTTAGATGAACTATATGAAAATAATAGTTTACCTAAAGAAAAACTAAAATATCTTTTAGAAAACTTTAATGAATCTAATCTTGCTTATCTAAAATATCTAGCATCTAAAACTAGAGAAAAATATTTTAAAAACCATATTTATCTACGAGGACTTTTAGAAATATCTAATTATTGTTCACAGGATTGTGTTTATTGCGGAATAAATAAAAATGCAAATGATGTTCAAAGATACAGGCTAGAAAAAGATATAATAATTAAACAAGCAAATATGGCTTATAAGCAAGGAATTAAAACTATTGTTCTTCAAGCAGGTGAAGACCTAGTTTATTGTAATAATAACTTTATTATAGATATCATAAAAGAACTTAAATCTATTGGTGATATTGCTATTACACTATCACTTGGAATAAGGTCATTTCAATCCTATCAAGAACTATATGACGCTGGTGCAACAAGATATTTACTTCGTCATGAAAGTGCTAATAAAAATATTTTTAATAAATACCATTCTATGCAAAACTATCATCTAAGAATGAAAGCATTAAACGATTTAAAGCAAATTGGCTACCAAGTTGGTGCAGGTTTTATTGTAGGTCTTGATAATAATAAATTACTTACCCATTTAGATGACCTATTATTTTTGAAAAATTTTAATCCCCATATGATTGGCATTGGTCCGTTTATTGCTGCTAATAACACAAAACTTAAGGATAAAGAACAGGGGAGTTTATTTAATACTCTTATCTTAATTGGACTTACTAGGTTATTACTACCTAAAGCACTCATTCCTGCAACTACAGCACTAGCAACTATAACAAACGATGGTTATATAAAAGGTATTGAGTTTGGAGCTAATGTTATTATGCCCAATATAATGCCTGCTAATTACAAACAATTATATAAAATTTATAATAATAAAAAAAATGATGAACTAGTTAATAACACTATAGATAACTTAGTTCAAATTTTAAATAAAAATAATTTAGTCTTTGATAAATCTAAAGGCGACTATCAAGAATAAAAAAGCTAATAGAAAAGAGTAATCTGATCTAAAAGGAGAATTTAATGAAAAACGAAACTTTAAACTTTATTAATAAAGAATATATCAACTCTTTATTAGTCGAAGCAAAAAACACTACTGAAGAAGAAATAACCCAAATACTTAACAAGGCTGAAAAAATGGAAAAATTAAATCATCTAGATATTGCTAAATTATTTAATATTTCTAATAAGGAGCAATTAAATAGGATGTATCAAATTGCATTTAAAATAAAAAAAGAAATTTATGGCAATAGAATAGTGCTATTTGCTCCTTTATATGTCTCTGATTATTGCGTTAATAACTGTACCTACTGTGGTTATAAACATTGTAATAAATTCAAAAGAAGAAAACTAACCATGGAAGAGTTAAGCGAAGAAGTAAAAATTCTTGAAGCAATGGGCCATAAAAGACTTGCTCTTGAAGCTGGTGAAGACCCAATAAATTGTGATATTAACTACATCCTATCTTGTATTGATACTATCTATAAAACATATAAAGAAAATGGTAAAATCAGAAGAATAAATGTTAATATTGCTGCAACAAGTGTTGAAAACTATAAAAAATTAAAAGATAAAGGTATAGGTACATATATTCTTTTTCAGGAAACTTATGATCGTGATGTATATCTAAAATGCCATCCAAATTGTTTGAAATCTAATTATGAATATCATCTTAACTCTTTTGATAGAGCAATGGAGGCCGGAATTGAAGATGTAGGTGCAGGCGTTCTTTTTGGACTAAGTGATCCAAGATTTGAAGTTCTTGCACTAATGATTCATAACGAGCATTTAGAAGAAAAGTTTAAAGTTGGTTTTCATACAATCTCAGTTCCAAGGTTAAGACCAGCACTTGGCGTTAATCTTGAAACAATGCCTCATCTTTTAGATGATGAAACCTTTAAAAAAATAGTAACAATTATAAGGCTTGCTGTTCCTTATACTGGGATGATTCTATCTACAAGAGAATCAAAAGGGATGCGTTCGTTTCTTTTAAAGTGTGGCATCTCACAAGTATCTGCAGGTTCATGTACTGGCGTGGGTGGATATATGGAACATATTAAAGGTTGTAATATTAGCCAGTTTGAACTTCAAGACCAAAGGTCTCCTCGAGAAGTAATCGATAACTTAATTCGTGATGGTTATATTCCATCATATTGCACAGCATGTTATAGAACAGGAAGAACAGGCGAAACATTTATGAAGTTTGCTAAATCATGTGAAATAAATAATATGTGTAATGCTAACGCCCTAACCACTTTGTTAGAATATGGTTTTGACTACGGAGATAAAGATATGCTTAAGAAAATTACAACATTTGTAAATAAAGAAAAAAATAAAATTACTAATAAAAAAATTAAAAACTTTGTTGATAGTGCCTATGAAAAAATAAAAGACGGCAAAAGAGATCTTTATTTATGAGCATATCAAATATTCCTACCGTTGGTATTTTTGGTGCAACTAACTCGGGTAAATCAACTTTATTTAATCTTTTAGTTAATAAAGAAATTGCTATTGTATCACAAAATGACAATACAACTACAGACCCAATTACAACAATATTTGAAATGACTAGTTATGGTAAGGTTCGTATTATCGATACAGCTGGATTTCTAGATAACAGTATTTTGGCTCAAGTAAGAGAAAATAAGACTATCTCACAATTAGAAAAAATTGATTTGGCTCTTTATTTATTAAATGGACAAAGCACTAATTTAAAAAAAGAAGTAGCAAGATACCACAAATTTATTAAAGAAAATAATAATATTAAAACCATTCTTTTATTGAACAAAACGGACCAACTAACAACCTTTAATAAAAATATTATAAAAGATGAAAACTTATTTATTCTAAATAGTGATTATAAAATTAAGCAACAAGAGCTATACAACCTTATTAAAAATAATCTTAAAACTATAAATAATAATAACCTTCTTAATGATATTAGTTTAACAAATAAATCTCTTTTACTAGTTATTCCTCTTGATAGTGAAGCCCCTCAAGATAGACTAATCCTTCCTCAATCACGACTAATTAGTGATGCTATTAAACTTAACTTAAATATTTCTGTTGTCTCGCTTAATAATTTAGACTCATTTTTATTACAAAATAAAAATCCTATTGATTTAGTAATTACTGATTCAAAGGTTTTTGAAGAAGTCGATGCTCTTATTGATAAAACTATCCCTTTAACTAGTTTTTCAATTCTTTTTGCACGCGAAAAGGGAGACCTTAAAAAATTTTACAATGACCTTAGAATTATTAACACTTTGAAAAATAAGCCCTGCAATATTCTAATTAAAGAAGCCTGTAAACATTCAAAAAATCATGAAGACATCGGAACTGTAATAATACCTAATTTATTAAAAAAAATAATCGGTGAAAAAGCAAATATTTTTTTTGATTCTAATGATGGGTTTAATAAGCTAAACAAATATGATCTAGTTATTCATTGTGGTGCTTGCATGATGTCTAATACTCAAATGAATAATAGAATTAAATATGCAATAGATAATAATATAATGATTACTAACTACGGCCTTTTTTTGGCTTATAGTAAAGGTATTTTGGATCGTGCAGTAGAGATTTTTAACATTAAAAATAATGAATAAAACTTATTTATGTATTGATTTAAAAACTTTTTTTGCTTCAGTAGAATGCGTAGAAAGAGGTCTTAATCCTTTTTGTACTAATTTAGTTGTTGCAGATAAAACTAGAGGCGAAGGAACTATTGCTCTTGCTATAACCCCATATATGAAAGAACAAGGGATCAAAAATAGGTGTCGTTTATATGAAATACCTAAACACATTACCTACATCAAAGCAATGCCGCAAATGCAGCTATATATTGACTACTCAGCAAAAGTATATGAAACTTACTTAAACTATATTGCACCAGAAGACATTCATCCGTATTCCATTGATGAGATGTTTTTAGATATAACTCCATATCTTAGTTTATATAAAATGAGTAAATACCAATTAGCAAAGTTTTTAATAAGCCAAATATATAAGAACACTGGTCTGTTTGCTTGTGCAGGTATTGGCGATAATTTATACCTTGCTAAGATTGCACTTGATATGGTTGCTAAAAAAAATCCCGATGGAATTGGCTATTTATCTATACAGGATTATCAAAAGAAATTTTTAGACTATACGCCATTAAGTGATTTTTGGCAAATCTCAACTGGCATAACTAATAGACTTGCAAAAAGAAATATTTTTACATTCAGAGAACTTCTAGCATCTCCAGAAGATGAAATTTATAAAGAGTTTGGTGTTAATGCCGAACTATTATTAGATCATGCAAGAGGTTATGAAGAAGTAGAAATTAGCGATATAAAAAAATATAAAAGTAAAGCTAAATCACTTTCAAACTCACAAATTTTATTTCGTGATTATACTCCATCCGAGGCTAAAGTTATTCTAACTGAAATGGTTGATCTTATGGCCTTAAAACTTACTAATAATAATTTAATAACTAAAAGAATTGCTCTACAGATTGGCTATTCTAATTACCAAGATCAATCAAATGGCCAATTTAGCCTTACAACCCATACAAGTTTATTTTCAGAATTAAAACTTGCTTTTATCAACTTATATAATAAACTAATTAAGCATGACCTTTTAGTTAGAAAAATTGGAATTAGTGTCTCAGAATTAAAAAATACTATCTATCAAGAATATAATTTATTTCTTAATGAAGCGGATATTCAAAAGGAGCAAAACCTGCAAAAAACAATAAATATGATCAAAACTAAATATGGGAAAAATTCTATTCTTAAAGGAATTAACTACTTAAAAGAAGCGACTACTAGAGAAAGAAATAAACTAATAGGAGGACATAACAGTGGCAAAAATGACTAAGTTAGAAAGAGCAAAAATATTTATGCCCTTTGATGCCTTAAAAGGTTTTAGGGAAGCATTAAAAGCAAAAGAAGAAAAAATACTTACTAAAAAAGAATTTAGTGAAGACTACCTTGAAGAACTTGACAATAAATTAAAAATGGCACACCTTGGACAAATAATTAAAATTATATATTATCAAAATAACACCTATCTCGAACTATCTGGTGTACTTACTAAAATTGATTATATAAACAAAGAAATTAGAATTATTAAAAAAATAATTAAAGCAAAAGATATTATTACCCTTGAAATTATTAGTAGTGCACTAAAAATATAAAAAATGTGGCACGGTGCCACATTTTAAATCCAATCACTTACATATGCTTCTTCTTTATCCTTAAAGGAGCCAATTAAAATTATAATTAAATCATATATAATTCCAAAGCCAAATAAGCCAAATGTAAAGAACCATAAAATTCCTGTTCCAATTTTTCCAACCCAAAAGCGATGCACACCAAATCCACCTAGAAAAAATGCTAATAAGAAAATAATTAATCTTTTATGTCTTGAAATCTTTTTCATTTTTACACCTCACTTAAAATTATTATCTAAATATATTATACTATAGATATCAATATTTTAGAGGTGATTTTATGAGTAAGCAAAAACTAATATTTCATATTGATATGAATGCTTTTTTTTGTCAGTGTGCCATTATAAAAGAACCTTTCCTTAAAGATGTCCCCTTTGTTATTACAAGTGATACTAATCTAGATAAAGGAATTGTGTTAACTAG
This sequence comes from uncultured Acholeplasmataceae bacterium, assembly GCA_963540875.1. Lineage (GTDB taxonomy): Bacteria > Bacillota_I > Bacilli_A > Acholeplasmatales > Acholeplasmataceae > CAUTNH01. The sequence continues at coordinate 4,821 of CAUTQZ010000005.1, read as the reverse complement.
CAACTACCAAGCCAGAAAATCAGGTATCTATTCTGCAATGACCATTATTGAGGCTAAAAGAAAAAATAAATTTCTACGCATTGTTCCAAGTGACTACATCTATTACAAAGAAAAGTCTGATCAATTTTTTAAATATCTTAAAAGATATACTAAAATAATTTTACCTGCTTCAATTGATGAAGCATACCTTGATCTAACTAATCATCATATGGCTAATAAGCCTTTGCTTCTTGCTAATATTATTCAATCATCATTAAATAAGCTCTATAGTCTTCCCTGCTCTATAGGCATTGCACACAGTATTTTTTTAGCTAAAATGGGAAGCGACTTTAAAAAACCTCTAGGTATTACTGACCTAAGATCTAATTTAAAAATATTATTAGATAAAGATATTTCATCTATTTATGGCATTGGTCGTAAGACTAGCGAACTTTTTAAAAATAACAATATCTTGCTTATAAAAGATTTTTTAAATCCTATCAATAAAGAAACCATTACTAAGATTATAAGCCCCGCACACTATAAAGAGATAACAAATAAACTTAATGGAAATAGCTCTGATAATTTAGAACTTTTAATTGAGAGAGATATAAAATCAATTTCAAGAGATTATAGTTTTAAAGAAATAGAATATAGTGAAGAAATAATTCAACAACAGGTAAATAAACTACTTGATGAAATTAAGGAAGAATTAGTAAATAATCATATAATAAGTAGTGTAGTATTTATTAAATACAAAGACAAAAATTTTAAAATTTTTTCTAAACAATCTACCATTACACCGACAGATGATTTTAAAGATATAAAAACTAATATCTATAAGCTGCTTGATTTAATTAACTTTGAAGATGGTATTAGACTAATCGGAGTCGGTGTTAAAAATTTTAGACAAAATAAAATAATAGATTTATTTTCTAAGGAGTTATATGAATAAATACTTAAAATATTTAGAAATGCTTAAATTCAAAGCATTTAATACTATCCAACTTAATACCTTTAAAGCATACTGTAGCAATAATAACTTACTACTTAATTCAAAAACTGGCAGTGGTAAAACTTATGCTTATTTAATACCTATCTTAGCAGATCTTTTTAATGGTATAATTAAATCTGTTGTAGTTATTACACCAACAAATGAGCTAATTACGCAAGTTATTAAAATGGCTAATATTATTAAAGGTGAAACTAAATTAGTTAATGGGTCTTCAATTTATAGTGATAACATCATTTTAGATGAGTTTAAAAAAAATACTAACAAAATATTATTTATTACCCCTAAAAAATTATTAAAACTAATTTCTCTTGGTTTAAAAAAGGACTATTTTGACTGTGTCATTTTTGATGAAGCAGATATGATGTATGAAGGAGACTTCCTAAATGATACTTTATCACTTTTAGATATTTATTCAACCAAAAGAAAAATAATTGTTTCTGCAACCATAAAAATCAACTCTCTCCCTAATTTAAAAAGTATTATTGGGCCTACAACCGAAATTAGTGATAATAACCCTTATAGCGGACAAAATCATTTCTTAATGAATTCTGATTACACAAATAAAGATGAACTATTAAAAGATTTAATTAAAACTATAAATCCTTTCTTAGCCATAATATTTGCTAGTAAAAAAGAACTATTATTAGAGATTAAAAATATATTAGATAATGAAAATAAAAAAAGTATTTTATTATCATCTGATAATACTCTTAAAGAAAGAAAAAAAATTCTAAATAATTTTAGAGTTGATAACACCCAATACATTGTTGCTAGTGATTTATATGCAAGAGGCATTGATTTAGAAGTATCTGATGTAATAAATTATGATATTCCAAATAATCTTGATTACTTTGTGCACCGTTCGGGTAGGTGCGCAAGAGCAGGTAGAAATGGTAATATATACACAATTTATTCAAAAAAGGATAATTATAAAATCAATCGTTTAAAAGCAAAAGGATTAAAGTTTAATAATATACGAATAAAAAACAATGAAATAAAAATAGATATTAAGCAAAAAAAAGATAACAAGATATTATCAGATGTTAAAAAATCAATCAAGCTAGGGAAAGTAAAACCTAACTATAAAAAGAAATACAAAGCTAAACTTTCTAAGGCCATAAAATCGGCTAAGGTAAAAGAAATTCTAAAAATGAAGCGTGCAAATAAATTTAAGGAGGAAAAATGATTTTAATTGGCTCCCATTGTAATTTTACAGCCCCAGATTATTTTCTAGGCGCAGTTAAAGAAGCAATTTCTTATAACTCAACTGCCCTTATGGTTTATACTGGTGCTCCTCAAAACTTTAATAGGGCACCTCTTGATAAATTAAAAATTAATGAAGGGCTAGCACTTATTAAAAGTTCTAATATTCAAGAAGTAATTGTACATGCCCCATATATACTAAACCTTGCTAACAAAGATGAGGCTAAACAATCTTTTGGAGTAGAAGTGCTTACAACTGAACTTATTAGAGCTAGTGCTCTAAGTGCTAAATGTATTGTTCTTCATCCAGGTAATCATCTTGGTGATGATCCTAATTTAGCGATAAAGCGCATTGCCTCTAATATAAACAAAGTAATTGCTAATACTCCTAATATTAGTACTACTATCGCATTAGAGACTATGGCCGGTAAAGGTACTGAGGTAGGGATAACATTTGAGCAAATCAGACAAATTATTGATTTAGTAGATTACAAAGAAAGAATTAGTGTCTGTCTTGATACTTGTCATATTTTTGATGGTGGCTACGATCTAAAAAATAAATATGAAGAAGTAATAACTCAATTTGATAAGATTATAGGAATTAATAAGTTATCAGTAATTCATCTTAATGATTCTAAATTTGGCCTTTTTTCACACAAAGATAGACATGCTAATATTGGTCAGGGTGAGATAGGCTTTGATACTTTATTAAAGATAACATATGATACAAGATTTGCACACGTTGCTAAAATTTTAGAAACTCCATATATTAACAACCTCCCACCGTATGGGGAAGAAATTGAGATGCTTTTAAAAAAACTGAAATTAAATGATTTATCATAATTTCTCATTTTGTTTGTATAGTAGCAATGCTAAGCGAAAAATACTTTCATTGGATATTCCCATCATTTATCAATGTAATCTGGAACAAACTTTGTTAACTCTACAACAGTAAACTCTACTTTTTTAACTACTTAAAACATAAAAACTATGCTTTTGCTTCTCTTAAACGAAGTGCTGATTACACTTATAAGACTAAAGTCATAAAAAATCAACTATTGATTTCTAATAAAAACATAAAAATTATTCAAAAATACGAAGCGAGTCCGAGTTGTTTACTAACTATGATTAGTACATCCTTTTGATAATACCACAAGTGTTTCTATATGGGCAGTATGCGGGAACATATCATATGGCTTAATACTTAATACTTTATATTCTTTTTTTAATTTTTTTAAATCTCTTGCAAGAGTTTCTATATTGCAGGATAAATAAATTATTTTGTCAACTTTTTTATTTAATAAGATACTAATTACCTCATCATCAAGACCTCCCCTCGGAGGATCAAAAATAATAGTGTTAAACTTTATTTGGTTATTTTTATACCATTTAGTAAAATTTTGATTAACTGCTTCTATATTAGCTATATTATTTTTTAAAAATCCATACTTAGCAGCATCGACTGCTTTTTGGCTTATCTCTACTGAATATATTTTTTTTACTTTACTTGCTAAATAAAGACCAATACTTGCAACTCCTGCATATGCGTCTAGAATAACATCATCGCTATTAACTAAGTTTAGAATATCGTCATAAATTATTTTAGTCACATCATAATTAAGTTGAAAAAAAGAATCATAACTAAGATAGTAGCAATGATTATTTAGCGAAGTAGTAAAATACTTATCACCTGCAAAAAGTTGATATTTACCACTAATTTCATCTTCTTTAAGATTATTATTAGATACTAAATTTAATTTTACTATGTTAGGAATTTTTTCTAATACTTCTCTAAGAATACCATTACTTATCAGTTTTGTGGATTTAAAAATAGTTAGTTCTAATTTATTAGCAGTATTTATTCTTAACTTTAATTTTCTTAATAGGCCATCTTTATGATAATAATTATATACACTGATATGATACTTATTAAATACATCTATTATTAAATTTATACTATCATTAATTATTTTATGTTGTTGCAAGTGATAGTTAGTAGCCATTATTTTATTAGTTCCAGGTTTATATAGTCCCCATACTATTTTATTATCATTCATTTCAAGAGGTACTTCAGTTTCGTTTCTATAATATAGAGTATTTGGAGCCTTGATAATATCATTTATTACTTGATCAAAATTAGGAATAACTTTCCTTAAATGAAATGCTACTTTTTTATTTTTGTACTCTAGTGTTTTATCGTATTTATAATGTGCTAATGTTAGTCCTATTAAACTTGCAGGATTATTAGATAGTAAAATACGGTCTTTACTTTTAGTAAGGATTTTTTTAATATCTCCTACATAGGCTCCTCGTTTATTAGTAGCAACTTTGCAAAGCACTACTTCATTAGGAAGAGCATTATAAATAAAGCATGACTTTCCTTTATATATGCTAAGACCTTCACCATCATTTGCTAATTTATTAATTTTTAATTTAATAAGTTTATCCATTATTTAAAATTTGTTTTATTCTTCCTCAAATATCCAAAAACCTTTTTTACTACTTCCCACATACTTTAATTTTTTAATATTTTTAATGTATCGTGCAATCGTTTTTATATGAACAATACCCTTTTATACAATTTCTTTTCTAGTGATTCTATTGTTTTTTTTAATTTCTTCAAT
>CAUTQZ010000004.1:0-123750 GCA_963540875.1 uncultured Acholeplasmataceae bacterium | reverse complement strand
ACCCAAAGGAATCAGCAAAATCTTTGTTTTCATAATCATAAACGATAAAATTATTTGGTCCAGAAAAAATACTTGCTTGTGAGATCTTAGTAATTCCTGTAAGAATACCTTTTTCTAAATAGGGATTAGTTTTTAGGGCTGATGAATAGAAAGTTCTAAAAAAATCAAGGGCTTCTTTATGATAGCCATTTTGTAAGGCATTTAATAAAGGGGCTTCATACTCATCAATTAAAATAATTACTTTTTTATTATAATGATAGTAATAGGCTTCAGAAAAAATTTGTAACATATTTTTAAATGGTTCATTAGCCATATTTTTTGCTAACTCATAGTCATTTAATAAATTACTAGGAAGATTAGTAAAACTATCTATTTTATTAAAATATGTTCTAAATTTAAGATGGATAGCACTTATCATATCATTATAATTATTACTATTAATATCTTTTAACGAAATACTAATTACAGGATAACTTCCCTGATTTTTAAAATAAGATGAATTCTCTATATATAAACCTTTAAAAAGTTTTTTATTTTCTTCATTATTATCAATATCATAAAAATACTTTAAGGTAGACATAAACAAGGTTTTACCAAACCTTCTAGGGCGTGTAAATAATAAAACTTCTGCGCTGTTTTTTTAAAGCTCTTCAATAGATTTAGTTTTATCAATGTAATAATAATTATTATCTATTACTTTTTTAAAATCTTCAGCTCCTAATGGAAGACTTTTCATTTCTATTACTCCTTAATTTATTATACTATTTTTATAAAAGTTCATATTTAACTCTAACTTGTTTTTGATAAAAGCAAAAACAAATAATCCCCTTTTTCTCCCTATCTTTAATATAGTTAAGATAATTCTTGTCTTTTACTTGTTTAATACTTTCATCTAAAAGATTATTTATCTCTTTTTTAGAACTTGCCCTTTTAATCTCTATAATAAACGAATAACATGTTGGATGGTTACTAGTAAAAGCAATATCAAATCGGCCTAGTCCTGCTTCTAGATTTGATTTAACCTCTCCGATGCCTGATATGGCAAGAAGAGTAGTAATGGCGACATGATAATTTGATTCATTACTATTTTTAGGAAAATCAAAATAGGAATAAATGTCTCCTAAAAGATTATTTAAACTTGGTTCTAATAACTTAAGATCATTATCTCTTATAGCATTCTTGAAGTTAATATAGTCTTTATTAGTAGTAAATAGTCCATTTTCAGTTATATCTGGAAGTGAACTTAATACTTCCTTGTTAACTACTTTTAACTGACCCTTAATACTATCATAGTTAAGATAGCCTGTTGATATCATAAACTCAAATAATTTATTTGGGTTAGAAAGATCTTGTAATTGCAACTGAAGAAAGTTTATTGCCGTATAAATAATACTTTCACCTTTAGCAAGTGCGATATATTTTTTCTTTATATTTTCTGGTGCATCTAATAAAAGTTTATAGATTATACTACTATTTGCTGTTTGGGTCCAATATGATTTTAGCACTTTATGTTTTAAGTAATTATTTATTGACCACGGGTTATAAATGTCCTTATCACCAAAATAGTAACCATCATAGAATTTTTTTACCTCTTCTTGGTCTTTATCTAAATTATATTCTTTTAATGCTTTATTAACCTCATCTTGAGTATAGCCAAAAGTATCAGCAAAATCTTTCATAGTTAAATCATATATTTCTAGGTTATTAAGACCAGAAAAAATACTTGCATGTGAGATACGAGTTATGCCGGTAATAATAGCTTTTTCAATAAATTCATTACCTTTTAAAGCAGAAGAATAAAAAATTCTAAAAAATTTTAACGCTTCTTCGTGATATCCTTCTTGAAAAGCATTTAGAAGTGGTGCTTCATATTCGTCAATAAGCAAAATAACTTTTTGCTTATAGTGCTGATAAAAGGCTTCAGTAAAAATCTTAAGGGCTTCCATCATAGCATTTTCTTCCATATTTTTTAATTTATAATAGTTCTCTAATAAGTTATTACTTAAATTATTAAACGAATCTATTTTATCAAAAATAGTTCTAAATTCTGCATGTAGAGTAATAAGCATGTCTTTATAGGTTCTTCTTTTTAAATCCTTTAGGGAAATGCTGATTACAGGATAACTCCCTTGTTCTTTAAAATAAGGAGAACTTTCTATATAAAGACCTTTAAATAGTTTTTTATTTTCTTCGCTATTTTCTAGATTGTAAAAATAGTTTAGAGTTGATAAAAACAAAGATTTTCCGAATCTTCTAGGGCGTGTGAATAAAAGAACTTCTGAAGTTATTTTTTTTATATCTTCGATTCCTTTAGTTTTATCAACATAAAAAGAATTCGTATCAATTATTTTTTTAAAGTCTTCAACTCCTATAGCAATCGGTTTCATTTCTATTACTCCTTAATTTATTATACTATTTTTATAAAAGTTCATATTTAACTCTAACTTGTTTTTGATAAAAGCAAAAACAAATAATCCCCTTTTTCTCCCTATCTTTAATATAGTTAAGATAATTCTTGTCTTTTACTTGTTTAATACTTTCATCTAAAAGATTATTTATCTCTTTTTTAGAACTTGCCCTTTTAATCTCTATAATAAACGAATAACATGTTGGATGGTTACTAGTAAAAGCAATATCAAATCGGCCTAGTCCTGCTTCTAGATTTGATTTAACCTCTCCGATGCCTGATATGGCAAGAAGAGTAGTAATGGCGACATGATAATTTGATTCATTACTATTTTTAGGAAAATCAAAATAGGAATAAATGTCTCCTAAAAGATTATTTAAACTTGGTTCTAATAACTTAAGATCATTATCTCTTATAGCATTCTTGAAGTTAATATAGTCTTTATTAGTAGTAAATAGTCCATTTTCAGTTATATCTGGAAGTGAACTTAATACTTCCTTGTTAACTACTTTTAACTGACCCTTAATACTATCATAGTTAAGATAGCCTGTTGATATCATAAACTCAAATAATTTATTTGGGTTAGAAAGATCTTGTAATTGCAACTGAAGAAAGTTTATTGCCGTATAAATAATACTTTCACCTTTAGCAAGTGCGATATATTTTTTCTTTATATTTTCTGGTGCATCTAATAAAAGTTTATAGATTATACTACTATTTGCTGTTTGGGTCCAATATGAATCTAATTTTCCTGAATCTAGAAAGTTCATTATAGACCAGGGATTATAAATTTCTATTTCACCAAAAAGATACCCATCATAATAGTCTTTTATTGCCTCTTTATTAGCATCTAATTTATAATAAAATAAGGCTTGATTAACTTCTTCTTGAGTAAAACCAAAAGTATCTGCAAATTTAATATTATCTTTATCGTATATCTTTAAATTATTAAGGCCTGAAAAGATACTTGCTTGTGAAATTCTAGTTATTCCTGTAAGGATGGCTTTTTCAAGATAATTATTTGACTTTAAGGCCGAAGAGTAAAATATCTTTAAAAATTCAAAGGCTTCATTTTGATAACCTCTTTTTAATGCATTTAATAGTGGTGCTTCATACTCATCAATTAAAATAATTACTTTTTTATTATAGTACTCAGAATAAATTCGAGAAATGGTAAATAAAGAATTCGCTAGTGCTACCTTTTCTCCTTGCTTAATTCTACTAATCATATCTTTAGTAGTATCCTGAAGTTCTATGTTTAATAAATTAATTTTTTCAATCAACAAAATGATTTTATCTTTTATTGATAAAAGCATCTCATCAAAATTTGTTCCATCAATATCTTTCAAATATATGTCTAAAACAGGATAGGTACCTTGATTTTTAAAAAATGAGGACTTTTCGATATATAAATCTTTAAAAAGTTTTTGATTTTCTTCGCTATTTTCTATATCATAAAAATATTTTAAAGATGACATAAACAAAGTTTTTCCAAAACGTCTAGGGCGTGTAAATAAAAGAACTTCTGCGCTATTTTTTAAAAGTTCTTCAATAGATTTAGTTTTATCAATGTAGTAATAATTATTTTCTATTACTTTTTTAAAATCTTCAGTTCCTAATGGAAGACTTTTCATTGTTATCACTCCTTAATTTATTATACTATTTTTATAAAAGTTATTATTTAAAATAATACCCTTTTTCTAAATATTCATTAGACTTAAGTGCAGATGAATAAAAGTTGTAAAAATTTTAGTGTTTAATTTTGATATTTTTTTTAAAAGAATGTAATAAAAAAGTATCATATTCATCAATTAAAACAATAACTTTTTTATTATAATGTTTGAAATATGCTTGCGTAAAAATTAAAGTGTATGATTTATATAAGGCATATTTAGTGTTTTAGCCTGATTTATATTATCTAGTAAGCATTCTCCTAAATTAGTAAATTATTTAATATGTTTAAATAAAGGATTAAATTTAATATAAATATTTCTTAACATTTTCTTAAATGTTGAACCTTCAATATCATTTAATGAAATACTAATTACAGGCTAACTCCCATGCTATTTATAATAAGGGGAACTTTCTATATAAAGTTCTTAAAATAATTTTTTATTTTCTTTGCTATTTTCAAGGTTATAAAAGTAGTTAAGAGTTGATAAAAATAAAGATTTATCGAATCGTTTAGGACTAGTGAAAAGAACTTCTGAAATTAGTTTATCAATTTCTTCAATTCTTTAAGTTTTATTTACATAAAGAGAATTAGTATCAATTATTTTTTTAAAGTCTGCGACTCCTATTGTAATTAATTTTATCTTTATCACTTCCTTATATTTATTATACCTTTTTATTTAATTATCACTTATTTAAAGATTATTTATATTTATATTATAAAAAAAAATCAAGCTCAAATGAGCTTGACTTTTTATTTATCCTTCGTAGTTATATTCGATATCTTTAGTACCTTGATTATTTTCATTAAAATCTATTGGTTTATCGCCTCGAAATTTAACTACAGTATTACCTCCTAGCGCAGTATCTGCTATTTTCTTTATGCTTTTAGGTAGTATAAGAACTCTTTTACCTTTAGCTCCACTAATATTAAAAGCCCATCTATCTAATTCTTCAACTCCTTCTGGTAGCTCAATTACCTCTTGATCAAAAATAACGCTTTCGAATGCCTGATAACCAATTTTTTTGAGAGTAGCAGGGAAAGTAATTTTATTTATTCTTCTATATTTAAAGGCATTTCTTGTAATACCAAATACACCAAAAGGGATTATATAATTTTTTGCATCCAAACCAAATATTACTTCATTAATGCTATTTTTTTTATTTAATACAACATTACCATATACTGAATAATTTGCATTGGCTGGCATTACTAACTTCCTTAATTTTTGAGTTACAGTAGTTTCCAATTGTAATAGAGTTGGCTCTTTTGCTAAAATCATTTCCTCTAGATTAGAACAGCCTTCAAACATATCAATTTTTATATTTTCTATTAGTGATTTAAACTCCACTCTTTTTAGTTTATTTGCACCATAAAATAATTTATTGCCATATTTTTTAACTGTAGACGGAAATATTACTGTTTCTATTTTTCCATTTCTACTAAATAGTTCATTATACACTTCATATATCTTATAAGTAGTTCCGTTATAGGTAAAACTTTCTGGAAAAACTACATTATTTTTAATTTCTCCGGATATTTCATATAATAATGCTTTTTTAGCAGAAGAAGAATTATCATATCTATCTTGTAGAAGAACATATCTAAAGCCATCTTTTTCATAAAAAGCTTCAACACGATAATAATTTTCACTTTTTATACCTTTACTTTTCCAATCAATAATGCCATTTAAGTCAAAAATTTTAAGATCTTTTGCTGATTTTATTGGTTTAATATCTGATCCAGAGAGTAAGTCAGCAATTAGTATTTTACCATTATTACTAGTGGTATCAAAAAAATTTGTATCAGCCTTAGCTAGTAATTTAGTATTTAAATAAAATTCTTCAGCTATAACTCTTGTACCATTTGTTCTTGTATCAGGCGCTTTTAAAATAAACTTTTTTAAATCGCCCGTGTTAGCTTCAAATTGTAGTATTCCTTGCGATTCTAATTTAAATTTCTTACTCGGATGATATATATTGCCTTCAATAAATCTTAAATTAGGGTGATATTTAAAATTCGTATGACTACTAATACCTCTAATTGTTTTAAAATAAGTTAAATCAGTTTCTGAATTTATATCATTTAGGTAAGTATAAAACAAAATATCATTATTTCTTAAGTTATTAAATGAACTATCAAAGGTAACTTTTTTAGCTTCACCACTATATATGATAGATGTTGATGAATACCAAAATCCATCTTGATAGGTAATAGTATCTTTATTTTGATTCATAAAATCATTTGCATTATTAAAATGAAAATGATCTGCATATAAATTAGATAAAGCTTTTGAGTAATTAGTGAATGTAATTGTTTTTCTTCTAACAGATTCAGTCAATTGTACATATAGATTATCATTCATTATGATATCTAAATTTCTAAATCTCGAATAGTTTAAAAGCCCTAAAACTTTATTATTACTTCTATTGTATAATCTTCCATCAGCTTCATTTAAATAAATGTTATTACCTTCAAAAAGATATTCTTTATTAGAAAAATATCTCTGATCTAAAGCAGTCAAATTATTCAAATTAATTGTACTAACGTCACTTAACCATTCTCCAGCTCCATTAGAATTATAAAATTCTGATTTTACTTCTCTTAATGTTGAATAAAAAGTAAATTTATCTAATCCTTTTACCTTAGTGGCAACTTTATTTGTTTTTAGAATTTTAGGACTATTTATATATGTATAATCCCAGTTAGCAAACATATTATATACAACTTCACCATCAGAACTAATAACATAGCCATTATGTCTTAATCTATTTGCACCTGTACCTTTTTCACCTAAAAATACAGTGTTATCACTAGGATAACTTCCATTAACCTTTACCCGTGTATATGTATAAAACTGATAATCTAATTTAAAAATACTTGTATTACCTACATAATTAAAAATAAATGGGTTTTCTTTAGTAAATCTTTGATCATCTGCTCCAAAATTATGATATAAGAATCTAATATCGCCTGAATAATTACCTTGTTTTAATGTAAATTGTTGTGAGCGATTAGACATAAAAACAGAATGTTTACCTAATTCTCTATATGTAATTTCAGGGAGTTTAAATTCATTAAAATTACAATTAACAAATGCTCTCCAGTCAATGTCAGATTGAAGTTTTTGTATTTTGCCTTTAAAATTTATAGTAGCTAAATTCACACATCCATTACAAGCATCATCTCTAAAACGATAAAAATTATCACGAATATCTATAGATGTTAATGAAGTACAATTAGAAAATGCCGAAAAATAAAAAGAATCAAAAGCAGCAGTATTTATGTATTTTAACTCCTTGCAACCAGAAAAAATCGCACTTGCGCTAGGGCTTTCACATCTAATATAATTAGAACCTATAAATCGTTGAATCGGTGTATTAGCGAAAACATAATAGTGCATTTCATTTACATTATTACCAGTAAAAGAAGTTATATTAGTATTTTCAAAACTATAACCCTTTAATGTTGTTAGACTATTTGCTACCACATCAGTTTTAGCAAATTTTGCATTATGAAATGCATATTTTTCAATTCTTCTTAAATTTTGTCCTAAGCTAATTTTACCTCCAAAATCTTGAAACGCAAAATCAAGAACTTCTTGTAAACTATTTAAAGAAATAATTTCGGTAATGGATCTAAGATTATAAAATGCTTTCTCTTTTACTTCTATTATTTGATTAGTATTAGTATAAGGTATATACGTTAGTTTATTACAGTTAGAAAACACATAAGAAGGGATAACTTGTGCATTAATATAAAATTTTTCGGTAGTATTATGTTTAGACAAATAAGTAAGATGTTCCATATTATAAAAAGCGTATTTTCTAAACCTATTAATTGAAGAAGGCATAAAAATGCTATTTATCAGGTAATCTTTTATATTAGAGCCATTGCTTCCATTATCATCATTTGAAGGATGTATTCCAAACTCTACAAAGTTAGTACCATTTAGCTCTTTTGGAATATACATATAACCATAATTAGCACCAACTAATCTCATTTGATTTATTTTTTCAATTGAATAACCATCATTAACAGCTTTATACACAATATCACTATTTAAATCAGTTCCAAAGTGAGATGCTTTAATAAATTTAGCATAAATAATTTGGTCTTTTGAAATTTTTTCATTTTTTAATACAATTTTAGATAAATTTTTATCTTTATACCATCCCATAAAAACATAGTTAGATCTTGATGGGTAAGTATCTAAAATATCGCCTAAAATTGAATCGCGGTCATATTTTTTAGTTGATAGCATATTAGAAATTGCTGATAAATCACTATGTTGACCATTTAAATTAAATTCACGACCTTTAAATGTAACAGTATACTTTTCTTTAAGTTCGTATTTATAAATAATTTCTAAATTTTTAGTACCTTGAAGTTTATTTTCTCCACTAAATAGCTTTCTAATTTCTGCTTCGCTAAATGGATATTCTTTTCCATCCACTACATACTTATTACTTCTCTTAAAGGTATCATCATCTTCATAAGTAGCAATATCTGCACCAGATCTATCGGCACCTAGAAAGAATTTTTGTTCTGTTAATTTATTACCTACATTATTTTTTGAAAATTGTAGTGAGTATTGTTTACGTTTAATAAAATAGTATAGATGAATTTGTTTATCACCTTCATTGTTTTGAACTAAAAATCCTTTACCTCTATAATCCCCTGTTGATTTTTCATTAGTTGTAGCTATATCAAGGGATGTTGAGTCATCAAGAATATAATCATCACCAAATTTTTCTTTTAGGGCTGCTTTAATTTCTTCAGTTGAGTTTTTAAAATAGTTTTCAACTGCTACTTTAGTTCTTAACCCTTCAGGAGAAACACCAAACTCTTTAATGTATTTTTTAGCAAATTCATTATTAAAGAAAGCATTGTATTCTATATCACTATATTGTCTTTTTAAGCCAGTTAATATATAAGGATGATATTCGTTATTAGTTTCTTGTGATAATACTAAATGAGTATGAACTGTTGCCTGAAATGCACCTTGATGGATATTAAATCTTAATACTAATGAAGAAGCATCCTGATCTGAGATTAAAACCGGATATTTTGGGTTTTCGGTTTTATTATAAGTAGTCTGACCAAAGTTTTCAATCTGCCAACCATAAAATGATTTATTTTGATCTACTTCAGGATCTATTGTTTTAAAGATATCTTTTTCAGATAAGTATAGGCCATAGGTATGCTTAATATCTTCATTTTTGACTACATCCCAAACTTCAGACTTATTAGTAATGTATTGAATTTCAATAACTTTTCTTCTTAACTGAATAACATGCGCGTTAGCGCCTACTTTACTAGTTTTTCTTAAAATACGATATTCTTCGCTTTTTGGCTCATAAAAGCCTCTAAAATCTCTACCCATTGGATCTGGGTCCACTTGTGGGTTTCTTTTAATATGGTTTTTAATAATTTGACCAATTGGATCAGCATTAATGCCATCTTTATAAGTAGCGATATCAACTGGTTCTGGTTCTGCTTTGGCCTTGCCGGCTGGAATAAGGTCTTGTTCAACGGTAAACTTTTTAAAAGCATATTTTTTAGATGCACTATCTTCACCAGTTTCAAGAATATATGGGGCTAATAAATTATTAGATCTAATAGTTGTATCAATAAATGTTTTAGTGTATTCGAAGTTATTATCATCTTTATTTTCTAGCGCACCTTTCTCTTCAGCAGTATGAAATTTATCATGATCGCCATTTGGAGCAGCCATAACCTCGATATCTACTGTCGGTGATTTAAAGATTAAGTTATATTGGGCATTTGGTGTTTTAAAATCATATGATGCAAGATCAATATTTTGGGCACCAAAAAGGGCTTGGGTAAAGGTAAACTTATCTTTAATATCATTAAAAAATTGAAGTTTATCATCGTTATTATCGGCTTTATAGTTATCTACTACTTTATTAGCAGGATTGATTTTATTTTTAACTTCATTTAACTGCTCAACTGTTAGTCTTGCTCCATAAGTAAGCGTTAGTCTTGCTTCTGCGTTATGAACCGATTTGTCAAAAAAGGTATGCGTGGTTCTAAAAGAAACACTAATATTTTTCCTTTTGAAGTTAATATCAATTACATTATCAGTATTATCCCTATCATTATAAATATATTGGAACTTCTTGTCTTTATTTTCAAAGTATTGTTTTTCAGCACCTAAGATTCTATCGATATTATCATTAATCATTTTATATTTATTAAAGTTGATAGTTTGTTTAGTTTTTACATAATCAAGATCATAAGTAAATTCTTCTTTTAGCTCATAATTATCAAGATTATTTGGATCTTGGATATTTATTTTAAAAGTGAATGTTTGTTTTTTAATACTTGATTTAATAAATAATTCTAATACTAAACGATTAGGGTCGTTAGTATTGATGAATTTATCTTCAAGTGCTTTTTCATCTTCTGATACTGGAATAGTAGCATTTCTATCATAGAATAGTTTTTTATGCTCATCTTTATAAAGCTCGTGGATGTTATCCTCAGGTTTATCAAATTCAAGATTATCAAATAATGCTTCTTGAGTAATTGCTTTTTTATAGAAGTAGTACTCATCAGCATTTTTATTTTTTAACTTAGATGTTAATACATTATTATTACTATCAAGATATTTAATATGAATTGGTTTTAATCTTAGGGTTGCATTAACTACACCCTTACCATTTAGAGGGATCTCTTCTTTAGGGAAGTTAGAGCCTTTATCAGGGTCGGTACTAGTTAGGGTTTTATCACTTAGGTCATAGTAGACATATTCTTTAGTCATTACATTTTTAATTGCTGTAAAGACCTCAGTAGAATAATTTGGCTTAGATCCTAATACATACGGATATCTTTTAATGCCAAGTTGTTCTTCTTGGAGTTTTTTATCTTTATACTCTAAGATCTCTTTATCAGTTTTATCAGCATATACTTCGCGTGAGACATTAAGGGTATAATAGCGTCTACCCATATCAACACGAATTAGTTTAGTATAATCTCCGCCAAAAAACTCACCTGCAGTTTTGGAAAAATCAATGTTGAGTGTTTCTTCAAGATAATAATTTAGCTTAGATGCATCGTCATAGATAGTATCTTGTAAGAATGTGTTTAACTCTTTTAATAGTTCAGCATAATTTTCTAGTCTATCTTTTAGGACCTCGCTATCTTCTAGGCGCATTCTAAACTTTTGGGCTAGATCTAAATTAGCAGCCATTGCTTCTTTATTTAGGGCTGGGTGGTCAAAATAGAAGTCAAACTTTCTAAATTCTTTATAAACTGGTTCTACTTCCATATATGGCTTATTGCGATCTGGTCTTAGTCCTTTATACTTAGCACCTTTTTTAAGAATATTGCCATCGTTTTTGAAATCTTCATTATCCCAAATTGGGTTATCAGACTCTTTTGGTTTAAAACCGGCAAAGAACTCATCTTTTTTGTTTTTTAAAGTTGGAATTACTACATCAATGTCAGTGCCATTAATATCTTTAGTTTCAAGCACATCATCTTTAATTACAGTTTTTCCATTTTCTTCATATTCATAATGAAGGCCCATTCTTTTTAGTTTTCTAGTTGCTACAAAATATAGATCATAGTATTTAATAGTCTTAGTTTCTTCTTTATTTATTTTTACTGTCTTTGTTGTAAATACACCATATTTTTTAACAACTTCAGGTGATATTTCAAATGGGTTAGTAGGATCCCACATTCTACTTTCTCTATCCTTAGCATCTGTGTTATTTTCTGGATCTTCGTGGGTAGTACCATTTTTATTTAATAAATACCATTCTTTTTGTGATTCATAGTATTTTGATAAATCTTCACCATCTTTAAATAATGGCGAGTTAATTTTATCTCTTAAGTTGTTTACACCTAGCTCTTCGATATTAGTTTGGGCGTCTTCTCTATTTATCCATGTTGAAAACTTAGAGGCATTATCTTTTGATGTAGATAAGGTAATTTTACCATCATCATTTCTAGTTTCATTGTCTCTAGTAGTTTTAAGGGTTGAATCACTTGGATTAAATCTAAAGTTAACCCTATATACATTGATATCTGCCTCATTTTGTTCTTCAGTATTTTTAGTGTACTCTTCACCTTTAGAATAATATGCTGTTTGAACATCTTTATCATCAATATTTTCAATTTTTTCAATTCTAAGGGATGATTTATAAAAACCAAATGGAGCCAGCTCATCACGACCAATAGTATTAGCAATTTTTTCATCTAAGGTTTTGCCATCAGTATTCTTTTTAATTTCTTCTTTAGAAAAGCCATCTACTAATTGGTTAGTTTCATCAAAAACCATTAAGATTTTTTCATAGTTAATTAAAAATCTTCTTTGGATGAAGAATTTTTTAACATTACCGTCTTTGTCGGTTTTGTTAAAATAAATTCTTACTGTATAGTTTTTATCTTGAGAGTTATAGTGTTGTTTAAAATCAAAATCATTATTAACAACCCTATCATCCTTATCAAAGATCTTTTTAGAGGTAATATCTAATTTATTATGTTTATGATTTTTTTTAACATAAACATTATCATCAGATAAGATGTCATCTTTAATACTTTTAGCCTGTAGTGATCTAGGGGTAAAAGTAAGGGTGTTTTCGTCATCGTCGTTTTTAGCGTCTAGCACACCTCTTTTATATTCAAGATATTCACTAGTATCATCGCTTGTAACATCTTGAGGGCGGTTTTTTCTACTTGATAGGATAGAAAAAACTATAGAGATGAAAACAATACCAGCAAGAATTACAGCTCCTAGCACACTTGACCACATAATTAAGGCTTTTTTAGCCTTTTTCTTTGTCAGTTCATATTGGGCATCTTCGTCTAATTCTTCTGCGTCTGGTGCTTCGTCGTATTCATCGTATTCTTCATCATAATCATCGTAGTCGTAGTTATCCATCATTTAGTTCACCTTCTTTATTTCTTTTCAAAATATACTTTAATATCTTCAAAAATTGTATAATTACTTGGAATTGCACTACCTGTTGCACTACCTAATTTATAGTTTTGTGAAGGAGCAACTTCAAGGTATTCAGCAAATTTAAAGCCGTAATTAAAATACATATCTTGAGCATGCTTTCCGTTCATATGGAAAAAACTTACTTTATATTTTTTTCTTTGATAAATATAAGCAATATGAACTTCTTGTGTGTCAGTAGCATTTGGATCACTTAGTGGTGTAATATTAACTTCTTGTTTTACAAAAGTATATTGTCTTGTTTCTTCATTAAAATCACTATACTTACCTACAAAACCAAGTCTAGCAGGGGCAAAGTTAAGTTCGTGTTTAAGACCAACTTCTAACTCTTTAGAAGCAACTGCTTGAACTTCTTCTTTTAAGATTGCTCCCATTTCTAGGGCAGTTTTTCCTTGGAATCTGCTTGGTAGTTGATCGTCTGTGTCAAGTTCTACTGCATATATATTTACTCTTGCTTTTTTTCTCTTCATTACCGGCTCAATAGTAATTTCTTCATTTGGCATCAGGAAGTCTTCAATTTTGATTGGTTGATGCTTACTTGGATCAATTTTATCAACCAACTGTCCGTTTTCGCCTTTAGGAACAATATAGAACTCTGTAGCAGATACATCATATAAGGTAGTCTTATATACATCTAATCCTTTATTTTTAAGTGTTTCGTCACTACTATCTCCTTGACCAATATATGCTAAATTATCTAGTCCACCAGTTAGGTCTTTTCCAGTAATCTTAGTTTGAGCAAGCCAGATGTAGTTAGTAGGATTAGTGGCATTATTTACATAATCGCTACCAAGATAAGTAGGTTTTCTAAAGTTAATATTGGCTTTCTTTCTAATAATCGGAATAAGTACTCTTAAGGCTACATCTACATTATCTAATTTAGGAGTTGTATCATTCTTAGGGTCTTTAATATTAGCAATGTATTTAGCTCCTGCATTATGTTTAAACTCAAAGCCTTGTTCAATTAGTTCTTGTGGTAGTTCAGTTGGTCTTTCAAATTTAGCCTTATCATCATTAACAAAAGTTCCTCTTTTAACAAGTTTTGCTTTATGTCTACCATCTTGTTTATAAGGGATACAATTTGAACCGTATTTATACTTCTCATCATCCTTTTCATTCCATAAACTATCATCTTTGATAAATTTATTATCTTCTGATCTTAGATCATCTGATTTGACAAAATATGGGTAGATTGCAACTTTAGAATCAGTACAAGTGGCAGAAATTGTATCTTTTTCTTTTTTAATAATACCGTTTTTCATATCTTGTTCTAACTCAGTACTATCATTATATTTTTTAGAATTAAAAGTCCAGTATTCAAATACTTGTCCTTTTACAGTTTCAATTAGCGGAATATCACTAGCAATAAGTTTTCTACCTAAGAAATATTCATAAGTTTTTAGTTTATCCTGGGCACTGGCAGCACTATCATATTTAATTTCAAAAGTAGCACGCTTTCTAGTATAGACAAAATCATATTCTAATACTTGTGTAGTTTGATCAAGGGATCTCTTTTCTTTGTAGTCAAGTTTAGTAGCACTACTAATTTCAAAGTATTTTTTAGTATTCTTTTCACCATATTCCTGATCAGGATTTATTTTTAATGGGAATTTATTTTTAATTTCTTTATCATCAAAGTATCTTTTAGCGACTTCTTCGATATCGTAGTTTTTACTAACTTCAGCACTATTAAATGGTTTTAATTTAATATCACCTGAAGTACTAAATTCAAATTCAAAATTCAATCCTAGAGGAACATTTTCTAAAACAAATTCTTTAATGCTTGTTTTAATATCTCTGTCTTGAATATCGTTAGGATCTACTTTATCATTATTTTTATTATTAGTATAAATTTGTCTAATTACAACCTTACCATTAGTCATACGCTTATAGAAAGCATAAGCATTATCTTTAATTTCAAGGCTTGTAGGTTTACTTATTGGTTGGTTAGTAAATCTTTCGGCGTAGTCTTCTTTTTTAAATTCATCTTTTCTTTTATCTTCGCTACTGTCTTTGCCTAAGAACCATCTATCAAAAGTAAAGTTTTCTTTGTTATTAGCTATAACTTTTAGGGTTTTACCAAATTCTTCTTCAAGGGTATCTACTGCTAATTGGTCTTCTTTTTTACCTGCTTTTTCATCGTAGTGATAAAAAGAAAGTTTTACTTTATTTAGTTCATATTTTAAAACTAAATCACTTTTTTGCTCATCTGAAAGCTCAGATACTACTTTATCAAATCTTGCTTCAATATCAACATAGTTGCCGAAGTATTCAGACTCAGTTGAAATCTTATCAGCACCTTCAGTATGGTCTTTAGCAAAGTAAGATATAAGTGAGGCTTTACCGTTTTTACCGATTAAGCGATCAGAGTCTTCTTCAAAAGTTCCACCGTTATTTTTTAGGACTTTATTAGTAATATCATAGATCTTTTTATCTCTTGCTACCCATACTTCACCTTCAAGCAGTGTTTCTTCAGAAACACTAGACTCACTTGCTTTTTTAAGGTTATAACTAAGGTTTACTGGAATATGTGAATATCTTAGTTCTACTTCAGTTAAATTAGGGTTTTTAGCCAAAATATCTTTAAATGTATCATTTTCATTTAGTTTTTCTTCATGTCCATCTTGCGTTTTGAAAAATAAGCCGTGTAGTTTAAATTCACTTTCATTGATTGGGAAGCTAGTACCTAGTAGCTCTTCAGTTTTATAGGCTTTTGAAATACCTTCAAGATAAGCAATGGTATCGCTAATCTTGTCATCTCTTCTACCTTTAAGACTAAAGTAGTTATGATCACTTCCATTAATATGAACGCTACCTTCTTTATACAATACTTTAAATTTAGGGAATGCAACTTTATGCGGATATAGTCTTACTTCTTCAGCAGTAGTAGTATCAATATCTTTATTCTCATCAATTCCCTTTTCATCATCAATACCATCTTGCTTTTCTAGGAATTTTAATTGATTATCTTTATTACGGTACTTCCAGGCAATTTGATATTCATCTACACCATAAATTGCGTCTTTTTCATAAGTACCCTCATCAACGAATTTTTTTGCAATTTCACTAATATTCCAAAGTTTGCCATCAGATGGAGTATCAATATTTTTAGGTGGCATTTTATTTTGGTCAATTAGATTTTCATCAATTTGGTTAACGCTAAACGTTTCATAAAAATTAAAAGTTAGTGCTTTTCTTTCAGCCTCAAGATAAATGGTATATTTTTGACCTAGACCTAACTTAGATGTTTTAGTGCCTTGTGGAATGTTTAATTTATTATCGCCTTTACTTTTATAAGAATCATCAAGGTATTGTTTTTTATCATCTTGGTCTAGAGTATAAAATTTGATACTATCTAAACGATATATATCATTACCGTCTTTATCACGATTTTCTTCAGTAAACTTTTGAATAGCAGTATCAAATACATTTTTATAGTTTTTAGCTGCTTTTTCTTCACTAGATAAATTAGTATAAACTGAAGGTTGGTCTTTTTCTACTAATTTTTTAGTATAAATTAGTTGTATTTGGTCAATATGCTCTAAACGATTTCTTATGCCAGAGTAGACATTAAATCTTTCTCTTAGAATATTCTTAGCCTCACTAGCAGTTTTAGGGTTAAACAGTTCAGTTCTTGCTTCATCTAAATACCATTCTTGGTGATCAAGTTTTAATTTATCAGTAATATTTAGTTCCACTCCATTACCATTTTCTGCTTCTTCTTTTGCTTCGTTTTTACAAATACTATCAAAAATAGATACAACATTTTTTTCTACTTCAATTCTTTGCATTAGTGTATCTTTAGAAACAGTAAAAGCTCTTGCATGGTTATCTTCCCCATCAAGAGTATGGATTGTAAATAATTTATCAAAGGTAAATCTTAACATTACAAAAAGGTGTTTTCTTTTTGCTTTATTAATTACCTTAACACAATATCTTGGTAGTTTTTTATCATCTTCTTGTGAGCCTTTTTTAGAGTTAGCATGGAAGATATCACGAAAGTTAAACTCGTTATTTTTAACTCTACTGCCATCAAGAACACCTGATGCGTCGTTTACTTCAAAGGCTTGGAACTCAAAGGCTTCACCAGAGGTAGTAAAGTATTGTGAGAAGTTAACCTTAGATTTGTTTAGACTTCTAACCGGTACTGTAAGAATTTTATCGGCATCATATTCTTGTTCTTTTTTACTATTAGGCTTGGCTCTAGTCTTACCTGATGTTACAACTTTTTCAAATTCTTTCTCAAGTGTAGATTGGTCAAACTTTTTAATAGCCACAATACCTGAAATTATAGCGATTAGAATTATTAACGCTAAAATTGGCACTGTGATTACACCTGCTAGAGACACTTTTTTAGTTATCTTTTGCGTTCTAACCATTAACTCCTGTTTAGGAGTATAGATCATTAACTCTCCGCCAGCATTTCCTCCGCCATCGGCTGGTGCTGCGTCGTAGTTATCTTCATCATAGTCATCATAGTCTGCATCTACATAGTCAGCATCTTCTGGCATTTGATATTGATCTAGTTTCATTACATCATCTCCTTATTATATTAATTTATCTGTTTGTAATATTAAATTGTATTTAGGATACTATCCTTCATACTAAATGGATTATATTATTTTTTTTTTTTTTTAATTCTTATTATCTATTATTTAATCTATTATTTAATTTATATAATGCTATTTATAAAAATTATAAATAGTGCTGTTTTTTCAAAATTATGTTTTTTTACAATGTTTAATAAGTAGTAACACTGATATAAGTATTTATAAAAGCAACTGTAAAGAAACAATTGTTAATTGTTTCTTACAGCTACTATAATTATAATTTTTAGCCTTGGTAATTAAATTCAATATTGCTTCCGTTATTGTTTTGAACTTCATCAAAATCTTCTGGTTTTTCACCACGGAATTTAACGATTGTATTAGGACCAAAACAATTACTTCCGACTTTTTTAACACTTCTTGGCAGAATAATCTCTGTATTAGATACTACATTTAGGGCTTTTGTTTCTAATACTTCAAGCCCTTCTTCAAATTCAATCCTACTAGGTAGAGTTGCACCATCAAATGCTTCAGCGGCTAGTTTATTGATTGTTTGAGGTAAGTTGATCTTAGATATTGTTCTTCCTTGGAATGCTTGTTTACCAATTCCTAGTACTCCAAATGGAATAGTGAAGTTAGAATTCTTTAAAGCATACATTACTTCACTAATACTAGCATTTTTATTTATTACGGTATTACCAAACGATTGGAAGTTAGGATTGCTAGGAAGTACTACTTTTTCTAAATTCTTACTTCTTCCTATCTCTAATTCTAGAACCGCTGGAGTATGAGAAAATTTAATTTCTGTTAGCTTATGATTATCACCAAACATGTTTGCTGAAACATTAGTAATTAGAGATCTAAATTCAATACTTTTTAAATTAGATGCTCCAGCAAATAATTTAACACCGTAGTTTTGAACAGTTGATGGGAAAATTATTTTTTCTATTTTTTTATTATTTTTTAGTAGTTCATCATGTACATCTGTAATTTTATAAGTTGAACCGTTATAAGTAATACTTTCAGGTATTTCTAAAGTAGGATTAACTGTATCTAGTACATCATATAAATATGCTCTTTTGATATTAGTTTCACTATCATATTTAGTCTTTAATAATGCAATTCTCATTCCATTTGCTTCATAAAGATGATCTACTTGATGATAATTTTCAGGTTTAACACCTTTAGCTACCCAGTCTATTTTATCGTTTAAATCTAAAACTTTTAGTGTATTATAATTATCAAATGTCTCTGTATCTATATTAGAATCCTCTGTTAAATCTGCAATAAAAAGTTTTATATAGACATCTTTATAAATTGAAGATAATATTCTTCCTGTTAATTTTGTTTTTAGATGAAGAATTGAATTTATTGGAACAGTTTTTGAATATAATTCAGGAGCTTCTATTTTTAAATATTTTACATTTGCATTTCCATTATAAATAAGCTTATTTGTAGAAATTAAATTATATCTTTCATTAGTAGATTTAAAGTTACCACTAATGTATTTTAAATGTGAGCCAGTTTTGATAATATTTGTAACTTTAAGATTATCTCCTGCATTTTGAAAGTAAAGTTGAAGATAAGCAAAATATGATAAATCCTGCTCTTCTTCAGTGTCTATAATCTGTAATTTAAATCCAATATTATGATCTTTAAGTTCATTAAAACTTTGGTCAAAAGTAATTTTAGACCCAACAAAACGAAAAATTCCTGAATCTTTTATCTCATAACCATTGCTACTCATATTATTTTTGTTATATTTCAAAAAATCATCCTTGTTATCAAAATGCATCCATGCTGTACGATAATGAGTAAGATTTACATAAGAATTATCTATATTTTTTACTGTAATTTTTTTTCTATATATTAAATTGTTAATATTACAGTATAAATCCTTATTTAGTTCTATTTCTATGTTTTTAAATCTTTCGTAATTATATACATCTAAAACTTTATTTTTAGATTTATCATATAACCTACCATCAGATTCTCTTAATTCAATAAAATTACCATTAATTATATAATCTTTATTTTTAAAATACATTGTAGGTAGAACACTAATATTTGATAGATTAATAGTAGATACATCATCTAACCATCTTTTAGCAGGAAATCCAAAATATCTATCGTCATAATAACTACTATTATTAATATGTACAATTGAATCATTAAATGTATATTCTGATTTTTTTACTTTTGATGCGGCAAAATAAATTTCTAAATATTTAGGATTTTTTGAAAATTCTTCATCCCAATTAGCAAATATATTGTATACAGTCTCATTGTTTTCAGACATAAGACAACCATTAGGTGTAATATAATCGCCACTAGAAAATTTAGTTGACTCTGTTGCATAAGAATCATTAATTTTCAATCTAGCGAATGAATAAAAATTATTTTTTATATTATATTTTATAAAACTATTAGGACTTTTAATATTTAAAACAAATGGGTTTTCTTTAGTAAATATTGAATCTTCATCTCCGAAAGTCGGTCTTCTAAAATCCAAGATATTCTTAAAATTTTCAGATAAATCCAATGTAAAAGTGTGAATTTTATTATTCCTAAATACAGCACCTCGTGATTCTATAGGGTTATTTAATTCTATCATTATCGGCAATTTTAAATATGAAAGAGCAGTATACGCAAAAATTCCTTCAACATCACCCATTTTTTTTATAGCTCCTAAAAATTCTATATTTGATAAATTATGACAATTATAAAATGTTTTTGTACTAAACTGATTCATGTTTGCTCGAACTACTACTTTAGTTAAAGAAACACAATTTTCAAATAGATTTCCCGCAAATCCTTTAAGTAGGCTAGTATCTATATTTTTTAATTTTTTATTAAAAGCAAATATACCATAATTCATAGTATATATATGAGTGCTCTCAAGTATAACAGTTTCTAAATTACTATTTATAAAGGCTCTTTCAGATATTTCAACCTTACCTAACTCAATTTTTTTTGTATTATTATTATTTTTAAATGCATTAGTTCCGATTTTTTGGCAATTTTTTAGATAAATAGTTTCATTAATTATATTAGCATTATTAAATGCATCCCATTCTATCTTTACTAATTTATTACCTAATGTAATTCTTCTCTTATAATTTTGAAACGCGCTATAACCAATGTATTCTAAAACAGGTAGTTCAATATCAACTAAACTATTATTATTATTTTTAAAAACTTGATCATCTATTTTTTTAGTATTATTAAAATCAGTAAAAGGAAATCTTTTTAAATTAATACATTCACAAAACATATGTGCTGCTATTTCCTGTGGTGCACTACCTATAGAAAAGCTTTTATTACTATGTACTTCTCTAATTTCTAAAAGGGATGTTAATTTATAAAAAGAATATTTCCTAAATTGATTTACACTAGACGGTAAGTAAATATGCGTAATATTATAATTTCTTATAGGATAAAATATATTATCATCAAATGGTCTAGCATTAGTTGCATAAACACCAAATTCTTTAACATTAGTGCCATTTATTTCTTTTGGAATATATATATGGCCATAATTAGCACCAAATAAGTCTAACTTGTTTATATGCTCAATCGCATAGCCACCACCACCTAAATTTCTAAGTTGTACATCACTACTATCTTCTGTACCGAAATGTGATGATTTAATAAATTTAGCATAAATAGTTTCATCTTTTGCAACATTTTCATTTTTAAATACTAACTTAGAAAGTTTTTTATCTCTATACCACCCCATAAAAATATAATTAGCCTTTGATGGGTAAGTATCTAAGATACTACCTATTTCAGCATCTCTATCGTATTCTTTATTCTTTTGCATATTAGAGATATCATCTAACTTCTGATGATTGCCACTTAGATCAAATAGTCTTCCTTCAAAGGTGATGTGATACTTTTCTTTTAGTTCAAATTTATAGATAAACTCTAAATCTTTATTAGATTGTATTTTATTACCATCTTGTTTAAAGAAGTCTTCAAGTGTTTTTTTATTATAGTCTAAAAGTTCATTGTCTAGTTCATATTTACCTGTTGTTTTAAAAGTATCATCATCTTCATAATTAGGGAAGGTAAATCCTTCACGATTGGCGCCAAGGTAGTATTTTTGTTCTTTTAAAATATTACCTTTCGTTGCTTTTGATACTTTAACACTGTATTGTTTGCGTACTAAATAATAATAAATATGAACTACTTTTTCAGTCTCAGATTCTTCAATTAGGAAGCCGTTGGCTAGATAATTTCCTTTTGATTTAGTATTAGTAGTACTTACATCCATATATATAGAATCATCTAGGATATAATCACTGCCGTATGCTTTAAGTGCTTCGGTGATTTCTTCTTTAGTTCTGTTAAAGTAATTTTCTGCTGCAACTTGCTTAACTTCACCAAATTCTTTAAAATATTTAGCCTTAGAGGCAAGTAGTCCTTTAATTAGGGTATCACCATCAGAATCTCTTTTTAGGGTTAAAAGTTCTGAATCAAATTGATTAGTCTCTTCGTTAGATAAAATTGTATATGTATGTATACTTGCTTTTTTTACACCTTGTTCAATATTAAACTTTAAGACTAAATCACTTGCATCTTGGTCTGAGATTACTACTCTATAAGTAGGATTATTAGTATTATAGAAACTTTTACCAAAGTTTTCTATTGACCAACCATAAAATGATTTGTT
Source organism: uncultured Acholeplasmataceae bacterium (assembly GCA_963540875.1). Lineage (GTDB taxonomy): Bacteria > Bacillota_I > Bacilli_A > Acholeplasmatales > Acholeplasmataceae > CAUTNH01. The sequence continues at coordinate 101,460 of CAUTQZ010000004.1, read as the reverse complement.
ATTGTCTACTGCTGGTTTATCTGTATCAAAGATATTTTTCTCAGCCAAATATAAGCCATAAGTATGTTTAATATCAACCTCCCCTGGCTTAGCCCAAATTTTACCGTCATTTGCAATGTATTGGATCTTAATTAGTTTTCTTCTTAATTGGAGAATATAACTTTGGGCTCCGATGCGGTTTGATTTTCTGTTAATTCTATATTCATCACTAGTTGGGAAATAAAAGCCTCTAAAATCTCTGCCCTCTGGGTCTGGGTTAACTTGCGGATTTTTAATTAGATATTCTTTAATTAACTGCCCAATTGGTTGCGTGTTTTGTCCATCTTTGTAAGTAGCAAGATCAACTGGCTGGGTAGGAACTTTTTCTTTGCCTGCCTCAATTAGGTCTTTTTCAACCGTAAACTTTTTAAAATTATTTAAAATATATTTTTTTAAACGTTCATTAGTACTAATTTGACTATCTACAAATGCTTTAGTGGCTTGGAAGTTATTATTTGCAGTATCTAATTGGTTTTGCTCTTCAGTAGTGTGGTATTTATCATGATCGCCATTAGGTGCAGCAATAACCTCTATATCTATAGTAGGTGCTTTAAAAATAAAGTTATACTGTGCATTAGGTGTTTTAAAATCATAAGTGTTAAGATCTATATTTTGGGCACCAAAAAGTGCTTGGACAAAGGCAAACTGCGCTTTATTGCTACTTATAAAATTATCTCTATCATCACTATCAACTGCTGCATAATTTTCTGCTACTTTATTGATTGGATTAGTAGCGTCTTTAACCTCACTAATTTGTGCAGCAGTTAGTTTGGCCCCATATGTAAGGGTTAGTCTTGCTTCAGCATTATGGGTTTTTTTATCAAAGAAAGTATGAGTGGCTTTAAAAGAGACATCAATTGTTTTTCTATTAAAATTAATATCTATTTCTTGCGTAGAATTATCTCTTTCATTATAAATGTATTCAAATTTGCGATCTTTATTTTCAAAAAATTGTCTTTCACTACCTAAAATACGATTGATATTATCTTCAATGATTTTATACTTATTAAAACTTACTATTTGTTTAGTTTTAACATAATCTAGATTATAGGTAAACTCATCAAAAAGATCATATTGGTCTAAATCATTTGGATTTTGTACTTTTACTTTAAAGGTAAAAGTTTGTTTTTTAATACTTGATCTAATATATAGTTCTAAAACAATATTAGTTGGGTTATTAGTATTAATAAATTTATCATCTAATGGTTTTGCATCTTCAGAAACAGGAATAGTAGTATTTTTATCATAGAATAGTTTTTTATGAAGATCAGTAAATAGTTCATGAATATTATCATCAGGTTTATTAAAATGAAGATTTTCAAATAATTGTTCATGAGTTATGGCTTGGTTATAGTAATAGACAAAATTATCATCTTTATTACTTAACTTCTTAGTTAAGGTATTATTATTACTATCAAGATATTTAATCTTAATCGGTTTTAATCTTAGGATAGCATTAACTACACCTTTACCACCACGCTCAATTTCTTGGTTTTGTTTAGGGAAATTAGAGCCTTTTTCACTATCAGTACTAGTAAGGGTTTCTTCGGATAGGTCATAGTAGATATATTCTTTAGGTAGCGTTTTTTTAAGATCACTAAATACATCAATTGAATATTTAGGCTCACTACCTAAAACATAAGGATAGCGTTTAATACCAAGTTCTGTTTCTTGCTTGTTTTGTTCATTATAAACTTTAATATCTTTATCAACTTTACCCTCATATACTTCACGTGATAAATTAAGGGTATAGTATCTTCTGCCCATATCTACCCTTAAGAGTTTAGTGTAATCTGAGCCAAATAGTTCTTGGGCAGTTTTGCTAAACTCAAATTTTGTAATATCTTCTAGATAATAGTTTAATTTAGTTGCATCGTCAAAGACAGTATCCTTTAAGAAATTATTTAGTTCTTTTAAAAGTGAGGTATTATTTTCTAGTCTATCTTTAATCGTTTCACTATCTTCAAGGCGCATTCTAAACTTAGCAGCAAGTTCAGGTTTACTCTCCATCGCCTCTTTATTTAAGCGAGGATGGTCAAAATAAAAATCAAACTTTCTAAACTCTTTATAAATAGGTTCTACTTCCATATAAGGTTTGTTTTTATCTGGCCTTAGACCTTTATATTTAGCACCTTTTTTTAGAATTTCACCGTCTTCAATAAACTTATCATTTTTCCAAATAGAGTTATCATTATCTACTGGTTTAAAGCCTGCGAAAAAGTGAGTGGCTTTATTTCTTATAGTTGGGATCTCGACATCAATATCAGTACCGTTAATATCTTTAGTCTCTAGGATTTCATCTTTAATAATTTCCTTACCGTTTTCCTCGTACTTATAATGTAGTCCCATTCTTTTTAATTTTCTAGTTGCAACAAAATAAAGATCATAATACTTAATCTCTTTAGTTTCACCAAGGTCATTAATTTTAACTTGTTTTTTTACAAATACGCCATACTTTTTAACTACATCTTTAGTAATTGAAAATGGGTTAGTTGGATCCCACATTCTTTTGTTCCTATCAGCAATATCTTTATTATCTTCTGGATCTTCATGGGTAGCACCGTTTTTATTTAGTAAATACCATTCTTTTTGTGATTCAAAGTATTGTGATAAATCAACACTATTTTCAAATAGTGGCGTATTGATTTTATCTCTTAAATTATTTACTCCTAGCTCATGGATATTAGTTTGCAGCTCATCAGTTTTAATCCAAGTAGAAAACTTACTAGCATTATCAACTGATTTATCAAGGGTAATACTATTGTCTTCATTTCTAATCTCGTTATCTCTAGTAGTAAGCGATTTAGAATCACTTGGGTCAAAACGAAAGTTAATTCTATATACATCACTATCTTCTAGCTCGGCTGTATTTTTAGTAAATTCTTCACCACGTGAAAAATATGCAGTTTGAATATTAGTATCACTTATATCTTGAATTTGCTCAATTCTAAGTGATGATTTATAAAAGCCAAAGGCAGTAAGTTCTTCTCGTCCGATAGTTTTAGCAATTTTTTCGCTAATATTACTACCTTGAGCTTTTTGAATTTCTGATTTTGAATAACCATCAACTAGTTGATCGGCCTCGTCAAAGACCATTAAGATTTTTTCATAGTTAATTAAAAATCTTCGCTGAATAAAGAATTTTTTAACATTACCATCTTTATCTATGGTATTAAAATAAATTCTAACAGTATAGTTTTTATCTTGCGAATTGTAGTGTTCTTTGAAATCAAAATCATTATTTAAGACCTTATCATCTCTTTGAAAGATTTTTTTAGATGTAATTACTATTTGGTTATGCTTGTGCTGTCTTTTTACTTTTACGTTTGCATCGGATAGGATATCTTTTAGGATATTTTTATCCTGTAGCGATGATGGCGTAAAAGTAAGAGTGTTTTCTTCTTCTTCGTTTCTTGCATCTAATACGCCCTTTTTATACTCAAGATATTCACTAGTATCATCACTTGTAACATCTTGTGGTCGGTTTTTTCTACTTGATAGAATAGAAAAAACAATCGAGATGAAAATTATTCCTGCTAGAATTACCGCTCCTAAAACACTTGACCAGACAATTAAGGCCTTTTTTTGCTTTTTCTTAATTATCTCATATTGAGCGTCTTCATCTAGATCTTCAAAATCCGACGCTTGTTCTGATGGCTCATATCCATCATAATCATAGTCATCATATTCATCATAATTATTCATTATCATTACCTCCTACTTTTCTAATAAAGATTATCTCTAATCATTTATCATCTAATTTATTGTCCTTTTGGACATTTATAATATTAATACTAAATATAAAATTATTTATAATTCAATTTAGTTTTTTGAATAATAATAATAATAATAAAATGAAGAATAAAATTTAGATAAATAATTTTTCATAATATTAAAATCAATATTTTTATTATAATCATTCGGATGTAGAAAATTTAATTTATTAGATATTAGTATCTAATTTAGTTATTAGCACTTTTTGAATAGTCATATTCTTAATACTAAGTGCTTTAATTAAATAGTTATTATAATTAAAACTTATTACCTCATCACTATTTGGCAAGTGATTAATTTTGTTGATTATAAAGCCTGATAAGGTATCGAATTCAGTCTCTGGGAGCAGAATATCAGTTATTTTTTGATTAAGATCTACTAATAAAACCTGTCCTGATACTTGGTAAGTATTTGGTTTTAGCTCCTTTATTATATGTTCATCTTTATCATACTCATCAGAGATATCACCTAGAACTTCTTCAATAAGATCTTCTAGCGTTATTATGCCACCAGTGCCGCCGTATTCATCAATTACTACGGCAAAGTGGACTTTCTTTTTTTGCATTTCTTGGAATACTTCAGCAATTTTTTGACCTTCAAAGACAAAGAAGGGTTTATTGATTAGTTTTAATAAATCAAATTTTTTATTTTTATCTTTACTTAAGAAAAACTTAAGTAGGTCCTTAAAGTGAAGAATCCCGATAATTTTATCAATTGAACCATCATAGATAGGATATCTTGAAAATGTTAGATTAGTTAGTTTTTTAAATAGTTCATCTTGGCTAATATCTTTATCAAATGCTATTATTTCAGGCCGATGGTGCATAATATCTGATACGATGGTATCAGAAAACTCAAAGACGTTATTTATTAGTTCTTGCTCTTTAGTCTCAATATCACCTGATTTTGCTCCTGCTTCAACTAGGACTTTGATATCATCTTCAGAGATATTTCTTACCTCATCACCAGGTTTTACGCCAAATATTCTTGCAAATAAGGAAGTAGATCCTATTAATAACCACACTAGGGGGTAGAATAAATAGTAAAATATTACAACAAAAGGAGTTAGGATCCTAGCAATTTTTTCGGGCCATTTCATTCCTATTCTTTTAGGAACAAGCTCGCCAAATACTACTTGGAAGTAAGCAGTAATAATAGTTATCACAATAGTAGTTATAATATCAAACCAGGTTTTATCATTTAGGGCTGGAAAATGGGATAAAAAATTATCTTTAAAAATTGTTGAAGCAATTGCACCATTAATAAATGCAATTAGGGTATTAACTATTTGAATTGATGCTAAAAAGCGGTTAGGGTTATGAATTAGTTTGTCTAGAAGTTTAGCACCTCGCTTTTTAGCTTCAACATCTTTTTCAACTAGGGCCGGATTACTTGCAAGAAATGCAGTTTCACAGCTTGAGACTAGAAAAGAAATTATTAGTAAAATTATAAACGCTGTAATTGATATAAATAACCTTAAATCAAAGATAGGGTTATTTATCAAATTCGAGAGGGGTTCTGTTAACATTTTTTCTCCTATTATTGCTCATAGTAATAGAGCATTTTTTTATACCGATTAGCTTTACTAAATTTTTTAATAAATTGTTTAAATGTCATATTTTGATAATCACTTGGTGTTAATTCTTGGCCATCAATTATAAAAGTTTTATTATTATAAAAACCTAAAAAACTTACAAACTTCATATTATATTCAGAACTTAGAACTTTTTTATTAGTCTTTAGTTCAGGATTTGTACCATTTGTATTTATACTATATACCATAATATAAACTATTCTTTTATAATATATGTTTCCACCATTTAAGTAAAGATCTTTTATTTTCCGATTATCATAAAGTTGCTTTGTCAAACTTTCATCTTGACAGTATGTAAATTGTTTACTTATAATACTATCATTATTATTTTGATAAATAGAAGCAAGTAGCCTAATTACATATTTTAATTGCAAAGTATCTCGTACCTGAAGATTTTTAAACATAATTTGATACTCTTTTGATTCATAGCTATTAGTTTTAAATGTTAAATAACTTTTTATTCCAGAATAAGTGTAATCATTTACTAAGAGTTTAAGATCTAATTTTTCTTCAATATTATTAGAAGGCCTAAAATAAGAACTAATTGGTTTATCTAGTTCTATAATATTAGAACTTAAATATCCTTTGTTTTCACCAACTGAATTTAATGAATCAACATTTTGTTGATAGCGAGAAAATTTTATAATGTTATTATATAATGTTGCACCAAGTTTTTCTTTTACTTTTAGACTACTTAGTATCTCATCTGGGTTATCTGTTTGGATTTTTTCTGTAATTTCTTCACGAAGAAGGACTTGGCGGTTTTCTACGATAGTAGCTTTTTCGGTAAAAAATCTAGTAGTAAATCGTTTCTTCACTTGCTCGTAGCCAATATTTATTACATCATATCCTGAGTTTTCTCTTGGATACTCATAAGCCTTCTTTTGATAATTTAAATGGTCAAAGTTATTACTTAAAACATTACCATTATCTACTTTCATATCATAAACAAAATTTTTATATGCAAAGTTAAGTGAGCTTGGCAGATATTCTTTAACTACTTCATCAGCATAATATTCAATAACTTCTTGCGGAGTTTGGTTTTGGAAGTTTTCCTTAAACTCATCAAGATTATTCATTAAGTAGTATCTTATTTTATACTTACGTTTAGTTAGTTTTAAATAGATCTTAGCAATATAGTTAGTTTGGTTAGTGATATTATCTTTTTCTTCAACAATTAAACGCTTAAGATTGTATTTATTAAAAGCATTAAACCTAGTAAGCGAGGTAGTATTACTATCAAGGTCATATTTTCTTACATACATTTCATAGCCATATAAAGGTTTAAGTTTTTCTTGTACTTTATTATTAACTACTTCATAGTTAGCATTTAAATCTAAATTAGAAAACATATTCTCTTCAAGGTATGTATCATTTAGTAGCTCACCTGAATAATAATCATAAAAGGCATATTTATAATTTATCGTTGAGCCTGTAATAGTAGCACTAATATCAAGGTATTTAAGTTCAAGTTCTGCACTAGTGTTATGCTCGTTAGTATAGAATCTACTATCATGGAATAGGGTATGAAGTAAATTTTTATTATCTTTGTTAATAACTACATCTTTATTTGCTATGTAGTGTGGATCTCCTAGCGGAGCAGTTGATGAAATTTGATAATAAATTCTATTTAATCTATTATAGTAATCAGATGGTGCTAACCAATCCAAAAGATTAGAATATGGCATTATGTCGCTTGGTTTAAGATTAAATATTTTAGACTCTTCTACAAATTCTCCATCAAGGTATTCAATCTTAGCCTTATAAGTTATTTGATATTCTTTTTCTTTATAATATAGTTCTTTATCATAAATACTAGAAGCATACACATTAAAATTAGAAAATTTATCGCTATCAAATTGATGGAAAAACAATGTAGTACTAATATTATTATTTAAATCAGGCTTTTTAACCCATGGCCTTGTATCAATATTAGCCTCACTTATATTATATAAAACCTTAGTGCTATTAATTGGATTTTGTGCAGTGTATGTTCTTTTAGTAGTATAGACTAGTTCTTTTACGCCATCCATCATGCGGTAGTATCTAATATTAACTACACTATTAAAGACTAAATAAATAGTGTATTGATCATTACTAATACTAGTTGTATCAAATGTATACTTACCTTCTTGGTTAGTATCTAGTTTATCATAATTACCATCATCACGTTTAATGTAATAACCTGCAAATTGCGTGTGAGTTAGTGGTTCTAATAAATATGTTTGGCCGTATTCTAACACACGGGTTTTATTTAGTAAAAACTTATCATTTTCGCTAAGTGAGCCTAAATGGTAGTCATTAGATAAGAACTCATAGTTAATAGTTAATTGTTTCTTAGACCAGTTAAGATAGAATGCCTGCGTTGCATAAAGCGTATTTATTGTATGATGGGTTATAACAGGATTGCTTGGAGTTCCAAAGTTGCTTTCTCCTAAATACCAATTAGCCGTATAGCCATTCTTATACTTATCGTCTATGACAGGTTGTGGGAAGAGAATAGTTTCTCCTCTTCTAAAGTAGCGTTTTTTTATTAGAGCTTTAGTTTCATTTGATAGTTTATCACTAGGAATGGCTGCTAGTTCAAATATAGCCTCTACTTTTTCATGTCTTGCAAATTTAATATCAACGCTAGTAATACTTTTATATGTTTCTTGATCTAGGGTAATATACCTTTCTTTATTTGCTCCAAGATAATTAGGGTCAATGCCAAATTCTTCATAGTTATTAACCTTTTTATAAATTCTTGCTCTAGGTAGGTAGAACTCGTAAGCGTGATTATCATATCTAAAGTCTTGATAAATTCGATAAACAAACTTTCTTTGGCTACTATTATAGGTAAGAGTTTGATATTTACTATAGAAATCTAGTTCAGTTTGGGTAAAGGTTGTTCCAAGTGGATAACTATGTTGATTATTAAAATTCTGACCAATTATTTGGTAGTTAATTTTAATTTTTCTTATTACATAACAAGAAATTATCTTACCATTATGTGTGTTTGTTATCTTTAATTTATTATTTGAAGTATAAGGGGCATATTCGGTAGGATCCCCTGCTACTTGATAGTATAGAAGTTGGTATCTTTCTGATGCTAATGGATTGAATTCAATAGTAGTATCTTTAGTAAAATGGGTAGTATTTAAAAAATCAATGCCATCACTAGAAAGTGCTAAATCTGAAATCTTATAAGTTTGATTAGTAAAGAGATCTTTGATTTGATAAGTAATATTAATCTCTTGCTCATATTCAAGGATAACATCAATTGTATTATCTTCTAACTCATTTCCCTTAGGAATAATAAAATGACTTGTGTCTCCTTGTGGATAAAGGTATTTTTCTCTTAAAGTGCCACTACTATCAAGGTATCTATATCTTAGAGTGTATTTAATAAATTTATGTAAACCGCCAGCAATACTAATACCTGGATCTTTTAATGGATTACTTGTATCAAGCGTAAAATGAGTATTACTACTGATTGGTTGAATTGGTCCTTTTAAGCCTAAAAGAGTAGCTCTAAGTTGTGGATTTGAGATAAAATCAAGCGTATTATCCTTAGTAGGATCATTAGGCTTATTCTTATCTTTGTAGTAAAAATCAAACTTAATACGCGGATTAAGCACTGCTTGAATCATAATAACATTATTTAATGTATCATTATAAGCAAAAGTATGTTTTTGAGTAGGGCCAAATTTATTTACTCCCACTTGATAGTGTGAGAATTTATAATTAGTTGTATTAGTACTTAGGGCAGCTGGCAATGTAGTTTCCATATTCTGTTCTACAAAGGTCTCGTTTATTAAATTAGGATTAGTAATATAAGCAAGCCCTAAGACATTATGGGTATTATAGCCCTCAACTACCTGGTAGACTAGTTTAATCTTTTTAGCAAAGAAAAGAGTAATTCTTTTATCTTTAGCACCACTTAGATTAATTGTAGTACCTGCTGATTGGTTATTACCATCAAATTCATATTTAACAAATTGATACTCCCAACCATCAAAGTTTAGCTTAGGTAGTTCATCTGGGAGTTTATAAGTATTGCCAAAGGTTTTATGAACATAAAATAAAGTTGCTGTAGTAAGCGAGTTAATATCAAGACTGCCTGGGTTTATTAGGTTGCTATTAGCAGTGCCGCCATCTATATTTTTAAGTAGTTTAAACTCATAATTAAACACATATGGTGCAGTATAGCAAACTTTAAAGACAAGCGTATAACGATTATTTTTTATAACTAAATTATCACTTGTTAATTTATCCATAGGATTATAGTCAAGGTATTGTGCACCTTTTTTAATTTGGTATTTATCAAATCTTAATCCTGTAATTTGTGGAGCTTCATTATCTTGAGGGAGGCCAATTAGATCTCCTTTATACTTATTAAGATTTAATTTCTTAGCCTCATTATTATCTACAATATCTTTTGGAATTACCTCTCCATTGTCATTAATAAACTCATACTCAAAGGCCACTTTTTGTTTATATACAATCCGGATCTCAAAGTTATATGTAGTACCGCTAACATCCTTAAAAACTAATGAACTATTTGGGAAAACATTATCTCTATAGACTGAGTTATTTTGATATATAACATATTTTACAAATCTTTCGTTGTAGTTATTAATTGTAATACCGTTAACTTCAGGGAATTGCATCGTTTCAGTTTTTAGATATCTATCTTTAAGTACACCCGTATAGTCAACTGTATCAAGGTTATTACTTACTCTGCCATCTTCATCTACTACACGGTAGGTAATAAGGTAGTATCTAGTAATTTCACTTAAAACTTTTTGCTCAATTGCTTTATAAATATCTATTGAGTAATCAAGTTCTTTATAACCATCTCCGTCTTTTTCAAAGAAAATAGCTTGTTTATTTCCAACATAAAGATTTTTAGTTAAAGCACCATAATTAGGATCGTCTAGATTATATGATACCGGCTTAATTTTACCATTTAATATTTCAAATTTTACTTCACCAATTTTATTATTATATACTTTATCATATAAAGTAGCAAAGATAAAATTATCAAGTTCTGCCTTATAATGTGGAATTAAAACAGTATTTTTTTCTAGTTTTCGATATCCATTACTTCCTGCTGGGGTAGCAAAGTAGTTTTTAGGTGTTGTATTAGTATTATCATAAAAATAAGCAAAGTATTTGTCATGTAGTTCTCTTCTGGCACTAAAATTAGTTAGCGAGTAAAGTTTTCCGTTATAACTAAATTTAGCATTAAATAAATTATAATGAGTTCGCATCTTAAAGACTAGTGCAGTATCTAGTTTATACTCTGTTTGTGGATTATCGCCAAATAAAAGTGTATCTGGTGTGGTACCTGATTTTTGATAAGTTAGTTCAAACTCTCTTAAGCGATAAAATACTCTAGCAGGACTATCTTGGTTTTCCCAAGTAAGGGTGTGGTTATTTGATTGGGTAGGAATAAATTCATTAACCTCATTATTCTTTGTTTTATCAATTAAGTAGTAATCATTGATAAAGTCTAGTACTTCTTCATCAGTATTAGTTTCTGGTTTATAATAAGTGGCTGCACTAATAACATCTGAAAATACATTTCGAATAATATTATCTTGCCCAACGCCGTTGTATGTAGTATTATTTACATCTCTATAAAGAATACTTTCTACTACTTTATACTCAAACTTCATTCCTGGTTTCCAGTCATTAGTTGCTAGCTCAATATAGTATTTAATCTTAATTGGCCTAAATTTTAGACTTAAGGCTAGTGTTTTAGTAGTTGCTCTTTGATCATTTATACTAATAGTATAGGTATTAGCATTATTTATTTTTAAAATAGTATTATTTGTCTCTTCACCTGTGTTATCATCAATGTAGGTAATTTGATTAAAATGTTGACTATCAATAGTATCGCCTACAAAAACCTTATGCTCATACTGAACACTTTTTTCAACCCCAAGTTCTTTATAACTTCCTACTACATTGATACTTCTGCGGTAGAAGATATAATACTCAATATATTCAGGTGTATCATTTTCCCCTTGGCTATTTGGATCATAGATTAGGTAGTCTGATAGTTTAATCCCATCAGTAGTTACATCTTTTAACTGGTTAAGGTTAGTAAAATTAGCCTGATTACCACTAACTGGGGCTACATAGTATTTGAAGGCTTTAAATAAAGTGTCATTTTCAACAGCCCCACGGAAAGGATAATATTTTGGCTCTCCTGCAAGTGATGTATAAACTTCTTGAGCCGTTTGAGATGTTCTTAGTTTCGTATCTAAGAAGACATTATTAAACTCTGATTCTGAAAGATCAAAGTTAGTTCTTATATCTCGATCTAGATATTTAGCACTATCAATTTTTATCTGGTTAAATGGTTTATTTATATCATCATCATCTAAGAAGACCTGTTTAAACCTAACGGTAAAGGTAGTTCTTTTCTTCCAGAACTGCATTAGGTTTAACTCATATACTTTTTGCTTAACACTACCAATTAAAACATTATTTAATTTAGTAAAGAGATTAGCTCTTATTGCACTATCATAGTTAAAATCATCATCAAATAAGCTCTTAAGCGTATCATCTTCACTATATGGTTTAAGGGCACCATCTTTTAAGAATTGATAATCTTTTTGGGCAAAAGATTTAATTTGATCAAAAGTAGTTTTATTTATTTTTTGTCCTGAAATATAATAGAAAGTTTTAGTATCTTTAATTTTTGATAAATAGTTGCTGCTATTAGCATCGGTTTCTAGGTTTTTAAAGTTGATCCGGTAAACATTTTGTCTGTAATATACATTAACTCTATTTCTATAATATGATGAGACACTTCTGTCGCTATCTTCTTCGGTAATTGTATAATCCTTAGCAAGAAAGTCTTTTACTAGTTTATTATAATTATTAGTATTTCTTATAAATTCTTTTTTAATTTTGTTATCATCAATTTCAGGTGATGATTTATCAAGCTCTACTACATCGGTGTATTTAGAATTTAATTCGGTGGCATCCTTAGTAGTAGCTCCTTTAATTAGGTTTTCAGTTAGGGTAATATCATCATCGTATTGATATAATTGATATCTTAGTTCAAAATAAACCTTAGACCAAACACACAAAAATTTTAGGTTCTTGCCTTGTAATTTAAAATCAGGATTTGATTTATCAATACTAAAAGTATGGTTTAGTTCATATTCACTATAAGAACCATTAGTTGCACTATCATAAGCACTAGTATCATCATCGTCTATTGAAGATACATTTAAATATTTCGCTAGCGTATTATCTTTGTTTGCATCTAGCGGTGCTATATTATCTTGATTGAAATTAAGCACTTCGCCAGGGTATCTGATAATTTGTTTATTTCTAGAAAATAGTTTAGTATCTCCTTTTCTGAAATCATAAAAATCAATATTTATTGGATAGTAATATCTAGTAAATATTGGTTGCAGATCTTCTCTTAGGCTAAGTTCTGTATTATCAGTTATCTTTTGGGTTAATTGCGGGTTTTCATAAAAACCTGCAATTTTTAACTTCGTACCTGAAATATTATAGTGATAATATGAACCACCTTCGTGGAAGTCTCTGTGTTCTGATGGCTTAATTGAGTGATCTTCGTTATCAATTGATTTATCATCTTGTGATTCTGCTTTTGCAGTGTAGTAGTGTAAATATCTGTTATCTACTATCTCACCATCAGGGTTTTTAGCCACATCAGCAGTATAGTTCTCACTTGGCAGATATATCCTTGCTCTAAATACTTTACGCTTAGCATAAATTGGATATAGATCTATTTCATCACTTGAGCTAACATGTTCATATATTTTTTCTGTAAAGTTCTCACTAATTTTATCATTAGTTTCACCATATCTAGCATTAGTTTGGAAAATAGTTCCTTGGGTTGTTGAAAACTCTCCCTCCCAAACATATGATAGGACTTCATTTAGGCTTTTCTTTTCTTCTGTAGATAGAATATTTCTAAGACTATCTTGGTATTTAATATCTTTAGTAATTACATAATCATTAGTAGTTTCATAATCTCTTGAATCGTTAGAGCGGTATACTTTAATATAATCTTGGGCTTTGATCGTTCTTTTTGAATAAAGGATATTTAATTTATAAGTTTTACGTTTTAGGTAAAAATCATATTTTTCAATTTTATCAAAGTTATCTTCGCTACTAATACTAATTTCATCTAGGCTATCATCAGATCCTGCATTTTTAATGGCATCATAGGTATAAGCAGCAAGTGGCTTTAATACTGTGTTTAGTTTATAATTACTATCTAGATCTCCTGTAAGGATATCATTATCAATTTTATAATAAGTAGTATTAGTAGTATTACCCTTTTGATCATCTTCATACCAATTAATGGCACTACTGCTTGATTCAATATCGTTTTTAGTATATTTATAAGCACTAAAAAACTTATTATCTTTATTATTTTTGGCCTTCTCGTAAGAAGAAGAATTGTCTTCTAAAAGATAATTAACATTAAAGCGTTTATATTCAAATTTAGCATAGAAAGTATATGTTTTGTTATTTAGGGTATTATTAGGAACTAGTTCAATGTCTTTTCCTGCTTCAGTAGCATCAGGAGATGATTGTTGGTAGTTATCATAAGTTATCCATTTTTTAAAGTAGTTATCAGTTTTTAATTGATCACTTACTTCCCTAAACTTTAAATCAAAATGCGCTGCACTATCCTTAACTAAACCAAGATTTGGATCATATCCTTCTTTATAGTAAAATAGCTCTTTAGTATAACTTTGTGATTGATCATAAAGATTGATAAAACGGTAAGTTATAGATGATGAGATAAAACCAATAAAGGAAATATCACCTTCTTCTTCAGTAAAATCATAGCCGTTGTTAAACTTCTTATAAAATTCAGTTTCATTATCTTTATAAAAATAAAAATAGTGAAATCTTTGGTGGTTTTGTGTTTTATCGCCTGATACTCTATATTCTCTAATACTTTCATTTCTTCCGACCTCAGATACTGATAGGTAGTGCTCTCTTGTATTGGCAGCTTTATCTTTTTCGTATTCTTCATTATTTAAATACCAATAAACATTATATTTTTCTCTAGCGATAGCAGCATAAAGGTTAAAGTTATCTTGAATCTTTTTACCTTCAATACCATTTTTAATACTCTTTTTAAGACCTTCAAGAACATGTTGCCATTCAGTAGTTTCAAATTGTTGGTTGTAGTTAACATCAGTTGGGAAAGGATAGTTTTTACCGCTGCTAGTATCAGCTGATAAATAATTTAGTCTTCCTTTAGTTTTTAGTGCGTCGTATAGTTCTTCTCCGCCTTTATTGATATCACTAGGCACTGTACTATCTTTAATAGTTCTTAAGTTAGCCCAGTTAAAGTTAGTGTTTTTAGGGTGATATAATTTAGTAAGAATATGTTCTTGGCCATCTCTGTCGGTATAAATAAGATTAAAAGATACTTCACTTTCATCTATATCGGTTGTTATTATTTCTTTTAGTTCATTAACCCGATTATTTTTAAAAGCAATCTCATTAGATAAATAAAACCAGTTAATGGCTTTATAGTTCTTCTCACCTGATCTAGTAAAGAAATAATCTCTTAGTCTTTCAGGGTCAAAAGTGGTTTTATTTAAAACAGATGGTTCTAAATTTAATACATTTGCTACTCTTAAAATTTCACGATGCAAAAACTCATTTGAGCCCTTACCATCTTGCGGAGTAGTGATTAAACCTTTAGGAAAAACTGATAATAATTGATTATCTTTTTTTAAACTTACCCATTCATTATCAAAATCAGTTTGTTGAAAGTTTATTTTTAATCTTAAAAACTCATTATCACGTGGTGCGTGGAATATTAGATAATATTCTGTTTTCTTACTAGTTTGTGTTTCAAAGTAATAATTTTTTAAAATATTTAGAAGCGAAAAATTAAATACACGGTTATATTTTTTCTCAGTGTGAATTTTACCTTTTACTTTAGTATCACGATTTAGTACTACTTCTTCAATGTATAGGGGATAGAATTTATCATTTTCACCTTTAATACCTTGAAACTCATTTAAGCCACTAAACTCTTTTTTAGAGTTTGTATCATATGGCATAAATAAATCAAGAATTGATATATTAGCAATTGCTTTAAAGAAATGATAATTTCTTGGTGCATGCAGCTTAATATTCCCTTCCCGAATATTGTATTTTTTTAGCTCCTCTTTTAGTAAATCTACATTATCTTTGCTATCAGCATCAATTTGTCTTTGCTTAAGAAGGTCTTTAAAGTAATAATGATTTATTCTATCTAGTTTATTTAGTTTTTTAAATTTAAAATATGAATCTTTAAAATCTTCGTCTTTAAAGAAAACATTTCTAATTTCTTGATCTAGTTCTTCATCTTTAAGCCCTGAGTTTTGTTTAATACTTTGATAAGCACCAGACTCTTTATTTATTCTTATAACTGATGTTGTCTCATCGGCTTCCTTTTTTTCTTTATATCTTGCATTATCAAAGGCAATAACATAAGCCGCGAATGGAATCACTGCTAAAAAGAACAGCATAAAAAGATATAGTAGCGGACTATATTTCTTTTTCTTTTTAGCCTTTTTTGCTTTCTTTTCTTTTTTTGCTTTTTTCTCTTCTTTAGGATCTGATTCTACACTATCATCGCTATCTTCAAGCTCATCTGAATTATTAGTATCTTCTTGATTAAGATCATTAGCATCTTCAGAATTACTACTATCCTCGTATAGGTCTTCTACTGTATTATCATCTTTCAAATTATCTTCCATAATTTACTCCTTAATACTTACCTGTTTGGTCATAAAGTGCTCTTTTATCTTTATTACCAAGCACCTCGTATGCTTTTTGGATTTTCATAAACATCTCAACTGCATTTTCTAGTGTTGATGTATCGGGGTGATATTTTTTAGCAAGCGACCTATAGGCTGTTTTAACCTCATCTTCGGTGCAATTAGTCTCAAGTCCTAAATATCTATACAATAGGTCATCTACATGTTTACCTTTTTTCTTACCTTTAGCACCACTATCACTTTGTTTGCCCCCTTTATCAGCACCTCCTGCACCGCCGCTTTGACGTTGTTTCATTTGTTCGCGATATTCTTTCATCTTCTTTTCACGTTCACGCTCATACTTAGATTGAATTGCAGATTCCCTAATAGACCATAACCATTGCCATGAATTAGGATTAAGTTTAGCCGGTGCAGCAAACCATGATACTAAAATTGAAAAATCAAGCAGTGTTGTAACAACTAGTGCTAAAATTATAAAGCGCTGATTTAAAATTAAAGTGTTTCTTACAACGTGTTCTGTTTTTTTAACATATACTAAATAAAAAATTACTAGTAGTAGAAACCATAAATTATAATTGATAAGAAATGATACAAAGTATGCTTTAGAGCCAATTTGTTTTTTCTTTTTATAGACTTTTTTTAATATCAAAACAAACAGTAGGAATATTGCTGCTGGGATTACAAAAAGTAGTATTTGATATAAAGTTGCACTTACAACTGGAGCAGCTAAAACTGTTATTAATTTAATCATTAAATTTAGTAATAAATTCATAAATTATCACTTTCCTTTTTATATAATATAATAACACATTTTGCTAATTATTTTATTTTTTAGGAAATTTTTATTTCTTAAAATTACTTATTTTACTAATTTTTTTGTACTTTTTATCTATTCTTTTTAACACTAATAAAACTATTATAGCAGGTAAAATAATATCTTTTTTTTAAAAAAAATAAATCATTTTAATAAAATAAAAAGGACTTAAAACAGTCCTATTTATTAAAATAATTCGTATTTAATTTCTACCGTTTTTTTATAAAAGCAAAAGCAAATAATACCTTTTTTATGCCTATTTTTAAGAAAATTTAGGTAATTTTTTTGCTTAATTTGCTCTACTCCTCGTGCTGCTAGAGCCTTTAATTCAGTATCGTTTTTGCCTTTTTTTACCTCGATAATATATGAATAATCATCTAAATTATTACTAATTAATGCAATATCAAATCGGCCTAAACCTGCTTCAAGATTAGTTTTAACTACCCCAATTCCAAGTAAGTATAAAATCGTAGTAAGTATATTATGATAGTATAATTCATCAGTTTTTTCAGGCAAATTATAATATGAATATAGGTCTAAAAATAAAGAAGTAAAATAATCTTTTGCCCTCTCAAGTTCACCACCCATTAAAAGATCTCTAATAACATTATAATCACTTGAACTACTATAAAGTCCCTCAGCAGTAATCTCAGGAAGAGAATTAAGTACTTCTTTATTAACAACTCTTACCTCATTTGTTTGATAGTTATAACTAAGATAGCCGGTAGAGATCATAAAATTAAATAATTTTTCGGGATTTTTTAGATCACTTAAGACTAAATTGCTAGGATTTGTTTTTCGTAGCTTAATTGTTTTTCCTTTAACTAATTCTATATAATCTAATTTAATTTTTGAATTAGCACTCTTTAATAATTTATTAATTAGTTCTACATTTTTAGAAGTAGATATCCAATAATAGCCTAATTTTCTTTCCTCTAAATAATTAACTATTGACCAAGGGTTATAAACCTCACACTCACCAAAACAATAACCATCATAGTATTCTTTTAGTTGATCGCTATCTTCTTCTAATTTAAAATACTCTAGTGCATCTTTAACTTCTTCTTGAGTAAAACCAAAAGTATCTGCAAATTTCAAAGAAGCATAGTTATATATTTTAGGATTATTTAACCCAGAAAAAATACTTGCCTGACAAATTTGGGTAATACCAGAAAGAATGCCTTTTTCTAAATAGGGGTTAGTTTTAAGTCCTGCTGAATAAAACCTACCAAAAAAGTTAAGAGCTTTATCATGATATCCCATTTTAAAAGCATGAATAAGTGGTGCTTCATACTCGTCAATAAGTAAAATTACTTTTTTTTGATAATGTTTAAAATAAGCATTAGTAAAAATTTGAAGTGATAAAGCAAGCATGTCAGGGTCTTCTTTTATAATATCATTAATTGATATTTTTAAACTTTCACTTAAGTCATTAAAATTAGTTAAGGTATCAAGAATGTCTATAAATTTAGTTTTTAGTGATTTTAACATTCCATCAAAAGTCTCAGATTCTAGATCTTTTAAACTAATATGAATAACAGGATAACTACCTTGGTGATTAAAAGTGTTAGATTGAGAAATATATAAATTTTTAAAAAGTTTTTTATTAGTATCTCTATCTTCAAGATTAAAAAAATAATCTAACGTTGATAAAAATAATGTTTTCCCAAAGCGTCTAGGTCTTGTAAATAAGATAACCCGAGCTCCTAAATTTATAATGTCTTCAATTGCTTTGGTTTTATCAACATAGTAAAAATTATTAGTTATTATTTCTTTGAAATTTCCCATATTAAATTGAATGTTTTTCATCTATTTCTCCTACATTATATTATAACCATAAATTTTAATTTTTGTTTAATTACTCTGTTATATAAATTTAGTGTATAAAAATATTTATATATGAAATATAAGTGCATAAATCTAGCGTACTACGCTACATTATCTAAAAAAATAAAATAATGTAGTGTAAAACAATACACTTTAAAAATAAAAAAGGCTTAATTTATAAAACCTTTTTATTCATTCCTAGCAAATATCTGCAAACCTGGAAAATTTTTAGCAATCTTTTTTTCACCTACAGTTTTAAAGTTAATAATAATATTATTACTACTTGCTTCAATAATTACTCCATCTTTAAAAATAGGATGATATACTTCTGCGCCAAGTAAATTGTCATTATCTTTAATATCTACTTTTTCTGGTTGCATTTCACTAATAAATCTTGATGGTTTATAAAACTTTGAGGCTCCATAGCGAAATCTTTTTTGAGCATAAGAGATGAATAATCTCTTTTTAGCTCTAGTTATTCCAACATACGCAATACGGCGTTCTTCTTCCATTTCGTTGTATTTATTAGCCTGTTTAATAATTCCATTAGGAAGGATGTCTTCTTCCATGCAAGGCATAAAGACAGTATCAAATTCTAAGCCTTTAACCTGATGATAAGTAGATATAACTACTTTATCCTTATCATCAAAAAGAGGGGATTCACTATCTGTTAATAATTCTAAATTTTGCAAAATGAGTGCTAGTTTTGCGCTATTATCACTTATTTCAATCTCTTGTGCTTGGATATTGATAACTTGTTTTAATTGGTCTAAATTATTATAAACTGATGATTGTTTTAAAAGCTGGTCAATATCAGTAATATTAGTTTGGTTTTGTTCATTTTCCTTTGTTGCAAGATATTCATAGTAGCCTGTAGTTTTACCAATAATATCAATAATATCACCTAGTTCATCTGCTTTTTTAAACTTCTCTTGCATTTCTATAATTTCTTCTAGAAACTTATTTAATTTATCCATTCCCTTTTGCTTAAATAAAGGAATTTCTTCATAAAGACTAAGATGATCGGCACGCGACTTTTTATATAGGTCTTTATATAATTTATTGCCAATGCCTCGCTTAGGAAAGTTAATAATCCGTGCACAGTAGTAATCCTGCTTAGGATCTAGAATAATTTTAATATAGGCGATAAAGTCTTTAATTTCTTTTCTTTTATAAAACTCTAATCCACCATAAATTATATATGGAATTCCTGCTTTAAGAAAGGCCTGCTCAAAGTTTCTTGATAAATAATTTGCTCTAATTAAAATCGCTATATCAGATGGTTTTACTTCTTGCGTTGTAATTAAATAATTACATGCATTAACTACTTTTTCAGCCTCATCAATATCAGATGTATATTGGTTAAATGATACTGGCGAGCCTTTGGGATAATCACTGGCTAATTTTTTATTTTTTAAATAATCAGTTCGATCATTATTATTTTCAATTAGTTTATTAGCACAAATTAGGATATTATTAACTGAACGATAGTTTTTATTTAGATTAATAATTTTGGCCTGAAAGTCTCTAATAAAAGAGTTATTATTTTCGTATACTGCTCCTCTAAAAGAATAAATTGATTGGTCAGGATCTCCTACAACAAAGATATTTTTATCCTTATCTGCTAAAAGAGATAAAATCTTATATTGATTTCGATCGGTATCT
The DNA here is from genome assembly GCA_963540875.1 of uncultured Acholeplasmataceae bacterium. Lineage (GTDB taxonomy): Bacteria > Bacillota_I > Bacilli_A > Acholeplasmatales > Acholeplasmataceae > CAUTNH01. The sequence goes on along the minus strand of CAUTQZ010000004.1, from coordinate 80,975 downwards.
TGAAATTCATCTACTAAGATATATTTAAATAAATCATAGTATTTTTTTCTTAGATAGTCAAATTTTTCTAAAATTTTAATCATATAAATTAAAAGGTCATCAAAATCTAAAAGGTTATTTTTTTCTAAGCGTTCTTGATAAAGGGGATAGATATCTTTAATGATTTTTGATTGTTCCTTAAAACCTGATTTAAAACTAGATAGTTCTTTATAAATATCTTTTGCATCTAAAAGGGTTATTAGTTTATGTTCTTCAACTAAATCTTTAATAATTTTTCTTGAGTCGTATTCATCAGCAATAGAAAAATTAGTATTATATGCACATCCAAGTTCTTCAATATGTTCTTTTAAAAACTTAAAAGCAAACGAGTGGAAAGTTGACATATAAGGAAAGAAAATCTTTTCTTTTAATAAATAATCGACCCTTTGTGCCATCTCAATGGCAGCGCGGTTAGTAAAAGTTAAAACTAAAACTTGATCAGGCCTTAAACCATTATTTATTAAATAAGCCACTTTATTTGTTAGTGTTCTAGTCTTACCTGTCCCTGCCCCTGCTACGACAAATAAAGGGCCCTTATCATAGATAACTGCCTCTTTTTGTTCTGGATTTAAATTTTCTAAAATAAGATCACTAATCATTTAGTTTTATTTTTTATAAGTTTGTTTTAATTTTACTACTTCATTTAGAATAATATCATTATCTTTTTTACTAATTAAATAAAAATAACCACTTCTGATAAATTGAAGTCTTGCTAGTGGGGGAAAATCTAGAATTGATGGCTCACTAAATAAAGGCATTCTTTTGATTGAGTTTTTATTAAATTTTTTTAAGTAATCATCACCAATAATAGTCTCATCTAGAAGCGATTCAAAAAAGTTAGCCACAATTTTTACACCATGAGTTGCCTCGACAAAATGGATTGTACCATTTGGCTTTCTTTCTTTAAAATCAGTGCCACTTTTGGTTTTAATATCATAGGTAGCGTGTATTTCTTTAATATTATTATTCTCATCATATACTACATCATTAGCCTTAATAAAGTAAGCATTCATTAGCCTTACTTCGCCATTAAGATATAATCTTTTATAATCCTTATCAGGTTTTTCTACTAAAAAGTCATCTTGTTCTATATATATTTCCCTACCAAAATAAATAGTTCTTTGCCCATCTTTAGTTTTATAATCAACCTTAATTTCTTCAGGTGTATCACTAGGATAGTTTGTTATAACTACCTTAAGCGGGTGTTTTACAACCATTATTGGCTCTGAAATTTCTTTAAGGTCTTCTCTTACAAAATGCTCAAGCATTTCTTTTTTAACCTCACCATTAGTTTTAGATAAACCAGTCTCAAGAATAAAATTTCTTATTGCTTTCGGAGTATAGCCACGATTTCTTAAGCCACCAATAGTAGGCATTCTAGGATCATCCCAAGCACTAACAAATCCTTCTTCAACTAGGGCTCTAAGATACCTTTTTGAAAGAATGGTATTTTCTATATTAAGTCTACCAAACTCAATTTGACGGGGTTTGTTTTTAATCCCCGTATTTTCAATAAACCAGTTATATAAAATTCTGTGGTCTTCAAACTCAAGGGAGCATAGAGAGTGGGTAATGCCTTCAATAGCATCTTCAAGCGGATGCGCATAATCATACATTGGATAAATACACCATTTATTCTTAGTCATATGATGCTCTAAATAAGAGATGCGATAAATGACTGGATCTCTCATATTCATATTGCTGTGCTTCATATCAATTTTAGCTCTTAGTACTTTTTCGCCTTCGCTAAACTTACCATCACGCATTTGTTTAAATAAAGATAAGTTTTCTCTTACTGACCTATCGCGATAAGGAGAGTTAATCCCGTGGGTATTAAGGGTGCCTCTAGTTATATTTATTTCTTCAATTGACTGATCATCTACATAAGCAAGCCCTTTTTTAATTAAAACAATTGCATACTTATACATCTGTTCAAAATAGCTTGAGGCATATAATACTTTTTTAGGTTCATAGCCAAGCCATTTAATATCACTAATAATGGCATTAACAAAGGAAAGGTCTTCTTTTTGGGGGTTAGTGTCATCAAAGCGAAGGTTAGTATAACCGTTAAAGTTTTTGGCTAGCTCAAAATTAGTAATAATTGCTCTAGCATGACCGATGTGTAAATAGCCATTAGGCTCAGGAGGGAATCTAGTGATAATCGTTTTATGTTTACCACTTTTAAGGTCTTCTTCCATTATAGTTTTGATAAAATTAGAATTTTCCATAAGCCTCCTATTTAAAGCCTAATACTGATTTAATATCATTTGATGCTTTTAAGGTTGATTGAAGGAATAGATCGTTTTTTAGGGCATCAAATTTATTATCTTTCATTTGTTTTTCTAAGTTAGTAATGGCTTTATTTTTCTCATCATGCATTAAATTATCAAGCAAGTTTTTGGCACTTTCTTCATTTTCACCAATTTTTTCTTTAATTATGTTCTCATCAATATTGTATTTATTTAGTATTTCTTTAGTATTACTATCAAGGGTGTTATTTTTAATTTGTTCTATGATATTATTAGCATTAAGGGATAATAGATCTAGGCCTTGGCTAAAGTAATCACTATATGGTCCGCCTTCACGAGTAAATAATTTAAGGATATTTTGCAGTGAGTTTTTAATATTTTCAATTTCTTCTTTTAACTTACCACGAAAACCAAACACTACAATAATTTTATTATCCTGATATTTTAGATCACTTATCTCAACCCCTAGTTCTTTTTCAAAACGATCAAATGAATAATCAAAGGTAAATGAATTACCATTTAGCTCTTTGATATTAAATTTCTCTTTTACTGTTTTAAAAATTGGTTTTAGTTTGTCTTCATTATCAAGGTTTAGGAAATCAGCAAATTTAAAAGCCTTAATTATAACTTTTAAATTAGTTTCATTTTTAGCATTTTTAGTTAGTGCTAAACTTACACTCATATTTATTCTAGATCTAACTTGATAAATATTTTCTCCTTCTTTATAAGTAAGCCTTGCTTCAAGTGATAAGCTAATATCACCATTACTAATACTATCTACTTGCGGAAGTGAAAACTTAAGATCATATTTATATTCTTTATTCAGTGTATCTTTATAAGTAATTTGAAAACCATCTTTAAAGATAGGGCTATCAGCCATACCATTAGATGAGAGAATATATCTAAATAATTTTTTTGCAGTTTCTTCTTTTACGGCCACACTAGTTTTATCAAGTGATGAAAAGTTAGTAAAATTTAAAAGGATATCTTCTTTATATTCTCTAAAGATATCAATTGCTCTAAGTTTGTTAAAACTTAGTTCTTGTTCTATGTATTCTTCAGTTGATGCTAGTTGGTTTAAACCAAGTTTAAGATTAACTTTTTGCTTATCAAAATCAAGGGCAATAAACTTATTATCTTTAACTTGTTTAGTAAGGATTTCAACTAGCTCTTGTTTTTTTCCTGAACTTTGGGCTTTATCTAAAAGATGATTTATTACTTTATTTCTGTTAAATGAGACCATAAATTTATCAAGGTCTACTTTATAAAGATCGCTTTTATTTAACTCATCAAACCTTGCTTTTAAATCTGGCATTTTTTTAAATACCTGCTTAAGGGTATAGCGCATAAGTGATTTAACAATAATTAAATTACCAATATATAATTTATGCAAAGTAATACTATCATCTTCCTCAGGTGTTGGGGCTTTTTTATATTTTAAATAGATATATACCCCTGTTTTAAAACTTAGTGGACTAGTTAAATTAAGACCACCATATAAAAGGATAGTATCATCACTAATAAATTTTATCCATGCCCCAGAACTGCCATAAGAAAGTCTACCCATATTTTGGTGCATAATTAAATTATTATATTCTTTACTATCTTCTTGAAAGTTAGCAGTATTATTAAACATTGCACTTTTTTTGTAAACCTCGTTAAAGATAGTTTTATTTATCATTTGCTCATCTATACTAAGACTATATTCCTTAGCACCACTTTCTTTAATAAAGTTATTTAGTGAGGTAATAGATTGATTAACAGCATCAAAATTATAATGTTTTATCTTATCAGGAGCCTTAACATTTTTATACATTGCAATAATAATACTGCCAGTAATAACTAAAGGTAGGATTAAAATAAAGAAAAAAACTAAGAATATAATTAAGCCAATTCTTTTCTTTCTTGGTTTTTCATAATATTGATTATTATAACTTCTATCTTGCATAATTTTCCTCCTTTGTGGAAAATGGTTTTATTTGGTAATTATATAAGTTATTTCTTTCTTTTCTACTTAGTTTTTTATATTTATAATAGCCGGCCATTGCAATCATTGCCGCGTTATCGGTACAATATTTAAAGGGCGGAATAATAGTTTTAATATCACTAAAATTTTGCGCTAACTTTTCTCTTAGTCCTTTATTAGCAGCAACGCCACCGGCTACAATCAGACGTTTTAGTTTATATTTAGTTAGAGCACTCCTAGTTTTCATTAACAGATGTTGCAGTGCTACTTCTTGAAAGGAAGCGGCAATGTCTTCTTTTTTAAAGGGTTCATTTTTCATCTTTAATTGGTTTACTTTATTAATAACTGCACTTTTTAGCCCTGAAAAAGAAAAATTAAATGATGGATCATCTTGTAAGGGAATAGGGAATTTAAAACTATCTTTGCTACCCTCTGTAGAGAGTTTATCAATAATAGGACCGCCTGGATAGCCTAGTTCCATAATTCGTGCTACCTTATCATAACACTCACCAATGGCATCATCAAGTGTTTGGCCAATAATATCAAATTGAAAGTCTTTTTTAGCATAAATTAACTCGCTATGACCGCCTGAGATTAAAAGAATTAAACTAGGCCATTTAAGACGCTTTTCAATGGCACCTGCATAGATATGACCATCAAGGTGGTTAATTGGTAAAAAAGGGAGCTTATTTAACATTGCAAAAACTTCAGCTGCCAAAAGGCCAATCATAAGCGAGCCGATTAAGCCAGGTCCTTTAGTAGCAACTACTAGGTTAATATCACTAGTTTTGATCCCTGCTTTAGCAATTGCTTCATCAAAAACTCTAACTACTACCTCAAGGTGCGACCTAGAGGCTAACTCAGGCACCACCCCACCATAGATAGTATGTAGATCAATTTGTGAGAAAACAACATTAGATAAAATTTTCTTATTTGCTGCTATAGCAACACTCATTTCATCGCATGATGACTCAATTGCTAAAATTATCACTTTATCTCCTTTAAATAACTAATCCCATCTTCATTAGGATAATAATTTTTTCTTATACCCTGACTTATAAAACCAAGTTGCTCGTATAATTTGATTGCTTTTGAATTTGATATTCTACACTCTAAAAATATTTTTGCTACCCCCATCTTTTTTAGTTCACTAAAAACATATAATAATAACTTTTTCATATGCCCCTTATGGCGGTATTTTTTAATAGTCGCAAGCGAGTGCATATCAGCCTCATTATCTATTATTGAAATAGATAAATAAGAGGTAATTTTTTTAAATCTAGTATTAAGATAGTACATATAAGGGATTTGATGATTTATTATTTTTAAAAAAAAATTAGGTGAAAGATTATAGTTAAAATGCTCTTTTTCTAGTTTTGATAATATATTAATATCACTTATCTTTATTTTTCTTAGCATAATCTTGCTCGGCTTTAGTTTCTAGACAATAATTAGGGCTATAGTCTTTGCTATCTACAAGTACTCTTTTAGGGATGAGTTTTGCAAAATCAATTTTAATAATATCTTCAGCTCTATCTTGATTTAGTTCAATTACTTTTGGGTATTCTTTTTTTATCTGCTCATAGTTATCATTTAAACTATCAATAAGGCTAATCTCATCAAAATTATTAACTGCCATTACAAATGCTCGGTTGTTTCTAGCATCAAATGCTACTAGTCTTTCTTCATTATAGCCTGATGTTAAAAGATATAAAGATGATATCTTATAAAGCGGTTTATTTAATAAATTAGCCATCATCTTAGCAACAACACCAGCAATTCTAAGCCCTGTATAAGAGCCTGGTCCTGCCCCTACGGTAATATCTTCAATATCACTAAAATTATAATTAGTATCCGTAAAAAGATCACTTATAAATTTAAGGATAAAACTAGTATGATCTTTAATATTAGTTTGAAATTTAGCCTTAAGTAATCTATTATCAGTATATATTGCCGTATATAAATATTTAGTTGCACTATCAACTACTAAATGCAGCACTTACTACCCCATCTAATTCTAAATTTGATCCTTTTATTAGTATTTCTCTTTCATATTCACTTATTGTTTTAAATGATATTTCAATATAATCATTAGGGATTAGCTCCTTAACATTATACGGCCATTCAATTACAACAATACCTTGATTAAAGTAGTCCATTAAGTTAAAGTCTTCGCCTAACTCATTTAGGCGATATAGATCCAAATGGTATAAATTAAACTTGCCAACATATTCTTTACAAATAACAAATGTAGGACTAGTAATAATATTTTTTACATCAATTGCTTGAGCAATTCCTTTCGTAATAGTAGTTTTACCACTAGCAAGGTCACCATTAAGAATAACTACTTCATCACCTTTAAAATTAAGCGCTAACTTATAACCTATCTTAATTGTCTCATCACTTGATTTTGATATTAGTTTAATCATGGTTTATATAAAGACCAAGTGCTCCTGGGCCTACTTGAGCAGTGATAATATTAGAAATTGGGCCTTGGTATTTAACATTAGCATTTTTAAAAATTTCAATTAGTTCATTTTCAAGTAATACTACTTTTTCTCTAGAGTTAGAATCGGCGCAAAAAATATCTAGGTTTTCATGTTCAATATAAAGATTTTTAATTTCACTAATTAAGGCTTGCTTAACTCTTTTATAACCAATCGCATTTTTAAATATTCTTAACTCGCCATTTTGATAAAGACCAATTGGAATAATACCAAGCGTTTTAGCAATAATATACTTAACTAAATTTAAGCGGCCATTTTTTTTAATTGTTTTAAGATCATCTACAATAAAGAAAAACTTACCTCTAGGAATTAAGACATTAACCTGTTTTATTACCTCGTCAACTGCGATATTATTTTTTAACATCTCAATTGCCTTCATAACTACATATGAAGAGCCATAAGAGACTTGCGCAGTATCAATAATTTTTATTTTAGAGTTTTTAATATCATCATCTAAGTTTTTTCTAGCAATAATGGCTGAATTATATGTGCCTGATAAGCTCTTAGAGATAGTAAAAACTAAGATATTAGTTGCTCCTTCTTGAAGGGCTTTTTCATATAAGGCTTCAAATATCTGGGGTGATGGACAGGTAGTTTTAACACTGCGACCATCATGGATAAAATTTTCTACTTCTTCATTATTAATATTGATATCTAGTTCTTCTCCATCTACATTGATCCCAAGATTTGCTACTAAAATATCATTGTTTTTAATATATTCTTGGGTAAATGAAAAAGTACTATCAACTATAATTTTTACTTTATTAACCATCTAATCCTCCACTTGCTCGACGCCAATTATGCCTGGAACATATTCTATTAAAAGCTTTTCTAATCCTTCATATAAGGTTTGATCAGCTAGCGAACATCCTACACACGCGCCGTGCAATTTAACTTTTACAATACCATCATTTGTTATCTCAACTAACTCAATCTCGCCCCCATCACGGTTAATATAGGGCCTAATACGATTAATGGCTTCTTCAACTTTAGCAATTAATTCTTTATTCATGAATACGCTCCAAGATAAAATAGGCGGTGTTCATATTACAATTTTCTGCTAAATAAATAGGAATATTACGATAAAATCTTGGGTCATTACGATGTTTTGAAAATCCTCTAAGGCGTAGTTTTTCACTTGATATATCACCAACAATAAACGCAAACTTATCATATAACTCAGGAAAATACCTTTTTTCAAAGGCTTCTTTATCATAAGCATCACGGTAGTTTTTAAGAAGATTAAATTTTCCAAATTTAGTCTCTATTATCATTTAGCTCCTAGTAAAATAACTGCCTCAGCGCCCATTGCCTGGCCTGTACCAATCGGGCCTAATTTTTCTGCAGTTGTGGCTTTAATTGATATAATTTGGGGATCAATTTGTAATAAATTAGCAAGATTTTTTTGAATAACATGGTAGTATTTTCTTAGTTTTACTAACTCATAATAAAGCATTATATCTATATTTATTATACTATAATTATTAAGTTTTAATTTAGAAATTGCAAAGTCTAAAATTTTTCTAGAATCAAGGCCTTTGTTTTTAGGGTCCTTTTCATTAAATTGAACACCTAAATCACCAATTGCAAGTGCTCCAAAAATAGCCTCACTTACAGCATGAATGATACAATCTCCATCCGATACACCGTCAAGTCCGTTGTTATCACTAATTTTTATACCACCTAAAATAAGTGCTCTATTAGGGTTAATTGGATGCAGATCAAAACTATGGCCAATTTTATAAAATTGTTTTTTAAATTGCGATAAATCTTCGTAAGTAGTTATTTTTAAATTAGTTGATAAACCAACAACTAGTTTAACATTTGCCTCTTTAATACTATTTTTAAGATTACTTATTTCATCTTTATAATTACCATCATAGTTAAGGTTTGATAATAAATTGGTTTTTATAACTTGTGGGGTTAAGTAATTTATTACTTTATCTTTATCTAAATAAATAAAATCGTTAGTTATACTATTGTATTGCTTACTAACTAAAGAAATACCATCATAATTATCAAGTGTAGCCATTTCTAGTTTTTTTATATCTTCTTTAGCAAGATAGGGCCTTGCTCCATCGTGGATAAATGTATACTTAGTATTTATTAAATAAGCAATGGCATTTTTTAAACTTAGCGATCTAGTTTGCCCTCCTAAAAGGTAAATATAGTCATTATTTTGAATAACTTCACCAAAGTTGTTTGGATTTATTACTACATATTTTAAATAGTCTTGGCTAAAATTATCTAGTGAGTGTTCAAATAAAAACTTATTATTTATCCTTTCATAAACCTTATTAACACCACATCTTGTGCCATTACCGGCTGATAATAAAACTAAGTTATATTTATAGTTTTGATTAAATATTAGATAATCTACTTTTTTATCATATTCTTTAATAAAGTTAAAATTTAATAACTGCATAGCAAAACAAACACCAATTGATGGTGTTTTATATTTGTTAAGATACCGATCATAAAAGCCCTTACCATAACCTATTCGGTAGCCATCTGCATTATAAGAAAGTCCTGGAACAATTACTAAATCAAGAGTATCTACTAAAATATTTGATCTAGGAATAGGGATATTATATAAAGCATTCATAAAAAAACCGTCACTTGTATATAAAAGAAATTCTAGATTATCGTCTGAGATTTTGGGAAAGTAAAAGTTCTTATTATCTTTTAATAGCTCTAAGAGGTCTACTTCGTTTTTAATTGGATAATATATCCCTACGTTTTTAGCCTTTTGATAGAGCGGGTTGTTTCTAATTTGACTAATGATATTAGTTGTTGCAGTGCTAATATATTCACTAGATAGTGCTTCTCTTCTAGCAAGATAGAGACGCCTTATCAATTTTTTAGAAATCATTAACTACTAAAAAAACATACTTGCCCATCGTATTTGCGATCAAGGGCAAAGCCTAGTGCAACTTTGGCATTAGTTAATAGCTCTTTTGCATTCTCTCCATCTCTAAGTGATACAGCTACGCCGGCATAAACATCAGCAAAAACATCAATTGCACCAAACTTAGCTACAAGGTTAAGATAGTCTTTCCTTCTGTTGACACCATCTTTAAATAAAGCAATTTTTTTAGGATCACTTAAAACTAGCATAAACTCAGAACCAGTTAACCTAAATAGATTTTGACTATTATCTCTAAATGAGTTTTGCATTTTAGTAATATATTGGGCTAAGATCATATTACCGACATCACGCCCATTTTCTTCATTAATTTTTTTAAGATTATTTATCTTAAAATAAATACAGTTAAAATAGGTTTTTTGATTTAATAAATTTTGAATATAATAATTTAGTTCAGCCTCGCCAGGAATAATATCAAGTTCACTAATATTTGAAGCCATAAAATGTTTAGTGTTTATTTTGGTAAGTGAGGAGATTATGGCAATACTATTTGGGGTAAATACTTTTTTGCCATATTCCTGATACCATACATAACTACCGCGATAAAAAAGACGATATTTAATCTTAAAATAAGGATTATTCGGAGTAAGAATAACTAGCGCTTGATCCCTTGTAATTAGATCATCTGGACAAATTAGTTGTCTAAATTGATCTAATGAGATAGTATTACTAGGAAGGGCTAGTTCATTTTTTATATTATCAGATAGCCACGCTGATTTATCACCAAGGTCAGAAAATACCAAATTATCCTGTGAAATTTCTAATAAACTGATAAATTTTTCTTCTAAATTTTTATGCTCGTTTTGGGTAATATCTAACTTACGTTCTACCTTTAGTTTATCAAAATCACTTTTGATCTCACCAGTAATTAAAAGACCATAATAGCCAAAATATGAATATAGGGGTTGCACTACTAAATTAAGAAAGACATCTTCACCCCGTTCATTATAGATATTTAGTTCTAATAACTTAATGGTATTTTTATTAAGCGATTGAATAAATGTTTCATACTTACTAATTAAATCTTTATTACTTGCTTCAACATCATTGATTTGTTTTAATCTAATTGTTTTAAAAAATACCTCAAAGCAATCTTTATTAAGTGCTTGTCTATAACTAATACCTAATTGATCAAGTAGTGCATTAGAGATTTTTTTTATCTTTGCACTCTTTGAAATAACTAGATATGTATTCCATTTAGATTTTGCTAATGCCTTAGTAAATAGCTTATATTCAATTACTTTTTTAAGACCATAGATAAAGTGGTAAATAATAAAATAACTACAATAAATTAGGGCTAATAGCGAGGCTGTAATATAAATTATTTGCCCTGTATTTGATTTTATTAAAACTCCTTTATACAAAGAAGTAATAAGAATACTAAATACTAAATTAAAAATAGCAATAATTAAATTAGTTAAATATAATCTAGATTCTTTTTTAAAGAGAAAAAAAGAGAGTGCAAAACTAAAAACTAGCAGACTAATTGCTAGTAAAATAAGGGGTGCAATAAGAGTTTTAATAACTAAATTATCACTTATATTAGTTATCATTTTTTTAGTTCTGAAATTATTAAAGGAAGAATAATTATTTCAAATAAAAACAAAAATCCAAACATTAGAGTAAATAAAACCATAATGAACTTCTTTTTATTAGCATATCTAATAAACTTATCATTACCACTATATAATATAATTGCTGTTAGGGGTTTAATAAAAATATATAGTATTAAATTTAAAAACTTTTTCATAATATCACCTATTTCGCAAATGAGTCTAAATAATTTAGGAGTGCATTTTTATCACTTATAGGAATTAGTACTCCTCCATATGCAACTGAGACATCACCAGTTTCTTCAGAGGCTACAATTGTAAGTGAGTCTGAAACCTCAGATACTCCTAGGGCTGCGCGATGGCGTGAACCGGTAGTTTTTTCATATGATAGATTTTTAGTTAGATTAAAATATGCACCTGCACAAATTATTTTATCATCTCTAACAATTACTGCACCATCATGAAGGGGAGTATTAGGGATAAATATATTATGGATTAGCTCTTTTGAAATATCAGAATTAATCGTAATTGCCCGCTCTGCAAATTGTTCTAGTGAGTTATATTTTTCAATTGTAATAAGTGCTCCTATTTTTTTTGAAGATAGCTCAAATATTGCCTCGGCAATAATTTCTTTATTTTTACTACTTGGTCCTTCAGAATTATGTGATCTTGTTTTTAATAAATGGGCTGCACTTTTAGCATCGAGATGTTTTCTAATTTCAGGCAAAATTAGTGAAATAAAGCAAATAGGAATAATTACTGTTGCAAAAAGAATTATTATATTAGCAATTTTTTTACTAAATGCTTCATTTACTCTGTCTTTAAAAAATAATACTATTATAGGAATTAGCACTATTTCTAAACCAAATAATGCTAAGACTAACCCAAAGGTTCTTTGGTTAATAAACATAAGTCTTACTAGTAATCCCGTTAATAGCATTACTAATAGGAAAATAACTAAGATCTCCCATAAAGGGATTTGGTAATCAAAAATTTTTAAATTAACTAACTGCATAACTACTCCTTAAATTCTTAAGTTCATCAACTAAGTTCAAGATATTATCGTATAATAAGTAAAATTTATTGCCTTTAATGGTGTCTTCTAGTAAAAGATTTTCAAATTCTACTAATTTATTACTGGCTAGATTTAGGTAAAAATCATTATTGTATCGTTGTAATTTTGCTGCTATTTGTTTTTTTTCATTAAACCTAGTGTTTATTTTATCTGGTGTAAAAATAGGATCATCTGTAAATTTAAATACTAATTGAGTAGTTGGTTTAATGGCTGTATTATAAAATAATTCTTTAAAAAGCGCTTTATTTTGATAACTAATAATTAGTAAGTTAATAAAATAATCATAAAAGTTAATTAGCGCACTAAATTTTTCCTTAGAACTAATAGGCTTACCATTAACACCTGATTTACAATAATCACTTAACTCCATAAAGAAATCTCTAAAATTTTCAACATTTTTTTTCCTAGGTATACTAAATTCTCCTATTTTTTGATGGATATCTTTTTTTAGTTCTTCTATGGTAGGGCTATTTGAGTTTTGATAACTTTTAAAATCGCTTTTTAATTTATGATCAAAATTATTAAGACTATCGATAAAATCCCATAACCTATTCATCTCTAATAATAACTTAGAAACTGTGGGCTCATTTTTCTTTACTTGGGCTTCGTTATAGCGTTTTAATTTAGTTAATATCAACTCTATTTTTTTAAAACTATCACTTGTTTTTTTAGCAAGCTTTAGGATTTCCTCTTTTTTTAATATTTGATCTTCCATAAGGTCTTCATTAAATGAGTTAATATAGGTAAATAAGAACATACTAATTTTATTATAGTTATCAGCTAAGCGATCGATTAAATAAATATATGGCGAAACTTTAGAAGCTAATACTCCAAGCGAGGTAAGAATGGCATAGTCTTTATTTTTAAGCTCTGAAATTTTATTAAGTATCGTATTAGTATTATTATTAAATATATTTTGTTTTAATAACTCATCATGGTTTGGATTAGGCATAATATCAAATTGATAACTATATTCTTTTTTGTGTTTTTGATAAACTATTTCAACAACAAGGCTAAAACTTTGATCAGCAATAAAAGAGAGCTGCTGTTTTACCTTATCTAGTTTTATATTATCATTATTTACTTTGATACTAGCCTCTTTACTTATGATTTCATAATCTAGAATATATTTTTGATCTTGCATATATGAACTAGCCATATTAAGCGTAAATAGTTCCTTAAAAGAACAAGCACTAAGTAAAAGGGAAGTTAGTAGAGGAATTAGTAATAATAGTATCTTTTTCATTTTATTCCACCGACTTAAGCATTTTAATCATTTCTATTTTTCTATTTTTTAAACCAATATATTGCATTAAAATAAAGGCTGTTAAAATAACGGCTGAGCCTGCAAGCATATATGATTGCCATGAGATATGATATAGATATGATATAACTGGCGTTTCATTTATTTTTAAAATTAAATATAAGGTAGGTAGACCTAATAAAAGGCCGATTATAATACCAAGCATTGTTAAAAATAATACTTCGTATAAAAGTGATCTAGTAATTTCTGTAAAATTAAAACCTAACACTTTCATCGTAGCAAGTTCTCTTTTTCGGGCATTTAAGTTAAGTTGGGCTAAATTATATAAAACTACTACTGCAAGCGCAATTGCAAAAAAAAGAATCGTATAGGTTGCTACTTTAATAGTTGACATTACATTATTAATAACTCGTTGGGTATCTGCTTGGGTAATAATTGAAGTTATCTCCTCCATTGAATTTAGTTTAGCCTTAAACGTGTTAATTGAGGTTTTAGAACTATCTTTTAAATTAAGATAGCATATTTGTGTTATGCCTGAAATATCACCTAAAATAGGGTCGTTAGTTAGTGCTTGATAGTTAAATATTATTCCTTGAACAAAAAAAGTTTTAATAATATTTTTAATCTTAAATTGAAACTCGCGATTATCAATTGTAGTAAATGAAACCAAATCGCCTTCTTTTAGATTTAAGGAAGTAGCAATTTTTTTACTAATATTACACTCACCACTATTTAGTTCATACCCTTTATCAGGGTGATAAAAGTTTGAACTTTGATAAAAACCAAGGGCAAGGGATTGAATAGTTTTTTGATTTGCATTATTTTTAAGAAGTGCTGGAAACGAGTAGAACTCTTCAGCCTCTTTAACCTCATCCATTGCTCTTAATTTATTAACAACCTCTCCTTGGGCTAATTTATAAGAGATGGCCATATCAGATTTATAATATCTTGACATATCATGACTAATCCCATAATCTAGCGTATCCTGGATACCAAGTCCCACTAGAAGTAAAGCGCAAGTTCCTGCTACTCCTATTACGGTCATAAGTGATCTGAATTTATTAATTCTTATATTTCTAAAGGCCATTTTTTGAGGAATTTTATTAGCTTTTATTTTTTTACTTTTTACTACAATATTTATCTCTGGTGCTTTCGGGCGCATTGATTTGGCTGGCATCAGGGACATTTCTTGGCGTAAAATTAAAAAGATAATAAATGCTACACTTACATAAAAAGCAAATAGGATTGCAAGCATCTCAAGCCATGGAAATACTAACTCTAATTTAGGGAGGTTATATAATAATTTATATTTTTGATTAACAACATATGGTAGCGTCATTGGCCCTGCAATAACACCTATTATGACCCCAATAGAAATAATAATAATAGTTCGTGAGATATAATTGCGATATATTGTATGTTTACTAATACCTAAGGCTTTCATTGTAGCAATGTGGGTTCTTTCTTTTATCACCATCTGAATTGAAGTAGAGATAATCATAAGAAATGCTACTAAAAAAAAGATTACCGGAAATACTAGCATCAATTGATATGATTGTACTAAATCACTTTGAATGGCTTTATTACTTTCTGATTGGGCTAGTGTTTCACTTAAGATAAACTGATTATCAAGTGCTAATTCTTTAGCGTTTAGTTGATCCTGAAGTGATTGTAATAACTCAGTTGTGGGTTTATTTAATTTAATTAAAACTTGGTTATAATAGTTATTAAAACTATCTTTTAGATTTGCTAGTTTATTAAAAAAATTATCTACTTTTTGCTGCTTATCACTAGTTTGAAGTGAATAAGCTAGTTTAATTTTTGCTAAAAAGCCACTAGTAAAAAAAGAACTTGTATAATAATTATCTAAAATAGTTCTGCTGTTTTCAAAATTAAACGCGTTATTAGTAGCATTAGATAGTTCAGATATTAATGCTAGTTCTTTTTTAAATTCACTTTTTAAATAAGTAAATAATACATTAGCAAAATAGTCTTTATTAATGAAGGCTTTTTTTTGTTTAGCATTTCTATCTATACTCTCAGGTGAGTCGATATAGCCTGCTAATTTCATCTTCATATTAAGATAACTATTGGAATTAGTTAATTTTTTTAATAAAGCAAGGTAGTTTTTAAAACTAAAAAGATTATTATTATCTTTTTCTAAATCAGATTCTCCTTTAATTTCACTAGCATTAATTATTGTATTTAGGTAGTTAAAACTCTCTTTTGAAAAATCAAACTTTTTACTACCTATCATTATCTCTAAAGGGACCCAATTTATCTTACCATCATCAAGAATAGTTCTTTTAAGAATTCTGCCGGTAAGCTCACCACTACTATCTTTTTCAAAGCGATATCCTAAGCTGTTAATTAAATTTATAATTAGGCGGTAAGACATCTTAACATTTAACATTGTGCCTATTTTAATTTTAACAAGTGAAGATGGCAAAAATATACCATCTCTATCTAGATGGTTATTAAAATCACTACTAATGTCTTCGTGTTTTTCATTATAAAAATTAGTAGCTCTATTTAAGGTGTTATTTTTATTTAATACAAGTGAAAAATTATAATCAAGATATTTTGATTTTATTTGATCTGGTTTTCTATCGGCTGAAATATTAACAGGGATAATAGTTCTTCGCTCTAAGGTTGCACTTTTTAGGTCGGGAATATTTTTTATTTTCTCGTAATCTCGATCAGTAATCTTTTTACTTAATAAACTAAGATCTGATACATTACCATTAGTATATAGTTTAGAAACCCTTTTATTTAAGGTATGATAACTTGCCGCCAGTCCTAAAAAAAGTGATATTGCAAGCGAAGCAATTAAAATGATGGCTATATATTGAATAATATTAGCCTTAATATCACGGGCTACTTTTTTGGCTAGTAAAAAACTAAGACGCATCCTATCACCATTCTAGATCGTCTATATTTTTAGGGTGCTCAAGATAAGCATTTTCAATAATGGTCCCATCTTTTAATCTAATTAAATGATCACACACATCTGCTAAAAGTTGGTTATGTGTAACTATAATAACTGTTTTGTTTTCTTCTTTAGCAATTTTTTTTAACAACTTTATAATCTCAACACCAGTTTTAGAATCAAGTGCTCCTGTTGGTTCATCACAAAGAAGAAGGGTAGGTTTTTTAACTATTGCTCTTGCAATCGCAACTCGTTGTTGTTCCCCACCTGATAAAGTAGATGGAAATTGTTTTAATCGCTCACTTAGTCCTACTGCTGTTAGTACATCTTTAGGGTCTAGCGGATCTTTAGCAATACTTGCAGCAAGTGCTACGTTTTCATAAGCATTTAAATTAGGAATTAAATTATAAAATTGAAAGACAAAACCAATATCATAGCGACGATAAAAGGAAAGTTTTTTACTATTTAATTTAGCAATATCAGTGTTATTTACAATAAAAGCTCCATCGCTTGCGACCTCCATCCCACCAAGAATATGCAGCAGCGTTGACTTCCCTGCTCCTGATGGCCCGAGGATTACTACTAACTCACCTTTATTGATAGTAAAAGAAACCTTATCTAAGGCTTTGATTTGCTTATTACCATCCTGGTATACTTTAGTTAATTCAATTGCTTCAATTAGTTTTTCCGCCATATTTCCTCGCTTTTTGTATTAGTTCTATTACTAATTGCAATTTATACTTTTTAGCATAATCAAGGGCAGTTAAACCAAATTTATTTTTATGATCTAAATCAATTGTTCGTTCAAGGATTTGTCTTAAATCCCAATAATTTCTATTTAATACCGCAATAATAAGTTGTTCATCATCAAGTGTTTGAATAACTTTAGGATTATTAAGATAGTCTTCAAAAAATGATGAGATATTATCTAAATCATTTATTCTTGCAATATCTAGTGGTGTTGCAAAATGCTTATTTTTTAAAACTGCATAAGCCCCTTGATTTACTAAAAACTTAGTCATTTTTAAATCTCCCAACTTTACAGCGTTAAATAAGGGTGTTTCAAATGAATGATTGAAAAAATTAATATCTAATTTTTTATCAATAAATATTTTAGCAATTTCACTATCTCCTGATTTAGCAGCATAATGAAGATAACTATTACCCATTTTATCAACTAAAAATAAATCTTTATAATATTTTAATAAATAATTTACTACCTCAATATGACCACCAAGAATTGCAGCATGCATTAAGTTTAGCCCTTCGTTTGTAGTAAATCTTTCAATATCTTCAAGGCGAATTTTTTTAAGAATATCAATATGACCGTTATAACAAATATAATAAAGAACACTCTCACCCTTACGGTTAAGAATATCAATACTTGCTCCTTTACTAATTAATAACTTAGCCATTGCAAGCTTATTTTTTCTTACACAATCAAAAAGACAACTCTCACCGCTATGATCTATAATATTAGGATCAAGTCCTTGCGTTAAAAGATATTTAGCAATTTCTTCTTTATCATTGATAATTGCAACAAAAAGTAAACTACGGCCTTTAATATCACGTAGTTTATTTATTTCTTCATATTTTAAATTATCTTTAATTGCTTCTAGATCTCCTGCAATTATTAGATCAAATAAATTCATTATTGTTCGTTAAGCGCGTCCTTCATTGCTTTTGAAGGAATAAATCCAACTGTTTTTTGTTCAGGAATTACAATTTCCTCCCCTGTTCTTGGATTTTTTCCTTTTCTTGAAGGACGAGTTCTTACTTCAAAAGTACCTAGTCCTGAAAAAGTTAGTTTTTCATCATCTTCTGATAATGTTTCTATTAGAAGTTCTCTAAATCCTTCTAGAACTTCACCTACTGTTTTTTGAGTTTGTTTAACCCTATCTGCTAAAAGCATAATTAACTCTGTTTTTGTCATTTTTCATTCCTCCTTTAGATTTTTTTCTAACAATAACTTAATTACTTCATCTTTACTAAATTCATTATTTATTAACTGCCACGAAATTTCAATAAGCGGCAAATATAAATTATTTTTTTTGCCATATTTATATAGTGCTTTGATGCTACGGAAACCCTCAATAGTTTGCTTAGAGTGTTTTTCAATTTCTTCAATACTATATCCTTCAGCAAGTTTTTTACCTGCTTGGTAGTTTCTTGAGTTTTCAGAAAAACAAGTTACTACTAAATCTCCTAGCCCTGTAAGACCATATACTGTTTCTATTTTACCACCATATGCTAAAGTTATACGTTTTATTTCATTTAAACCCCTAGTTATAAGCGCTGCTCTTGCATTTTCTCCAAGTCCAAGCCCTGTAGCAAAACCTGACATTACGGCAAGGGCATTTTTAACACTACCTCCAACTTCTGCTCCAATTAAATCATAACTTCTGTAAACTCGAAGGTATTTTTGATTACTAAATAAATACTGCACTTTAGTAGCAAATGCTTCGTTATTTGAGGCTACGGTAAGCATCGTTAGTTTTCTTAAAATAACCTCTTCAGCATGGGATGGACCGGTAATAGTTGCATAATTTTCTAATATGCTACTAGGAATACTTTCCTTAATAATTTGATTTATCATCAAAAGAGTATCGGGACAAATGCCTTTTGAGGCGTTTATTATATTTAACTTACTAGGCTTTAGAGCAACAATTTTTTCAATTGTCTCTTTAATATACTTAGATGGGAGTACTAATAATAAGGTGTTGCTAAAGTTAATAACATCTAATAAATTATTACTAGCCTTAATTTTAGAAGTAATATTTAAATCAAATACAGGGTGCACTCCGTTATTGATTTTATTAAGGTGTGATAAATTAGGCTCATAGATAAAAACTTGATGCTTATTATCTACTAAAACCTGCCCTAGGGTAGTTCCCCAAGCGCCGCCACCAATAATGGATATTTTCATTTTATTCTCCTTTTGCAACTTCAAAAATAATTGGGACACCACTAAAATCTAGTGCATTTCTAAACTCGTTTTCTAAATACCTTAAATAAGTAAAATGCACATAATCAGGGTTGTTACAAAAGAGTAAAAACTTAATCGGATTAACACTAATTTGGGTAATATATTTAAACTTAGCTATACCATTATTAAATGGTTTGGGCGGGTTAATAGTTGTTGTTTTAGCCAGTATTTCATTTAATATATTAGTTTTAATCTCTTTATTGAGATTATCATTTATACTAATTATAGTATCTAGGATTTTATTAATGTTTTGTTTGTTTAGGGTTGTTGTAAAAATTATTGGTGCATATTGAAACATTTTAAAATCATATTTTATCTTTTCTAAATATTGGTTGTAAGTATTATTATCTTTTTTAATTAAATCCCACTTATTAGCAATAATAACTACGCCTTTATTTCTTTCTTTAATATAGCCGGCAATATTTTTATCTAGTTCTTTTATGCCATCATTTATATCTAATAACATAATGGCTATATCAGACTCATCAAGGGCTGATAATGCACGCATTTGAGCATATTTTTCTTTATCAGATACTTCCTTCCCCCGTCTTAAAAGGCCAGCCGTATCAATTACTTCAAAAGTATGGCCACGGTATTTAAAATAGGAATTTATTGCATCAACAGTAGTACCTTCAACAGGAGAAACAACCGATCTATTTTCACCAAGTAATAAATTAGCAAGCGAGCTTTTCCCTGCATTAGGACGGCCGACGATTGAAAATTTAATGTGATCATTACTACTACTTAATTGGTTTAAACTAATCTTATTAGTAATATAGTCTAAAATATCACCAAGACCAATTTTGTGTTTAGTAGAAAGGATGAATAAATCTTTAAAACCTAATTTATAAAACTCATATTGGTTATACTTTAATTGATCGTTATCACACTTATTTAAAATAAGTAGGACATCTTTATTTTGCTTTTTTAAATATTTTGCGACCAGGTAGTCATCATCAGTTAAATTAGTAATATCAGCGAGCATTATAATTAAATTAGCCTCTGCAAGAGCATAATTAACTTGTTCAATAATTGCTTCTTTAAAGGGAGTATTATCTTTTTCTATCCCCCCAGTATCAATTACTTGAAATGATTTACCCATCCATTTAGCAATGCCGTATAATCTATCAACCGTAGTATTAGGGAGGCTGTCTGTTATTGCCTTCCGTGCATTTATCAAGAGATTAAAAAAACTAGATTTTCCAACATTTGGGCGGCCTACGATTGCTACTTTATACATTTTACTTACTTAGTTGTTTTTTTAACTCTTTATTGCTTTTAGTTTTTTTAACTTGACTAGCCTCTTCAGCCTCTGCGTTTTGAATATCTTGTTGAAGGGCTTCAAAGTTGTATCTTTTAAGAGATAGTTCTAATTGCCAGAAGTTTTTATTAACATACTTAACCTTAGCCATTACTTTTTCACCTTTAGTAAAAATATCGACTGGTTTGCCTTTTTTCAGATCCATTTCTTCATTTTTAATAAATCCTTGTACCCCACATGCTGATACAAAAACCTTATCTGGGGCAAATTCTTCAATAATACATTCAACATTATCATCTTTTTTAAGATTAACATTAGCCCATGGGTTATCGATAAGGGCTTTTCTTGAGATTGCGATTTGTTCCTTATCAACTTCAATTTTAATAATTTTTACTGAAACCTCGTCACCAATTTTTGATTGGGTAGCAAAGTTATCTTTTGGATCCCAGACAAATTCAAAACGATGTAGAAGGGCTCTTAGGTCTTTAGCAACTTCAACAAAATAACCAAATGGCATCTTTTGAACAATCTTTCCTTTAATCTCATCACCTACATGGTGAACTTTAATAAATTCCTGAAAAGGAGTAAGCTGTAAGGCTTTAATTGATACATCAACTGAACTGCCTTCTTTTTTCAATACTTTAACTCTAACCTTGTCATCTACATGAAGGACATCATTGATATCATTAACGCGATGATGAGAAATTTGTGATAATCTAATAATTCCTACTAAATTATTAAATTTAACAAACGCGCCATAAGGTTTAATTGAAGTAATAGTTCCTTCAAGAATATCACCAGTTTTAATAGTATCTAGCTCTTCTTGGGCCAGTCTTTTTTCTTCTTCGTGTTTTACACGTCTTTCTTCTTCAAAAATAGGACGTCTTGTTGCAATTACTTTTGGACGAGACTTAATAAAGTTAGCCTCTTGAATGTAGCAATCAACTTCTTTTCCTACCCACTCATCTTTGTTTTGGACAATCTCGTAGTCAAGATTGGAGTAAGGGAAGAACACCTCAACACCGCTAAAAACGCCAACATAGCCACCTTTGTTATGCTCTTTTAATAACACTTTAACAATTTTTTGTTTTTCACAAAGAGAGACAATTTCAGCCTGCATTTTTTCATTTAAAATAGGAAGACGTGATAAGAATACTTGTTGATCTTCAGTAATTTTTTTAACTACTGCCTCAATACGATCTCCTTTTCTAACTCTTCCTTTAAACGAAGTAATTCTGGGGTCATTAGTATAATTATCAATATACATAACACCTTCACTAGCCATATTAAGATCAAGTAAAATTCTATCTTCTTTTACATCAACAACAGAGGCTTCAATATAGTCTCCCCTTTTAACAGAGTTATCCTGTTTTTTAGATATTTCAGGCATTCTTTCATTAAGCAGTGCCTCAAAACAATTTGGATCTAAGTTTTTTTTAGTCTTAGTTTTCTTTTCCATTATATATTTCTCCTTTTTATTAATTCTATAATTTTTAAAACTACATCATCAATAGTTAAATTAGTAGTATCAATTTCAATAGCATCACTAGCAATAGCCAAAGGGGCATTTTTTCTCGTTTTATCATTAGTATCTCGTTGGTTTATTTCAACCTCAATATCAGCAAGTGTTTTAGAACTATCTTCTTTAAACCTTCGCTTCGCTCGCTCATGTAGATCTGCATTTAAATATATCTTTAGATTAGCATTAGGTAGGATTACTGTACCAATATCTCTACCATCCATTATAATATTACCACTTGCAGCAAGTTCTTTTTGCAGATCTAATAACTGCATTCTAACCTCGCTATAACTTGCAATTTGTGAGGCTACTTTTGATACTTTATGGGTTCTAATCTTATAAGTTATATCTTCATTATCAATAGCAATTTTACTCATTTGATAATCTATTTTTAAATTTTTAATAAAATCAAATTGGCTTGGATCTTCTAAATTAGTATTATTCTTAATGGCGACATAAGCAATTGCACGATACAATGCTCCTGTATCTATATGTGTCCAATTAAGTTTATTTGCAAGTATTCTTGAGATTGTTGATTTGCCACTTGCTGCAGGTCCATCAATTGCTAATTGAAATGCCATAAGTTCTCCTTTAAATTATATTTTTCTTTTGGAATAAATCGTTTTTATTTCGTGAATTTTTAATTCCCTAAATGAGCCTCTTGATACACTTGTAATATCTAGATCACCTATTTTAGTTCTAGTTAAGGTTAGCACCTTATATCCTAGTGCTAAGAAGATATTTTTAATATGATGGTTTTTACCTTCTTTTACAAGGATTTCTAACGTTTGAGTATTTTTATCTTTATTAACTTCTAAGATGTTTAATTTCATAAATGAATATTTAATATTGTCATAAACGACATATCTTTTTTTATTTAATACCATAACTTGGTTTTTAGGAATAATGCCATCAATTCTTACTAAATACTCTTTAGTTATCTCTGATCTAGGATGGGTTATTATATTACTTAACTTACCATCATTAGTAATTATTATTAAACCTGCAGTATCATAATCAAGCCTGCCTGCTGGAAATAATCTCGTAGTAATTCCTGCTTCTTTAAATATATCAATTACATTTTTTCTTCCTAGCTCATCACTACATGTTGTTATTACTCCACGCGGTTTATTTAAGAGGTAGTACTCTTTTTTCATTAATACTACTGGCTTATTTAGATACTTAACAATATCATTATTTTTAACTTGATAACCAAGAGTAGTTATTATTTCATCATTAACGGATACTCTTCCTTTTAAGATCTCTTGGTCTGCTTTTCTTCTAGAACATACCCCAGCAAGTGCTAAATATTTATTAAGTCTTTCCATAAAAAATAAAAGCTAGTATAGACCTACTAGCTTTAAAATCATTTTATCCTTTTGAAACATAAGAGCCATCAATAGTTGATACTACAATTTGCTCACCAATTTCAATAAATAAAGGAACTTTTACTAATAAGCCCGTCTCGATAATTGCATCTTTTAGTGCATTGGTCTTAGTATCACCTTTAACTGCGGGTTCAGTTTGTGATACTTTATATACTACTTTATCAGGAAGAATAACTCCTAATACTTCGGATTGATTATAATACATTATGTCAACATCAAGTGATTCTTTTAAGAAATTTGCGGTATTGCCAATCTCTGATTTAGATAGTTCAATTTGTTCATAGGAGTTCATATTCATAAAGAAGTATTGTTCTCCTGCTTGATATAAAAACTGCATTGGTACTTTTTCTATTTGCGCTTTTTCTACTTTTACCCCAGCGGTGAATGTATGTTCTAGGACCGCCTGAGTTCGTAAATTTTTTAACCTAGTTCGTACAAATGCGCCGCCTTTACCTGGCTTGACATGTTGAAAGTCAATTATTTGATATATATTTCCTTCAAAGGCAATTGTTAAGCCTGTTTTGAAATCTGCTGTTGAAACCATCAATCTAGCCTCCTTATATTCATATATATATTATACGATAATCTAGTAATTATTTTTATTATTTACTTTTTTAAAATAATAGGCTAACTAAAATTAGTTAGCCTAAAATAGAAAGGAGTAAGTTTTATGAAAAACTTTAAAATTAGCCTGTAGGGGACTTGAACCCCTGAATGTATGCGTGAGAGGCATATGAGTTAACCACTTCTCCAACAGGCCATAAAATAATATTAGCAAAACTTAATTATTTTGTCAATTTATTTTATTTATTAACTATTTTATAATTATGATATTTACTATATTTACTATCATAGTTCCAATTCGGTGGTAGTTTAGGATTATTTTTTAAAATATAAATCATTTCTAATTTTTCAGTAAATGAAAAAGTATCTTTTTGTAAATGGAAATTTAGATAAATGCTAATTTCTCTTAAACTTGATTCAGCAAATACATACTCACCATATTTAATCACACTCTCAGGGATTTGAACATAGAATAGATCGGTTTTTAAAAATGCCCAATCTCCTATCTCTAAAAGGCCCTCATTAAATGTTGCTCTCACTAAATGAGTACAATATGCAAAAGCAAAAGAGTTAATTTTTTTAAGACTTGATGGAAATATAACACTATATAATGTAGAAATATTAGCAAAACTTGCCATCCCAATCTCTTCAAGTGATGTTGGAAGCGAAAGCATTGATAAATCAGTATTTTTAAAGGCCCACTTATTTATTTTAGTCAGTTTTTTATTTATAACAGCCTTAACTAATCCACTTTCCATAAACGCAGCATCACCTAAATAGGTAAGGTTTTCTGGGAAATTAATATATCTTACTTTAGAGCGATAAAAACAATAATCACCTATAGAAGTAATACTATTAGGAAGCACTATTTCATTATTAATTTTACTATTTTCAAATGCTCTAGCAGCAAGTGCTACTACTGGTTTATTATTTATTTTAGAAGGGATGGTAATTCTACTGATCTCTTCGGTATTTGTGTATTTAGTAATTGTAATTTGGTTATTATTTTCAGTATATTCAAAATATTTTAGTTGTGAGTCTTTAGTTTTATAGAGTAGATAAAAATCAATGTCATGATCATAATCTTTATTTATATCATATATCTCGCCATCTCTTGCAACCCACCCAGAGACCGTGAAATCAGCATCAATTTGGGGCCAATCTCTAAAATACGGCTCCATCAAGGGTGCATTTCCTTTGGCTCTTCTGATATGACAGGGATACCAATCACCATAATAGCGATAAAATCTAAGGGTATAATGGGAGCTTTGATAGATGGCTCTAAGATCTAAATTAGTATCTATTTTATTATTGCTATTTACTTCATATTTACGCAAAGTTTGTTTATTTTCATAGTATTCAAAATGTGAATTAACTAAATAGTTAGGAAGTGATGGAAAAGTATCTCCTTTAATTATTTGATAAGTTTTACTAAAATCGCTATACTCAATTTTTATATCTATAATATTAGTTTTATCAATTGGTTCATAGATAACCTGCAGATTTAAATTAGTAAATACATTGTCATGTTGGATAGTTTCGTTTTCGTTTATATCTACTAATTCTTTAATTTTATAACCATCTCTTTTAATACTTTTCGGATAAGCTAACTTATCACCATATAAAAGTCTAACAACTGTAGTTTTACCATGGTAGTCATAAAACTTAACTACCAGTTCTTTTTTTTCAAACAAAGGATATAATTTAATATCACTTTTAACTAAAAAAGAACTAAGATTAATTAGTGTTTTTCCGTCTAAGGTCCAACCAATATGATGATAGCCATTTTTAAATACTTTAGGATTTGTTAGCGGCGTATTTTGTTTATATGTATATTTATATACTTCTTTATTCTCATGAAGGTAGGTAATTTGATAATCTTTTACATCATTTGCTACTGGCGGTAGCGGTGGATCTAGTTGTGGCTTCTCTTTTTTACAACCATTTAACAAAAAAATAAATAAAAGAATAAAGAAGCCTTTAATTAGTTTATTCCCAACGGTAGTCATAAATTTTCTCCTGGTCTTTAATGGAGTTTCTATTCCAATATTTTTCCCAAGGGAATGTATCTTTAGTTTTAATAACATTAATAATTGATAGGGGCGAATAATCATCAAAATGATTTATCGCAATATTTTCAATTACATCATAGATAGTAAACTCTCTTAAATAATAACAATGTGCAAAGGCATAACGGCCAAGATAAGTTAGCGAATAAGGTAGTCCTACTTCTCTAATGGTGTCACAATCAGCAAAGGCAAATTCTTTAATGGTCTTTAGGTTATTATTAAATAAAATTTTAGCAATACTATTATTTTTTCTAAAAGCATGCCGTCCTATTGTTTCTAAATTAGTAGGGAAAATTAGTGAGGTGAATCTATTTTGATAGAAAGCATAATCTCCAATTGTTTTTAATTTTAGCGGAAATACTACATCATAAAGACTAGTATTAAAAAAGGCCTCGTCTTCAATATGTTCAAGATCATGTGGTAAGTTAACATGATTTAGTCTTGATTCCATAAACATTTGTTTAGGAATAGTTTTTAAGGTATTAGGTAGTGTTGCTTTAGTTAATGACCTGCAGTTATAAAATATACCATCTCCAATATCTACAACACTTTCAGGAATTAAGGCATATTGGAGCTCATCGTTATTAGCAAACGCATAGGCTTGTATTTTGCTAACTGGATAGCCATCAATTACTGATGGAATTACTAAGTCTTTTATATTTTGATTATGTAATCCTAAAATAGTTACTTCATCATTTTTAATTTCATATTTTAAATAGTCTTTATTAGTTGCTAAATACTCAAAAATTGGTCTTAGGACTAAATCTGAGCTAACTGGGGTAAACTCATCTATTTTATTACCTATTTGGTCTTCCCAGTATAAAAACCTAGTGCGTGGTTTTTGAAATATAGGCATATCTTTTATCGTATGATTGTGCTTGATATAGATGTTATTTATATATTGTCCACCATAAGATGTTGATTGGAATCTTATAGTATGAATAATTTCTGTATACTTAGCAACAAGTTCCATATCTTCATCTACCGCAGTTATTAAACTTACATTTCTATTTGTTATTGTATCAAAATAAGTATCAAAGGAATAGTCTTCTTTTTTAATTTGGGGCAGCACAATTTTATCGCCTTTATATACATAAAATAACAAATTAGGTTCATCGTTATTAAAATTGATATTAACTTTACATACTTCTTTTTTTAAATCAAGCGCCCGATAGTTAACAACAAAATAAAGATCACTTACTACCACATCATTTAGATCAAATAATCTACCATTATCTCTATTAGTTAAAACAACCTCATAGCCTTCTTTTTTCATCTGTTCGGGTAGATCTATTTTTTCATTATATTTAGTATAGATAGTACTCCTTTGATCGGTTGGGAATAAGAGGTTAATTTTATATTTAATTGGTTCAAATTTAGGCACTAACTCCATATTATATTTAACTGAGTGGCCTTCTCTAATTTGTTTTGTTTTTTGGTCTTCATTTAAAAACCAGCCAATAAAATTATGGCCAACTTTACTAAGAGCTGGTAGTCTTATGATGGTGTTAGCATATAAATACTTAGTTTCTTCAACCTTACCATCTTCGTATAAAAGTTTAACTGAATATACTTGCGTATTAATGGGTTTAGGTGGTTTTTTACAACTATATAAAAGAAAAACAAAACTGATTATTATAAATAATTTAAAATACTTCATAACTATACTCCATTAAAAAAATTAATAATATCTTGATAATATTCAATATCAATTGCTTTGATAACTTCTTTATTAAACAAAGCATCTGAGAAATCTTTTTGGGCTTTATAAGAGCCAATAATATCATAGTTTTTTACAAATATTGAACTAAATAAACTATTAAACCTTGCAAAGTCTGCTCTTTTAACTTCGGTTCTATCGATAGTTTCGTGTTCTTTATCAAAATAGTGTTTAAATGTAAAACGCTTATTATTTTTGAACTCATTATAATATAAGTTATAACCCACACTATCAGGTACTGTCCTGTCTGCTTCACTTGCGATAAGATAGCATTTAGCACTTGTTTTTTTTAGACCATCTAGGGCTGATAAATTAGAATATTTACCAAATCTAAAAAAAGAGTTAATTTTTATAAATGGCTTTAATAAAGGCGCATATTTAGTTATTTTGTAGGTATTATAGATACTAATAAATTCTAAAAATTCATCACTAATATTATCAAACCCACATGCTGCAACAACCCCATCTACATCGTTGGGACAAAAATTAAGTACTGTAGATACACAGTGAGCACCCATTGAATGACCATACAAGAATAATTTATACTTAGAATATACTTCATCATTTTTTATTTTTTTTATTAGTCTTTCTAAATCAATTACGCCTTGCTCCATTCCCTTCATTGAAGTCTCAAGTGATTGCCCATTTCCTGTTATATCAATAGCAATTGGAAGGTAGCCATTTTGGGCAAAAAAGTTTATCCCTGGCATATAAAAACCATGTCCTCCTGTAAGATACCCATGCACTACTACCACAAGTCCTTGATATTTTTTAATGTCTTTATCCTTATAAATAACAGTGTTAACTTTTTGGTTATGATTTGATCTAAAAGAATAATCTGTTGCTACTAAGTTAGAATACTCCTTACTATCAATATTAAGATAAGGTATCGGCGGAAACTTTTTATCAATAAACTTTTTATATACAATTGCATAAGTAGTTAAGGGTAAAACAAAAAAGAGTATAAATAATATAAGCGGTATTGTTGTAAAAACTATAATTAAATTGCGCTTTATTTTTTTCTTATTCATACTCTTATTTTAACAAATAAATAATAAATTTCTTTTTTTTGAAAAAATAAATTGTAAAATATGGGAAAAATAGCTATTTTAAATTAATAACAATTGCTCCCATTTGACCACTATATTGGTCAGCATAGTGATAATTCTTTATATATTTTGATTGTCTTAAATACTCAAGGGTTGCTTTTCTAACTGCACCGGTACCATACCCTATAATAATTCTACCGCTAAAAAGATTTTGTTCTAATAATAAACTAATATAACTATCTATTAAATCATATACTTCGTTATATCTTTTCCCTCTTAGGTCTAATTCTATTATATTTTTATAATTTGTATTTATATCATCTAAATTTTGCATATTGTATTTTTTTAAATTTAGCGTTTTTACAATTTCTTTTTTTGCCTTAGGTCTAAGTTCGTTTTTTTCAAATAACATTTTAAAATTTAGAAAGGAGACTAAATATTTATCTTTTTTTATCTCAACTATCTCCCCCGTTTTTTGGTAAGGGATAATTAAAACACTATCTCCTATATTTAGACTATATTCAAAATCAAGGGTAGTATTTAGTTCTTTATTTAGTGCATTTTTTTTGGTAATAATATTTTTTTCACTAATACTTTTTCTTAGTTCATCTTTTAATTTATCAACTTCTTTAGATAATAAGGCAACTTTATTAGTATATTCAAGGTCATAATTTTTAATTATTTTTTCTTTTTCTTTAATAAATGATTGCTCGCTAAGAAGAAGTTTTTGCTCTTTTTCCTTAAGGTATACTTCTTTTTGCTTTAGGGCTTCTTCTTTAGTGCGAATCTTATCCATTAAAAGTTCGCTTTGTGGTTTTAGTTGATTAAAAATGATTGAAGCATTATTTATTATTTCTTCATTTAGGCCATATCGCTTAGCGGTTAATATTCCCTTACTCTCGCCAATTACCCCTTCATTAAGATGATAGGTTGGTAAAAGGGTATTACTATCAAATACAACACTTGCATAAGTTATATAATCACTTCTTATCGCAAGTTCTTTTAAAAGCGAATAATGACTTGATAGCATTACTTTAATCTTTCTTTTAATAAAATAATTTACTATTGCACAAGCAAGTGAACCTCCTTCAAGAGGGTCGGTTCCACTTGTTGGCTCATCTATAATTACTAATGAATTACTAGTGGCATTTGTGGTAATTTTTTTTAGATTTGTAATCTCGCTTGAAAACTTTGATAGCTCTCCTTGAATAGATTGACTATCACCAATTTGGGAATAGACCTCATCAAATAAATGCATTGAAGAATCCATATCCATCGGTAGAGGTAGTCCATATAAAAGCATTAAAGCACACAAACCTACTGTTTTAATTGCCACAGTTTTGCCACCCGTATTAGCACCCGTTAATAAATAAATATATTTATCTTCTAAAAAGTTAAGTGAGATTGGTACTACTTTATCAGGATTAATTAGCGGGTGTCTTACATTAGTAATTTTAATTTCTTTCTTAGTATTAATACTTATTTTATTAAGATTATATTTACTAGCATAAATACCTTTAGCAAAAATTAAATCAAGGCTTTGGTATATTATTTGATTGCTAATAAACTTATCAAGGTCTTTTTTGATAACTAAAGTAATGTTTTTTAAAAGACGGGCTTCTTCTTTTTTCTTACTAGCAATAATAAAAAATAATTCTTTATTTAGTTCTTGTACTTCGTCTGGTTCAAAAAATACTCCCCTGCCCGAGTTAGAAATATCTACTACATTACCTTTTAGAATATTTTTATATTGTATATCTATTAGAAAACATTTTCTATCATCTTTTAAATAAATATTTTTATCAATTAAATATTTACTATACTTAGATAATAATTGTTTATAAGTTTTAGCAATTTTTTCTTCAATAAGATTAAAACTAGAAATTATTTTTGCATATTCTAGTGAACAATCACTTTTAAAATTATTATCATTATCAATTAGATTATCAATTTTATCTTTAATTTGTTTACAGGAAAATAAAGTATTAAAATAATCTTTAAGGGGGGCCAAATTATACTTTAAATCCGATAAAAATGAAAACTTAACTTTAAGGTTATGAGCAAGTTTTATCTCTTCACGTATTTTTACTACCTCATTTAATTTTAAATAATATCCGCTATTAATAAGGGTAATAATATCACTAATATTATAATCAAAATCAAATAAATAAACCTTATCTTTAACTAAGTATTTAGCACAAATTATCTCATCAAGCGAGCGCTCAACACCTGCCTTATCTAACTTAATTAGTGTATTTAAAAAACTACTTTTTAGTTTTACACTAACTAAGTATTCTCTTATTTCTTCAAGTATTAAATTAAAATCTAAACTGTTATATTTATCCATAATCCTCTTAAATTATAATTCTTTTAAATTTAAAGATTTTTTTATTTTAATTTTAATTTTTGATATAATTAAGGTATGAAATACTTTACCTTAAAAATAAATACATCACAAATAAATTTGCTTTTAAACGAGCTAAAACCTTTTTTGCAAGCAAGTAAGAATAATAATCAATATCTATTATATAAGCTAAACTACAAAAATTGTGAAATTGCTGCTTACACTTCAGGCTCACTTGTTATCTCTGGCGAGGATATTGCATTAGTAGTATCAGAGATAAAAACTAAATTAGGTTTATCAGATTATGAAGCAATTGGCTCAGATGAAGTAGGAACTGGTGATTTATTTGGACCGGTAGTAGTATGCTCATGTCTTATAAGAACACAAGATTTTCCTCTAATTACAAAACTTAATGTAAGAGATAGTAAGAAAATGAGTGACCAAGAAATTCTTAAAGTTGGGCCCATTTTACTAAATAGTTTAATTCACTCGCTTTTTATTATTCCTCCCAAAGATTATAACGAACTAATTGATAGTAATAATAATTTAAACAAAATTAAAGCCTTATATCATAACCATGCTTTAATTAGAACTATCAACAAATATCCTAAAAAAGTTCCTATTATTCTTGATCAATTTTGTTCAAAGGAAAACTATTATAAATATCTTAAGGAATCAAAATTTATTGAAAGAGATATTATCTTTAAGGAAAAAGCAGAAAACTATCATCCTGCAGTAGCATGTGCTTCAATTATTGCAAGGTATGCTTTTCTTACTAAATTAACAACCTACTCCAAAAAACTTAATTATAAGCTCCTAAAGGGAGCCGGTCCTAAAACGACAACTTTATTAAAAACGCTAATTGAAGTATATGGTAAAGGGATAATAAATCAGGTGGCAAAGAAAAACTTTAAAAATGTCCAACAAGCGCTAAGTGGTGCTTATAATAGTGATTTATTTAGTAATAGTTAAAATTAGTTAACTCACTTAGAAATTCAGCTGGAAGTTTTGCTTCAATTATAACTTCCTTACTAGTCCTAGGACAAATAAACTCTATTTTTTGTGAATGGAGAAAAAAACTATTCTTACCTGCTCCCCCACCATATAAAGTATCACCAATAAGGGGATGGCCTATAAAACTAAGATGCGCTCTTATTTGATGGGTTCTTCCAGTAATTAGATTAACTCTTACTAATGAAGCACCTTCTTTTTCAGCAATAACTTCATATTTGGTAATTGCTTCTTTTCCTAGAGAGTCTTTAATCATCTTAATTTTTTTACCAAACTTTTTAGATAAAGGAATACTAATTTCTCCCCGTGGAGCCTTAAATAAACCTTGACAGATTGCTAGATAGGTTTTTTTTATTTTACGTTCTTTAAATAATTTTTGCACCAATCTATAAGTGCTATCATCTTTACATATTAAAAGTGCACCACTAGTTTCATAATCAAGTCTATGCACTATCCCTGGTTTTACGCTATCCTTGTTGCATAAATTAGAATACATCTTCTTAATTGACGATGCAATTGATGGCTCCTCAAGATGGCCAATAGCATTATAAGTAATTATATTTTTAGGTTTATTAACTCCTATATAGAAGTTATCCTCGTATATAATATCAAGATTAACTGCTTGTGATGAAATCTTAGCCTGATCTTCTTTTACTACTAAATCATTTATTATTATCTCATCACCTGCTAGTAAATTATAACCTGCTTTTACTTCTTTATTATTTACTAATATGATACCTAATTTAATATTTATTTTAATATTTTCCCTAGATAAATCAAGTATTTTTGCTAAATATTTATCAAGTCTAATAGGTTCTTGATTAAACGTAATGGTCTTCATCTTTTTTGATTATGTTGCTTTTTTCTTTCTTTTTTCTAATTGTATCTAAAATCAGGTATTCTACAGCAAGTAAAATTATTGCTACAGTTAAAAAAATATCGGCTAAATTACATGTAAAATTACCAATTTTAGGGAGCCTATTTAAAAAATCAAGAAACGGAAACTCAATAAAATCTACAACTTTAGCATAACTAATCCGATCAATAAAATTTCCCAAAGTGCCTGCAAGGAAAAAGGTGGTCCCTAGAGAAAAGACAATTCTTTTTTTATAATCACTAAATGTAATTAAATAGGAAAATATCGCTAAGGCAAAAATAGTAATAATTAAAAATAATACCATTTTACCAGCAAGACTTCCAAACGAGGCTCCTTCGTTATAAACAAGATGAAATGTAAGCAGTTTAGGAATAATAACTTTGCTATCGTCAACTAAATAATTACTAATAATACTAATTTTTGTTATTTGATCAAGCAAAGTTAAAAAGCCCATTAGTGCAATGGATAGGTATAGGGAATAAAATTTAATTTCGGGTTTAAATTTTTTAAACATTATAATAGCTCCTTTAACTTAGCAATTCCTTCAGTAAAATCAACTATTGTTATTAGTTTAATAGATTTATTTTCTACTATTTGTTTAATCTTTTTTTCATTAGCATAATAATTACCTCTTGGTAAGAAAAATACATCACATTTTTTATTTAAAACAGTATGTACTTTTTGCACTGCGCCACCAATTAAGCCTACCTCACCATTTAATTTAATAGTTCCTGTGCCTGCAATTTTGTATTTATTAGTTATAGCAATTAGTTTTTCATCATTTAAAATTGTTAAATAAATATATAAGGTTTGCATAAAACCACCTGATGGGCCACCAACATTATTAGATAGTTTAATATCAAATGATGGATTAGAATTTTTATTATCTATTTTAAAATATGGTCTAAAATAAATTTTGTTAGAAATAGGCTTAATACTTTTTTTCTTAGTCTCATTATAGAGGTTATATGAACTAATTTCTTTAAAATTAAAACGAGTAAAGTTATCTAGTTCTAATTTAGTATTATTTATTTTAGTGATTAAATCTCCAATTTCAAAATCAAGATTATTATATCTTGCTAGTACTCTTAGTCCTAAAAATTCATATTTTAGTTTAATACCACTTTTAACCTTGGCTGCAAATTTATAAGCATTTATTAGTGCTGCTTGATATGAATATTCATAATAAATGCGACCTGTTTTATAATCATCAGTATTATTAATATCTTTCTCATCTTGCGGGAGCTCAACTACTTCATTTTGTCTAAATAATGATAGTATTGAGAGCATATAATAATTTGGTTTTCTTATTACCCCCACCGAGGTAGTATGTAGGCGAGGATATAAATTAGTACTAAATTGAATATTATTATTTATCTTACTTATTCCGCCAGGTAGAATTATTTCTTTATCAATTTTGCCAAAATAACCTATTAAAATAAAAAGGGTAGTGAAAAAAATAGGAAAAATAATCCTAAATTTTATTTTTAAATATGCAAGTGCACTATTTAATATCTGCATATGCAATAACTTTAATATTAGCCATTTTTAGTAGTTTTTTACTAGCCAGCGTTTCCTTACTATTTGGATACTTATCCTCAAGATAAACTACTTTTTTAATTCCTGATTGAATAATTAACTTCGCACATTCATTACAAGGGTATAAGGTAACATAAATAATAGCCTCATTTAAAAGATTAAAATTATTAGTGTTTAATATAGCATTAGCCTCGGCGTGAACTATATAGGGGTATTTAGTATTAATAAATTCGCCTTCCTTATCCCATGGGATATTATCATCACTTAGACCATTAGGCAGGCCATTATAACCAATTCCTAAGATTCTTTTTGAAGGTGAAATAATACAAGCTCCTACCTGAGTATTAGGATCTTTTGATCGTCTAGCAGAAAGAATTGCTATTTCCATAAAATAACAATCCCATGAAAGATAGTCTTTTCTTTTACTTATCATTTACTTTTAATCCTAACAAAGATAGTTCCTTAGCACTTACCTGTGATGGTGCTTCGCTCATTAAATCCTTAGCACTTTGCGTTTTAGGAAATGCTACTACATCTTTGATATTATTAGTTTTTAACATAATCATTGTTGTTCTTTCTAAACCAAAGGCGATACCACCATGGGGTGGAACTCCGTATTTTAGGGCTTCAATAAAAAAGCCAAAGCGCTTTGTTATTTCTTCATCGCTCATATTTAATAACTTAAACATTTTTGCCTGCATATCTTGATCATATATTCTAAGAGATCCACTTGCTAGTTCAAAGCCATTTAAAACAAGATCATATGCATATGATGAAAGTTGTAATAAATCATTAGTATTTAGATCACCTTTAGGTCTAGTAAAGGGATGGTGGCAGGCATGAATTGTGCCATCTTCATCTTGTTCAAACATAGGAAAATCAATTATCCAGGCAAACTCAAATTTATCCATATCCTTATAATTAAGGCTTTCTGCAACTAAGTTTCTTACTGCTCCCATTGCAAGTTTTGATACTTTATACTTGCCTCCAATTAAAATAAGTACCTCGTTTTTCTTTAAACCAATCTCTTTTGCTATCTCAGGAGTAAAAAATTTTGCAAGTGAGCCTTGAAACTCAATACCTAGATTTCTTACGTAGTTAAGATTACTTGCGCCATATTTTTTGGCCTCATTAAACAAACTATCAAAATATTTTCTACTAAATAATTCTTTATTATCTTTAAAAATAACACCGGTGATACAATCATGATTTTTTAAAAAATCAATGCTAGATGCTTTAATAAAACTAGTTAGATCAACTAACAGGTTTTTAAATCTTAAGTCAGGTTTATCTGAACCATATTTATCTATTGCATCCCAGTATTTTATTCTCTTAAATGGAGTCTTTAGTTCTATATTAAGAACTTCTTTAAAAACATCATGATAAATTTTCTCACCAAGTCTAAAGATATCGTCTTCGCTTGGGTAGCTCATTTCAATATCTACCTGAGTAAATTCTGGTTGTCTATCAGATCTTAGATCTTCATCGCGCAAGCATTTAGCAATTTGAAAGTATTTACTAAAGCCTGCAATCATATATAATTGTTTGTATACTTGTGGTGATTGCGGCAAAGCATAACAACTGCTTGGGTATAATCTTGAAGGAACTAAATACTCTCTTGCTCCTTCAGGGGTAGATTTACCTAGTAGCGGTGTATCAAGTTCTAGAAAGTCTTCGCTAAGAAGTGCTTTTCTAAAGGCTTGAGTAATAAGAGATCTTTTAATAATATAGTCTTTTTGAAGTGGTCTTCTAAGATCAAGATAGCGATATTTTAATCTTGTTTCTTCAAGGGCATCGGTTTTATCAGCAATAATAATTGGTGGCTGCTTAGCCTTAGAATAAAGTACTAATTTTTTAGCAATTACCTCAATATCACCAGTTGCTAAATGCTCATTTTTAGCCTCACGCTCATAAACAACTCCTTCAACTTCAATAACATCCTCGCTCCCTAGTGCCTGAGCAATTTCATAGTCTTTAAAATTATTCTTAAATACAACCTGCGTAATTCCTTTTTCATCTCTTAGATCAACAAAAATTAAATTACCAAGATTTCTTTTTTTGGCTACAAAGCCTCTTAGTAGTACTTTTTCTTTTATATTGTTTTTATTTAGTTCTCCACAACTATATAACATAACTACTCCTTTATTTTATTTACTAATTCATCAAGTTTAACAGCAACTTGAGATTGTGTCCTACATTTTTTTAGCGATACTGTTTTACTTATTTGTTCATCATCTTGAATAAAAATTAAATATTTAGGATTAAATGAAAGAGCATCTTTTAATTTTTTACTAAAGTTTCTATCTAAAAAATCAGAATAAAGACTAATATTATTATCTCTTAATAACTCACAAACTTTAGTCGCATAGAGACTATTTTTAGCATTGGCTATCACTGCTGCAGTATAGGCTTTTTCAACTCTTGGCGCCATTTCCATAATTACGCGCTCAGCCCCAAAAGCAAAACCAATTGCACCCATGGTTGGACCTCCTAGATCATTTATAAGATTATCATATCTGCCACCACCAGCAAGTACCATATTAGTTTTTTTAGATACTATCTCAAATACTAAATTAGAATAGTAATCTAGGCCTCTAACAATTTTATAATCAATTTTATTTTCTATGTTAATGCTATCAAGGATTGATTTAATATTATTTAAATATGCCTTTTCATTAGGATCTAAATAATTGATTGCTTTAGGTGCATCCTTAAAAAAATCTTTACTATTATCTATCTTACAATCAAGTATTCTTAAGGGATTAGTTTTAATTCGCTCAAGACAATCAGGACATAGGTTATCCTTGTATTTTACAAAGTAGTCCTTAATTGCACTAGTATAGTTTTGTTTTGATTTTGCTCCACCTAAAGAGTTAATTTTTATTTCAACATCAATATTTAGTTTATTCATAATCCTTTTAGCAACTAAGATTAGCTCACAATCACCATAAGCATCAAGTGGTGCTAAGACCTCACAGCCAAATTGATAGAACTCTCTAAATCTTCCTTTTTGGGGCCTTTCGTACCTAAAACAAGGACCGAAATAGAAAAACTTATTTTTAAACTTATCAACATATAATTTATTTTCTATTACTGCTCTTATAACCCCAGCCGTTCC
The DNA here is from genome assembly GCA_963540875.1 of uncultured Acholeplasmataceae bacterium. Classification (GTDB taxonomy): domain Bacteria; phylum Bacillota_I; class Bacilli_A; order Acholeplasmatales; family Acholeplasmataceae; genus CAUTNH01. The sequence goes on along the minus strand of CAUTQZ010000004.1, from coordinate 43,022 downwards.
TTCGGGACGAAGGGTTATCTCACGTCCTCCTTTATCAAGAAAATCGTAAGTTTCCTTTTTTACCATATCAGATGATTCATTCTCGCGCTTAAATAAATTAGTAGCCTCAAAAATGGGAGTTCTAATAAATTCATAATTATATTGCAAAAAAACTTCTTTTACTATTTGTTCCAAAAGAAGCCATTTTTTGTTATCTACAGGAAGTACATCATATGTTCCTTTTTGTTTATTTATCATTATTATCCTCCATAATTATAGTAAAGGGCCCATTATTGATTGAACTAATTTTCATATCTTCACCAAATACTCCACCTAGGGTAGTAATCCTTTGACTAAATTTATTAAGAGTGTATAAATATAGTTCATTAGCACTATTATATTCCATAGCATCTGTAAAAGAAGGTCTATTGCCTAAATTAGTATTAGCCATTAGGGTAAACTGAGAAATAAGTAAAATTTTGGGGTTATTTATCTTAAAAAGATCGAGATTGGTTTTACCTTGTTCATCTTCAAAGATTCTTAACTTTAAAACTTTATTTACAAAACAATCAATTGTCTCTTTAGTATCATTTTTACCAAGTCCTAAATAAATTAAAAAGCCTTCTTTAATTTCATTAACTAATTTATCCCTAACTTCTACTTTGGCCATAAGTACACGCTGAATAACTGCTCTCATATGCCAAGTCCTCGTGAGACATCATATACCCCTTGAATTTTTTTAATATTAGAAATGATACTCTCTAATTTCTTTAAGGATTGTATATTTATTTTTAACTTAATAACAGAACCTATTTCTTTACTAGCCTGAGCATTTATCTCAGAAAAAGATACTTTATTAAGTGATAAAAGTGATATTATCTTAGATATTATTTTATCACTGCTACTAGTTGAGATCATAAGCCAACAAGAATAGGTTTTATTTACTAGCTCATTATTCCATTCTACTTCAATCTTTCTTTCATTTTGTAATTTTTTACAATTAGGACAATCTCTGTGATGAATAATAAAACCATTAACCTTAGAGACATAACCTACTATCTCATCGCCGTAGATAGGAAGACAACAATTAGCGAACCTAAATTGCGGATTAGAGATCCCATTTATAATAATAGCCTGATCACTATGTTTTACTACATCCTTATTTGTATTGGCTTTCTTTAATTGATTATATAACCAAGATAGTGATGTTTTTTGGGTCGTGATTATTTTATTTATTATGCTTTTAACCGAAACTGTTCCTTTAGCAATTTCTAAATACAATACATCAAGTGAACTATAACCTTGTTTTTTAAAATTAGTTTTTACAAATTTATCATCTAGGGGAATAGTTATTTGATTTCGTTCTAATTCTTTTTCTAAACTTGCCTTTCCTTGGGCATAAAGTGAGTCATAGTTTAGTTTATTTAGCTCAGCACGAATCTTATTTTTAGCATAAGTAGTTTTACATATTTTTAACCAATCTGCTGAAGGATTACCGCTTTTGGCAGTCTTAATGGAGATAATATCTCCAGTTTTTAATACACTATCAAGTGGAGCAATTTTATTATTGATAAGACATCCAATCATTGTATTTCCTACTTGAGTATGAATTTTATATGCAAAATCAATAGGAGTTGAACCACTTGCTAACTCAATAACTTTGCCATTTGGAGTAAAAACATAAACATTAGCATTTAAGATCTCAGTTTTAACTGATTCAACAAAGCTAATCGGATCACTTCCCTGCTCATCTTTATCACTTGATACTTTTAAAAGATCTGCATACCACTTAAGTTTTTGTGCCATTTCAAATTGTTCTTTTTCTTTTGAATAGGACTTATTTTCTTTATATGCCCAATGTGCAGCAATACCCATTTCTGCTACATTATCCATCTCCTGGGTTCTAATTTGTACCTCAAATAGGGCTGCATCTTTTGCAATAACTGTTGTGTGAAGCGATTGATACATATTTGGTTTCGGCATTGCAATATAGTCTTTAAATCTTTTCGGAATTGGAATATAATTAGCATGAATTAAACCTAAAATTTTATAACATTCTGCAATATCAGAGCAAATTATTCTAATGGCTAATAGGTCGTAAATATCTTCAAAATCTCTTTGTTGTAAAATCATCTTTTTATAAATAGAATAGATACTTTTAATTCGTCCTTTAATAGTATAAGTTTTAATGCCATTATCTTTTAGCATTGCTTTGATATCATCTATTATTACTTTAATGGCATCTTCGCGTTCACTTTTTTTAGACTGGATTAAGCCTGAGACATAATAATACATTTCATGGTCAATATACTTTAGGGCTGTATCTTCAAGCTCAGCCTTAATTTTAAAAAGGCCAAGTCTGTGTGCTAGTGGCGCATAAATTTCTAGGGTTTCATTAGCAATGGCTTTTTGTCTATCTAATGGTAGTTCTTCAAGGGTTCTAATGTTATGCAGTCTATCTGCAATTTTTATTAGAACAACCCTAATATCCTTAGCAGTGGCAAGAAGCATTTTTCTATGATATTCTGCCTGCGCTAAATCAGTTTTAAACTTTAATCGCCCGATTTTAGTAACACCATCAACTAACTCATACATCTCTTCTGAAAAATCACTAATCATTTCTTCCCTAGTGTAGGTTGTATCTTCAAGGGTGTCATGTAAAAGGGCAGCCGCAAGCGTAATTGGACCTGCTTCTAGTTCTGTTAAGATCATTGCTACTCCAACAGGATGCACAATATAAGGGATAGGTTCTTTGCTTTTTCTAAGTTGTCCTTTATGCCTAAGGTCCGCAACATTAAAAGCCTTAGTTATTAAACTAATAGACTCAGGGTTATGGATATAATTTTTAGTAGCATTTAAAAGCGCACTTAGAAGCGTTTCTGACATTAATAACTTTCTAAAACAAGAAGTGGGTAGTCTTTAATATACTCTCTTCCTTTTAAATCTTTTAGCTCTAACAAGAATGCTGTACCTGCAACAACGCCACCTAATTTTTCAATTAACTTAATACTAGCATGAGCAGTGCCACCAGTTGCTAATAGATCATCTACCACTAACACCCTTTGACCTGGTTTTATCGCATCGCTATGAAGACATAAGGTATTAGATCCATATTCTAGTTCATAATCAACTGAGGCTGTCTCGCGAGGGAGCTTGCCGGGTTTTCTAACTGGGGCAAAGCCAATTCCTAGTTTTGTTGCAACAGGACAGCCAAAAATAAAACCACGTGCTTCGGGGCCTATAATTAGTTCTGCTTTATTTTTTTTTGCAAATTTAACAATTTCATCTACACAATAATTATAAACTCTACCATCTAGCATTAACGGAGTAATATCTCTAAATAAAATGCCTTCTTTAGGGAAGTCTGGGATTGAGGCAATATAGTCTTTTAAATTTATTTTTTTCATTTTCTCACCTATTTTTTCTTAATAATTCCAAAGGCTTCATCAATTGGAATTGTAAATAAAATTCCACTGTTAGGTTTATCAAAGCCTAGTTCATCTGCTAGCGCTTTAGCAATACTCTCTTCAGTTTTTGTATTAGTAGCAATTAAAACAATCTCTTTTTCAGGCTCAATTTCCATATCAAATTTTTGCTCTAAAAAAATGCCTGCTCCTCTAGCGTTGATAATAGTTGCCCCTCTTGCACCGTGTTTATTAGCAATTGAAACTACTTGATTTGATTGTCCTTTATTAACAATAATAAAGATAACTTTTTGCATTTCTTCTCCATTTTCTATAAAATCTATCTCGTTTGATAGTCCGCATAGACGTGATAATTTTAAGGGAATAATATTAGAAATTAAATCCTTAGGGAAATCTTTATCACCATAGGCTAACTCCAAATTTTCTTTTTTACTAATTGCATAAAGCATCTCTTCGTCCATATCACCAAGTCCTAAAAGATGAAGCATTCTAGAGACTGCTTTACTTTTAACTGATAAATAAGAATAAATACTAATATTATTTTTAATAAAAAAATCCTTTATCTCATCAAGCCTATCTTTTCTGTATATTATCAAATATAATCTAGGGTTCATTATTTAGCAAGCTGGTAAGCAGTTCTTACAATCATTAACTCCTCATTAGTTGGAATTACTAATACTTTAACTTTTGATTTTTTATGTGATATTATTATATCTTTTAATGGTCTAATGTTCTTTTTAGGATCTAGTAAAACCCCAATAGCACCAAGCCGATCGCAGATAATTTTTCTAACCTCAAAAGCATTCTCTCCAATACCAGCAGTAAAAATAATAGCATCGAGCCCACCTAATAATAAATAATATGCTCCAATATAATCACATACTCTTTTAGCCTGAATATTTAGTGTAAGTTGGGCTTGTTCATTACCACCTTCAGCTGCAACTACTACATCTCTTGAATCAGATGATATTTGTGATAGCCCTAAAAGTCCCGATTTTTTATTAAGCGCTTCAGTAATATCATCAACACCTAACTTAGCACTTTTTGCAAGATATGCAAAAATTGACGGATCAATTGCACCTGATCTTGTGCCCATTGGCACTCCATCTAGTGGTGTAAGTCCCATTGTAGTATCAATTGATTTTCCATCTTTAATCGCAGTAAGACTAATTCCATTACCCATATGAGCAACAATAATACGAGCTGCTTTTTTACGTCCTAATAATTTAATTGTCTCTCTTGCAATATAGTCATGTGACATCCCGTGAAAACCATATTTTCTAACTGAGTATTTTTCATACCACTCATAAGGAACTGGATATAAAAAGTTTTCTTTAGGAATACTTTGATGGAAAGTTGTATCAAAACATGCCACTTGAGTAGCATTAGGTAAAACTTTTTTAAAGGCTTTAATCCCGATTAAATTAGCCGGATTATGCAGTGGCGCTAGATGTGATAGATTATCTATTTTTTTTATAATCTCATCATCAATAACAACTGATTCTTTGAAATCCTCGCCTCCTTGTACAACACGATGTCCTACAACTTGAATTTCACCTAATTCAGTAATTACTTGATAATCTTGTAATGTTTTCAAAAGCACTTCACAGCCTTGTTCATGGTCTTTAATGGCTTGAATAAACTCTTTTTTTTCTTCATTATAAGTAACAATTAGTTTTGCCTCATCAAAACCAATTCGTTCAATTAATCCTTTAATAATTACTTTTTCCTCAGGCATTTCAAATAATTGAAATTTAAGTGAGGAACTACCTGCATTTACAACTAAACTTTTCATCTTTATTCTCCTTTATAATTTTTAATAAAATTTTTACCTTTATATTTTTTAGGCTCATATAGTTCTAAATTAGGAAAACCTAATTTATCCATAGCATGATAGGCTACAATAGCCACTGAGTTTGATAGATTAAGTGATCTAATATCACTTGTTGTAGGTATGCGATAAGTTGTATTTAAATTATTATGTAGTATTTCTTTATCTATTCCCGTAGTTTCTTTACCAAAAATTAAATATAATTCTTTATTTTTAGCCACTATGTAGTTGGCTTTGGTATAATCACTTAAACCATAGCGTGAATAGTAATAATAAGTTGAACCGCTTGTTTTTTGATAAAAATCGTTCATGTTTTCATAAATAATAAAATCAACTTTATCAAAATAATCAAGGGCAGCGCGTTTTAGATATTTTTCTTCAAAAGAAAATCCTAACGGTTTAATAAGATGTAATTTTATTCCTAGTCCTACGCAAGTACGCATAATATTTCCTGTATTTTGCGGGATTAGTGGTTCAAATAAAACTATATTTAACATAATAATATTATATCAAAAAACTAATTTAGTTAATTTTTATTTTTTTCTTGGAGCATCTTAGTTTTTAGATCTCCTAATTTAGGAGATAGATCTACAATATATTGATGTGGATTAACTAGTCTTCGTTGTTCATCCCATAACATACTAAGATTTTCTTGAATATATAATCTAGAATCATTTATTGATGGAAGTTTTATAACTAACTTACCATTACTTATAACTTTGTGAGTAAGACATACTAATTTACAATTACTTACTTCTTTTTCAAGCCATGGCTCAAGGTGAGATTTAATCTTTTTGATGGCATTATTTTCTAAATCTTCATCGTAGAGTGCAATTAAATCGGCAATCATTTTATTTTCTTCATTAATAATACGATATATTTTTTTAAAACCAGGGGTAGTAGTTTTTGTAAAATTATTAGATATTTTTATCTTAGGTACAATTTTTCCATTTTCTTCTAGGGCAACTAGTTTATAAACACCATCTAAAATAGGATGGGTATAGGCGGTAATTAGTTTTTCTCCTACCGCATAAATATCAACTTCTGCTCCTTCACGGATAAGATTTTGAATAATGTATTCATCAAGTGAATTAGAAGCAATAATTAAGGTATCGGCTAAATTATTTTTAATTAGCTCTTTTCTTATTGCTTTTGATAAATAACTAATATCACCTGAGTCAATTCTTAAGCCTTTTAACTTTAGTCCTTTTGGTAAGAGATATTCTTTATATAACTTAATTGCATTAACTAAGCCAGATTTTAGAGTATCATATGTATCAAGAAGTAAAATAACATTATCAGGGTATGTTTTGGCATAAGTAAGAAATGCCTCATATTCACTATTAAAACTTGTAATATAGGAGTGCGCCATCGTACCAAGGGAAGGAATACCATATAAATAATCACATACTATATTACTTGATCCTACGCATCCTCCTAAATAAGCAGCCTTAGCTCCTAGGATACTTGCTTCGATATTATGAGCTCTTCTTGCTCCAAACTCCATTACATCTCTATTTTGTGCTGCATAACATATTCTTGAGGCTTTAGTAGCAATTAAGGACATATGGTTTATGCTCATTAACAAAAAGGTCTCTATTATTTGTGCATCAATAAGAGAGGCTCTTATTGTAATAATAGGCTCACCTGGATAGATAATAGAGCCTTCTTTAAGCGAAAACATATCACCTTTAAATTTAAAGTTTTTAAGATATTTAAGAAAGTCCTCAGTAAAGAGTTTTTTTGATCTTAAAAAATTTATTTCTTCAATACTAAACTCTAAATTTAAAAGGTAGTCAATAACCTCAGTAATACCTGCTAAAATAACATAGCCACCATTATCTGGAATAGTTCTAAAAAAGTAGTCAAAATAAGCAATAGTTTTTTTATTTTCATTAAAATAACTATTAGCCATAGTTAGTTCATACAAATCCATAATTAAAGCCTTATTCATTCTTTCCTCCTATAAAAAAAAGCCCCCGTAAGGGAGCGTTTTAATTTTTCTTAAATGCTAGAATACCCATCACTCCAGCGCAACCAAGAATTAAATAGCCAACTGCATATACTGAATATCTTATAACTGGTACAAAGCGATTAAATGTTTTTATTGACTTACCTGTAATATCAACACTCATCAATACCCCACCAAGAGCAGCATCAACAAGAAGTGCTGCTAAAAGGAAAGTAAAGCCAACCATTAAAAGTCCTGAGGCAGTCATACCAATTCTTCTAGTACCAAATACTACTGCAAATAGCAAGAATAGCGCAAATTGTGCACCAAGCATTACAAATGATATTGGAAGGTATGCAAGTTGTTTTTGATAATTAGGTAGTAGAATGTCAGTTGGTTTGAAAATACCTTCAACAAATTTTCCAAGCTGCGTTCCATCAAAGATATTTTGTTTAGCACCACCTGTAAGAAATTCAGGAACAATTGATGCTTTTTGTTGTTCAATAAATGCTTCACCTTTAGACACTGCGTTAATATCAAATATATTAAAGTCAGGATGGAAAAATCTAGCATTAACTCCCCTAGAATTAGGTGTAATACAATAAAGAATTAGTAAAACAATTACTGTTGCTGCCATAATTGGGAGTAAGATTTGGAAGACAATATTTTTTCTACCAAATATTCCTATGAAGATAAACGAGAAATATAAGAGCACAAAATCTATATAAACTAACGAGATGCCACCAGTTTTTTCACCTGTTATAAATGGTTTAACTGAGTCATATATTTTTCTTAATTTTGGACTTACTGAAATATTAGCAATTAAATATAAATAATAAAGAGCAATAAAAGCCGCTGATACAGCTAAAATTGCATAAGCTACTGTTCTAAAAATCTTAACAACACCTGAAGTTTTCATTGATTTTCTTTTTTTAGCAGGAGTTGCTATTGGTGGTCTTTTTTTAGCCATCGGCTTTTGCATTGGCTTTCTAGCAGGTTTTTGCATTGGCTTTTGTATAGGCTTTTTCAAAGTTTTTGTTTTCGTCATATCCTGACCTCCTAATAAATGTATTATATCATATCTTTTTAATTTGCCTGAAATTATAATTTATCCCCGTGACTGGACTCGAACCAGCACGGTATTAGCCAAACGATTTTGAGTCGTTCATGTCTACCAATTCCATCACACGGGGGACTACATTTCTTCAAGGATACTAAGTCCTAATAAACTTAGACCCTTAGTTAATACTAGCATAATTGCTTTAATTAAATAAATATTAGTATTTAATACTAATTTATCATCACTAATAATTTTTTCTTGGGCATAAAACTTATTAAATAATTGAGCAAGGTTTAATAAGTATTTACTTATTAGACTCGGTGCATTATTAAGGCATGCCTCAGTAGTAATTTCAGAAAACCTTGCAAGAGTTAAGATAATATCATTATAAATATCTTTTGCTAATAAGGTTTCATCTAATTTATAATTCTTAGTAGTTAAAACTTTTTTAAGAATTGATTTAATTCTAACAATACTATACTGTAGATATGGTCCCGTTTGACCTTCAAATTTAAGCATATCATCTAGATTAAAATCTATATTTAAGATTCTGTCATTTTTTAAATTAAAAAATATTAGTGCCGACGTGGCAATCTTGTTTGCTACTTCATCTATATTAGCTAAATTAGGATTTTTTTCTAATATTTCTTGTTTTGCTTTATTAAAAGCATCATCAATTACTTCATCTAACTTTTTACCTGTTCCTTTTCTAGTAGACATTTTCTTGCCATTTTGTAGCACTAGTCCAAAAGAGATATGCTGAAAGTTATGATTATAGCCTAGCATTTCAGCTACTTGTTTTAATTGCTCAAAATGTAGTTTTTGTTCACCACCTACCACATATAAGGCCTTTTCAAAATGATATTTTTCATCTCTATCCTTAAGACAAGCAAGATCTCTAGTAAGATATAGAGAAGTTCCATCTTGTTTAGTTATAAGCGCTGGCGGGAGGTTATTTTTTAAAAATACTACTTGACAATTATTATCAAGTGATAGTAATTTCTTTTCTTTCAGATCATTTATAACTGCACTAATTTTATCATTATATTCAGACTCACCTGAGTATAGATCAAAAGATACATTTAAGCGTTGATATGTTTTTTCAAACTCCTTAATTGATATTGCTCTAAAGTGTTGCCATAATTTAATATTAGTAGCATCATTTTGTTCAAGTTTTAAAAACTCTTTTCTACCTAAATCTAATAATTCTGGATTGGTCTCTGCATCTTTATGAAATCTTACATATATATCCTTAATACTATCAATTTCATTATTCTTTAGATCATATTCATTCCTATAAAGATTATAGCCAGCAATAAGATTACCAAATTGTGTACCCCAATCACCTAAGTAATTAATCCCTACTACCTTATAACCTTCATTTTGATAAATATTTTTTAAGGCATTACCAATTACTGTAGAACGTAAATGCCCTACTGAAAACGACTTAGCAATATTAGGAGCCGAATAATCAATTACAATGGTTTTATTTAAAGCTTCTTTTTTAGCAAAATTATCTTCTAAACTAATAATAGTATCTAGGACTAACCTATTAAATAAAGCCTTATTAAGGGATATATTTAAAAAGCCACTAAGTAAATTAGTAGCCTTAACATACTTATTATCTTTAATTGAAGTAGCAATTTCTTTATATAAGATCTCCATATCGGTATTAGTTTCTTTCATTAGTTTAAACAAAGAAATTGATAGATCACTATCTTTTATTCTAGAATCTACTACTTTAATTTGATAATTGGTTTTTTTTAGGATTTGCTTTTCTAATTCTAATTTTAGTTTCTTAAGCATTACTTGCTAATTTCTTTATCAAGGTGTGCTTGGATATTATCTAAATATAGCTTAGCGCGAGTATTAATTGTTTTATAATCATTAGCAACGTTTTGGAAAATTAGATCTCTTGATTCTAAATTAACTGCTTTACCTCTATACATAACTGTAAAGATTGGAGCTTTGACTGATTTATCATAATCATATTCATCAACTTTTGCTTTTTTATAAAACTCTTTAATTAGATTTTCTTGGTCAGTAAGTTTTTCTTGCATAATAATATTTACTACAAACTTATTTTTACTACCAGTATATTTTTGATATGTTTCTTCTTTATATAAGCCATGTTCTTTTAGTTCTTTTAAGAATAAATTAAATTGAAATAAAAACTCTCTTGAATAAAAGCCACCACGAACAAATACTTGGATATTATCATATTGATGTTTATTATAGTATTTATCTAGCTCTCTTGGTTTAATTATTTTAAACATTTTTTGAGTATCTTTATCAATTTTAATTTCATTATAATAATTAGCTAGCGCTTGTGCTTCTTTATCTTTATCGTTATTAGCAGAAAAAATCTTTAATACTTCATTATTATATCTTTTCATAAAATAACCTTCACGTGATGGAGTAAATAAAATAATTGCGGTTATAATTAATAGTAAGAATGTAATAATTAAGACATAGGTAATTGCATGAACTCTAATTTTTTTACCATTTTCATTTGTTTTCATATTATAGCCTCCATAATTTAATATACATTTATCTTTATAACAAAATATATTTTATCATAACTAATGATATAAAAGGATTATTTAACCTTTTTTTCAATAAAGTTATAATATTTTTATTATTTTTAATCTATATCTATACTCTTATACTGAGAATATCTATTATAACTATAAATACCATCTAGTCCCTTCATATAGATAATCTTAGCGTTTATTTTTTTTAATTAGTGTATAACTTAGTAAATATTTAAATTCTATATCTTTAATTTGAGAACAATCAATTGTAAACAATTTGCTTCTTAAAACATATTTATAAATTATACAAAATTAAAATAATTATTAAAAGTTAACTATATTTCATAATTCTATAAATTATAAAATACAAAAAAATCAAATGTAAATTAGACGGTTCTTAAAATTTTGTAATTCTAAATATTTAACTAATATGCTAATATTATATTAAATATTTTGAAGGAGTGTAATATGAATAATCAAAGAAATCGTTCAGAAGGTTGGAAATACGCTAAAATTACAGGGCATAACAACGAAAAAAGAATTAAAGAATTACTATTAAATGATAAAAATATTCAAAATTATTTTTTAAAATCTATACAAAAGCCAGATTGTTATATTAAAGATGTTATTAGCGGGGGAATAGTTGAGAAAAATATTCCTAGTATCTTTACAAAAGAAACAACAAAATCAAAAACTGATATCAAAGTAATTTTAAGTGATGATTCTATAATTAATATTTCTCTTAAAAAAAGTTTTAGTGGATAAGTTTATTTAATTGGAACAGATAGATTTATTAAGGGGTTTGAATTACAGTATAATAAAATAGTTCCTGATGAAGTTAAACAGGCTATTTATTTGTTTTGGGGTTACACCTTATATATCAATAATATAAAAGATATTATAAAAAAGTATGGTACATATAAAAATTACGAATTAAGAAAAAGTAGATTAGTTTCTACCACATTAGAAATTTACGACAATGATTTATATTATGTTTTAATTGATTGGTTTAAAAATAATATTAAAGAAATAACTGATTTTTGCTTTTCTAAGGGTTTGGCTAAAAATAAGCAAGATTGGGCGGATGTAATTTGGTATAGCAATAATTTAGAAAATAATATTCTAAACAATATTTATTTTATAAAGGATTTAACTAATAAAATAGATGCTTGTAAAGAATTAATAATCGGTTATGGTTCTAAAAACGGTGGGACTACAATACAGCTACCTTTTGGTTTTGTGCAATGGCATAGTCCTACTAAAAAGATTCCGGGGGATATTCAGTTCCATCATAATTACTCAAAGATAAAACAAATTTTAAAATAATTATTTATTTTTTAAAGCCATATATACTTGTTTGGCTAGTTCAATAGATAGCAACGGAGGAACGGCATTTCCTATTTCTAAATTTTTAGTGGTTCTGCTACCATAAAATTTATAATCATCTGGAAATGATTGTAAGCGAGCCCCTTCTCTTGTTGTTAAAGCACGAGAATCCCTTGGATGAATGCATCTAGACGAGGATGGAGTAGCAAAATTTCTAGTAATAGTAGGGGCAGGCTTATTCCACCACATTTTAGCATAAGTATTATTATAGCCACTTTTCGGTTTTAGTTGTTCAGGTAAATCTTCTTTTGATCCTCCGTCTGGCAAAGATTTCATTAGTTTGATTAAATGAGGACCGTTTTTCGGAGATTTATTTTCAGTAAGAATACTAGTTTTTTTTCTAAAGAATAATTGAAGCTCATTTTGTGGTTCACTGAGATATGTGTTATTTTCATCGCCACTTTCTAATATAGGCAAGTCTGATAATGCATCTTTAATAGTTCTGTATGGTTTTAAATGTGTTCCAAATATAGGTGCTGGAAATTCAAAATTATTTTTATTTAGCATCCCAACTAAAATTATTCTTTCTCTGTGTTGCGGAACGCCATAGCTAGCAGCATCTAAAATTTTATGTTTTAAATCATAGCCAAGGTTATAAAATTTATTTTTAATTAATTTAAATAACTCGCCTTTTTGCATACTTAAAAGACCAGATACATTTTCAAAAATAAATAGTTTAGGTTTAATAACTGATAAAACCCGATAATATTCCATAAATAAATTTGCTCTATCGTCCATTTTTCTTTTACCAAGTGTAGAATATGATTGACAAGGTGGTCCTCCAATAATTACATCTATTTTTTGTTTATAAAACTCTTCTAGAATATCCTGACTAATATTTTTAATGTCGCCTTGAATTACATTCACATTTGTGTGATTTAAAGAATATGCTTTAGCTATATCTTTATCAAATTCATTAGCCATAACTATTTCAAAATTTTCATTTACTGCAAAACCGTAGCTAAGACCACCTACACCTGCAAACAAATCAATAACTTTATATTTACTCATTAGAAAATTCTCCCAACTCAACAATATCGTTTAGTTCGCAATTTAAAACTGTACAAATTCTTTCTAGCAACTCAGTGGTTACACTTTGTCCTTTAGAAAGTTTTGCAAGCGTTGCTGGACTCATACCAACAAGTTTTCTTAATTTTGTTTTATTCAAATTTTTATCTATTAATAATTTCCATAGTTTATTATAAGATAGTGCCACTTTAGCCTCCAATAAATAAATTATTCATATATGTGAATATTAAATTTATTATAGCAAAAAAATAAATTATTATTGTTTTTTTGTAATAAACTAAATTTATAGTTTGGTTTATAGTTAGTGACTATAATATATTTATTAAAAACAATAAGGTTCTTGTCCAAAGATTATGGCTTAACCTTATTTAATTAACAAAAAATTATTAGTTATTTTTACTTTATTTCTTTACACTATATTTTAGAAAATATACAAAATTAAAATAATTATTAAAAAAAATAAATTTTAAAAAATGATATAATGGATTTAGGATTCTTTGTTTACATTTTGTAAACACAATTTATAGAAAAATATAAAACCTATGGAAGGAGGATTTTTTTTGTATTTTAATGAAAATGAAAAGCCAGATAAAATAAATTTTATTGCTCTTGGAGGAATGGCTGAAGTTGGTAAAAATATGTATGCAGTTGAAGTAAATGATGATATTTTTATTATCGATTGCGGCGTATTATTCCCAGATGATACTTTGCCAGGAATAGATTATGTAATCCCATCATTTCAGTATTTAATGGATAAAAAAGATAGGATTAAAGGTTTATTTATAACCCATGGCCATGAAGATCACATTGGAGCAATTCCTTTTTTTCTAAAGCAACTTCCTATTGATAATATTTATGCTTGTGGAATTGCTCATGATTTAATCATATCTAAATTAACTGAGCATAATATTAAAAAGAATATTATTAAATATCAAACTGACTCAGTTTATAAATTTGGTAAAACTGAAGTATCATTTATTCTTCTTAATCACTCAATTCCTGATATGCATGGAATTTGTATTAAAACTAATCAAGGATATATTTTTCATACCGGAGATTTTAAAATTGATTTTACTCCAGCAGGTCCCAAAGCAGATTATCAAAAATTGGCTAAAATTGGTAGTGAGGGAGTATTACTCCTTTTATCAGATTCTACTAACGCTGAAAAGAAAAACTTAATTGATTCTGAAAAAATAATTGGTGAGTCAATTACTACCTTATTTTCTAGAATTAAAGGACGAATTATTATTGCCACCTTTGCTTCAAATTTGTATAGAGTAAAACAAATTATTGATGCAGCTGTGCTTAATAATCGTAAAATTGCAATCCTAGGAAGATCTATGCAAAAGGTAGTAGATATTTCAATGAAAACTAAATACCTTGATGTTGATCCTAAAGTATTTATTAAAGTAGAACACATTAATAACACCCCTCTAGATCGCCTCGTAGTATTATGTACTGGTACTCAAGGAGAACCCCTTGCTGCCCTTAGTAGAATAGCAACTGGCAATCATCGCTTTATGAGTGCTAATACAAAAGATACTGTGCTTCTATCCTCATCAATTATTCCTGGTAATTTTGTAGATATTAATCAAACTATTAACTTACTTAGTAAAAAAGGTGCTACTGTAATATCCGATGGACCACTAGCAAATATTCATGCATCTGGACATGGTTCACAAAATGATCTTAAACTAATGTTATCACTTTTAAAACCTAAATATTTTATCCCTATTCATGGTGAGCATAGAATGCTAAAAATTCATAAACAATTAGCAATCGATGTGGGAATGGAGAGTAAAAATATTTTAGTCGTTGATAATGGCGACTTTGTAGATATTAGTCCTGAGAGTATATCCGTAGTTAAGAAAATCCCTTGTTTAAGCCAATATATGGATCAATCAGGCTATTCGCCAATTACTAATAATATAATAAGAGAACGTAAAATTTTAGCCGAAGAGGGCATTTTATCAGTCCTTGTTTCACTTAATCAAAACACTAATAAAATCGTAGGTGAGCCAAACATTATCACACGTGGTTTTGTTTACATGAAAGAAGAAGACAGACTAATTTCTAATATCATTTTTGAGACTAAAAAAGTCGTACAAGACTATTTAAATAATAACAAAATAATTAATGAAGATGAATTTAGGGAAAATATTATTAACCATTTAAGAGAAAAAATTGCTCTTATAACTAACCGCTATCCTGTAATACTACCTTTAATTCATTATACTATCTGAGGTCTTATGAATAAAGAACTACAAACCCTTGCTAATTTAATTTTCCCTAATATAGATAAATGTATTAAGGATTTAGAAAAAAAATATCCACCAAGAAAGCTAGCCAAAGGAGCAGAAGTTACTAGATTTGCTCCATCACCGACAGGCTATCTTCATACAGGATCCCTTTTTGCATCTCTTATAAGTTATCGTATTGCTAAACAATCAAATGGTATTTTTTATATCCGTTTAGAAGACACCGATACTAAAAGAGAAATAAGTGGTACTGGGGAAATTGTATTAAGTGAGTTAAAAAACTTTGATATTGCACCAAGTGCATCCTTTCTAAATGAAGATAACTATGGACCGTATATCCAATCAAATCGTAAAGAGATATATGATATAGTAATAAAAGAGTTAATCACCAATGATTTAGCCTATCCATGTTTTATGAGCATTGACGAGCTAAATGAAGTAAGAAAATTACAAGAAGCAAAAAAACTAACTCCAGGTTATTATAAAGAGTTTGCAAGAGATCGCTATTTAAAACCAAGTGAGGCAATAAATAAAATTAAGGCAGGAGAACCTTATGTAATAAGATTTAAATCAAATGGCGAGCTAGATAAAAAAATATCAATTAATGACCTAGTTAAAGGCGAGTTAGAACTACCAGAAAATATCCAAGACATTGTAATTATGAAGCAAGACGGTCTTCCTACATACCATTTTGCCCATGCTGTAGATGATCATTTTATGCATACTACCACTATTACTAGAGGCGAGGAATGGCTTTCAAGTCTACCTATTCACATACAATTATTTGATGCTTTAGGTTTTGCTAGACCAAAATATGCGCACCTTCCCGTAATAATGAAAATGGATAATGGTCAACGAAGAAAGTTATCAAAACGTAAAGACCCAGAGGCTGCTGTTTCTTATTTTCTTGAAAAAGGATACCCTGAAAAGGCTTTTATAACGTATCTTTTAACTATTGCTAATTCTAATTTTGAAGAATGGCTTATTAACAATCCCCAAAAATCACCGGATGAATTTATTCTTTCTTTTGATAAAATGTCTTTAGATGGAGCTTTATTTGATATTGAAAAAGTTAACTATTTTTCAAAAGAGTACCTAGGCTTACTTAGTGCTGATGACTTTTTTGCTAAAGCCCAAGATTATGCTAAAAAGTATAACCCTGAGTTATTATCCTTTATTGAAAATGACCCTTCCTATTTTAAAAAAATCATTTCAATTGAACGTGGTGGAGAAAAACCGCGTAAAGACTATGCCAGTTTTTCTGAAATAGTTCCTCTTGTAGGTTTTATGGATGATAAGATTTATCAAAAGTTAAATAAAGAAAAACTCCCTTTTAAAGAAGGAATAACTACTAAACAAATAAAAGAATTACTTAATACTTATCTTAACCACTTAGATACTCTTGATAGTAGTGAAGAAGATTGGTTTAATAATTTTAAAACAATGGCTTCTAAACTAGGATATGCTTTAAATAATAAAGAATATAAACAAAATCCAGCTAAATTTATTGGCACTATTGGCGATGCTGCAGAAATATTAAGAATAGCAATAACTGCTAAAAGATCAACTCCTAATTTTTTCCTTATCCAACAAATTATGACTAAGAATAGAATTAAAGAAAGAATAAATAATTTTTTAGCTAACAACTAAAAAGTTCACCTAATTTTTAAGTTAGGTGAACTTTTATTTTTCTTCTGCTGAGTCTTCTTTTTTTATAAATTTACGATATTTTGGTTTATAGATATTTTCAATAAACTTACATTCTGGATAACCCGAACATCCTATAAACCTGCCATATCTTGAGTTGCGATAAATTAGATCTTTACCGCAATTAGGACATAATCTATCTTCAACTTTAAGAACAACTTTTTGCATTTTGGCCTTAGCTAAAGTAAATACATCATTATAGTTTTTATAAAAATTATCAATATAGTTAAAGTAAGTTTCCTTATCTTCAGCGATTAAATCAAGTCCGGTCTCCATTTGCGAGGTATAGGTATCATTTATTATATTATTAAAATATTCTTGTAATTTATCAGATGTAATAATACCTATTTCAGTAGGAATAAAGTGCTTATTTTCTACATTAACATAATCTCTATTTTTTAATGCTTGCATGATAGTAGCATATGTTGATGGACGGCCAATGCCTTTTTCTTCAAGCGTTTTAATAAGCGATGCTTCGGTATATCTTGCTGGTGGCAGTGTTTCTTTTTCTTGAATAACCAAATCACAATCAGTAATTTTATCACCAATATTATAATTAGGCAGCAGAACTTCTTCACGATTATCAAAAATAAGATTTCCTTTAAAACTAATAATTTTACTTTCAATTTTATATTGATGTTTATTAGAATCTAGAATATAAGTAGTAGTATCAATTCTAGCTGGTGCCATAATTGAAGCAAGGGTTCTTTCAAAAATTAGTTTATAAATTTTATACTCTTCAGTTGATAGAAATGCTTTAATACTATCTGGTGTTTTACTTAAATGTGTAGGTCTTATGGCTTCATGAGCATCTTGGATTTTTTTATCTGCATTATCTTTTATCTCGGTACCTACATACTCACTTCCATAGTTTTTACTAATATAGTCTTTAGCTTTAGTTATAAACTCTGGTGCTAATCTTTTAGAATCGGTTCTAATATAAGTAATTAAGCCGACCAACTCACCATTAATTTCAACCCCTTCAAAAAGTGATTGCATTATAGACATCGTTCTTCTTGCAGAATATCCAAACTTAGTAAACGCATCTTGTTGAATAAGTGATGTAGTAAACGGAGATTTAAGTCTTGACTGTGAAGTTTTAAAATCTTTTGCTACTACAGTATAGGGATTTATTGATTCATTTTTTATTTTATCAATATCTATTTGGGTTAGTTCAAGTGCTTTTTTATTAATATATTCTCCTTTAAAAAGGATATTTTCTTCTGCTTTATTTTGATCTTTATATTTATAAAGTTGGACTAGAAAATATTTTTTAGGAATAAATGCTTGGATCTCTTTTTCTAGATCCACTACTAACTTAAGGGCCACACTTTGCACTCTACCAGCCGATCTTGAGCCGATTTTTGATTGGACTAAACTAGAAAGAGAAAAACCAATCACTCTATCTATTACTCTTCTTGCTTCTTGCGAGTGAACTAAATTAAGATCAATTGTTCTTTTATTTTTAATTTCTTCGCTAATCTTTTGCTTAGTAATTTCGTTAAATGTAACACGATTATTATCACTTTGTTTAAGCCCTAACACCTCAAGTACATGCCACGCAATTGCTTCTCCCTCACGATCGGGGTCAGTAGCAATAATAATTTCGTCTGCATTCTTAGCATATTTTTTTAACTCATCTACTGTTTTTTTCTTTTCTTCCATTATCTCGTAAAGTGGTTTATAGTTATTTTTAAAATCAATTCCATAACCACCTACACCAGATGTTTTTAGTTCTCTAATAGCACCTTTAGTAGAAATAACTTTATATTCATTATTTAGATACGATTCAATTGTCTTTGCTTTAGTAGGCGATTCAACTATTAATAATTTCATACTATTAAAATATACCAAAATTTAGTATTTAAATAAAATTTATTGCTTAGATACCTTCTTAAATGATCTTCTATGGATGGGCGTAAGACCAAATCGGTTAATTGCTTGAATATGTTCTTTGGTAAGATATCCCATATTTTTATTAAATTTATACTCAGGATAGTGCTTATGATATTCACACATTAAGTTATCACGGTAAACTTTAGCCACAATTGATGCACAGGCAATAGTAAATGATTTTTCATCTCCCTTAGTAATGGAGATACTATTTTGATAATCAAGTTTAACATAATCAATAATTATCTTATCTGGCTTGTGGCTAAGATTTTCAATGGCTTCAGTCATTGCTTTTTTAGTAGCATTTAAAATGTTTATCCGATCAATTACTTCATTATCAATAGCGACAATTTTATACTCTATACACTCATTAAGAATTAGTTCATTATAATATTCTCTTTTTTTTCTAGAATAGCCCTTTGAGTCTTTACATAGATTAAATGATGTTTGCTTGGGCATAATAATAGCGCAAACTACTAAAGGGCCTGCGCCTGGACCTCTTCCTACTTCATCAACCCCACATAATAATTTAGCATTAAAGGCTTGATCAAATTGTTTCAAAAGAGATACCTCCGAACTTATTTAGTGTGAAATCATTTAAAATTTTATTCCCTAAACGATGATAGTCTATTGATCCTTGTTTTAATAAAAAGCCTGATTTTTTTGCAATTTGGATAAATATTTCGTTTATATCAGTGGTTCTTTCAATTTTATAATAATCAAAAAACTCATCACTATAATTACTAATTAAATAACCTACTAGATTATAGGATAGTTCTTCTGGCACAATTATATGCTTTGGAATTGCTCCAGTGTATGCAAGATATAGTTGTTCATCATTAGATAATTTAGGCCACAAAAGTCCTGGTGTATCTAAAATTAAAAAATCTCCTGCATTAAGCCATGAGATATTTTTAGTTGTACCAGGCATATTTTTTACAATTACTTTTTTTTGTTTAGTTAATCTATTAACAAGACTCGATTTACCAGAATTAGGAATACCTACAATCATAGTTTTATATGGTTTTAAATTAATTCCTTTTTGAGATGCTTTAGTTATTTTTTCCTTAAGAATAAATGTTTCAACCATATCCCTAATTTTTGTTATGTTTAAACCATTTTGAGCATTTATTTTTAAAGAATATATCCCATTATTTTTTAAGTTGGTAATAGTAGCACTTAATTTATTTTGATCTGCAAGATCACATTTATTAAACAATACTAAAAGTGGCTTTTCCATAAAAATAGCTAAAAGGTCATCTTTTAGTGATGTTTTAGGAATTCTTGCATCTAGGATAATCATTCCAAAATCAATTACTTTAACTAGTTTTTTAAGATCTCCTAGCGTCTTATACATATGCCCTGGGTACCAGTTTATCTCCATCTTATCCTCCGAGTTTAGTTGCTACTAACTGGCTTCGTGTAAAAAAACCATGGTATTTAGAATCAAGAGAGTTAACATAGTGATCTCCTAGACAAAAATAAAAGCCCTCAGGTATAAAAAATTTAGTATTATTATCTACTTTTTTTAAGAGTTCTTCTTTTGATAAATTATTATTTTTTACCTGTCTTAGTAAAATATCAACTAACCTTGCTGCTTCATCATCACTTAATAAAGGATGCTTATTATTATAATTTTGATCTTTTAATTTATCATAATGGCCTGATACAGACGTTATTTCATACTTTTCCCCTGGGTCAAATTTATTTAATCCTGTATAAATATCATATGCATTTTGATTAATATTATATCTTAGTCCAAGCCACATTCCAGGTGTAGCTGCCACCCTTTTAACAATATATGCGCCTTTTTTATTTACTGAGACATCTATTATTACTATTTGTCCTCTTCTTACCTTGTGATTATATCTATTGATCATAATAAGTTGTTTATTCTTTAAAGTAGGCGTCATCGAGATGCCATCAACTGAAGCAAGACCGAATAATTGCCCTATAAAAAGACATATAATTAAAAAAACAAGGCTAATAAGGACAAATTCTTTTAAAATCATACGAACTATTTTATCTTTCAAATTAAAAAAATTATGTATAACAACAGCCCAAATTGAAAGAATACCAAAAACAAGGGCAGCAAAAAATAACCACTTAGGTACTAGGCCGCGTGCAGGATTAGTTAAATATAACACTAAATTAATAATAATAAAAAAAATATTAAAACCAAGATAGATAAATAACAAAATCCTAGTCTTTGGTTCAAGACTAGGTTTTATATTATTATCATTTAAAGTATTATTATCACTCATCTAATTTAAAGATATCTCTTAGATCAGATAAGCCCATTAAAACCTCACGCGGTTTTGTTCCTTTAGAATGGGATACTACTTTGTATTCTTCTAGAAGGTCCATTATTCTTTGGGCGCGATTATAACCAATAGAAAACTCCTTTTGTATAGCATTTATTGATGCTATTTGTTCTCTTACTACATACTTAGCGACTGAGATAAAAAGCTCATCTCTAAATTGATTATCATCTGGTTTTGTTATCTCTGAATGGAGAAACTTATAATTTGGTTGTTCATTATTTTTAATATATTCAATAGTATTATAGATCTCATCATTAGGAATAAATGCTCCTTGAAGGCGAAGAATGCCATCATTTGATGAGTATAACATATCACCATTACCTAAAAGCGTTTCAGCACCAACTTGACCTAATATAACTACTGAGTCAGTATGTGAGGCAACTCTAAAAGCTATACGGGTTGTAATATTACCTTTAATAATACCATTTATTACATCAGTTGTAGGTCTTTGGGTAGCAACAATTAAATGAATGCCGGCAGCCCTTGCTTTTTGACTTATACGCTTAATTGCAGTTTCTACCTCAGTTGCTGCGGTCATCATTAGGTCTGCTAGTTCATCTATAACTATTACAATATAAGGCATCTTAGCCCCACTAATATCACCATTAATTACTTTTTCATTAAATTGGCGAATATCTTTTACCATATTATCTGCAAGAGTGTTATAGCGCGCCTCCATCTCTAAAACCGCCCATTTAAGTGCAGCAGCTGCAACTTCTGGTTTAGTAATTACTGGCGTAATTAAATGAGGTAGACCGTCATATTGTTTTAATTCTACTACTTTAGGATCAATTAAGATAAGTCTTAAGTCATCTGCTGTATTTTTAACTAAAAGAGAAGTTAAGATAGTATTTACACAAACTGATTTTCCTGAATTAGTAGCTCCTGCAATAAGGCAGTGCGGCATTTTTTCAATATCAGAATAAATATAATTACCATCAATATCAAGTCCTAATACTACATTAAGCGGGTGATCGTCATCTCGTAGGAAATCTTGGTTAGCGACACAATTACCAAATAAAACAATATCAGGATTAACATTGGCTACCTCAATTCCAACATAAGATTTACCAGGAATAGGTGTTAAAATACGAACTTGTTTAGCCTTTAAGTTCATCATAATATTATCTTTTATTTGAGAAACCCTTTTAACATTAGTTCCTCTTTCTAGATCAACTTCATACCTTGTTACAGTTGGTCCTTTAGTATGTCCTACTACATAGCCTTCAATGCCAAACTCTTTAAGGGTTTCATTTATGGCATTTATATGTTCTAATAACCACTGTGGCTTATCGTTTAAATTAAGCGTACCAACTGAGAAGCGATCAAGTGATGGTAGTCGTGATAAAGTTTTAGGACGATTAGTGCTATCATAAATCATTTCATCAGGTTCTTCAGTAGTAGTCTCGCCCACCTCTGCAGGTTTTTCTAGAGTTGTTTCACTAGTTTGCCCATCGCTTGTTTTATTATCTTCTTCAGTTTTAAAGATTCCATCATCAAATTTAGTGTAATTAGTGTCTTCTTCAAACTTGTCTTCTGATGGATTTTCGCCGTTGGCTTTTAAATAATCAGGGATTGGATTAAACTCATAATCAAAAATAGGTTTAGCCTCAGCAAGTTTAGTATCAATTGATATATTTAATTTAGGATCGTTTGCAAATTGTTCATTTAACTTATCTAGGATATCATTTTCATAATTGTTAGTAATCGGTTTAAGAAGTGCTTCTTGTTCTGCTTGTTCATCTATATCTGGATTATAAACTTTAGAGCCTAAATATTTTTCTCTTGAGGCATCGGTATGAATTGCAGTAAATTCATGGTATTTGGTACCATACTTTTTAATATATTCTTCATCTGATATTTTTTTAATTGCTCTAAATGCATCGTATCTTTCGGCTGTATCTTTAGTATCATTAATTTTATTTTGAGGATTAAAGCCATCTTTATTATGGCGACCAAAAACTGCCGAAATACTCTGCTCAGATACAAAACCAGTCCTCTTTCTAAGTCCTTGCGGTTTAATAATTTGAGGGATGAAAAAAACAGGTTCCTTTAGAACTCTTTTTCTTTTTTTAACTTTTTTTCTTCTAAAGCACATTATTTTTCACCTTCTAGCTCATTTGATACTAATTTATATATATCATCAACTGATAAATTATTAGGATCATCAGTATCATTTTTAAATGCTCTTTTTGAATATATTAGATAAGTCTCTTCAGCAACAATTTCAATTAGATTAAGTGTAATTTCTAAAATAATTTTATTAATAATTGGTTGGACTAAAATATGTTTAAACCAATGAACAGGATTAAATATTTTTAAAACTTTCATAAACTTTCCAATTCCAGCAATTTCAGCCGTTTTAGAAAAGTTAGAATTTTTTACCTTTTTCTCCATCTCCCTAAGATCCATTATCCGCTTAATTGTAAGTGGTCTAAAACGTTTAATTAGTTTTTGATTTAAAAGACTATCAAGTCTTTTAGATACATAATTAAGGAGCATAATGCATTCATCAACAGTTAACTCAAAGTAGGGTTTACTAGATTTAGGGGCGAATTTAGCAGCAATATCTTTAATAAGAGATTTATTAACTTCAACTAAAATAGGAAACTTTTTTTCACAATCCTCAGTTTTTTTTAGATAATCTTCTTGATAAATTTTTATTAACATCGCAAGCTCTTTTTTATCCATTAGTTGAAACTGTGGCTTAGTTTTCTTCTGAAATTTTTTTATAGTTATTAATACAAATAATAAATACAAAAGAAATACTATAATTATACCTGTAGTTATCCCTACTAAAAATGATGTAATTTTATCTGTCCATACAGTTGATAATAGCATAATATCTTGTTTATTATACCATTTTTTATGATTATTTTCTTATTGATAACAAAAAATAATAATCTAATGTTAAGTTAGTCAAAAAAGTTTATAATGAGTAAATTGTTTGATTTAATAAAATTTACTCAGTATAATATAAAATAATAAATAAAATAAATAAGTACATGATAATTTATATATAAATAATGATATATTTTATTTAGTAAAAATATAGTTTTTATAAAGGATGAATACAGTTTTAATTTAATGCAAAAAAAAATAATCTTTTTAGATCTTGACGGTACTCTTCTAGAAAAAAAGAATAAAGTCTCTAAAGAAAGTAAAAAAATAATAAATAAATTAAAGGAAAGTGATATTAAAATAATCCTTATTTCAGGTCGTCCTTTTTGTGCGACTATTCCTATTTATAAAAAACTTGGATTAACTTCTTTAATGGTATCAGATACAGGAGCATATATTTCTAATCCAAGTGATAATAATTTTGTACCGATTAGAAAAGTAATTGATTATAATTTATTTATCAGTTTTTATAAAAGCATTAAAAACTATATTGAAACTGCGCTATATAATATTGATGAGTTAGTATATATAAATAATAATTCAACTAAACTAGATTATTTTAGTTTTACTAAAGATAAAACTAAAATCTCTAGAGGAGATTTTACCTTATTTAGAGAATCTCCTAGCGGCTTTTTAATTTTAGTTTTTCCTACTAAAGATAAAGATTTTAAAGAAGTTCTATCTAATTATGAAATGTTAAGTGCAAGATATTGGGGGGTATTTAATAATAACTTCTTATACGAGGTATATCTTAGTAGTAATAATAAAGGAGTAGCCGCAAAGCAAGTACTAGATTATTATAAACTAAATAAAAACCAAGCCCTTGCTTTTGGTGATGGTATTAATGATATTGAACTATTCCAAACAGTCCCTGGTATTGCGATGAAAAATGGAGCCCCCGAGTTAAAAAAATATGCCCTAGATATAACAAGAGATTCTAATAAATTAAATGGCTTTGCTAAATATATAAAAAAATATCTTAGTCTTCAGTAAGACCAAGATATTTTATTATTTCTTCATAGCCATATCCTTTATCCATTAGGACCTTAATAAATTTTTGCCTTTTTAGAAAATCTTCTTTATAGCCTTGAAATCTAATTAGTAGTTTTTTAATATCTTTAATAAGGGACGTAGTATCATCTAAATTTAGCTTCTCTATTTCTAAATTAACGATTTGCTCTACTAAATCAAAATCATATCCTTTTTGATAAAAATAATTTATTACCTTTAGTGCAATCATTCGCTTAGAGCCTTTTTGTTGTTTTAATTTAAGGGGGATTTTTTTTACTAATACATCACATTCGTTATAATTTGATAGTTCATTATTAATTAGTTCATCTCTAATTCCTTTTTGCCGTAGTTTCATTAAAAGATAGTTTTTACCATAAGAGTTAATTTTTTGCTCAATAAAGTTTTTTAAAAATTCTATGTCATTAATAAGGTGCAATTCATTTAATTTAGTAATAACTTTGTTAATAGTCTCTTTATCATATTTTGTATTTAGTTTATCTATAACTTCAAACTGGGTTTTAGGCACCTTAATAAAATCTAGGGCCTCATTAAAGGCAGACGATATAATAATATCTTTAATAATATCTTCAGTAAGTTGATAATTTTTTTTATTTAGCGCATATTTTAATACTACTTCTGGGGCTACTAAGTATTCTAATTTATCGATAGTAAGATAATAATTATTATTCTTTTTACTGATTTTCATAAATACATTCTAATAATTGTTTATCTTTTTGATCTAACAAGGCCTTATTTAGGTCTAAAAAGTTAAAATAATCATACAAGTTATTACTATAGGCGTATTTTATTAGATGTCTAAAATGATGATACCTAATAACAGGAGCACTATCATCTAATTTAGGGGCACCTAGTTGAGATAAGATAGCATCTAAGGCTATTTTAATTTTTTGATCAATATACATATCATATCTAAAAAACTTCGCATTTTTGATAAAATTCATATCCTGCTCTGTTAAATAACCTAATTTAGTATTATTTTCAAGAATATATGCTCTAATAAAATTTACTAACATTAAATTATCCTTAGAGACACTATCATAGGCCATATCTTGGGTAAGATTAAAATTGATATTTCGTGGTGAGAATAAATTATTGGCAATTTGCTTGTTCTTTAGAGATTCTTCAAGAGGGTTAATTTCATAATTTTTTTCAGTAATATAGTGAATATCATTTTTATTATTAGTTCTAGTATAGCCCCATTTACCCTCAGTAATTCTTACATTAAAGCCTGATGGAAACTCATAACATGCAAATAAACCTGTTCTTACTGATTGATATAGATCTTTACCAAAAGTTTTAGTTCCGTATATTTTAGTATTTGGACAAAACTCTTTTAGAACTACTGCAAGAACTTCAGCAGCAGATGCACTATATTCATTAACTAAAACTTTAATCTTATATGGATGTGGTTTAGCAATCCCTTCATCATTATAAAAAAATGATTTTTTTATTTTGTTATTATCTTTTTTTAGCGCATTTTGGATAAACGCATATAATATTTTTTGTTTACTCTTATCATTTTCTTTGGGAATAAATTGCCTTATAATTGCATTTAAGGCTCTGCTATCGCCGCCGGGATTATTTCTTAAATCTATAACTAGTTCATCATCACTTGAAGTTAAATATTTATTTATAACACTTAATGCTTTTTCTACTTCATTAGGTGTAGTTTCATTTTCAAATTCACTAATTTGAAGGTAGGCAACTTTTTTATTTAAGGACTGAAGAGTACTACCTTTATAATCAATTATTCCAGGCAGGAAGATATCAGCAGATCCTATTGGATTTAAGATCTTATATCTAGTTTGTTTATTATCTGATATTGGATAATTTCTGTAAGTCATTTTAACTAAATGAAGATCTTCGTTTCTATTTGGTGAATAAACAATAACTTCCTTATGATAATCTTTTTGTTCCATTGCTAAGTGGATAAAATATTTTTCAAGTTCACCATTTAAAATATCTGGGTTTATCATAGTGCCAAAATCATTACTAAGTGATTTAATATCAAAAAAAGAATAGTATTTATCATCAATTTTAATTCCTACAATAATATCACCAGGATAAAGTGCATCTTTAGAGTTATTTAAAATATTTTCATATGCTTGGGTACCAGGATTAACTGAATTAACTAATATTCCTCTTATAATTGAAGCACTTGATTGATAGGAAGATACCGTTATCCCAAAGCCGCCTTCTGCACGGGGAGTAATACTAGCCCCACTAGAAAGTCCAATTCTTGTGTATCTATCATTTGCTGCGCCGAAGATACTATTTATTATATTAGCATTAATTTCTTGATCAGATAAATCTTTATAATAATTTTGTTTTAAATATGAAATCATCTCAGGTAAAACTTCATTAAAAGACTTCCCTACCTGATTAGATCTGCCTGGGTAAGGAAATTTATTTTTAGATCTACCATAATAAAAACCTAGGAAAAAAGTAAAAACACTGCATGCTAAAATTAAAGAGATAAAAATAATAAGTAATCTAGTTCTGTATTGATTAAGTGAGACTAACTGAATTTTTTTATGACTATCTTTACTACTAGCATCCTTAATTATATTAATAAGTTCTTTATCAATAATTACTTCCTTAGTATTTTCATTAGTTTGCTTAGTTTTATGTTTATTGTCTTCTTTTATTTCCTGTTCAGATTTTTCTTGTACGGATACCTCATCATTTGGTTTTTGATCATATGTTATTGGTTCTTCTTTTCTATCACCATGATTAGTACCATATAGTTCTTCAATTGAGTTATTCTCTTTTTTATCTTCTTGCATTATTGATCACTCCTTTTAAAACCATCACCTACGACTTCATGAGTTTCCATTATTAGTGAAAATGCTCTAGGATCGCATTCTTTAATAATATTTTTTATTATGTGTATTTCTTTTTTTGAAACTGTGCAAATAATTAAATTTTTCTCTTTATTAGTATAACCACCAGATACTGATACCTTAGTAAGTCCACGGTCTAGTTTTTTAATAATCTCGCTTTTTATATTATCAAATAAATCAGTAATAATAAATATAGTATAGCCCTTAGTTCCAAGAATAACTACTTTATCAACTACCTGTCCTATTAAAAGAACTGAGATAATAGAAAATAGTACCGTAATAATATTAAATGAAATAACTGAAGCAAGCACAATTATTCCATCCGTTAAATAAATTGCTACTGAGATAGGAAATTTTAAAAACTTAGACTCAGCCTTTTGGAGAATATCAGTACCTCCGGTAGTAGTACCTGCGCCAAACACTAGGCCTAAACCAATTCCTGATAAAAGCGACCCAAAGATAGTAGTAAAGATATAACTAATTATATACTTAGATGTTATAAAACTAATATTAAAGCCTCTATCTAATATAGGAATGTTGCTAATACCTATTAAATCAAATATAAAATTAGGGTTTTTATTAGTAATTATTTCTAATAAAAAAATATAAAAAGGGAGTATTAAGGAAGCAAATACTGTTTTAGTGAAAAATGGCACTCCTAGAACAAATAATCCATATATTAAAAGGATAATATTTCCAGTCATTGCTATATAAGAATCAGGAATACCTACGGCTAAATTTAGCATATTAGCAATACCTGTAACACCACCAGTAACAAAGCCATTAGGTTTAAAGAATAAGTAATAAGCAAAGGCTACTAAAAAAGTACCTAGCGAAATAATAAAAATACTACTAGGATTATATTTTTTTTTAAACTTATTTAGTACTATTTTACTCTTACTTACTTTTTTTTTCATAATTTATTATCTAATAACTCCGCAAAAATAAATTCATTTATATCACCATCTAAAACTCTTTCAAGTTGTGAGGTTTCATAATTACTTAGGTGATCTTTTACTAATTGATAGGGACAAAATACATAAGATCGGCGTTGCGAGCCCCACATAATTTGCATTTTATCACCTTTAATTTTATTTAGTTCAGCCTCTCTTTTTTCTATTTCTAATTGTACTAATTTAGCTCTTAAAATACTCATAGCATTAGCCTTATTTTGTATTTGTGAACGTTCGTTTTGACAAGATACAATTATCCCTGTAGGCAGATGGGTAATTCTTACTGCTGACATTGTTGTATTTACACTTTGGCCGCCTGCGCCACTTGAATAGTAGTTATCAATTTTAAGGTCTTCTTTTTTAATCTCCACTACACTATCATTATTTATTTTTGGAGATACCATCACTGAAGCAAATGAAGTATGTCTTCTTTTATTGGCATCAAATGGAGATATCCTTACTAAGCGATGAACTCCGCGCTCATTTTTTAAATAGCCATAAGCCATTTCACCATTAACTTCTAGTGAGATATTTTTTATTCCTGCTTCATTACCTAAAACCTGGGAGATAACTTTGGTTTTAAAGCTATTTTTTTCACAATATCTTAAATACATCCTTAAAAGCATCTTAGCCCAATCCATTGCCTCAGTGCCACCTGCTCCTGAGTGAATCTCAAGAATGCATGAAGCACTATCATACTCGCCATTAAGAAGCAGATCAATATTAAATTTATTGATTTTTTTTTGTAGTGCAATTGCTTCTAAAGATATTTCTTCAAGTTCTTCTAGGCCTGAGAGGTTAAATAGTTCTTCTAAATCACTACTCTCTTTTTTTAACTCTATATATATAGCAACTCTTTTTTTTAAAACTTCTGTTTCTTTAGCAATTTTTTGTGCCTGCAGAAGATCGTTATAAAAATTAGGCTCCTGCATTAAAAGGTTATTAGCATCAATAGTTTTATTTATCTCATCAAGACTAATAATTTTTGATAACTTTAAGATGGTGCTATTATTTTGTTCAATTATTTTAGCCAGTTCAAAGCGTTCCACTATCTACGATTCCAAGGTGCTCTTTGACCTCTGTTTTTTTGCTTGTGTTGGCGCTTTTGACTATCTTCGCGGCCTTCATTAGTTTGAGCATTTTTTACTACTTGTTCTCTTTCTTGATTATAATTAATTACTGCTCTTAAAAGATATCTAGTAACGTCAATATTAATATTTCTTAACATCTCATCAAATGAGATCTTACCTTGTCTTTGATATGCTTGAAAAGGATCTTGTTGACCATATTGTTGCAGCGAAACTGCCTGTCTAAGTGCAGACATTGTCTCGATATGTTGCATCCAATAATTATCTAAAACACGAAGGAAGATTACTTTAAGAAATTCTGAAAATATCTCTGGTGGAGTATTTTCAATTTTATAGTTAATCTCTTCGCTACCTAGCTCTTTTAAATAAGAAGTAATCTGTTCTTTAGAAGTAAAATCTTTTAATTTTTCTTGATCGATTACTTGGTCTTTAAAAATATTTTGATTAAAGTTTTTATAGATCTGCTCATATATCGGCAGGTCTTGGTGAAACTTAATTTGATTATAGAAAGCATCAATTCCTTTGGGCGCAATACTAATAATTTCTTTATCAGTAATCTCGCCTTTAATTACTTTCATTCGCTCACCATATATTATCTCTCTTTGTAATCTTGTAATATCGTCATATCTTAAGACATTCTTACGAATATCATAGTTAACACCTTCAATTTTCTTTTGGGCTTTAGAGACAAAGTTAGTAAACATTTTAAAAGTGATTGGTTCTTCAGGATTAAATGCTCCAATTGAAAAAATCCATTTAAGACGGTCTCTAAAACGCTCGCCACCAAAGCGAACTAAAAGTTCATCTTCAGTAGAGATATAAAATCTAGAATAACCTGGATCTCCTTGCCTTCCACTTCTACCTCTTAGCTGGTTATCAATTCTTCTTGACTCATGACGTTCAGAACCAATTACACAAAGACCACCAAGTTCAACTACACCCTCACCTAATTTAATATCAGTTCCACGACCTGCCATGTTAGTAGCAATGGTGATAGCTCCTTTTTGACCAGCGTTTTTAATAATTTCAGCCTCACGGGCATGATTTTTAGCATTTAGAACTTCGTGTGGAATCTTGGCCTTTTGCAGCATTTGAGAGATAAGTTCAGATGTCTCCACTGCAACAGTACCAATTAAGATTGGCTGTCCTGTTTGATGGCGATTTATAACATCTTTAACAAGGGCATTAAATTTAGCCTCAAGTGAAACATATAAAAAGTCGTTATCATCTTTTCTAATCATTGGCTTATTAGTTGGAATTACGACTACATTCATATTGTAGATATCTCTAAATTCATCTTCTTCTGTTTTAGCAGTTCCGGTCATACCTGATAGTTTACGATACATTCTAAAGAAGTTTTGATAAGTAATTTCAGCCACAGTAACAGTTTCTTTTTTAACTAAAACACCTTCTTTAGCCTCAAGTGCTTGATGAAGTCCTTCAGAAAATTGTCTGCCCTTTAAAACACGACCGGTAAATTGGTCAATGATAAGCACTTCACCATCATCTGATACCATATACTCTTTATCACGCTTCATAATAAGATTTGCTCTTAAGGCATTATTTATTCTATGTACTAATTTTACATTATCAAGATCATATAGATTTTCTAAATTAAAAATCCTCTCAGCATGTTCTACACCATTAGGCAGTAGTTCTACTGTTTGGTCTTCAACATCTATTTCATACTCATCTTCAGATAAGGTTTTAACAAACCTATCTGCTACCTGGTAAGTGTTTTGTTCATCTTTTTCACCGCCAGAAATAATTAACGGAGTTCTTGCTTCATCAATTAAAATCGAGTCAACTTCGTCAATAATAGCAAAGTTAAGGCCTCGTTTCTGAACAAGTTCTTCTTCATATAAAACCATGTGATCACGTAAGTAGTCAAAACCAAGCTCCGAGTTAGTAGTATATAATACATCACATGCATAGGCTTCCTTTTTTTGTTCACTATCAAGATCTCTTACATTTAGTCCTACTGTTAAGCCTAAGAATTTAAAGATCTCACCAATAATGCCATTAGCCTCTCTTTGGGCAAGGTATTCGTTAACAGTAACAATATGAACACCTTTATTTGATAAGCTATTTAAATATGCAGGTAGTACTGCAGTTAGTGTTTTTCCTTCACCTGTTTTCATCTCAGCAATATTACCATCATGAATTGCATAAGCACCAACAACTTGCACAAAAAACGGCTTCATTTGTGATACTCTAAAACATGCTTCTCTAGCTAGTGCAAATGCTTCCACCATAATGCTATTTAGCGATTCTCCTTTTGCTACTCTTTCTTTAAACTCTTGGGTTTTTAAAGGAAAGTCTTGATCATTTAATTTTTTTATTTCATCTTCTTTAGCAAGAACTAATTTAGCTATTCGTATCCCTTTTTTAAGGGTTTTTCTTGCTGGATCAAATAATTTCATTACTCCCATATTTTATTACTCCTTTGGTTTATTATAATGTTCTTTTAGTATATTTAGAAAATAAAAATATACTTCTTTAGTCATATATGCATCCTCATAGGCGTTATGTGCCTGTTTTTTTATATCTTGGCGATCAAGAAGTTCTTTATACATTTCAAATAAACCAAGATCTCTTTTTGATTGGAAATAGCCTTTAATTAGTTTTAATAAATTAGTAAAGTTTTCCCTTTGATAAAATAGTTTTAACCTATTTGATTTAATATTTCTAGATAAAATATCATAATCATTTTCACCCCATACTATTATTTGAGGTTTATACTTATTATATATTTTTAATAGGTCATAATAAAAGTTTTTAAAAGCAATACTATTTTTTTCAAACTCTTCTAAATTAAGATTTAAAAACTTTATTGTCCAATCAGATAAATTATGTTTTTTAGGATAAATATAACGATTATAATTATATAAGATTTTACCATTTATATCAGTTAAATACATCCCTGCCTGAATTATTTCAGGCCTAAATTTAGTTTGCTTTTTCTCAGGCATAGACATTTCAAAATCAATAAATAAATAATGCTCATAATTTTGCAGTGATAAATACATCTTATCTTTAATATCTTCAATATCAAAATAGGTGGTATTTTTTTTTCTATCTATAATTTTATTAAAAGAGGCTACTACCTGATGCTCTTTTTTACTTATTATTACTACTTCTTCATCTAGGTTAAAATCAACTACAATGCCTTCAGCTAGATAATCCATAAATATCTTAGCAAGGGATTTGGTTAAATAATAACCCTTTTCTTGCAGTTTATCTTGGGTATAAAATGTATGTCTTCGGTTGTTTACTCTTTTAATTATGAAATTCACTATAGTCCTTCTTTTATATTTTTTATTGTTCTATTATCAATACCTAGTTTTTTTAGTTCTTCAACACTAGCCTTTTTAATCTCATCATAAGAAGAATATCTTAATAATAACTTATTTGATCTAATACTACCTACGCCTTTAATTTGTTCAAGCTTTGATTTAAAACTAGTTTTTATTCTCAGTCCTTGATGTTTTTTTATTATATAGTTATGAATACTCTCATCAATATACCTTAAATATTGGTAAAGGGGAGTATTCCTTCGCAGGGCGAATTTTCTTTCTTTATAGAAGAGATAGTCAAGATTGTGAAATTGATCTTTAGCAAGTCCTGCTACAGGGATATTTAAGCCTAATTGTGTTAGGGCGTTAGATAGATATTTTACCTGCAGCATGCCCCCATCTACAAATATTATTGAAGGAAGTACTTCTACTTTAGAATAATGCTTTAAGGCTAAATTATAAATTAGGTTAACATCTCCTAGATTTTGGTTATCTAAATGATAAAAGCGCGCTTGGTTTTTTAAAATAGTATTATCTACAATTCTTATAACGCCCCCTAAAATATTAGTACCAAATAATTGGGCAATATCGATAGCGTCAATAATATCTATATCAAAATTAAATATTTCATCAAAACTACTTTTTAGCTCGTTTGATTTAATTAACTTTAACTTATTAATACTTGTTTTTTCATCTAAGGCTTTTTTGGCATTATCATAAGCCATAAGGGATAGTTTTAAATTATCCCCTATCTTAGGGATAATATAATCTTTGGCTAGGCTAATAAAATCATCTTTAAAATAAATTAAATTATTAAAAGGATAATGAAGATAATAATCATTTAAAATACTACTAATTAAATCCATTGCTTCTATTTCATAAGGACTTATATATTTAAAATGATCTTTTATTACTCCATCGCGCATTTTAAGGATAAATATGGATACTAGATCATCATTATAAGCATATCCAATATAGTCAGCATTTTTATCACTTGCTTGATTTATTATTTGTTTATTACTAATATAGATAAACTTTTCTAGAATATATTTTATCTTTAAAGCTTCTTCATAATTAAGGCTATCCTTATAATAGTAGAGCTTTGATGTTAATTTTTCTTTTATTTTTAAAATATTCCTTCCATCAAATAAATCCTTAATCTCTTTTATATAATCACTATAATTAAGACTACCTTTATTAATACATGGTGCTAAGCATAAATTAAGATCATAGTAAAGACACTTCTTATCAGGGATTTTATAACATTTTCTAAAAGGGTATAAGTTATTTATTATCTCAACTAAATCTTTACATAATCTTTGATTAGTAAATGGACCATAATAATAAAGAGCTTTTTTATAATTTACTTTTCGCTCAACATATACTCTAGGATTTATCTCATTACTAACTACAATAAAAGGATAGGTTTTACCATCGGTAAGTTTAATGTTATAAAATGGGTTATGTTTTTTAATTAAGTTATTCTCTAAAATTAGGGCCTCATTTTCGCTATTAGTAATGATATAGTCAATATTATTTATACTTGCTACTAAGGCTTTGGTTTTTATTGTTTGGTTAGGAAGAAAGTATTGGTGGACTCTTTTATAGATATCTTTAGCCTTACCTACATAAATTATCTCATCTAATCGATTATAGAATAAATAGCAGCCTGGCTCGTGAGGTAAAAGATTTAGTTTTTCTTTAAGTAGTCCTATCATAGTAAAAAAGGCTTTTACACCTTTTTATTCATCAAATTTAATATTTACGTGATCGTTAATTATTTCTTCAAGTGCGATACCAACTGACTTTTGACAAACAGAGTTAGTAATGGCTAGTTTTTCTTTATTTTCTTCAATTAACTTAGCAACTTTACTAGCAGTATAAGCAAGTTTATATTTAGAGTTAATCTTAGTTAGTAGTAAGTCAATTGAAGGATATCTCATTCCATCTAAATTTTTCATAATACTCCTTTATTTTAATAAGTTTAAATACTCATCAATTGTTCTTTTAGATTTAGCGTGTTCCGCTCTTATGATAGCAAGGATTCGATCAGCGGCGTTATAGATTTCATCATTTACTACAATATAGTCGTATTTATGAGCAACCATATATTCGCTTTTTGCTTTATTTAATCGTAGATCTATATCACACTGACAATCAGTACCACGATTTCTTAGTCTTTCTTCAATGGCAGTAGGTGTTGGAGGAACAATAAAAATAAACACGGCATCTTTAACTTGCTTCATTACCTGCTGCGCACCTTCTACTTCAATTTCTAAAATAACCTCTTTACCGGCATTAAGCATTTCATCTATTTTATCCTTGGGAGTGCCATAGAAGTTCCCACAGAACTGTGCATATTCTAAAAACTTTTTTTCTTTAATTCTTTGCTGAAATTCTTCATGCGAGACAAAGTAATAATCCTGTCCTTCAACTTCTTGAGGACGCTTTTCTCTTGTAGTCATTGAAATTGAATAGGCTAGGTTATGATTGCGCATATTAAATAAGGCTTTTCTCACACTTGACTTTCCGACCCCAGATGGACCAGAGATTACTACTAATAGTCCCTTTTTATCTAACTTCATTTAAGTGCGTTTTTAAAAAATTTAGCAAGGCATTCGGCATTAAAATCTAATTTAGTAATAACTCTTTCAGCATTATCAGATAAACCAAATCTAGTTAAACCAAATACATTTTTAGCAAACTGATACCAAATATCAGGTGAGCCTGCTTCAACAGCAACTGTTTTTACTCCTAGTGGGAATAAGGCTGATTTATAAGAAGATGATTGTATCTTAAATAGTTCAATACTAGGCATTGAAATAACTCTTATATCATAGCCTTCTTCTGCAAGTAGTTTTTTTGCCTGCATTGCTAGTTCAACTTCTGAACCTGTTGCAACTAAAATACCATCAAGTTTATTTTTCTCACGTGAGATGATATAAGCACCATATCTTACATCTTCAATTTTAGATTCTGGCTGGGTAATTAGATCTTGCCTTGATAATACCATCGCAGATGGTAGTTTTAAATCAAACGCTACATCATAAGAACCAATTACTTCACGGTAATCACATGGTCTAAAAGTAATAAAATTAGGGATTGCTCTTAGCGCTTGCAATTGTTCAATTGGCTGATGAGTAGGACCGTCTTCACCAACATGAATTGAATCATGGGTAAAAATATACATAACAGGAAGTTTCATTAACGCAGATAATCTCATTGCTGGTTTCATATAATCAGAAAAGACAAAGAAACCTCCAACAAACGGTCTAAACAAACCATATAAAGATAGTCCATTAGCAATTGCTGCCATTAAATGCTCTCTTACCCCAAAATAGATATTTCTGCCAAAATAAGAATCTGAAGAAAATGATTTAGCATTACATAATACTTTAGTAGAAGCAGATAAATCAGCAGAACCACCAATTAGTTTAAGTGTATCTTTTGATACTTCTTTTAAAATAATACCACTGGCATCGCGGCCTGAGTAGTTTTTAGTTTCATCAAAAAGTTCACTTATTGCATTAGCATCAAAGTTAATTTTATTATCAAGTAGTTCTTCAAGGTTTTTATTTAGATCAGTAAAACTTACTTTATATTGTTCATACATTGCCTCATATTCTTCATATAGGGCTTCATTTACTTTAACTAGATCATTATTAAAATGCTCATATACTTCAAGAGGAATGTTAAATGGTTGTTGATTGTATTCTAATTTAGCTCTTAAGTTATTGATATCTTCTTCAGATAATGGAGCCCCGTGCACTTTAGAAGTATTTTCAAACTTAGATCCTGCACCAATTACAGTTTTAACTTCTATAAGAGTAGGCTTATTTGATTCTTTTGCTTTTTTAATAGCAGATGAAATCTTTTTATAGTTATCGCCATCTTGAACTAATATGTAGTTCCAGCCAGCACCTTGAAATCGAAGTTTAACATTATCTTGGCATACTAAATTAGTTTCACTATCAAGTTGAACATTATTAGAATCATATAAAACAATTAGTTTATTTAATTTATGAACTCCAGCAAAAGAGATTGCCTCGTGTGAAATACCTTCTTGAAGATCGCCATCACCACATAAACAATAGGTATAGTGATCAAAAACATTAAAGCCGTCTTTGTTAAATCTAGTTCTTAAATTAGCCTCAGCAATTGCAAAGCCAACACTTGTTGCAAGTCCTTGGCCAAGGGGTCCTGTAGTCATATCGACACCAGGGGTTACACCATATTCAGGATGACCTGGAGTATTACCATCTTTACGGAAAAACTTCAAATTATCAAGTGATACTGGATATCCTGCAAGATGAAGCATTGCATAAAGAAGAGCAGAGCCGTGGCCAGCAGATAAGACAAAACGATCGCGGTTAATCCACTTAGGTTGTTTAGGGTTTGCTTTTAAGTGATCAATAAATAGTGCATACATAATAGGAGCAGCCCCTAAAACAATACCAGGGTGGCCTGAGTTTGCGTTATTGATCATATCAATACCTAGCATTTTTAATGTTGTAATTGCCTTTTGATTTATATTCATAAATACACCTCTTTTTAATAAATATTTCTTAATAATATATAAATATATTATATCATAGTGCAAAAATTAAAGTGTCTATTTTCTTTATTAAAAAAATTAGTTTTTAAATATACGAATAAAAATATAAATTGTTCCTCTAATTTTGCATTGATATAATTAGTAAAAAGATTTATTAAAACGATAAAACTTTTCAGTATAGTGAAAACTTTTATATTATTTAGAAAAAGATTTCAGTATAGTGAAAACTTTTCTTGACTTTTTATAACTAATTAAGTATAATATTATTATCTTTAAAAGGAGTTTATATGATTATAAGAGAAAACTATTTAAAAAAAATAAGAGGATTTTATCAAAGCGATTTAGTGAAGGTTATTCAAGGTATTAGACGTTGCGGAAAAAGTATTATTTTAGAAACTATCAAAAATGAAATAGAAAAAATATCAGATAATATTATCTATTTAAATTTTGAAAATGTTGAAACTGCTAATTTAATAAAAAATCATCTTGATTTAATAAATTATGTAAAAAATAATCGTAAAGATAAACTTTGTTATTGTTTTTTTGATGAAGTGCAGGAACTTCCAAATTGGTTTTTAGCTATAAGGCACTTACGATTAAATAATTATTCTATTTTCATAACAGGTTCTAACTCTAAATTATTATCTAATGAATTTGTAAATTATCTTTCAGGGCGTTATGTATCATTTACTATTTATCCTTTTGTTTATAAAGAAATAGTTGAATATGCAAAAGAATTAAATATTACACCTGATATAAATGATTATATTATTTGGGGTGGTTTTCCTAAAAGATTTGAATTAAGTACACTTAGCGATCAAATACATTATTTAAACAATATAAATAATACCATTATTTATAATGATATTATTACTAGATTTAAAATTAGAAATATTGCACTATTTAGAAAGCTTGTTGATTATGTCTTAATCTCAAATAGTAGAATATTCTCGTCAAAATCAATTTATGATTATATAAAGAGTGTTCATTATGATTGTTCTGTAAATACCATAACTAAATATATTCAATATTTAAAAGATGCTTTTATTATTCAAGAAATTGGTAATTTTTCCTTAAAAGCAAAAAAACAACTTAATTATTATGGAAAATTATACAATACAGATGTGTCTTTTAATTCCTTAATTAATAGTAACAATCGATTTGACTTAGAGCATAACTTAGAAAATATTGTCTATAACGAGCTTCTTTATATGGGCTATAGTGTAGATTATTTATCAGCCCAAGATTATGAAATTGACTTTAGGTGTAAAAAAGGTAATAAAGTATATTTAGTACAAGTAGCTTATTCTATTGCAGGTGATAACACTTATCAAAGAGAAATGAAAGGCTTTAACAAGCTTGATAATAGTGCGAAAAAAATTTTTATTAGTAATGATTTAGTCGATTTTTCAACATCTAATGTTAAGCATATTAGTTTAAAAGACTTTCTTTTAATGGATAATCTTGAGTAAAAACAGAAAAAAATGACGGCAAAAATACCGTCATTTTTTTAAAATCAGCTTAATCTCCGTTGTAGTTATATATAAATTCAACTCCTTCGGGCTGATTATCTTCTTCAAACCATTGAGGTTTAGAACCGCGGAATTTTACAACACAGCCTGCTGAAAACACATTATTAGCTATGAATTCTATACCTTCAGGAATAATAAACTCTGTTTTAGACTTAACATTAAAGGCTTCTTCATAAATCTTTTTTACACAATCAGGTAAAACTACTTTTTTAGGTAGTATAGCATCTTTAAAAGCATACATATAAATGTCATTTATTGTATTTGAAAATTTAATATCTTCAATAACTTTATTTGCATATACAAACGGAGCAATACCTAAGATTCCATAATATAGATTATACCTGTTATTTTTGGCTTTATTTACTAACAATAAGTTATTGTTCCTATCTAAAATCATGCTATCATTAATAATTCTGTAGTTTAGACTATATTCGTCTTCATCCCTATTTAAGATAGTAAATTTTTCAAAATGAGCAAGATTAAATCCATATCTTGGAATAGTTTTAAACTGATAATGGAAAACTAATTCTTTAAGTCTACTTCTTTCGACTAATAAACCAGAAAAAACTTCACTTAAATCATCAATTTTAGATTTGAACTCAATTCTTTCTAATTGGGTAGCATTATTAAATATTTGAGATGGATATTGTTGTATAGTTGTTGGGAAGATTATTTCTTTTAAATTAGTAAATCTAAACGCATTAGATAAAATCCTAACAACTTTATATTTTATACCATTAGTAGTAAACTCACTAGGAATTTCTAATCTTGCTCCTGGCGGGTTAATAAAAGTATCAGCATAATAAAGTACTGCTTCTTTATAATTGCTATCTTTATTATACGCTTTATTAGTTAGTGCAAAATGCATGCCATCCATTTTAAATAAGGAAGTGGCCTTGATAATATTTTCAGGCTTTACGCCATGGTCTTCCCATTTGATACCATTACTTTGTTCTAATTCTATAACAGAAAAATATTTTTGAATATCTGGGTTAGTAATGCTAGCATCTATTACAGAGTTTTCTTTAAGCTCTGATATAAAAGTGTGTACTTCTTTAAAAATATATTCAATACCACCTGTAAGTTTTCCTTTAATATGAAATATGTTTGGCAATGCATTATAATTTGTTTCATTATCTGCAGCCTTATTAAATATATTTGGAGCTTCTATTTTTACATAGTTTATACTAGTATCAAGATCATAGGTTAATGACTCATTAGATTTTATTTCTAAATATTTATTATCACTACTATAATTATAAGCACCAATAAAACTTAGTCTATCAGATAATATCATACCATTAGGTGCATTATCAAGTCCATTAACCATTCTAAAATACTTTAAATTTAGGACATTATTACTACTACCCTGTAAGTGATTATCAAAGCAAACAAGTTCATCTTTTAATTTGCTAAACTCAGTATCGTTAAATGTAAAATTAAATGCACTTGCTTGATATGATGTTTTACATTTTTCAGTATTTTTATTAAATCTTAAAAAGTCATCTGCATTATCAAAATATATTTCGTTAGCATGTAAAAATTTTAGTGAACCTTCGCCATAATTTTTAATTGTTGCTTTTCTTCTTTGAATATAATTGCTATTTTTTAGATAGTTATTAGCATTAATTTCAATATCTAATTGGTGAAATCTTTCGTGATCAAAATATTTTAATACTGTAGTGCCTTTTTTTAAGAAGCCATCAGCTTCATCAAGTTGAATATAATTTCCTTTTATGTATTGATTATTAAAATAATCTTGGGGGATATTATCTATATTGTTTAAATCAACTGTTTTTATATTAAGCCATTGAAAGGAATTAAATTTATCGTAATTACTATACACATATTGTTTTATTGATTTTATATTATCTGCAAACTTATAGGTATCTATATTTAAAACTTTTGTTGCAACAGAACCTAATTCAAGTGTTGTAGCAGTGTCTGCAAACTTATAATCCCAATTAGAAAACATATTTAATACAGTTTTTCCATCATCAGTAACTAAATAGCCATTATCAGTTATATAACGATAGTTAGTAGTACTACCCTTAAATAAGGTACTTGGAGTAGGCATAAGATTATTAACTAATACTCTTGAAAAGTCATCAAATTGTCTATCAAGGAGAAATTTTTTGGTATTATGTCCAATTATATTTAGGATAAATGGGTTTTCACTATTTGTATTAGATAATTTAGACAAAAATATAATACGGTTAGTTAAAACTTGTTTTTCTGTGCAGTTAGAAAAATCTAAATTTATCCGCTTACTTTTTGTATAAAAAGTTTTGTAGCCTAATGTAATATTATTTTCCTCAATTTCTGGGATTTTAATATCTTTAATTGCAGAATCATAAAAAACTTGTTGTGCATAAATATCAATAAAATTTCTCATTTTACTATGAAATGTAATACTATTTAAATTTTCAGTGCCATAAAAACAACTTTCTTTAATAGATGGTAGTGTGTTATATTTACTGAACTCTAATTTTTTTATTTCTTCACAGCGTCTGAAAACGCCCTTATCAAGTTCTTCGATTAAATTCCCATCAAATGATTTTAATTTGGAGCAAAATTCAAATAATTCTTTAGCAATTTTTATTTTCCCAGTTTCTACTTTTTCTAATTTTTCACAAAAGCTAAAAGTTTTATCACCAACAACATAATCTTTACTCGTTGAAAATGCTTCAATATCAGTACTTTTAAAACAACCACTTTTAGACTCGCCAGGTGCATATGCTAAATTATTACAAATTAATCTACCATATAAACTTGAATTAGCAAATCCTTCGTCATCAACATATGTTAGTTTAGTATTATATGCTTCACTGCCATCTGCTAGTGTTATTTTTTCTCCAATTCTAAATTTTAAAACATGACTATAAAATGCTCTTTTTCCTACTCTCTCTATATCTCTAAATAACATATCAGGCAATTGTTCACAACCTGCTAATCCCTTATCTTCTACATTTTTTACAGTTGTTGTATCAAAAGGAAGTTCTTTTAATTTCCAATTATCTTCAAACATGGATTTATGAATAGTTGTAATTTGATTTTTTGTTTTAAATGCCTTAATACTATGTTCTTTTCTTATTTCACATAGTTTGTTTAATCTTTTAAATGATGCTTCTCTAAATTGATTAATTGTTTCGTAAAAATAAATAAATTCAATAAAATTATCATCAATATCAGTTTTGCCAATACTTGGGTCTAGTGAATTAAGTCCAAATTCGACAACTTCTTTACCTTTAATTATTTTAGGGATAAATAAATAACCAAAGTCATGACCTAATAATTTTAAATCATTTATTTTCTCAATTGAGTATGCTCCAGATATTTCTTTTATAACTACCTTAGATGATGGTTCAGTATTAAAATAGATATCCTTTGCAAACTTAGCATAAATTGTTTGATCTTTTTCAACTAGTTTTTCTTTATGGATTAA